>NZ_JBIBBZ010000023.1:0-82428 GCF_042900925.1 Streptomyces sp. NPDC012825 | reverse complement strand
CCCGTCGAACGTATGATGCGCGACGCCAAGATCACCCAGATCTACGAAGGCACCAACCAGATCCAGCGCATCGTCATGGCCCGCAACCTCCCGTAATCCCAAGACCGTTGAGCTGTTGAAAGGAGACAGGCCGTGACCCTGAAGATCGCTGTCTGTGTGAAGTACGTCCCCGACGCGACCGGCGACCGCGGTTTCGCCGACGACCTGACGACCGACCGCGAGGCCGTCGACGGCCTGCTCTCGGAGCTGGACGAGTACGCCGTCGAGCAGGCCCTGCAGATCTCCGAGGAGGCGGACGAGGCGGAGGTCACCGTCGTCACCGTGGGCCCGGACGACGCCAAGGACGCGCTGCGCAAGGCGCTGTCGATGGGCGCCGACAAGGCCGTCCACGTCAACGACGAGTCCATTCACGGCTCGGACGTCTTCGCCACCTCCGCGATCCTCGCCAAGGCCCTGGAGAAGACCGGCTTCGACCTGGTCGTCTGCGGCATGGCCTCGACCGACGGCGCCATGGGCGTGCTGCCCGCGCTGCTCGCCGAGCGGCTGAACCTGCCGCAGGTCACCCTGCTCTCCGAGGTCTCCGTCGAGGACGGCACCGTGAAGGGCCGCCGGGACGGCGACGCCGCCACCGAGCTCCTGGAGGCCCCGCTGCCGGCCGTCGTGTCGGTCACCGACCAGTCCGGCGAGGCCCGTTACCCCTCCTTCAAGGGGATCATGGCCGCCAAGAAGAAGCCGGTCCAGGAGCTGGACCTGGACGACCTGGACGTCGACGCCGACGAGGTCGGCCTCGGCGGGGCCTGGACCCTGGTCGACTCCGCGACCCCGCGTCCGGCCCGTACCCAGGGCACGATCGTCACGGACGAGGGCGACGGCGGCAAGCAGCTCGCCGCCTTCCTCGCCGCCCAGAAGTTCATCTGATCCGCCCCCGGCCAGACACCCACACAGGAGCAACGAATCATGGCTGAGATCCTGGTTCTCGTGGACCACGCCGACGGTGCGGTCCGCAAGCCGGCCCTCGAACTGCTCACGCTCGCCCGCCGCATCGGCGAGCCGTCGGCCGTCGTCCTCGGCGCCGGCGAGGCCGCCGCGTCGATCGCCGCGACCGTAGGCGAGTACGGCGCGGCCACCGTGTACGTCGCGGACGGCGCCGAGTTCGCCGAGCAGCTCGTCGTGCCGAAGGTCGACGCGCTCACCCAGCTCGCGAAGGAGAAGGGGGCGGCCGCCGTCCTGGTGACCTCCTCCGGCGAGGGCAAGGAGATCGCGGCCCGCGTCGCGCTCCGCCTCGGCTCCGGTCTGATCACCGACGCCGTGGAGCTGGAGGCCGGCGAGAACGGCCCGGTCGCCACCCAGTCCGTCTTCGCCGCCTCGTACCAGGTGAGGTCGACCGTCTCGAAGGGCGTGCCGGTCGTCACCGTCAAGCCCAACTCCGCCGCCCCGGAGGCCGCCCCGGCCGCCGGCACGGTCGAGAACGTCTCCGTCGCCTTCACGGGCAACGCGGCGAAGGTCGTCTCGCGCACCCCGCGCGTCTCCACCGGCCGTCCCGAGCTGACCGAGTCCGCGATCGTGGTCTCCGGCGGCCGCGGCGTCGGCGCGGCCGAGGGCTTCGGGGTCGTCGAGAAGCTGGCCGACTCGCTCGGCGCGGCCGTCGGCGCCTCCCGCGCCGCCGTGGACGCCGGCTGGTACCCGCACGCCAACCAGGTCGGCCAGACCGGCAAGCAGGTCTCGCCGCAGCTGTACGTCGCGGCGGGCATCTCCGGCGCGATCCAGCACCGGGCCGGCATGCAGACGTCGAAGACGATCGTCGCGGTCAACAAGGACCCGGAGGCCCCGATCTTCGACCTCGTGGACTACGGCGTGGTCGGTGACCTCTTCGCGGTGCTGCCGCAGCTGACGGACGAGATCGGCCCCCGCTGACCCTCCGGCACCGGAGAAGGGGCGGGTGAATGGCACTCTGTGCCACTCACCCGCCCCTTTCGCACGATGTGGGACCGGGGCCCGCTCACATCCAGCCGTCGAGCGGGACCTCTTCGCAGAGGCGGACGACCGGCCGGCGGCCGGAGACGCCGACGCCCGAGGAGAGCCTGACCCGGACCCCGGGGCGCACCGCGTGCGGCGGTCCGTCGACCCGGCAGCGGACCACGAAGCCCTCCGTCATGTGCACCGGCCAGAGGTCGGCGTCGGCCGCGGCGACCCCGCGCCGTACGGAGATCACCCCCTCGCCCCCGCTGAGTTCGGGCGCGAGGTCGGTCGACCCGCAGGTCGGACAGAGCAGTCGCCGGAACATGGTGGTGTGGCACCAGCGGCAGCGCTGGAAGTAGAGCTCGGAGTCGGGGTCCGACTCCTCGGCCTGGACGGCGGTCCCGCTCCTCAGTCCCGTGTGGAACACGATGCCTTCTCCTCGCACTCGGCGGCTCGACCGTGCATGGAGCAAAGATATGGCACTGAGTGCCATCAAATAAAGACCTGAGTTCCCTCAATCGGAGATACCGAGATCCCCGGGAGGCATCCGGGCCCCTCGGTGGACCCCTCCGATTCCCCTCAGTCCCCGCCGAGGCTCGACTCCACCTCGCGCACCACGCGCCACATCGGGGTGGACCGCTTGGTGATGACCACCACGACGTCCTCCGCCTCCTCGGACGGGGCGTCCGGTGCCGGGGCGGCGCCCCAGGTGGTGCGCACGAACCCCAGGGCCTCGTCCACCGCGGCCAGCGGGTCGCCATCTCCGCCCGAGCGCAGCCAGTGGCGCAGGGCGTGGTTGTGGGCGGCGACCACGGCCGCCGCGACCACATTGGCCCGCAGGGTGCCGTCCCTGCGGTCGGCCCAGCGGGTGCGCAGGTAGTCGCCGAGCGTCTTCTCGTACCGCCAGACCACCGACAGCTCGTACGTGCGGAGGCCGGCCACCTCGCGGGTGAGCCGGTAGCGCTGCACGGAGAAGGTGGGGTTCTCGGCGTACATCCGCATGACGAGCCGGGCGGCGCCGCAGACCCGGGCGACCGGGTCGTCGGAGTCCGCGCTCGCCGCGAGGAAGCGGGTCATGTCGTCGAGGCACTGGTCGTGGTCGGGGAAGACCACGTCCTCCTTCGACGGGAAGTACCGGAAGAAGGACCGCCGGCCGACGCCCGCGAGGGTCACGATGTCGTCGACGGTGGTCTGCTCGTAGCCCCGCTCCAGGAAGAGCTGGAAGGCCGCGGCGATGAGGGAGTCCCGCATCGCGGGCTTCGTGGAGTTCGTCGACGCTGTTCCCATGCGTCGAAACTAGCATTGGGAGTGCGGACGCGCGGCACTCGGTACCGGAAGGATCCGGCACCGAGTGCTGTATGGAGGGTACGGAGGCTCAGCGCGCGGTCATCCGGAGCGCGCCGTCCATGCGGATCGTCTCGCCGTTGAGGTAGTCGTGCTCGACGATCATCGTGACGAGCCGGGCGTACTCCTCCGGGCGGGCGAGGCGCTGCGGGAAGGTGACGCTCGCGGCGAGACCGGCCCGGACGTCCTCGGTGAAGCCGGCCATCATCGGGGTGTCGACGATGCCGGGGGCGACGGTGACGACCCGGATGCCGAACTGCGCGAGGTCGCGGGCGGCGGTGACGGTCATGCCGGCGACGCCCGCCTTGGAGGCGGCGTACGCGATCTGGCCGACCTGCCCCTCGAAGGCGGCGATGGAGGCGGTGTTGACGACGAGGCCGCGCTGCCCGTGCGCGTCGGGCTCGTGCCGGGCGACGGCCTCGGCGGCGAGCCGCATCACGTTGAACGTGCCGAGCAGGTTGACGTTCAGGACGGCGCGGAACAGGTCGAGGTCGTGCGGTCCCTTGCGGCCCAGGATCCGGGCGGAGGGGGCGATGCCGGCGCAGTTCACGGCGAGCCGCAGCTCGGCGCCGTCGGCGTCGATCTCGGCGAGGGCCGCGCGGACCTGCTCCTCGTCGGTGACGTCGGCGGCGAGCAGCCGGACGCCCTCGGGGAGGTCCCCGGCGGCGGCCACGGCCTTGTCCAGGTCCAGGCCGTAGACGGTGGCGCCCCGGGCGGCGAGCGCGGCGGCGGTGGCGGCACCGAGGCCGGAGGCGGCGCCGGTGACGAGAGCGGCGGAGCCTGCGATGTCCATGGAACTCCTCGTTCGTGTCGTGCGGGGGCGACCCTGCCGCCGGGATGGCCGCCGGATCGGGCGCGTGCCCGCGGAGGACCGCGCGGTCCGCGCGATCTGCGCCGCCCACCATAGAACCGCGCGGCACGACGCCGAAAGCGGAGGCCGGGCGCGGTAACGGTGTCGGCGGAAGCGTTAGCGCGACGGCAGCGGGACGTGAGCAGCGCGCGGCAGGCTGGTGGCGACCATCGTGGTCGGCGTGCGCCGGCCACGGCCAGCAGACCGCGGGGATCGCCGTGCGTGCCGGACACCGGCCCGGGGGCACCGGCGCGGCCGCCCCGCCTTCCGTACCGGACGCCGACCACGCCCGGACGGCCGGGGCGCGCGAGAAGGAGCAGGTAGCGGAAGTGCTCACCAAGCGGGTGACGGTGACCGTCCACGCGTCCGATCCGCTCAGCCGGGCCGGGCTGATCAGCCACTTGCGGCACCAGCCGTCCCTCGACGTCCTGCCGGAGCGGACGGAGGGGGAACGGGGCCGGGAGGGGCAGGGCCGGGAGGAGCGGGACCAGGGGGATCGGGATCGGGCGGATCGGGACCGGGGCCGGGATCCGGAGGACCGGGACGCTCCCGCCGTCGCCGTGATGCTCGCGGACCGGATCGACGAGTCGACCACGGCCGAGCTGCGACGGTTGCTGCGCGGCCGGGACCAGCGGGTCGTCCTCGTCGCGGGCGAGCTGCGCGAACCGGACCTGCTGTCGGTGGTCGAGTACGGGGTGCGCGCCATCATCTGGCGCCACCAGGCCACCGAACAGCGTCTGTTGAGCGCCGTGCACAGCGCGGCGCGCGGCGAGGGGGAACTGCCGCCGGACCTGGTCAGCCGGCTCCTGAACCAGGTGGGCCGGCTCCGGCGGGCGACGGCGACGGGCGCGTCGGCCGGCGGGACGGTGCCGCTCTTCGGGATGGCGCCGCGCGAGGTGGACGTCCTGCGGCTGCTCGCCGAGGGCCTGGACACCCGGCAGATCAGCGAGAGGCTCGCCTACTCCGAGCGCACCGTCAAGAACGTCCTGCACGCCCTGATGACCCGCCTCCAGCTCACCAACCGGGCGCATGCCGTCGCGTACGCGCTCCGCGAAGGCTACATCTGATGATCCACGAGATCGACGGGGCGCTGCGCCGCCTCCTCGCGCCCGCCGTGACGGGCGAGGTCGCCTTCGACGCGCCGACCCGTGACTGGGCGGCCCGCCGCAACGAGCCGACCCTGAACGCCTACCTGTACGACATCCGCGAGGACGTGGAGCGGCGCGAGCGCGGCGTCCTCGCCGAGCGGGACGTCCGGGGGATCGTGACGCGCCGCCGCCGGCCGGTGCGCTGGTTCCGCCTTTCGTACCTGGTGACGGCCTGGACCGCCCGCCCCGAGGACGAACACCGCCTGCTCTCGGGGGCGTTGGCCCTGCTGCTGCCCCACGAGGTGCTGCCGGACGAGGTGGTGCCGGAGTCGGTGCGCCGGGTCTCCACCGCCCTTCCGCTCTCCGTCGCGGTGCCGCCGGCCGAATCGCGGTCGCTCGCGGAGATCTGGTCGGCGCTGGGCGGCGAGCTCAAACCGTCCCTGGACGTCGTGGTCGTCACGCCGTTCCCGGTCGCCCCGGCGTACGATCCGGCGCCGCCGGTCACCGTGGGCGCGGAGCTCGTCGTCCGCGGGATCGACGGCGTACCGGCCGACTCCCGGCCCCGGATGCTGCGGCGGCCGGGGCCGACCACCCCCGAGTGGAAGGCCGGGGGCGGACATGGGCGTTGACGGTACGGGCGACGGGGACGTGTTCGCTCTGGTCGCCGCCCTGCGCTCCCGGGTCGCCGCCCTCGTGGACGCCCGCAGCGCGGGGGACCCCACGGCGGGCGATCCGCTGCGGGGGCTGTACGTCACGCAGGAGACGGCCCGCCGGATCGCGACGGGCCCGGCCCCGGGCGCGGTACGGGAGGCGGGGGCCGCCCAGGGCACGGACGCCGTGCACGACACGGAGGTCGTACGGAGTGCCGGCGCCGCCCTGCCGGGCATCGGCGCCGTCCTGCCGGACACCGGTGGGGCGGGTCGGGTGGCCGGGCTCGCGCGGGCCTTCGGTCTCTCCGCACTCGACGCGCACATCCTCCTCGTGGCGCTCGCGCCCGAGGTGGACCGGGGCTTCGAGGTCCTCTACGGCTACCTCAACGACGACGTCGGCCGCCGCCGCGCCACCGCGGGGCTCGCCCTCGACCTCGCGGGCACGGACCCCTTCGACCCGGCCGGCCGCGACCGCTTCCACCCGGCCGCCCCGCTGCGTGCCGAAGGCCTCCTGGAGGTCGCGGACGAGGACCGGCCGCTGCCGGGGCGGGAACTGCGCGTGCCGGAGCGGGTGGTGGCGCACCTCCTCGGCGACGACGGCCGCCTCGACGCGGAACTCGCGGGAAAGCATGTGGAGTTGCTACCGCCGGTGGTCACCGGTGCGTCCTCCGCGTTCGCGGCGCGGATCGCCGTCGCGTGGCCCGTCTCCGTACATCTGCGGGAACGCGCCCCCGGGGCCGGGACCGGGGCGGTGGTCGCCGCGCTGCGGGGCGCCGGACGGCCCGTGCTGCGGTACCGGCCGGAGTCCGCCGACGCGCCGGCGGCGCGGGCCCTGCTGCGCGAGGCCCGGCTGCGCGGCGCCGCCGTGGTCGTCGAGCCGCTGCCGCCGGACCCGGGGCCGCTGGTGCGCGCACTGGTCCCGGCCTCCGTGACGGTGGTCCTCGCCGGCACCGGCGCGCCCGACCCCCGGTGGGCGCCGGACGCCGACCTGCTCGCGCTGGACGCGCCGGACGGGCCGACGGGCGACGGCGACCTGTGGCGGCGGGAACTCGGCCCGCTGGAGGGCGACTTCGACCTGGAACGGGCCGTCGCCCCGTACCGGCTCGGTGACGACCAGATCCGCCGGGCGGCCCGCTCGGCGCGGGCCCTCGCCGCGTTCGAGGGGACCGCGCCGACCCTCGCGCACGTGCGGCACAGTGCCCGGCTGGTCTCCGCGCCGCTGCTCGACAGCCGTGCGCGGCGGATCCGGCCCGCCGTCGGTTTCGCCGATCTGGTGCTCCCCCAGGAGCCGTTGGAGCTGCTGCGCGAGCTGACCGGGCGGGCCCGCGACCGGGACCGGGTGCTCGGCGAGTGGCGGCTGCGGACCGGCGGCGGGCGCGGGCGCGGCGTCGTCGCCCTCTTCGCCGGGGAGTCGGGCACCGGCAAGACGCTCGGCGCCGAGGTCGTCGCGGGCGAACTGGGCCTGGATCTCTATGTGGTGGACCTCTCGTCGGTGGTCGACAAGTACGTCGGGGAGACCGAGAAGAACCTGGAGCGGATCTTCGCCGAGGTGGACCGCACGGACTGCGTCCTGCTGTTCGACGAGGCCGACGCGGTCTTCGGCAAGCGGTCGGAGGTGCGGAGCTCGCACGACCGGTACGCCAACCTGGAGAGCGCGTACCTGCTCCAGCGCCTGGAGGCGTTCGACGGGATCGCGGTGCTCACCACCAACCTCCGGTCCCACATCGACGAGGCGTTCACGCGCCGGCTCGACCTGGTCGTGGAGTTCCCGTTCCCCGACGCCGCCCTGCGGGCGTCGCTCTGGCACTCCTCCCTGGCGGGCACGCCGAGGGCGGCGGACGTGGACGGGGAGATCGCGCGCTGCGCCGAGGAGTTCGAGCTGGCGGGCGGTGCGATCCGGTCGGCCGCGGTGACGGCCGGCTATCTGGCGGCGGCCCGCGGGTCGGCGGTGACCGGTGCCGACGTACGGGCGGGCGCGCGGCGCGAGTACCGGAAGGCGGGCCGGCTGGTGCCGGACGCGGGGCTGCCCTGGGCGCCGTGACGGCCGCCGGGCGCGTGCGAGGAGGGGGCCACCCGTGCGGGTGGCCCCCTTCCGCGTATCGAAGTCGTCGGGCCCGTCGAGTCCTCGGGGCCGTCGGTTCGTCCGTTCGTCGGGCCGACGGGCCGACGGGCCGACGGGCCGACGGGCCGTCGAGCCGTCGAGCCGTCGGGGTCACATGATGCTGCCGCCGATCATCTTGCGGAGTGTCGGCCAGTCGACGGTGCCGGTCGGATCGAGGCCGACGGCCGCCTGGTAGTCGCGGATCTTCGCCTCGACCTGGGTGCTGTAGCGGCTGGTCTCGTCCCGGCCCGTGCGGAAGTGGTCGATGCCGTGCCGGGCGTTGACGCGGGCCCGGGTGAAGTCGGCTTCGCTGTACTGCCGGTTGTACGCCGCCCAGAAGGCGGCCATCAGCTGGGTGGTCTCCCAACTGGTGCCGCCGGGGCGGGCCTTGTCGGGCGTGATGCCCTGGGCCCACAGGGAGGTGAGCGTGGCCGGGCCGAGGGTGCCCTCCCGGTCCGTGTCCAGGATCGCGGCGGAGTTCTTGCCGTTCTTCTCGCCGTCGTCGACGACGGCGTGCTGGTAGCAGGCGAGGGAGTCCCGGGTCGGCGCGTCGATCACGCCGGCGCTCCAGCCCGGCGCGAGCCTGCAGGGGTTCGCGGACCCCAGGTGCGCGAGGCGTTCCTGGGCGAACTCGACGACGAGGTCCTTCGGGGATCCGGGCACCCAGGGCGGCACGGGCGCGGCGAGGGGCGGGGCAGGGGGCTGTTCGTTCCCCCCGCCGTCACCGCCCGAGCCACCGCCCGATCCGCCGCCGCCCGATCCGCCGCCCGGCCCGTTGTCGGAGCCGCCGCCCGGATCGCCGCCCGAGCCGCCGCCGGTCGGCCCTCCCCCCGTCGGGCCGCCGCCCGTGTCCGGGTCTCCCCCGCCGGGCGGCGGCGCTCCGCCGTCCGCGGGGGGCGGGGCGTCGCCGCCGGGCCCGTTCCCGCCCGGCGCGGGCCCGTCGGTGCCGGAGGGCGGGGGCGCCACGGGGAGCACGTCCCCGCTGCCCTGCGGGGCGGGCCGGGGCTCGGCCGTCGACCGGAGGTCTTTGGCCGCGCTGACGATCTTCGGCGAGAAGCCGAACCAGAGCACGGCGAAGGCGACGGCGGCGGTCATCAGGAGCCCGCCCGCCACCACCAGCCAGGTCCCGAGGACGGGGCGCTGGTCGAAGGCGGCGTCGAGGTCGAGGGCCGTGTCGTCACCGGCCCGCCGGACGGCCACGGTGAACCGGTGCGACTCCTCGGTCCCGGTCCACCGCACGGTCTGCGGCCGGACCACGAGTTCCCCGAAGGCGGCCCGGCCCGGAGCGATCTGCACCGCGTTCGGCCGGACGTCGAAGGTGAGCCGGTTCGCCTCGTCGCGCACCACGAGGGAGGCGGTCAACGGGGTGTTGCCGAGGTTGTCCACGGCGATGCGGGCCCGCCCGCGGAGGCGACCGGAGAGCGCGGGCGGCAGCACCTCGGCGCGCGTCTCGGTGAAGGGGGTGACGGTCAGCCGGCCCTCCACCACGTCGCGGGCGCCGCTGTTCTCCCGGGGGTCGACGCGGACGCCGTACGCGACCGGTCCGGCCTCCACGTCCGACGAGCGGGGCGGGGCGAACGAGATCTCGGCGGTCCCCTCGCTGCCCGGGTAGAGACGGAGGACGTCGGGCTCCACCCGGGACCAGCCCGCGGGCCTGCCCACCAGCGAGAGCCGGTACTCCTCCACGGTGTCGCCGGTGTTCCGCACCCGCAGGCGGGCGGAGGTCCGGGCCCCCGGCTCGACGGTCGCCTCGGCCGGGTCCAGAGAGGTCCACATGGTCATGGGCGAAGGCTAGGGGCGCGGGACCGGCGTCCGGTTGCCCGAACGTCCCCGGTCCGGGGCAGGACGGCGTGCCCCGGCGCCCCTCCGGGCGTCCCGGGTCCGGTCGCCGCCGGAGCCGTACTACCCGGGGTCCCGCCGTCGCATGCGCGGCCGCCCGTGAGGAACGGGGGACGCGGGTGTCCGTGAGGGCAGGGGCGGCTGCCCCCGCGACCGCCCCTTCCTCCCTGGCCCGGGCGGACGGCGGGGCGGCAGGGTCGGAAGCGTACGGCCGCCGTCCACGAACGTCACCGCGAACGCCGTCCACGAAACGCCACCACGACCGCCGTTCACTAACGCCACCACGACCGCCGCCCGAGACCGCCGCTCCCGAGCATCGCCGCGACCGCCGCCCGAGACCGCCGTCCACGGCCGCGGGGAAGGTGGGCGGACCCGTTCCCTCCGCACCCGGCCCGTCCGAACCGCCCGTCCGAACCGCCTCCCGCCCGAACTGCCCGCCCGACCGCCCCTCCAGGAGTCTCCGCCATGCCCACCTACCTGTCCCCCGGCGTCTACATCGAGGAAGTCGCCGGCGGCTCCCGGCCCATCGAGGGCATCGGGACCTCGGTCGCCGCGTTCGTCGGGCTCGCGCCCACCGGGCCGCTCGACGAGCCGGTGCTCGTGACCAACTGGTCCCAGTACGTGGCGTCGTTCGGCGACTTCACGGATGGGTACTACCTCGCCCACTCCGTGTACGGCTTCTTCAACAACGGCGGCAGCGCCGCGTACGTCGTGCGCGTCGGCGGCGGGGACGCGCAGGGCACCCCGGACGCCACGCAGGCCGCCGGAGCCGACGGGGCCGACGCGCCGCGGGAGCTCGTGGCCGGCGAGGCCGTGGCGCTCGGCTCCTTCCGGGTCGCCGCGCTCACCGCCGGGACCGGGGCGGGCGGGGCGCTCACCGTCGAGGTGCAGGACGTCGAGGGCGAGACCGAGCGCTTCAAGCTGGTCGTCAAGGACGGCGAGAAGGTCGTCGAGAGCTTCGACGCCTCCGCGAAGAAGAGCGCCCGCAACTACGTCGTGGCGCAGGTCAGGCAGCGCTCCAGGACGATCCTCCTGGAGGAGGCCGCGGCGGGCGGACAGCTCGCCAGGCCCGACGCGCAGACCGTGACCCTCGCCCCGCCGGCGCAGGCGCCCGTACCGGTCCCGGTGCAGGCCACCGGTGCCACGGGTTCCGCCGTACCGGAGTCCGGCCGGTTCATCGGCGACTCGGCCGACCGCACCGGCTTCGGCGGCCTGGAGGCGCTCGACGAGGTCAACATGGTCGCGGTGCCGGACCTGATGGCCGCCTACCAGCAGGGGCTCGTCGACCTGGAGCAGGTCAAGGCCGTGCAGCTCGGGCTGATCGCGCACTGCGAGCTGATGGGCGACCGGATGGCGATCCTCGACCCGCCGCCCGGCCTGAACGCCCGCGACGTCCGCAGGTGGCGTCAGGAGACCGCCGGTTACGACTCCCGGTACGCGGCGCTCTACTACCCGTGGATCAAGTCGTTCGACCCGGCGACCGGCCAGACCCGTACGGTGCCGCCGTCCGGCCACATGGCCGGCGTCTGGGCCCGCAGCGACACCGAGCGCGGCGTCCACAAGGCCCCCGCCAACGAGATCGTGCGCGGCGCGGTCGACCTGGAGCTCCAGATCACGCGCGGCGAGCAGGACCTGCTCAACCCGGTCGGCGTGAACTGCATCCGTTCCTTCCCCGGACGCGGCGTCCGCGTGTGGGGCGCGCGCACCCTCGCGTCCGACCCGGCGTGGCGCTACCTGAACGTGCGCCGCTACTTCAACTACCTGGAGGAGTCGATCCTCGTCGGTACGCAGTGGGTCGTCTTCGAGCCGAACGACCACGCGCTGTGGGCCCGCATCCGCCGCAACATCTCCGCGTTCCTCGTCAACGAGTGGCGCCAGGGAGCCCTGTTCGGCCAGCGCGCCGAGGACGCCTTCTACGTGAAGTGCGACGAGGAGACCAACACGCCGGAGTCGATCGACCTCGGCCGCGTGGTCTGCGAGATCGGCATCGCCCCGGTGAAGCCCGCCGAGTTCGTGGTCTTCCGCCTCGCCCAGTTCCAGGGCGGGGGCGGCGAGTTGGAGGAGTAGCCCTCCGCGCCGCACTGCCCCCTCGCACACCAACCCCCTTCGCGATCACGCGGGTCCGGTACGGACCGGCCCGCGGGTCCGCCACACGAACAGGAGTGACCCCTCATGGCCCTCGCCGCCGGCGACGCCCTCGCCGCCCACAACTTCGGCCTGCAGATCGACGGTGTGATGGTCGAGACCCTCCAAGAGGTCAGCAGCCTCACGATGGAGCAGGACGTCATCGAGTTCCAGCAGGTCTCGGCAGACGGCAAGCCGATCGTCAAGAAGCTCCCCGGCGTGAAGAAGGCCGGCGAGTGCACGGTGACCCGGGGCGCCACCCAGTCCGCCGTGTTCAGCCAGTGGATCGCGTCCTCCATCGCGGGCGACATGGGCGCGGCACGCAAGAACGCGTCCATCATCTTCATGGACTACCAGCTGAACGAGGTGAAGCGGTACAACCTCCGCAACGCCTGGTGCACCAAGGTGGAGGTGAGCGGGGCCAAGGCCGGTGAGGCCGCGGCCCTGACCGAGCAGGTCACCATCACCTTCGAAGAGCTGACGACCGGCTGATGCGGCGCGAGGGGCCGACGGGAGCGCGGCAGGACCACCGCCCGCACGAACCGCTCCGCACGGAGTTCGAGTTCGAGCTGCCGCGCGGGTTCGTCGACGAGGCGGGCACCGTGCACCGCAGCGGGGCGATGCGGCTGGCCACGGCCAGGGACGAGCTGGTCCCGCTGCGGGACGTCCGGGTCCGCGAGAACCCGGCCTACCTGTCCGTGGTGCTGCTCGGCCGGGTCATCACCCGGCTCGGCACGCTCCCGTCGGTCCACGACGGGACGGTGGAGAGCATGTTCGCCTCCGACCTGGCGTTCCTCCAGGACTTCTACCGGCAGATCAACGCGGAGGGCCACACCAGGGCCGCCGTCGCCTGCCCGCACTGCGAGGAGTCCTTCGAGGTCGAACTGGCCGGGAGCCGCCTGGGGGAATCGTGACGTACGCGGCCGACCGGATCGAGGAGGAGACCGCGTACCTCGCCTTCCATCTCCACTGGGGCATGGACGAGATCCTCGATCTGGAGCACGCGGACCGGCGCGGGTACGTGGCGCGGACGGCGTCGCTGGTGGAGCGGTCCCAGGCGTAGGGGCGGTCACGGAAGTACGGGGTCACGGGGAAGGGAGGGCGGAGACGGTGGGAATGTTCGAGAGGTGGCGGTCGCGGAGGCCGCGCGCGTCCGTGGAGGCCGGGAAGGCCGTGAAGGCCGTGAAGGCTCCCGGTGACGCGTGGCGGACGCTGCCGCCCGTGCGGCGGGTCCTGGACGCGCCGCACACCGTCGCGGAGCATGGCTTCGCCGCGTCCCTCGCGACCCACTGGAACCCCTCCTTCCGGACCGACCTGGGCCACGGCGCCCTCCCGGACGCCCCCGCGGGCGTCCTCCTGGACGCGGTGCGCCCCGTCCCCCCGTCGCACGCGGAACTCCCGGGCGTACGGCTGCCGGTGGCGGGAACGGCGGGGCGGGTCGCCCCTCCGGGTACGGACGCGGTCGCGGTCGCCCGAGCGGCTTCCGTGCCGTCCGGCCGGGGCGGGAACACCTTTGGTACGGGGGCGGGCGTCGCCCCGGGACCGGGTCCGGTCGGCGGGACCGGAGTGCCACGGGCGGTCCAGCGTGCGGCGGCGGTACCGCCCGGCCGGGACGGGGCCACGGCTGCTCCCGTACGGGACGAGACCGCCGTCCCGGACCCGGTTCCGTCCGTGCGACGTGCCGCCGCGACCATGCCCACGAGCGATCCGGTCCGGCCGGTGCCGAAGGCCCCGCACCCGGTCGTCCCGGGACCCGTACGACGCTCACCGCTGCTCTCCGCCCGGCCCGTACAACCGCCGCGCCGCCTGACGCCGGCGGGTCCGGCGGCCACGCGCGCACGGGAGAACGAAGAGACTCCCGTCACCGCCCCCGTCTCCCCCACCGCCCCCGCCTCCGCGCCGGAGCCTCCGGCTGCCGGGCGGTCCCCGATCGTCCCGGGCCCCGTTTCCCCCACGGGGCCCGGGACTCCCGGCGGCACGCCGAACGCCCCGGTCCAGCGCCGTCCGGTCGTACGCCGCACCCGACGCGCCCCGGGCGCCGACTGGACCACGACGGCCACGACGCCGGCCCCCGCACCCACGACGACCGAAACGTCCGTACAGAAGAGCCCGACCCCGCCCACCACGTCTCCTGCGCCCCCGGCGGCTCGGAAGACCCCGGCCACAGCCACTCCCGCACGGCCGACGAGCCCGGCAACCCCGAACACTCCCCCGCACCCGGGAACCACCACCTCACCCGCGCCCAAAGCGGCATCCGCCACAGCCCGGCAGAACTCGACCTCCCCCACCACCGCCACTCCCGCACAGCCGACGCACCCGGCAACCCCGAACACTCCCCCGCACCCGGGGACCACCACCTCACCCGCACCCGCACCCGCACCCGGAGCGGCATCTCCCACAGTCCGGCAGAACTCGGCCGCCCCCGCCATCGGCGCACCCGCACCTCCCTCGTCCCCGAACGTCCGGGCCCCTGGCGCGACTCCGGCTGCCCGTAAGAACCCGACCGTCGAAGTTCCCGCCCACCCGGCGGCTCCTGTCCTCCCGAGCATCCAGCGGAGCCCGGCCGCAGATGCGCCCCCGGCGGCTCCGGCGCCCCCGAGCGTCCGGGCCCCCGGGGCAACTCCGACTGCCCGAACGAACACAACCGCCGAGGCTCCCGCCCACCCGGCGCCTCCGGCCGACCGGGCGCCCCGATCGATCCCCGCCGTCCGGAAGCACCCGACCCCGCCCGCCCGCCCGACAGGTCACGAGAACCCGGCCCTCCCCGTACACCCGGAGTCCCCGGCCGCGTCCTCGTCCACGTCGGTTCCCGTACACACGCCGGTTCCCACGCCCGCACCAGTTCCGGCACCCCCGGCCGACCGAGCACCCCGGACGGCCCCGGCCGCTCCGCAAGGTCCGGTGCGGGCCGGGCTCGGAGCGCCCGTGCGGCGGTCCGGTGGCGAGGTGCCGGTGGCCAGGGCGCGCAGTGTGTCCCGTCGTTCCCCGATCGGGGCTCCGATCGCCCGCCCGTCCGCGTCCTCCGAGGCCTCCGCCTCCGCTCCGTCCGAGGCCGCACCCGACCAGCAGGGGACGCCTCTCCCGACACCGCTTCCCATCGCTCCCGCCCAGCGGGAAGCGCCCCTCCAGGCACCGCTTCCGACCGCTCCCGCCCAGCGGGAAACGCCCTCCTCGGCACCCCTCCCGCCCCCGTCTCCGACCGAGCCCGCCCAGCAGAAGACTCCTCATCCTGCTCCGGGACCCGTCCAGCGGGCGACGACCCCTCCGGTCGTCAGCCCCGCCCCACGGCGTTCCGCGACCGTGACCACGCCCACTCCCCCCGCGCCCGTCCCCCTGGTCACCGTCCCCGGCGTCCCCCGGGCCGCCGCCTCCCCCGCGCGGCGGTCGGGCGTGCTTCCGCTGGCCACCGGCCGGGCGCTGGTCCCGAGCCTGCCGGACGGTGCGAGCGCGCCCGTCGCTCCCCGTACCCCCGCCGTGAAGGCCGCGCCCCTCACCGCGCCCGGCCCGGCCGCCCCCCGGCCGGTCGTCCCCGTCGTCCCGCCCGCCGCCGCACGGCCGCTCGCACGGCCGGTGGCCGTGCAGCGGCGGAGCGCCCCCGAGACACCCTCCGTGCCCGTCCCGCTCCAGCGGACGGCCACCGTCGTCCCCCCGGCCCCGGCCCCGGCGGCCCCCCGTCGTACGACCGCCCCCGCCCCCGTACAACGCGCCGCCCATGCCCCCGCAGCCGCCCCCACCCCCGGCGAAGCCGGCGAATCCCCCGCCCATCTCGACGAGTTGGCCCGTCGTCTCGTCACCCCCCTCTCCCGGCTCCTGCGCGCCGAACTGCGTGCCGACCGCGAGCGGGTGGGCCGGCTCCGCGACCACGGACGCTGACCGGGCCGGTCCGCCCGAAGAACCCGAACGCCCGCCCCTACCCGAGAGACCGCCTCATGCCCACCCAGCCGGACCCCGCGTCCACCGTCTTCTTCAAGCTCACGATCGACGGCCAGGACCTCGGCCTGTTCAACGGCTGCGACGGCCTCGCCTCCGAGGTGGAGGTGGAGCGGCGCCAGGAGGGCGGCAACAACGGCTTCGTCTGGCAGCTCCCGACCCGCGTGACCTTCTCCACCATCCGGCTCACCCGTCCGCTCACCGCCGACACCGCCAAGGTCGCCGCCTGGATCTCGTCCCTCGCCACCGGGATCACCCGCCCGACGGCGCAGATCGCGGCCCTGCGCGCGAACGGTTCGGTCGTCGCGCAGTGGGGGCTCGTGGAGGTGCTGCCGGTCCGCTGGACGGGGCCGACCCTCGACCCGGTCAACCCGGCGGTGGCCACCGAGACCCTGGAGATCGCGCACCACGGCTTCACGGACGCGGGAGGCGCCTGAGATGGCGGGGACCGCGGCCCGGGGCCTCTCCCGCGCCTCGCTCGCCATCCACCAGCCGCCCGCCGACCTCGGCGGTTCCATGGGCGGCCGGATCGGCGAGGTGAGGTTCCAGTTCAACCCGGACCAGCTGCAGTTGAGCCGGTCGGCGCACTGGCACACCGAGCCGGCCGTCGCGTACACCCGCGGCGCGCCGCCGAAGTTCACCGGCAGCGAGCCGGCCCGGCTCCAGCTGGAGGTGTTCCTCGACCGGTCCGCCTCCCCGTCCTCGAAGGACGTGCAGCAGCAGGTCGAACTCCTGCTGTCCTGCTGCGAGGTGACCCCGCAGAGCATCGACGCGAAGGCGCCCTCGCCGCCGTGGGTGGAGTTCTCCTGGGGGTCGTTCTCGACCGTGCGGTTCGTCGCGTACGTGACCTCGGTCGCGGCGACGTACACCCTGTTCAGCCCCAGCGGGGTGCCGATCCGCGCCACCTGCTCGCTCTCCCTCACCGAGGTCGCCACCGCGACCAGGAAGCAGAACCCGACCTCCGGCGCGCTCTCGGCCCGCCGGGCGCACCGCACGGTCGCCGGGGACTCGCTGGCCTCCCTCGCCTGGCGGGAGTACGGCGACGCGACCCGCTGGCGGGTCATCGCCGAGGCGAACGGCATCGACGACCCGATGCGGCTGCGCCCCGGCACGGAACTGCTGCTCCCGTCCACCACCGATCTGCCGGAGACCCAGGGCGCCCCATGAGCGAGAAGACCTTCACCACCGTCCTCCACGTGCAGCTCGACGGCACGCCGCTGCCGGACCCGCTGGCGGTCCGGCTCACCGAGGGCTGGGTGGACGCCAGCGTCAACGTCCCGTCCGCGTTCCAGCTGACGTTCGGCGACAAGGACGGCACCCTCACCGAGAATTTCCCGTTCCTCAAGGTCGGGGCGATGGCGGTGCTTTCGCCGTTCACCGACGGGCGGCTCGGCGAGCCCATGCTGACCGGGGAGGTCACGGCCGTCGAGGTGGACGCGGCGCCGGGCCACGGCCGGTACCTGATCCTGCGCGGGTACGACCCCGGCCACCGGCTGCTGCGCAACCGGCGCGTCGAGGGCTATCCGAACATGACGGCCTCCGACATCGTGCGGAAGCTCGCCGGGCTCAACCGCGTCCCGATCGGCCGGATCGACGCCACGCCGACGGTGTACGAGCTGGCGACCCAGCCGAACATCACGGACTGGGACTTCCTGTCCCGGCTCGCGCGGGAGAACGACGTGCGGCTCTCCCTGGACCCGGCGGGCCGGCTCGTGTTCGCCGCGCTGCCGCCGGCCTCCGCCGCGCCCGCCGACACCACGCCGGCCGCGGCCAGCCCGTACGTCCTGGACTTCGGGGCGAACACGCTGCACAGCCGGGTGTCGGTGACGGCCGCCGGGCAGGTCGGGAGGGTCGACGTGCGGGGCTGGGACCCGCGCACCAAGCAGGCGCTGACCTCGCCGACGCCGGCGGCGGCGAGCCGGGACATCGTCTCGGACATCACCCCGGCGCAGCTCACCGCGCCCTTCGGCGCGGCCGAACTCGCCTCTACGGGAACGCCGTTCACGACGCAGGCGGAGGTGGCGCAGGCGGCTTCGGCGCTCGCCGACGACGTCACCGGTTCGTTCGCGGAGGTGGAGGTGTCCGTCACGGGCAATCCGGCGCTGAAGCCGGGGCAGCCGGTGGCGGTGAAGGGCGCGGGCTTCCCCTTCGAGGGGCGGTACACGGCGACCGGGGTACGTCATGTCTTCGCGTCGGGGCGGCAGTTCGTCACCTGGCTGACGGTGTCGGGCCGGCAGTTCCGCTCGCTGTACGGGACGGCCTCGGGCGGCGGCGAGCCGGCGCCGCCCATGCCGGGCGTGGCGGTCGCGCTCGTCACCAACACCAAGGACCCCCTGTCGCTCGGCCGGGTCCGGCTGCGCTTCCCGTGGCTGTCGGCGACGTACGAGAGCGGCTGGTGCCGGGTGGCGCAGCTCGGCGGGCGCGGGGGCGGCGGCCTGGTCCTGCCGGAGGTGGACGACGAGGTGCTGTGCGCCTTCGACCGGGGCTCCCTGGAGCATCCGTACGTCCTGGCGGGGCTGTACAACGGCGTCGACCGGCACACCCCGGCCACCGACCGGGTCCCGCCCGTGGACCCGACGAGCGGGCGGGTGCAGTGGCGCGCCCTGACGTCCCGCACGGGCCACACGGTGGAGCTGCGCGAGGAGGGCGGCCGGACGCGCGCCTCGCACGGCATCCGGCTGCGCACCTCGAAGGGGGGTCTGAGCGTCGAGCTGAACGAGGCCCGCACCACCCTGACCGTCGACAGCGACGGCACGGTCACCATCACGGGGGCCCGGGGCGTGACGGTCGAGTCGGGGGCGGACCTGAAGCTCTCGGCGGTGGGCCGGATCGAGCTGAGCGCGGGGATGGGCGTGGACATCAAGGCGGGGGCGAAGTTCAAGGTGTCGGCGCTGACCCAGGCCGTCGTGAACGCGCCGTCGTTCATCACCTCGACGGTCCCGATGCCCAATCCGGTCGTGGCGAACCTGCCGTTCTGATGCCACGCGTTCCACACGGTACGAGGAGGGGACGTTCCCTTGAGTGAGCACTTCGTCGGCGCGGGCTGGGCCTTCCCCCTGCGCACCGGTCCGAGCGGCTCCGTCGCGCTCGTCCGGCGCGACCGCGAGATCGAGGAGTCGATGCGGCTCGTGCTGGCGACGGCGCCGGGCGAGCGGCCGATGCGCCCCGAATTCGGCTGCGCGGTCCACGAGTTGGTGTTCGCACCGGTCAACGACGAGACGATGGGGCGGATCCGGTACGCGGTGACGACCTCGCTCGACCGCTGGGAGCCGCGCATCGAGGTGGAGGACGTCACGGTCTCCCCCTCCCCCGAGGAGCCGACCACCCTCCACATCGACGTCCGCTACCGGGTGCGCGGCGCCAACAACCCGCGCAACCTCGTCTTCCCCTTCTACGTCATCCCCTCCGAGGACTGAAAGAGCCGCCATGGCCCTGCCCGCACCCCATCTCGACGACCGGCGCTTCCAGCAGTTCGTCGACGACGCCAAGCGCTACATCCAGCAGGCGTGCCCCGAGTGGACCGACCACAACGTCTCGGACCCGGGGGTCACGCTCGTCGAGGCCGTCGCGCACATGGCGGACCAGCTCGTCTACCGCCTCAACCGGGTCCCGGAGAAGAACCACCTGGCCTTCCTGGACCTGCTCGGGGTGACGCTGTTCCCGCCGGCCGCCGCCCACGCCGACGTCACCTTCCGGCTGTCCGCGCCGCAGCCGGAGCCGGTGCTGCTGCCGGCCGGCACGGAGGTGTCGACCGGGCGCACGGAGACGGAGGAGGCGGTGGTCTTCGCGACCGCCGACGACCTGACCGTGGTGCCGTGTTCGCTGACGCACCTGCTGCGCCAGGAGGCCGGGGGCGCGCCCGAGGACCGTTTCCAGGCGATGGCGGGCGGCGAGGACGTGCCGGCGTTCTCGGCGCTGCCGCGCGTCGGCGACCTGCTGCTCCTGGGGCTCTCGGCGGCCGTGCCGGACTGCGTCCTGGTGCTCGACCTGGACAGCAGGGTGGACGGCGTCGGCGTGGACCCGCGCCGGCCGCCGCTGGTGTGGGAGGCGTGGTCGGGGGCCGACGGCTGGACCGTGTGCGAGGTCGACGAGGACACCACGGGCGGCCTCAACCGGCCGGGCGAGGTGGTGCTGCACGTGCCGTCGGGGCACGCGCTCTCGCGGCTGGGCGGGCACGAGGCGGGCTGGGTGCGCTGCCGGGTGGTGGAGCCGGCCCGGGGACTGCCGTCGTACAGCGAGTCGCCGACGGTACGGGCGGCGGGGGCGTTCACCATCGGCGGCACGGTCCGCGCGGCGCACGCCGAGACGGTGCGGAACGAACTCCTCGGCGAGTCCGAGGGCGTTCCCGGGCAGCGCGTACGGCTGGCGCACGCGCCGGTCGTGGACCGGCCGCCGCTGCTGCTCCAGATCGCGGAGCACGCGGACGGGGAGGATCCCGCGTCCGGCTCCGGCTGGCTGGAGTGGACCGCCGTCCGCGACTTCGCGTCCTCGCGCCCCGGCGACCGCCACTTCACCCTGGACGCGACGACCGGCGAGATCGCCTTCGGTCCGAGTGTGCGCCAACCGGACGGCACGCTGCGGCAGTTCGGGGCCGTACCGCCGAAGGGGGCGGCGATCCGCGCGCTCCGTTACGGCACCGGGGGCGGCCGGGCGGGCAACGTGGCCCGCTCCACGATCAGCGTGCTGCGCAGCTCCGTCCCGTACATCGCGCGGGTGGAGAACCGGGAGGCGGCGCGGGGCGGGGTCGACGGGGAGACCGTCGAGGAGGCGAAGGCCCGCGCGCCCGTCACGCTGCGGGCGCAGGAGCGGGCCGTGACCGCCCGCGACTACGAGGAGCTGGCCCGGCGGGCGGCGCCGGAGGCCGCGCGGATCGCCTGTCTGGCGGCGGACGCGGCCGAGGCGGGCGAGAACGCGGTCCGGGTCCTGGTGGTGCCGCAGGCGGTGCCGGACCGGGGCGGGCGGCTGCGGTTCGAGCAGCTCGTGCCGGGCGAGGAGCTGCTGTCCCGGGTGACCGGTTTCCTCGGCGAGCGGCGTCCGCTGGGGACCCGGCTCGCCGTGGAGCCGCCGTTCTACCAGGGGGTGACGGTGGTGGCGACGCTGCACGCGTTCCGGGCGGCGGACGCGGAGCGGGTGCGGGCCGGGGCCCTGGACGTGCTGTACGCGTACCTGGACCCGCTGACGGGCGGGGCGCACGGCGAGGGGTGGGCGTTCGGGCGTCCCCTGCGGGCCGGGGAGGTCTTCGCGGCGCTCCAGCGGGTGCCGGGGGTGGAGCTGGTGGACGAGGTCCTGCTGCACCCGGCGGACCCGCTGACGGGCCGGCGCGGCGACACGACGGACCGGATCGAGCTGGGGCCGTCGGCGCTGCTCTTCCCGTTCGACCACCGCGTCCGCGTGATCGAGGCGCGGTGAGCGGCGGGCCGGGCGGTTCGGCGCGGGGTACGGTCCCCGGGCTCGCGACGCCGTACCCGCTGGGGGCGGCGCTGCCGGCCGTCTACGCGGAGGACGACTTCGGGCAGCGGTTCACGGCCGGTCTGGACGTCGTCCTCGCCCCGCTGTTCAACGTCCTGGACTCGCTGGAGGCGTACTTCTCGCCCGCCCTGGCCCCCGCCGACTTCGTGGACTACCTGGCGACGTGGGTGGGGGCGGAGCTGGAGGGCACCGAGTCCCTCGCGCTGCGCCGGCGCGCGGTCGCCTCGGCGGTGGCCCTGCACCGGGTGCGCGGCACCCGGCAGGGGCTCGCGGCGGCGGTGCGGCTGGCGTTCGGCGTGCCGCCGGAGATCACCGAGAGCGGCGGGGCGGCCTGGTCCGTCCGCCCGCTCGGCCCGTTCCCCGGCGAGCCCGTGGCCGGGCTGCACGTCGTGCTGCGGGTCGCCGACCCGGCCGCCGTCGACCCGCACCGGCTGCACGCGGTCGTGGCGGCGGCCCGCCCGGCGCACCTGCCGTTCACGGTCGCGGTGACCGGAACCCGTACCGCCGCTTCCGGCCCGCCCACCCCGCACACGCCGACCCCGCACACAGCCGACCCGGGCGCACCCGACCCCCTCGCACCCGACTCCCCCGCACCCGACTCCCGTACGCCAGAAGGAGCCTGACCCCCATGAGTGACGCCCCCGAGACCCGTCCCTGCCCGGACTGCGCGAGTCCGGTGCGCGCGGCGAACCAGTCGTTCTGCGACGGCTGTGGCGCGTTCCTGCGCTGGGACACCCCGGCGGAGGCGACGCGTGAGGAGCCGGAGGAGACCACGACGCCCCTGCCGGCGGCGGTCCCGGAGCCGCGGACGCCGACACGGGAGACGGAACCGGCCCCGAAGGCACCGGTACCCGAACCCCCCACCCCCTCTCCGTCCCCGGACACGGTGGTGCGCTCGCTCCTGGTCCCGGTCCCGGAGGACCGGCCGGCGGAACCGGCGGTCGCGGCCCCCGTGCTCCCGGCGCGCCCGGAGGCGGCGCGGCCGGCGGTCCGGCCGGCGGGGACGCCGGCCCCGGTACAGGGCGGTACGCCGTGCCCGGCCTGCTCGCTCGCGAACGCGCCCGGCCGCCACTTCTGCCGCTTCTGCGCGACGCCGATGGTCCCGGAGCGCCTGTCCACGGCCGAGGGCCCGTACGCGGGCCGCCGTCCCGGCCTGGCCCGGGACCGGAGCCGCTGGATCGTCCGGGCCCTGATCGCCGCGGGGGTCGTGGCCGTGGCGGTCGGCGGGGTGTTCGGCGGTCCGCCGGCGGCCCGCGCGGTCCAGGACCACTTCGCGACCCGGGTCCCGGTGCACCCCGTCTCCTGGACGGCGTCCCACTCGGCGCCGAAGCAGGAACCGAAGCTGGCGGGCGACGGCTATTCCAACACCTGGTGGGGCACGGGGTACGCGGGCGACTCGGCGGGCCAGTACCTGGAGGCGGCGTTCGCGGAGCCCACCGACCTGCTGAGCCTCCTGATCACCCCGGGCAGCGCGAAGAACACCACCCAGGCGGACGGCCAGGCGACCCCGCGCACCTTCGACCTGGTGGTCAAGGACGCGTCGGGCGAGGTCCGCGTCTCGCACCACCGCATCGACGACGGCGGCACCCAGCGCGTCGACCTCCGCGTCCGCGACGCCCTCGCGGTCCGCCTGGTCCTCCGCACGGCCTGGCGCGCCGACCCGCAGAAGCAGGTGGCCGTCGCGGAACTGGAGTTCTTCGGCCGGTCGGTCACCTGAGACGGGAACGGGTCGGGGCGGGGCCGACCCCCGTCGGCGCCGTGCCCCGTTCCGCTACTTCTCCGCGATCGCCAGCCCCCGGCTGATCACCAGCCGCTGGATCTGGTTGGTCCCCTCGAAGATCTGCATGATCTTGGCCTCGCGCATGTAGCGCTCCACCGGGAAGTCCCGGGTGTAGCCGTAGCCGCCGAGGACCTGGACCGCGTCCGTGGTGACCTTCATGGCCGTGTCGGTGGCGATGAGCTTGGCCGCGCTGGCCTGGCGGCCGAAGGGGCGGCCGAGGTCGCGGCGGCGGGCCGCGTCCAGGTAGGTGGCGCGGGCCGCGTCGACGGCGGCGGCCATGTCGGCGAGCAGGAAACCGAGGCCCTGGTGGTCGACGATCCGGCGGCCGAAGGTGGTGCGCTCGTTGGCGTACGCGACGGCGGTGTCCAGGGCGGCCTGGGCGAGACCCGTGGCGCAGGCGGCGATGCCGAGGCGGCCGTTGTCGAGGGCGCTGAAGGCGATCTGGAGGCCCTGGCCCTCCTCGCCGACGAGGCGGTCCTCCTCCAGGAGCGCCCCGTCCCAGTACGCGGCGGTGGTGGGGACGGCCTGGAGGCCCATCTTGCGTTCGGGCGCGCCGAAGGTGAGGCCCTCGGTGGCGCCGGGGGCCAGGAAGCAGGAGACGCCGTGGCTGCCGGGGGCCGTACGGGCGAAGAGGGCGTAGAAGCCGGCCCGGCCGCCGTGGGTGATCCAGGCCTTGGTGCCGGTGACCCGGTACCCGCTGCCGTCCTCCTGCCGCTCCGCCTTGCAGCTGAGGGCGGCCGCGTCGGAGCCGGCCTGCGGCTCGGAGAGGCTGTAGCCGCCGACGGTCCGGCCCTCCAGCATCGCGGGCAGCCAGCGCTCCTTCTGCTCCGGCGTGCCGAAGGCGTGCAGGGGGTGGCAGGCCAGGGTGTGGACGCTGGTGGCGACGGCCACGGCCGCCCAGCGCGCGGCCAGCTCCTCCAGGACCTGGAGGTAGACCTCGTACGGCTGGCCCCCGCCGCCGTACTCCTCGGGGTACGCGAGGCCCAGGAGCCCCGCCTCGCCAAGGGTCGCGAAGAGCCCTTCGGGATAGGTCTCGGCGGCCTCGTGCTCGTCCACCCGCGGAGAGAGCTCCTTGTCGGCGATCTCCCGGGTGAGGGCGATGAGGTCCGCCGCCTCGGGGGTGGGAAGCAGGCGGTCGACATCCATGGCGACTCCAGCGGCGCGCAAAGTGGTACTGGGGAGGGTACTCCAGTACCGGAAAGAGTAGCGCAGGCGGCGGCGACCGCAACCCCTCGCGCCGCGCCGCACGGGCGGCACCGCGGGCACGGGGCCGTAAGGCGTGGACGGAGCCGCGAGTGCGGGCCCCGGACGCGTGACCCCCGTCGCAGGTGCGACAGGGGCACGGGGAACCGCGCCCCCGAAGCGCGGCCTGGAATACTGGGCGGGTGATCGAGACCTCCGCCGCCGACACCCCGCAGCTGACGGGCCGCGGAGCCGCGCGCCGCTCCGCCCTCTTCGAGGAGCTCGTCGCCCTCCTCGTCGGCGAGGGGTTCGCCGGCCTGACGCTCGACGACCTCGCCGCCCGGCTGCACTGCTCGAAGCGGACCCTGTACGGCCTGGCCGGCAGCAAGGAGCAGCTGGTCCGGGCGGCGGTCGTGCACTTCTTCCGGCGCGCCACGGCCCGGGTCGAGGCCGTCCTCGCCGCCGCCACCGGACCCGCCGAGCGGCTCGCCGCCTATCTGCGGGCGGTCTCGGCCGAGCTGGCCCCGGTCTCGCCGCAGTTCTTCGACGACGTGGCGGCCTTCGAACCGGCGGCCGAGGTGTACGAGCGCAACACGCGCGCGGCCGCCGGGCGGGTGCAGCAGCTCATCGAGGAGGGCGTGCGGGCCGGGGTCTTCCGCGAGGTGCACGTGACCTTCGCCGCCGACGTCATCTCCTCGGTCATGGTCCGCATCCAGCGGCGCCAGGTCGCCGCCGCGACCGGCCTGGCCGACGCGGAGGCGTACGACCAGCTCGCCGAACTGCTCCTGAGCGGCCTCCGGAAGGCCTGAGGCCCGGCCCTCGGCCCCGGCGGAGCGCCCCGTCTTCGGGAAGTGAAGGGGGCAGGTCCCCGACCCTCTTATTTCACGTCATGACTTAAACCTGAAGATAAAGGCGACCCGGAGCCCTCCGTGGCGGTATGTTGCGGTCAGGACTATTTCACCAGGGGGCCCAGTGACCATGCGGAGCGGACGCACCGTCCGTGATCTGCGGCGCGAGAACCGCACCGCCGTCCTCGAGCGCCTGTACTTCGACGGGCCGGCGAGCCGCTTCTCGCTGGGCCCGGCGACCGGGCTGAGCTCCGGCTCGGTCAGCAACGTGGTCGCCGAACTCCTCGCGGAGGGCCTGGTCGAGGAGGCCGGCAGCGTCGACTCGGCCGGCGGGCGCCCCCGTACCCTGCTCCGAGTCTCCCCCGGCAGCGGCTTCATGATCGGCGTCGACGTCGGCGAGACCCGGATCAGGATCGAGCTGTTCGACCTCGCCCTCACCGAACTCGCCCGCACCGAGCGCCCGTTGGCCGTGGACAGTCCGTACCCGCACGACCGGTACGAGGTCGGGGTCGTCGTCGGCCACCTCCGGGACGGCATCGCGGAGGTCCTGCGGACCGCCGACGTGCCCGCCGAACAGCTCCTCGGCGTCGGCGTCGGCGTCCCCGGCATCGTGGCCCGCACCGCCGAGGACGGCGCGGTCGTGCACGGCCAGACCGTCGACTGGGACGCCGTCCCCCTGGAGCGCCTGCTCCGCGAGAGCGTGGATCTCCCGGCCTCGGTGCCGTACTGGATCGACAACGGCGCCAAGACCCTCGGCCAGGCCGAGATGTGGTTCGGCGCCGGACGCGGCGCCCGCAGCGCCGTCGTCGTGCTCTTCGGCTCCGGCGTCGGCGCCTGCGTCGTCACCGACCCGACGGGGCCGGGACGGGCGGTCGAGTGGGGCCACCTGAAGGTACGGGTGCGGGGGCGCCGCTGCCGCTGCGGCGCCCTGGGCTGCCTGGAGGCGTACGCGGGCGCGGAGGCGCTCCTGGAGCGCTGGCGCGAGGCGGGAGGGCGGCCCCCGGAGGGCGCCGACGAGGAGACGGCCCTCACCGCCATGCTCGCCGCCGCCTACCCGGCCGAGGCCGGGACCCCGCCCGACGCCACCGCCCTCGCCGTCCTGGAGGAGACCGCCGAGTACCTCGGCGCCGGATTCGCCGACCTGATCAACCTCTTCCAGCCCGAACGGATCCTCGTCGGCGGCTGGGCCGGCCTCCAGCTCGGCACCCGCTTCCTGGAGACGGTCGAGGGGTACGCCCGGGAGTACGCGCTGAAGTACCCGGCGGCCCGCGTCGGCATCGGCCTGGGCACGCTGGGCCCGGACGCGGTCACGGTCGGCGCGGCGATCCTGCCGCTCGCGGACTTCTTCGCGCGGGGCGGCCGGCGGACCGAGCCCGGGGCCGGGACCGTCGAGGAGCAGCCGGTGTGGGCGACGGCCGTACGGGAGCGGACGGCGCACTGAGCCCGCGGCCCCGCCGCCCGCCACCGGCCCCTCAGGACCCGCTCCGGCGGGCCGGGAACCCGTGGGCGCGGGCCGTGACGACCACGACCGTCACGGGCACCAGGAGGAGCAGCACGCTCCAGGGGAGGGCCCCGGTGCCGAACGCGTCGAGGAGGAGGCCGCCGACCGCCCCGCCGCCCGCCATCGCGACGTTCCAGAGGGTGACCAGCATCGCCTGCGCCGCGTCGGCCTGTTCGCCGCCCGCGTCGCCCGCCGCCGTCTGCAGCAGGGTCGGCGCGCCGCCCCAGCCGAGGCCCCAGAGGACCACCGCTCCGTACACGAGCGCGGGCGACCCCGTGAACAGCGCCAGGACGGCGCCGGCCACCGCGACGAGCAGCGTGCCGGTGATCATCAGGGCGCGCAGCCGGCGGTTGATCAGGGCGCCGACGGCCCAGATGCTCAGCAGCGAGGCACCGCCGAAGACCAGGAGGACGGCGTCGGCCCGGCCGCCCATCCCGAGCCGGTCGAGGAAGGCGGCGATGTAGGTGTAGAGGAGGGTGTGGGCGAGGACGAAGACGAGGGTGACGGTGAGGACGGGGGTGACGCCGGGCACCTTGAGCGCCCCGAGCACCGACGGTGCGGAGCCCTTCTCCGGGCGGTGCCCCGGGTGGTCCGGGACGGCGGCCAGGATCCAGCCGAGGAGGACGAGCGTCAGGCCGGTCATGACGAGGAAGGCGGTCTGCCAGCCGGCGGCCTTGCCGACGAACGTCCCGGCGGGCACGCCGAGGGAGAGCGCGACGGGGATGCCGGCCATGGCCACCGCGACGGCCTTGCCCTGGAGGTGCGCGGGAGCCATCCGCCGGGCGTACCCGGCGAGCAGCGCCCACGCGAGGCCCGCCGCGACCCCCGCGGCGAACCGGGCCGCCATGGTCAGCGGGTAGGACGGGGAGAGCGCCGTCACGGTGTTGGCGGCGGCGAACCCGGCCATCGCGGTCAGCAGGAGCCGGCGGCGGCGCCACCCCGCGGTCGCGGTGGAGAGCGGGACGGCGGTGAGCACGGTGCCCAGGGCGTAGACCGTCACCGTCTGCCCGGCGGCGGACTCGCCGACGCCCAGGTCGCCGCCCATGGCGGGCAGCAGTCCGGCGGGCAGCGTCTCGGTGAGGCTCGTGACGAACACGGCGGTGGCCAGGGCGAGCAGCGCCGGCAGATTCAACTTGGCGGGGAAGGGCGGGGTTTCGGTCCGTCGCGGAGAGCTTGCGGGGCCGCGCGAGGGCCCTCTGGTCAGGTCTGTGCTCGACATGGCAGCATGCTCGAACCCTTCCATTGATGTGAAGGTCAAGCGGGATCCGGAAAAGCGTCGCGGGGGCGCGAGGGAGGACGAGGGCCGTGCGGATCGGGGAGCTGTCGGAACGCACCGGTGTCTCCCGCCGGATGCTGCGGTACTACGAGGAGCAGGAGCTGATCGCCTCCCGGCGGTGCGCCAACGGCTACCGCGACTACCCCGAGCCCTGCGTGGACCGCGTCCAGCAGGTGCGCGGGCTGCTCGACGCGGGCCTCTCGACGCAGACGATCCGCAGGATCCTGCCCTGCCTCGGGCCGCCCGGCCGCATCGACATCCCGAACCCGACGCCGGAGACGATCGCGCTCCTGGAGCTGGAGTGCGCGCGCATGTCGGAGCGGATCGACCGACTGGCCCGCAACCGGGCCGCGATGACCGCGTACCTCGCGGAGGTCCGGAAGGCGGCCCCGGCGGAACCCGCCGAACCGGCCGCCTGACGCCCCGAGCGCGCGTCCCGCCACCTGGCAGGTCAGTGCGGCGGCGGTGCCGGGTTCAGTGCGTTGCCGACGCTGCAGCCGCCCTCTCCGGGCATCCGCTGGATCCGGGACGGCGACCACACCTCGGTGGCGCCGGGTTCCACGCGGGCGAGCAGGCAGTCCTGCGCGTCGAAGTGGTTGCCCGGCACCAGCAGGAGGACGCCGACCCGGTCGCCGTCCGCCTTCACCTCGGTACGGATCTTCGGATCCATGTCCAGGGCCGCGACCGCCCGGCGTACCGCCGCCTCGTCCGCCCGGCCTCCCTTCGGCACCCGGGGAAGCTCCGCCCGGAGCTCTTCGTACGGCAGCCGGGGAGGTTCGGGCGGTGGCGGGAAGGACAGCACCGGGCCGTCCGGGCAGCCCACCCTGCGGGGTTCCTGGTCCCACTCC
Source organism: Streptomyces sp. NPDC012825 (assembly GCF_042900925.1). Lineage (NCBI taxonomy): Bacteria > Bacillati > Actinomycetota > Actinomycetes > Kitasatosporales > Streptomycetaceae > Streptomyces > Streptomyces sp. NPDC012825. The sequence continues at coordinate 53,639 of NZ_JBIBBZ010000023.1, read as the reverse complement.
GCCTTGGGCGACACCCGTATCTCGAAGCAGCGCCGCACTTCGTACCGCTCGGGGGCGAGCACTCCCTCGTACCCGAAGCCGGTTGTGCGGACGAGCAGTTCGACGCCGTCGCCGTCGTGCGTCGCGGTGCCCGTCACCCGCAGCACCTCCACCCCGTCGAACCCGGAGGCGGAGTACCCGACCTCCTCCGCCGTGCGCGGGCGCTGGCTCTCCAGCAGCCGGGCCGCCTTCCCGGCCACCTCGCGGGCGGCGGTCGTCCCCTCGTCCTCGGAGAAGCGCACCACCCCGTAGACGACGAGGAACAACAGCGTGGAGAACCGGAGCAGTCGACGCATGTGAACACCCTTACGGCACCGCGCGCGACGGGCAAGGGCTCGTTCCCCCAGGACGACGTAGGCGCTCGTACTCAGCCGATTCGCGCTCCGGCGCCTCGCCGCCGGCGGGCGGGGCCGGTCAGGCGGGGACGAAGAGGTCTCCGGGGGCGTCGCCGAGGACGAAGCCGTTGTCGAAGCGGACGCGGACGGTCGTCCGGAGCCTCCGTTCCCGGTAGGCGGTCCAGGCGGGTTCCAGGTCCGCGACCCGCTCTTCGAGCTGTCCCCTGCTGGCCGGGGGCATCTGGTGACCGAAGTCGTCCAGGAGGGACTTGAGCCGTTCGTACTCGCTCACCTCCGGGCTCCGGGGGCGGTCCTCCTCCACCACCCGCTCGACGGTCCCCTCGACGCCCGCCGCCAGGGCCAGGAACCCGGCCCCGGTGCCCGCCTCCGCCGCCGGTCCGCCGGCCGGGACGACCTCGCCGGCCAGCCCGAGGTCCACCGCGAGCCGCACTCGCCGGCCCTCTTTCAGCATCGTCCGTCCTCCGCGCTCGGGATGGTCGGACCGTACGCACGCGCGTGCGTGGTCCACGCCGATTATCGCGGGCCCGACCCGTCACCCCGTTTCGGGGGCCGGTTCGCGGTTATGCGGCATTTCATCGGAACAACGGTTTTCCAGGTTCTCGGAGAGGAGCCGACATGTCGGGCAACGAGAAGATGAAGGCCAAGGGCGAGCAGGTCAAGGGCTCGATCAAGGAGACGACGGGCCGCGCGCTCGGCGACGAGCGGATGGCCGGCGAGGGCCGCGCCGAGCAGGCCAAGGGCGACGCCCGTGAGGCCAAGGAGAAGACGAAGGACGCCTTCAAGCACTGACCCCCGGGTCGGCCTATGCCGCGGTCCCCGGCCCCTCGCGGGTCGGGGCCGCGGCATGTACGGAGCCGGGTGCGCCGTACCCGAGGGGTCGTGCGCGGGGGATCGCGCGTGAGGGGCGCACGCGAGGAGCGTGCGCGAGGGGACGTACGCGAGGGAGGGAGGGCTCGGATGGGAGCCATCGGGGAGGACAGGGGTGCCGTCCGGCGCGGCCCCGCGGCGATCGGGCGCGATCTGGTGCTCGCGATCGGGCTGTTGGGGGCGTGCGTCGGTGGACTGGCCCTCTTCTTCAAGACGGCCGAGGCGGCCGGGGACCGCGGCTCGGGGGTGCCGGCCGCCCTCCTGGTGGCGCTCGCCGCCCTCGGGGCGCTGGCCGTCGGCCTCGCGCTGCTCAGGAGGGGCGCGGCGCCCGTGCGCGGTCGGCGCCGAGCCCTCCGTACGGCCGTCGCCGCGCCGGTCCCGGACGTGCCCGACATCGGGCCGGGGGCGCTGGACCACACGGCGGTGGACCCCGACGGCTTCGAGCACACGGTCGCCGCGCTGTGCGCGCGGGACGGCTGCTCGCCCGTGGAGGTGGTCGGCGGCGCGGGCGACCTGGGCGCCGACGTGATCGCGACGACCGTGGACGGGCGGCGCGTGGTGCTCCAGTGCAAGCAGTACGCGGAGGACCACCGGGTGGGCTCGCAGGACCTCCAGCGGTTCGGCGGCACCTGCTTCACCGTGCACGATGCGGACGTGGCCGTGCTCGTGACCACCAGTTCGCTCACCGCGCCGGCCGCCGAGTACGCCGCCACCTGCGGGATCGTCTGCGTGGACGGCGAGGCCCTGGCCGCCTGGACGGACCAGCTCGCGCCTCCCCCGTGGGAGGCGCTTCCGGTGGATCCGGCCTGACGGACGACGGGCGACGGGCGACGGGCGACCGACGACGGACGTCTTCTAGGCCACGGACCCTATCCGTCCCAGCGGCCCCCGGGGCCGGTCGTGGTGGATCGGGGTGTGGGCGCCGGTGAGGGAGGCGCCGGTGCCGCCGCGCCGGCCGGCGACGATCTCGGCGCCGATCGAGAGGGCGGTCTCCTCCGGCGTGCGGGCGCCGAGGTCGAGGCCGATCGGGGAGCGCAGGCGGGCGAGTTCGAGTTCGGTGACGCCGACCTCGCGCAGCCGCTCGTTGCGGTCCAGGTGGGTGCGGCGGGAGCCCATCGCGCCGACGTAGGCGACGGGGAGCCGGAGGGCGACCCGGAGCAGGGGCACGTCGAACTTGGCGTCGTGGGTGAGGACGCAGAGCACGGTCCGGCCGTCCACGTCGGTGGACTCCAGGTAGCGGTGGGGCCATTCGACGACGACCTCGTCGGCCTCGGGGAAGCGGGCCGGGGTCGCGAAGACGGGGCGCGCGTCGCAGACGGTGACGCGGTAGCCGAGGAACTTGCCGACCCGGACGAGCGCGGCGGCGAAGTCGATGGCCCCGAAGACGATCATGCGGGGGGCGGGGACGGAGGACTCGACGAGGAGGGTCAGGGGCTGTCCGCAGCGGCTGCCGTCCTCGCCGATCTCCACGGTGCCGGTGCGGCCCGCGTCGAGCATCGCGCGGGCCTCGCCGGCCGCGGTGCGGTCCAGTTCGGGGTGGCCGCCGAGCTTCCCCTCGTACGAGCCGTCGGGGCGGACCAGGAGGGCCTCGCCGAGCAGGTCCCCGGGCCCGGAGACGATCCGGGCGAGGGCCGCCGCCTCGCCCCCGACGAAGGCGGCGAGCGCGGCGGGGAGGACCCCGCCGCGGACCGGGGTGACGAGGATGTCGATGATCCCGCCGCAGGTCAGGCCGACGGCGAAGGCGTCCTCGTCGCTGTAGCCGAAGCGCTCGACGACGGTCCGGCCGTCTTCGAGGGCCTGGACGCACAGGTCGTAGACCGCGCCCTCCACGCACCCCCCGGAGACCGATCCGATCGCCGTGCCCTCGCTGTCGACGGCGAGTGCGGCGCCCGGCTGCCGGGGCGCGCTGCCGCCGACCGCCACCACGGTGGCGACGGCGAAGGCGCGTCCCTGCTCGACCCACCGGTGCAGCTCTTCGGCGATGTCCAGCATCTCGGTTCTCCTTGGGGGTGCGGGGAGGGCGGCGGGGGCGTCAGCCGACGCCGAGCCAGCTCTCGATCGGATGGATGGCGAAGTACACGACGAAGATCGCGGTCAGGCCCCACATGAAGGCCCCGACCTCCCGCGCCTTCCCCTGTGCGGTCTTGATCACCGCGTAGGAGATGACACCGGCGGCGACACCCGTGGTGATGGTGTACGTGAACGGCATCAGGACCACGGTGAGGAAGACCGGGATCGCCACGGAGCGGTCGCTCCAGTCCACGTGCTTGGCGTTCTGCATCATCATCGAGCCGATGACGACCAGGGCCGCGGCGGCGACCTCCTGCGGCACGATCGCGGTGAGCGGGGTGAAGAAGAGGCAGAGGGCGAAGAAGCCGCCGGTGACCACGGAGGCCAGGCCGGTGCGGGCGCCCTCGCCGACGCCGGTGGCGGACTCGACGAAGACCGTCTGGCCCGAGGCGCCGACGCCGCCGCCGACGATGCCGCCGGCGCCGTCGATGAAGAGGGCCTTGGAGAGGCCGGGCATGCGGCCCTTGTCGTCGGCGAGCCTGGCCTCGGTGCCGACGCCCAGGATGGTGGCCATGGCGTCGAAGAAGCCGGCGAGCACGAGGGTGAAGACGATCATGGTGATCGTGATGTAGCCGACGTCGCCCCAGCCCTTGAAGGACACCTCTCCGATGAGGGAGAAGTCGGGGGCGGAGACCGCGCTGCCGTCCAGCTCCGGCGGGCCGGAGAACCAGGCCTTGGGGGATATGTCGGCGACCGCGTTCAGGACGACCGCGACGACCGTGCCGGCGACGATGCCGATGAGGATGGCGCCGGGGATGTTGCGGGCCTGGAGGGCGAAGATCAGGAGCAGGGTGAAGGCGAAGATGAGGACGGGCCAGCCCTGGAGCTCACCGGCCGGGCCGAGGGAGACGGGGCCGCCGCCCGGGGCGGGGTTCTCGTGGACGAAGCCGGCCTTCACGAAGCCGATGATCGCGATGAAGAGGCCGATGCCGATGGTGATGGCGTGCTTCAGGGCGAGCGGGATCGCGTTCATGATCATCTCGCGGAGGCCGGTGACCACCAGGAGACAGATCACGGCGCCGTACGCCACGGACATGCCCATGGCCTGCGGCCAGGTCATGACGGGGACGACCTGCGAGGCCATGACGCCGGAGACGCTCAGACCGGCGGCGAGGGCGAGCGGGACCTTGCCCCAGAAACCCATGAGGAGGGTCGTCGCGGCCGCGGCGAGGGCGGTGGCGGTGATGAGGGCCGGCTGGCTGAGCAGGTTTCCCTGGACGTCCTTGCCGCTGAGGATCAGGGGGTTGAGCAGGAGGATGTACGCCATCGCCATGAAGGTGGTGACGCCGCCGCGGATCTCCGTCGCGACGGTGGATCCTCTCTCCGAGATGTGAAAGTACCGGTCGAGCCAAGACCTGCCGGCGGGGGTGCGCGAGCCGGAGCCCGCGTCCTCGGCGCTGGTCTTGGGCTCCACTGACGACTGGGTCATGGGGCCTACTCCCAAGGTTCAAAGGGGCACCCGCGTCGGACTTCGAAGGGTTCTGGTCCGGCTGAAGCCGCGGGATTTGGGATGCTGCGTGGCTGCACGACCCGGGGGACGGCCCGAGACGAACGGGGATGGTGCGGGGGTGGTGCGCAGGGGCTCCGGGCGGTACGGACGGGGAGGGGTGACGTTCCCGGGACGGGCCGTACCGCCCGGAGGGTCCTACAGGGTGCCGGTGAGCGCCTCGGGGCGCACCGGCGTCTTGTTGAGCTCCAGGCCCGTGGCGTTCCGGATCGCCGCGAGGACGGCCGGGGTGGACGACAGGGTCGGGGCCTCGCCGAGTCCCCGCAGGCCGTACGGCGCGTTGGGGTCGGCGAGTTCGAGCACGTCGACCGGGATGGTCGGCGTGTCGAGGATCGTCGGGATCAGGTAGTCCGTGAAGGAGGGGTTGCGCACCTTCGCGGTCTTCGGGTCCACGATGATCTCTTCCATCACCGCGACGCCCAGGCCCTGGGTGGTGCCACCCTGGATCTGGCCGACGACGGAGAGCATGTTGAGCGCCTTGCCCACGTCCTGGGCGGTGGCGAGCTCGACGACCTTGACGAGGCCGAGCTCGGTGTCCACCTCGACGACCGCGCGGTGCGCGGCGAAGGTGTACTGGACGTGGCCGTCGCCCTGGCCGGTGACCAGGTCGAAGGGGACGGTGGGGCGGTGCCGGAACTCCAGCTCCAGGTCGACCGGGGCCTCGCCCTCCAGGACGTCGGCGAGGGTCGCGAGGACCTCGCCGCCGTCGGTGACGACCTTGCCGCCCTCCAGGAGGAGTTCGGCGGTCGCCCAGGCGGGGTGGTAGGAGCCGTTCTTGCGGCGGCCGATCTCCAGGACCTTCTCTCGGACGGCCTCGCAGGTGTTCTTCACCGCGCCGCCGGTCATGTACGTCTGCCGGGAGGCGGACGTGGAGCCGGCGGAGCCGACCTGGGTGTCGGCCGGGTGGATGGTGACCTGGGTGACGCCGAGTTCGGTGCGGGCGATCTGGGCGTGGACGGTGACGCCGCCCTGGCCGACCTCCGCCATGGCCGTGTGGACCATGGCGACGGGCTCGCCGTTGATGACCTGGAGGACCACGCGGGCGGTCGAGTAGTCGTCGAAGCCCTCGGAGAAGCCGACGTTCTTGATGCCGACGGCGTAGCCGACGCCGCGGACGACGCCCTCGCCGTGCGTGGTGTTGGAGAGGCCGCCGGGCAGCGCGCGGACGTCCGCGCCCTCGCCGGCCGACTCCCACTGGCGCTCGGGCGGCAGCGGGCGGGCCTTGACCCGGCGGAGCAGCTCGGCGACCGGGGCGGGCGAGTCGACGACCTGGCCGGTGGGCATGAGCGTGCCCTGTTCCATGGCGTTGATCTGCCGGAACTCGACCGGGTCCATGCCCAGCTTCGCCGCGAGCTTGTCCATCTGCGCCTCGTACGCGAAGCACGCCTGGACCGCGCCGAAGCCGCGCATCGCGCCGCAGGGCGGGTTGTTGGTGTAGAGGGCGACGGCCTCGATCTCGACGTCGTCGACCACGTACGGGCCGGCGCCGAGCGAGGAGGCGTTGCCGACGACGGCCGGGGAGGCCGAGGCGTAGGCGCCGCCGTCGAGGACGATGCGGGCCTTGAGGTGGGTGAGCTTGCCGTCCCTGGTGGCGCCGTGCTCGTAGTGGAGCTTCGCCGGGTGGCGGTGCACGTGACCGAAGAAGGACTCGAAGCGGTTGTAGACGATCTTGACCGGCTTGCCGGTGCGGAGCGCCAGGAGGCAGGCGTGGATCTGCATCGACAGGTCCTCGCGTCCGCCGAAGGCGCCGCCGACGCCGGAGAGCGTCATGCGGACCTTCTCCTCGGGCAGGCCGAGGACGGGCGCGATCTGGCGCAGGTCGGAGTGGAGCCACTGGGTGGCGACGTACAGGTCGACGCCGCCGTCCTCGGCGGGCACGGCGAGGCCGGACTCGGGGCCGAGGAAGGCCTGGTCCTGCATGCCGAAGACGTACTCGCCCTCGACGATCACGTCGGCCCGCTTGCGGGCCTCCTCCACGTCGCCGCGGACGATCGGCTGGCGGTGCACGATGTTGGGGTGCGGGACGTGACCGGAGTGGTGGTCGTCGCGGCCCTCGTGGATCAGCGGCGCGTCCTCGGCGAGCGCGGAGGCCTCGTCGGTGACGAGCGGCAGCTCCTTGTACTCGATCCTGATCTTGGCGGCCGCACGGCGGGCGGTCTCCGGGTGGTCGGCGGCGACCAGGGCGACCGGCTCGCCGTGGTGGCGCACCTTGCCGTGGGCCAGGACCGGGGTGTCCTGGATCTCCAGGCCGTAGTTCTTCATCTCGGCCGGCAGGTCGTCGTACGTGAGGACGGCGTACACGCCGGACATCGCCAGGGCCTCGGAGACGTCGATGGAGACGATCTCGGCGTGGGCGACGGTGGAGCGGAGGGTCTGGCCCCAGAGCATGTCCTCGTGCCACATGTCCGAGGAGTACGCGAACTCGCCGGTGACCTTGAGGGTGCCGTCGGGGCGGAGCGTGGACTCGCCGATGCCGCCCTTGGTGTGGTTCTGGGTGACGTTGGTGGGCGTACCGGCGGGTGCGGTACGGGTGTTCTGCGCCATGGTCAGACCGCCTCTCCCTGACGGGCGGCCGCGAGGCGGACCGCGTCGAGGATCTTCTCGTAGCCCGTGCAGCGGCACAGGTTGCCGGAGAGGGCCTCACGGATGTCCTGGTCGGACGGGTCGCTCTGCCGCTCCAGGAGCTCGTCGGCGGCGATCAGCAGACCGGGGGTGCAGAAGCCGCACTGGACGGCGCCGGCGTCGATGAACGCCTGCTGGATCGGGGAGAGTTCGACGCCCTCGCCGGTCTGGGAGTCCTGGCCCGGCCGGGCCTCCCACTTCTTGGCGGCGTCGAGCGAGGTGCCGCCGCAGGCGCCGGTGCCGCAGGAGCCGTGCTCCGTGCGCTCCTTGGCGAACTCGGCGAGGCCCTCGACGGTGACGACCTCGCGGCCCTCGACCTGACCGGCGGCGACGAGGCAGGAACAGACGGGGACGCCGTCGAGGCGGACCGTGCAGGAACCGCACTCGCCCTGCTCGCAGGCGTTCTTGGAGCCGGGAAGGCCCATCCGCTCGCGCAGGACGTAGAGGAGGGACTCGCCCTCCCAGACGTCGTCGGCCTCCTGCGGACGTCCGTTGACCGTGAAATTGACGCGCATGTTATGCAGCTCCCTCAAGCGTGCGGCCGGTGCCGCGGTACTGCTCCCAGGTCCAGCCGAGCTGGCGGCGGGCCATGATTCCGACGGCGTGGCGGCGGTACTTGGCGGTGCCCCGGACGTCGTCGATCGGGTTCGCGGCGCCCGAGCAGAGGTCGGCGAACTGCTTCGCGATCGACGGGGTGATGATCTTGCCGTTGTCCCAGAAGCCGCCCTCCTCCAGGGCCGCGTTCAGGAAGGCCTCGGCCTCCTTGGCGCGGATCGGGGTCGGCGCGGCGGAGCCGATGCCGGTACGCACGGTCCGGGTCTCCGGGTGGAGCGCGAGACCGAAGGCGCAGACGGCGATGACCATCGCGTTGCGGGTGCCGACCTTGGAGTACTGCTGGGGGCCGTCCGCCTTCTTGATGTGGACGGTCTTGATGAGCTCGTCGGGCTCCAGCGCGTTGCGCTTCACGCCCGTGTAGAACGCGTCGATCGGGATGAAACGGCTGCCGCGCACCGACTCGACCTCGACCTCGGCGCCCGCGGCGAGCAGGGCCGGGTGGGCGTCGCCGGCGGGCGAGGCGGTGCCGAGGTTGCCCCCGACGCCGCCGCGGTTGCGGATCTGCGGGGAGGCCACCGTGTGCGAGGCGAGTGCCAGGCCGGGCAGTTCGGCCCGCAGGTTCTCCATGATCCGGGTGTACGGGACGGAGGCGCCGAGCCGGACGTTCTCCTCGCCGACCTCCCATTCGCTCAGCAGCTCGATACGGTTCAGGTCCAGGAGGTACTCGGGACGCCGGTGGTCGAAGTTGATCTCGACCATGACGTCGGTACCGCCCGCGATGGGCACGGCCGTGGGGTGCTCGGCCTTGGCGGCGAGCGCCTCCTCCCAGCTGGCGGGGCGAAGGAAGTCCATGGTGGCTCTCTTCTAGTGATTCTGGTGATCGGATGATCAGTGCGGTGCGGATGGGCCCGGGAAGACGGCCGGCCCTTGTCTTGTTCATGTGCTGTTCACGCGGTGTGTGGCCTAGTACACAAGCCCACGATCTCCTGGGTGCAGTCACCGAAAACATGAAGGAGTTGGCTGGTGCCCACCGTCGTCTTGTAGATTCGAACGAAAGGCGGAGAACGGAAACCTCACCGTTTCCCCCTGGAAACGGTGGCACCACCGACCCGTCGACAATGCGACAACGCGACAACCACGACCACTGACGAGAAGGACGGCGGCGACATCATGCGGCTGCGCGCACTGCTGGAGAACGACGCGCTGGGGCTGCGCCTGCTCGGCGGCGACGACGAGCTGGACCGCACCGTCCGGGGCGTGATGACGACGGACCTCAAGGACCCCAGTCGTTACCTGTCCGGCGGCGAGCTGGTCCTGACCGGTCTGGCCTGGCTGCGGGAGCCGGCCGACGCCGAGCCCTTCGCCCGGCTCCTGGCCTCGGCCGGGGTGGCGGCGCTCGCGGCGGGCGAGGCGGAACTCGGGGACATCCCCGACGATCTCGTACAGGCGTGTTCGCGCCACCGGCTGCCGCTCTTCGCGGTCAACGAGTCCGTTGCGTTCGCGACGATCACCGAGCACGTTGTTCGACAGGTGTCCGGCGAGCGGGCCGGGGACCTGGCGGCCGTCGTCGACCGGCACAGGCGCCTGATGACCTCCGGTCCGGCGGGCGGCGGCCCCGAGGTCGTCCTCGACCTCCTCGGTTCCGACCTGGACCTGCGGGCCTGGGTCCTCTCCCCCACCGGCCGCCGGATCGCGGGCGCCGGGGAGCCCCTGGAGAGCGGGCTCGCCGCCCGTCTGGCCGGGGAGCACCTGGCCGCCGTCCGGACCGGCCGCCGCGGCCCGCACCGGGTGTCCGGCGGCGGAACGACGTACTCGCTCTTCCCGATCCGCAACACCGGCCGGGGCGCCGCCCCCGTCGTCCGGGACGTGCGCGAGACGGTCCTCTCGGACTGGCTGCTCGCCGTCGAGGCGGACGCGGGCGACTGGCCGGCCGCCCGGCTCGACCTGCTCCAGGGCGTGACCCAGCTGATCGCGGTCGAGCGGGACCGGCGCGACGCGGCCCGTACGGTGCGGCGCCGGCTCGCCCAGGAGATCCTGGAGCTGGTGCAGACGGGCGCCGCGCCCGCCGAGATCGCGGCCCGGCTGCGGGTGGCCGCCCCGGTGCTGCTGCCCGGCCTCGGCACGGCCCCGCACTGGCAGGTCGTCGTGGCCCGGGTCGACTGGGAGCAGGCGGACGGCCAGGGGACCGCGGTGGACGGCGGCCCGGTCGCGCAGGCGCTCCTGGAGGAGATCCTCGTGGACCCGGCGGCGGTCGGCGCCGAGTCGGCCGACCGGATCGCCGTCGCGCACAGCGGGGACGAGGCCATCGCGCTGGTGCCGCTGGCCGCCGGGCCGCTGCCGGAGAGCGAGGACGAGGGCGGCGCCCCCGCCGTCGGCCTGCACGCGGACGCGCTGCTCGCCGCCGTACGGGCTCCGCTCTCCGCGGGCCTCGCCGACGACGGGCGCCTGACCCTGGGCGTCAGCGCGGCCGTGCACTCGGCCGAGGGCCTGCGCGGGGCCCTGGAGGAGGCCCGGCACGCCCGCCGGGTCGCCGCGGCCCGGCCGGGCCGGGTCTGCGCGGCCGGACACCACGAGCTGGCCTCGCACGTGCTGCTGCTGCCGTTCGTGCCGGACGACGTCCGCCGGGCGTTCACGGCCCGGCTGCTCGACCCGCTGCGGGACTACGACCGGCGCCACCGGGCGGAGCTGATCCCGACCCTGGAGGCGTTCCTGGACTGCGACGGCTCCTGGACGCGCTGCGCGTCCCGGCTCCACCTGCACGTGAACACGCTGCGGTACCGGGTGGGCCGGATCGAGCAGCTCACCGGCCGCGACCTGTCCCGCCTGGAGGACAAGCTCGACTTCTTCCTGGCCCTGCGGATGAGCTGAGGCGCCCCGCGACGCCTCCGGCGGAGGCCCGGAGAACCGTCCGGGGATTCACTCCTTCGGAGGAGTCCGAAGGAGTGACGTCCGGGCTGGTGGGGGCCGTCGGCCGGCGCCGTCGACGGGCCGCGCCGGGGCCCGGTCCCGTGCCCGACGGCGATCTGACGGACCGTCGGGCGTCCTCCGAAGGGTGGTCACCCCACCGATCGCCCCTTTGTGAAATCTTTCACCCGACCCCTTGGCCGGGTGCGGCCCTTCGTGCTGAGATGCGGGTCTACTCAACAGCTCGATGGCGCGCTCGGGGAGGGCAATGTGGCGGACACCGCCATGTCTGGTTCCGAATCACGGGATGGCGGAGACCCGTCCCTCGCCCACGGCAAGGAGACCCCCGTGGAGACGGCCGTGTGGCGTCTCCGCTCCCGGGGCTGCTGGACGGACGCGGCCGCGCTGCTCGCGCCGCGCGCCGCCGAACCGGACGCGGCGCTCGAACGGGCCGCGCTGCTCGTCGAACGCTGCCTCTACACCGAGAAGGGCTGGGCCGACGCCGAGGAGGCCCTGCGGGCGGCCGAGGCGGTCGCCCGGACGGACGAGGAGCGCGGGGCCGCCGCCTGCGAACGCGGCTACCTCGCCTACGCGTCCACCCTGCTCGGGGTCCGCGACCGGGCCGACGAGGCCCGGATGGCCCTGGGCCGGGCGGCGGCCCTGATCGCCCCCTCCGCCGAGGGCCGGCCGCTGCTCGACTTCCGGCGCGGCCTCGTCGCCCAGAACCTCGGCGACTCCCCGCAGGCGGCCCGCGCCGCGTACACCAGGGCGCACGCGGGGGCGACCGCCCGGGGCGACTCGCTGCTGCTCTCCTCGACCTGGCGCCATCTGGCCGGACTGGCCCTGCGCGAGGGGGAGTTGGCGGAGGCGCGCCACGGCTTCGCCGAATCGCTGCGGATCCGTGAGGAGTTGGGCTATCTGGTCGGTACGGCTCCGGCCCTCACCGCCCTGGCCACCACGGAGACGGAGCCGGAGGCGGGGCGGTTGCGGGCGGAGGCGAGGCGCCTGTTCCGGCTGCTCGGCGGGGTGCCGACCTGGCTGGCGGTCCAGCTCACCCCCCACCCGGCCACCTGAAAGACCTTCTCCAGAAGGCTTCTTGACGTCCCGTCAGCCCTTCACCGCGAGGCAGAGCAGGCTCTCGTCGGTACCGACGAGGAGGGAGCCCGAGCCGGTGACGGCGACGGCGCGGACCGGGGGGCCCGGGCGGAAGGAGAGCTTCGGTCCGCCCTCCGGCCGGTGGAGCTCGACGAGCCCGTCGGCCCAGGCCGCGGCGACCAGGGGGCCGTACGGGGTCTCCGCGGCGTGCAGGGAGACCACCGGAGAGCGGCGTTCGGCGAGCGGCTCGGGGAGCGGGTCGCGGCCCGGGGTCCAGAGCCGTACGGTCCCGTCGGCGCCGCCGGAGCAGACGAAGGGGGTCGCGGACTCCACCGCCGCGACCGCCGTGACCCGGCCGCTGTGGGAGGCCGCCTGGTGGAGGCCGGTGAGGCCGAAGGCGTGCACGGAACCGAGCCGGTCCCCCACCACCACCGAGCCGCCGATCGCCGCGAGGGCCGTGCCGGGGTGCCGGGCGAGGGTCGCGGAGACCGCCTCGGTGAGGCGCTCCAGGTACGGGGGCCGGGGGGCCGTTCCCCGTACGGTGTGCAGCCGGCCCCGGTCGTCCAGGATCAGCACCGTGCCGTCCGGCGCGGGCGCGAGGGCCGCGACCCGGCCGGGGACCGTGTGCGCCAGGCGCCCGGCGGAGCCGGCGTCGGCCTCGTGCAGCAGGCGTACGGTGCCGGTGCGGTCGCCCACGAGCAGGGTGCCCTCCAGCGGGCCGCCCGCCGAGCCGAGGACGGTGACCGGGCCCGGCCAGGGCGGGGTCAGGTCGCCGCGGTGGCGGGCCCAGCGGAGCCGCCAGGGCGCGGCCGCCGCGAGGTCGGCGAGGGCGGGGCGCAGCCGGGGGTCGGCCCCGTCGCCGAGCGCGGCGAGCAGCACCAGGGCCCGATCCGCCGGGGACTGGGCGCGGCAGAGCGACTGCCCGGCCCGCATCCAGGCGGTGCGCAGGCCGCCGTGGTCGTCGGCGGTGGTCTCGCCGGGACGCCCCGACGGCTCGGGCCCGTCGAGGGTGCCGGGCACGCCGGCCGGGGCGGAGCCGGTGACGTACGCCGTGGTGACGAGCAGCGGGTCGGCGGCGCAGACGGCCGCGGGGTCGGAGAGGTCCGGCACCGGCCGGGCGGGCTCCCCGGCCGGGTCGAGGGGGCCGGGGTCGCCGTCGAGGTCCACGACGGCGACCCGGCGGTCGGCGCGCAGGGCGGCGAGGGCGGGGGTGTCGTCGCGGGCCTCGACCACGAGCCGGACCCGGCCCACCCCCGCGAGTTCCGCGACCAGCCGGGCGAGCGCGTCGGGTTCGGCGGCGGCGTGCAGGTCGGTGAGGAGGAGGACGGCCCGGCCGGTGGGGCGCGCCTCGCTGGTGGCGAGGGCGTCGACCAGGTCGCCCGGGGTGCCGGCCACCACGCCGAGGCGGTCGGCGACGGTCCAGGCCGCGCCGAGGGCGCACTGCCCGGCCAGCGGGACGAGCACCCGGGCGGGCCGGCGGCGGGTGCGGCCGGAGCGCGGGCCGTGCGCGGCGAGCCAGCCGAGCAGCGCCGTCTTGCCGCTGCCGGGAGGGCCGGTGACGAGGCAGAGCCGGGGCGCGTCGGGGTCGGTGAGCCAGCCGAGCAGGGCCGTGGCCCCGGGCTCCGTACCGGGGGCGGGCCGGCGTCCGTCCCAGGCCGGGGACGGGGTCGCGGACGGCATGGGGACACCTCACGGACGGCACGGTGCGAGCGGCTGACGCCCCCAACCTTAGGGGGTGCCCCGGAGATCGGGCCGGGTCCGCGGTGTCCGGCACCGCTCCCCGGTCCGGCCCGATCCGCAGGACACCCCCGGTCGTCCCGGGCGCTCAGCACTCCGAGCCGGTGAAGTGCTCCCGCACGAGGACCCGGACGACCGTCAGGTCCTGGGCGATCAGGGCGTCGAGCAGGGCGGTGTGCTCGGCGGCGTCGGCGACGAGGACGCCGTGGCGGAGGGCGGGGGCGCTGATCAGGGGCCACTGGGAGCGGCGGTGGAGGTCGTCGGCGACGGCGAGCAGCTGCTGGTTCCCGGCGAGCGAGAGGACGGCCCGGTGGAAGGCGCGGTCGGCCTCGGCGTAGTGGGCGCGGTCGCCCCGGGCCGCGGCCGTCGCGGTGGCCTCGGCCAGCGGGCGCAGCTCGGCCCAGCGGGCGGCCGGGACGGTGCGGGCGAGCCGCAGCATGACGGGGACCTCGATGAGCGCGCGGATCTCGGCCAGTTCGGCCAGCTCGCGGGGGGTGCGCTCGGTGACGCGGAAGCCGCGGTTCGGCACGACCTCGACGGCGCCCTCGACGGCCAGGCGCTGCATCGCCTCGCGGACGGGTGTGGCGGAGACGCCGAAGCGGTCGGCGAGGGCGGGCGCGGAGTACACCTCGCCGGGGACGAGCTCGCCGCCGACGAGGGCGGTACGGAGCGCTTCGAGGACCTGCCCGCGCACGGAGTGCCGCCGCACGGTCCGGGGCCCGAGCCCGACCGACTCACCGTGGACGTCCGGCTCACGGTGGACGTCCGGGGCTCCGGGGGCGGGGGGCGTCCCCCGGCCCTGCTCCGGGTGCCGCCCCGGACGCGGGTCCGCGCTCAGGCCCTGCCCCGGGGGCGTGTCCTGGCTCTGGACCGGGGCCGTGTCCTGGTGCTGCTCCGGAGCCGCGTCCTGGTGCTGCCCCGGAGTCGTGTCCTGGTGCTGCCCCGGGGCCGCCTCCTCCTCCACGTCCCGGGCCCGGCCCCGATCCCGCCCCGGCTCCGTCTCCCGGGCCTGGCCCGGCACCCGCACGGGCCGTGCGCCCGCGGGCTCGGCCGGAGCCGCCGACCGACCGCGTACGGCGTCGGCAGGAGCCGGAATCGTCGGCCGGCCGTGCGCGGCGTCGGCGGGGGGCCGGGGCCCGGACGCGGTGTCCGACGTCCGCTCGCGCGCTGCGCCCTGCTCCACCCGGGTCCTCCTGCGGCCTCGTGCCGGTCCCGGCTCGCGTCGCGCGGGTCCTCTGTGCACCATAGGCGAACGGACCGGCGCCAGGGGTGTGAGAGACGCCTCGCAGGTCGGAGCGGTGCGCTGGTGGTGAGACACCCGATCGAATCGGGTAAGGTAAGCCTTACCTGCCAACGATCGCGATTCGGTGGTCCGCATGACCGTCCCCGCCCTGTTGCCCGCCCCGCCCGCCCCGCCCGTCGCGGCCTCCTACGCCCGCCTCACCGAGGTCTTCTCGTACCTGCGCATAGAGGAACACGCCCCCGGCGAACTCCTGCCGCGGGGCGAGGGGTGGGTCGACGCGGAGGCGCTCGCGGCCGGCGGCGCCGAGCTCGACGCCTTCCTGGCCTGGGACGACGAGCAGGTGCTGCGCGACTACGGCGCCCGGGCCCGCCCCGACGTCGTCGCGAGCTTCGGTCTGCACCGGTACGCCTGGCCCGCCTGCCTCCTGGTCACCGTCCCGTGGTTCCTGGAGCGCCGGGTGCCGCGCCTGCCCGTCCGGAACGTCGCCTTCCAGCGCACGCTCGGCCGCATGGCGGTCCGGATCGAGGAGTTCGCCTGCCTGCCGGACGACCCGGCCGCGGCCCTGCCCGGCGCCCGGGTCGTCCCGGACGAGGAGTCGCTGCGGGCCGAGGTGCGCTCCTCGCTCGCCGAGCACTTCGAGGCGGTCCTCGACGGCTTCGGCTCCCGGATGCGGCGCGGCCGCCGGGCCCTGTGGGGGATGGCGACGGACGAGATCGTCGAGGGCCTCTGGCACGTCGGCACCCTGCTCGGCGAGGAGCGGCGGGCGAGGGAGGAGCTGGAGCTCCTGATGCCGGGCACCGCCAAGCCGTACAAGCCGTACGCGGGCTCCGCGGGCTTCCGGGAGCTGCCCGGCGCCGAGGGGCCGGACGGCGGCCCGCTCACCACCCGGGACCGGGCCACCTGCTGCTTCTTCTACACGCTGCGCCCCGAGGACACCTGCGTCACCTGCCCCCGCACCTGTGACGCCGACCGGGTCCGCAAGCTGACCGCGGCCGCCTGAGGCGCCGACGGCCGCACGACGATTACGCCACCCGGAAGGGTGGCGTCAATCGAACCCAACCCCCCTCCCCTGCAAGGGTGTTCGATCAGATCGCCCCTATTCGTATGGCCCGGCACCCCGATGGCGTGCTCTTGCCCCGAAACGGCGTGAGCGCCGCGCGGGGTCGGTCAGTATGGGCGACCGAACGCCCTACCGCGATGCAAGGGACACCGCATGAGACTGACCGACATATCGCTGGACTGGCTGCTCCCGGGCGGCGTGATGGTCGCCGGAGTCCTGACGGCGGTGGCGGTGCTCGCGCGCGGGAAGCGCGCCGGTGACCAGACCCCGGCCGAGGACTCCTGGGAACGCAGCGAGGAGCGCCGCCGGCGCAAGGAGGCCGTCTACGGGTTCGCCTCGTACGGCCTGCTGTTCTGCTGCGCGGCCGTCGCGGCCGCGCTCTCCTTCCACGGCCTCGTGGGCTTCGGCCGCCAGAACCTCAGCCTCTCCGGCGGCTGGGAGTACCTCGTGCCCTTCGGCCTCGACGGCGCCGCCATGTTCTGCTCCGTCCTCGCCGTCCGCGAGGCCAGCCACGGCGACGCGGCCCTCGGCTCGCGTCTGCTCGTCTGGCTGTTCGCGGGCGCGGCGGCCTGGTTCAACTGGGTGCACGCGCCCCGGGGCTTCGGCCACGACGGGGCCCCGCACTTCTTCGCGGGCATGTCCCTCTCGGCGGCGGTCCTCTTCGACCGGGCGCTGAAGCAGACCCGCCGGGCCGCGCTGCGCGAGCAGGGCCTCGTGCCCCGCCCGCTGCCGCAGATCCGGATCGTCCGCTGGCTGAGGGCGCCCCGGGAGACCTTCGCGGCCTGGTCCCTGATGCTCCTGGAGGGCGTGCGGACCCTGGACGAGGCGGTCGACGAGGTGCGGGAGGACCGCAGGGAGAAGGAGCAGAACCGGATCCGCAGGCGGGACCAGGTGAAGCTGGACCGGGCCCGGCTCAAGGCGATCAACCGTCAGCACCGCGCCTTCGGGATCGGCCGCGGCGGTGGCCGCCAGGTCGAGATGGCGGCCCTGAACGCCACGGCCGCCCCGGGCCCGGTGCCCGCCCAGGTCTCCGGGTCGGGCTCCACTACGGGCGCCGTCCAGGCACCCGTCGTGGAGCCCGCCATAGCGGATCCCGGACAACTGCCGCTTCGCCCCCGGCCGTCCCTGCAAGCCGTGAAGGGCGATGAGCCCCGGACGGAAGACCCACGGACGGGAGACTCCAGGACGGGAGACTCCCGGACGGTGGACCTCACCGCCGAGGACGACACCCAGGCGCTGCCCCGTCTCGACTCCCTGGAGCGCAAGCTCAAGGACCTGGAGCAGCAGTTCGGCTGAGCAGTGCGCGCATCACACGGAACGGCGGGGTCGCCCCCTCAGGCGGCCCCGCCGTTCAGCTCGAACCACACCACCTTCCCCACCCCCCGGTCCTCGACCCCCCAGGAGTCGGCCAGGGCCTGGACGAGGACGAGCCCCCGGCCGTTCGTGCCCTCGTCGGCGGGCGGCGCTTCCGGCGTCCTCAGGCCGGGGACGAAGTCGCGGACCTCGACCCGTAACTGCTCGGGGACGACCGTCGCGGTCACGACGGCCCCGTGGTCGGTGTGGACCAGGGCGTTGGTCACCAGTTCGCTGGTGAGGAGTTCGGCCACGTCGGAGGCGCCCGGGCCGCCCCACTTCCGCAGCAGTTCCCGCAGGGCGTGCCGCACCTCCGGCACCGCGGTGAGATCCGCGCACCCCACCTTTCTGAGCAGCTGAGTCGGCTGTCGTGCCTCCCCGGTCATGTCCCCCCACCCGTGGTCGCGTCGAACAGGCTCACGGGGATGCATGCCCCACAGGACCGTCGGCATACATGGGTGGTGGCGGAGGGTCAGGGCCTGGGCACGTTCCGCAGGTTCGAGCGGGCCATCTGGAGCATCTTCCCGACGCCCCCGTCCAGGACCATCTTGCTCGCGGAGAGCGCGAAGCCGGTCACCATGTCCGCCTTGATCCTGGGCGGGATGGAGAGCGCGTTGGGGTCGGTGACGACGTCGACCAGGGCCGGGCCCTTGTGCCTGAAGGCCTCCTTGAGGGCGCCCGCGAGCTGCTTGGGCTTCTCGACCCGGACGCCGTGGGCCCCGGCGGCGCGGGCGATGGCGGCGAAGTCCGGGTTCTTGTTCGTCGTCCCGTAGGCGGGCAGGCCCGCGACCATCATCTCCAGCTCGACCATGCCGAGCGAGGAGTTGTCGAAGACCACGACCTTCACGGGCAGGTCGTACTGGACGAGGGTGAGGAAGTCGCCCATGAGCATGGAGAAGCCGCCGTCGCCGGAGAGTGTGACGACCTGCCGGTTCCGGTCGGTGAACTGGGCCCCGATCGCCTGCGGGAGCGCGTTCGCCATCGAGCCGTGGCTGAACGAGCCGATGATCCTGCGCCGCCCGTTGGGCGTGAGGTAACGGGCCGCCCAGACGTTGCACATGCCCGTGTCGACGGTGAAGACGGCGTCGTCGTCGGCGAGTTCGTCGAGGACGGAGGCCACGTACTCGGGGTGGACGGGGACGTGCTTCTCGACCTTGCGGGTGTAGGCCCTGACGACCCCTTCGAGGGCGTCGGCGTGCTTCTTGAGCATCTTGTCGAGGAAGCGGCGGTCCTTCTTGGCCCGGACCCGGGGGGTCACGCAGCGCAGGGTCTCCCGGACGTCGCCCCAGACGGCGAGGTCGAGCCGGGAGCGGCGCCCGAGGTGCTCGGCCCTGACGTCCACCTGGACGATCTTCACGTCGTCGGGCAGGAAGGCGTTGTACGGGAAGTCGGTGCCGAGCAGGATCAGCAGGTCGCACCCGTGGGTGGCCTCGTAGGCGGCGCCGTACCCGAGCAGCCCGCTCATGCCGACGTCGTACGGGTTGTCGTACTGGATCCACTCCTTGCCCCGCAGGGCGTGTCCGACCGGCGCCTTGATCCGCTCGGCGAACCGCATCACCTCGGCGTGGGCCCCGGCGGTGCCGCTGCCGCAGAAGAGCGTCACCCGGTCGGCCTCGTCGATCATCCGGACCAGGGCGTCGACCTCGGCGTCCCCGGGGCGGACGGTGGGCCGGGTGGTGACGAGCGCGGACTCCACCGCCTTCT
Organism: Streptomyces sp. NPDC012825; assembly: GCF_042900925.1. Taxonomy (NCBI): domain Bacteria; kingdom Bacillati; phylum Actinomycetota; class Actinomycetes; order Kitasatosporales; family Streptomycetaceae; genus Streptomyces; species Streptomyces sp. NPDC012825. The sequence goes on along the minus strand of NZ_JBIBBZ010000023.1, from coordinate 34,527 downwards.
GCGGGGCCGGCTCGCCGGCGATGTCGCCGGGCAGCGAGACGACGCTGACGCCGCCGCGGCCGACGGCGTGCTGGATCGCCGTGTGGAGCAGCCGGGGCATCTGCTTCGGGCTGGAGATGAGTTCGCTGTAGTGGCTGCACTCGCGGAACAGCTGGTCGGGGTGGGTCTCCTGGAAATAGGAGAGGCCGATCTCGCTGGACGGGATCTGCGAGGCGAGGGCCAGGACCGGGGCCATGGAGCGGTGGGCGTCGTACAGGCCGTTGACGAGGTGCAGGTTGCCCGGCCCGCAGGAGCCCGCGCAGGCGGCGAGGCCGCCGGTGATCTGGGCCTCGGCGCCCGCGGCGAAGGCGGCGGTCTCCTCGTGGCGGACGTGGATCCAGTCGATCCCCCTGGTGCGGCGGATCGCGTCGACGACCGGGTTCAGACTGTCGCCGACCACGCCGTAGAGACGTTTCACGCCCGCGCGCACGAGGATGTCGACGAACTGTTCGGCGACGTTCTGTTTGGCCATGGCTCCATCAACACACGGCCCAGCGCGTCACGCCTCCCAGACGGCCACCGCCGTACGGTCATCGGCGTAACCGGTCACCCTCAGCTGGGTGTCGGCGAGGAAGGCGGCGAGGCCGGGCGGTTCCGCGCCGGCCCAGCGGTCGGCGAGCTCACGGGCGAGGTCCGGTTCGCCGCGCATCGGCTCGGCGAGGCCCGCCGAGGCGAGCAGCAGGGCGTCACCGGGACGGGCGACGGAGGCCCGGAAGCGGAACGGCTCGGCGGGCGGCGGAACGGGCTCCTCGATCAGCGGTCCGGGCGCGGTCGTGATGCCGAGGTCCATGGTGAGCCGGTCGTCCTCCTCGGCCGCCTCCGGGGCGGACGGGGCGGACGGCGGGGAGCCGAAGCCGACGACGGGGGCGCCGGTGACGGCGGCCCGCTCGGGCAGCAGCGGTTCGATGTCCTGCCAGGCGCCGTCGCGGAGCCGGAAGAGACCGCCGCCGCCGACGCCGAAGAAGACCCGGGTGCGGCACTCGGGGTCGGCGGGGAGCAGGAGGCAGCGGAGGGCCGCGGTGTACGCGTCGGGGGCGAGGCCGCGCTCGGCGGCGCGGGCGCGCAGCTTGCCGTACGTGCGGTCGGTGAGCCGGTGCAGTCCGGACTTGAGGTCGCCGCGGCGGCCGGACCTGATGTCCTCGGAGAGCCGGGTGTGGCTGCGGCAGACCGCCTCCGCGATCCACCGGCAGGCGTCGGCGGCGGCGAGGTGGCCGTCCTCGGCGGCGCGGGATCCGGCGGCGACGGCGACGAGGACGAGCGCGGCCTCGTCGTGGCCGAAGCGGGCGGTCAGGAGGGCGTCGCGGCGGGGCTCGCCCCGGAAGCGGGCCGAGTCGCCGCGCACGGAGGCGGCGCGCAGCGTGCAGGTGCCGTAGCGGGCGCCGTCGAGGACGGTGTCCGCGACCACGTCGGCGAGTTCGCCGGGGCGGGCGACGGGCAGGGTGGTGGGCTCGGGCTCGTAGGTGGGCGGCCTGCCGCCGACGAATCCGGTACGGGGGCGGGGGACGGGGACCTGCACGGTCGGGGCCGGGTCGACACCGGCCGACGGCGGCTCCTGCTCCTGCTCCGGCGGGTCCGGGGACACCTGGACGGTGGGCGTCTCGGCCGGCGGGGCGGGCGGTGGCGGCGGGGCGGGGAAGGTCCGCGGCCCGGTCGCGGCGGCCTCCCAGGGGGCCCGCTCGGGGACGGGCGGCACGGGGGCCGCGAGCGGTGCGGGTGGTGCGGGTGGTACCGGCGGTGCGGGTGGTACCGGCGGCGGTTCCGGTGCCGTGTCGGGAGCGGTGCTCTTCGGTGCCGGAGCCGGATCCGGAGCCGATGCCGGAGCCGCGGCCCGGAGGTCCGGGCCCGGCTGGCTCTTCGTGTCGCCCGGTGGGTCCGTCGTGGCGCGGGCCACCGCGTCGAAGCGGTCGTCGAGCGTGTCACCCGAGGCCGTCGGGCCCGTGTCCGGCGCCGACTCGTCGTAGAGCTCGTCCCACCAGCTGTCCCCCTGCTGAGTCATGCCCTTATTGTCCACCGCGCGAGGGGCCCGAAAACGGCACATGGGGAAAAGCGTTGCGGCGAACGGGTGGTCCGCCGGGCGGCCCCACCCCCCACGGGAAGGACGCCCGGCGGACCGGCGTGGTCAGCGCACGTCGTAAGCGCGGACCACGATCTGGGTGACGGATTCGTCCCTGGCGTCCGTCGGTTCGCTCTTCAGGGTGACCTGCCTGCCGGTCGCGCCCGCGTGGTTCACGGTCGCGGTCCGGCGGCCGCCCTGCTGGGAGACCCGCGCTCCGGTCCGGGTCGTACCGCCGTCGTGGGAGGACGAGAGCCCGGCCGGGGTGAGCGCTACGGGGGTGTGGCCCGCGTGTCCCGTCGCGGTGAGGCCGATGTGCCGGCCGTCGGTCGCGGCGGGGGTCTCGAGGCCGTCCCCCCCCGGAAGGTCGTACCGGGGGAAGAGAATCGGGATGTCCCGAGAATAGACGCTCCCGTCAAGCTTGGAGGTGAATTCCCCCACCGAGTTGACGGAAGGGGAGCGGGCCCCCGCATTGCCGCCGATCCGCAGGGGGTTCCGTTGGAACGTGTGCGTCCCGGCTCCGGCCGGTGTCTCGAAGACGCGAAATCGGGCGCATCGTCCTCTCCCCTCTGATTCCGGTCACGGCGGCGCGAATCGCCCGTCCCCGGAGGCCGTCGGTGCTGCGGTGGCGCCACATTGGCAGAGGTGAGGGCGGTACGGGGATGATGAGCCCGGCGGGAATACGCCGTGGCCGTTTCCCGCCAGGTCACCAACGGAACGAAAGCCTCCGCCGGACGCTCCCGGAAGACGCGGGACGCCCGGCGGAGGTGCGGCGAGGGGCGGGGCAACCATGCTGGGAGCGATAGGACTCGACGAACGCCAGGAATCGGCGTATCGCGCTCTGGTCTCGCTGGGCGCGGCCGAGGTCACGGACCTCGCCCATCGGCTCGCCCTGCCCGAGCGGGAGACCGAGCGGGCCCTGCGCCGCCTGGAGTCGCAGGGGCTCGCCGCCCAGTCCTCGGCCCGCACCGGGCGGTGGGTCGCGGCCCCGCCCGGGGTGGCGCTCGGCGCGTTGCTCACCCAGCAGCGCCACGAGCTGGAGCGGGCCGAGCTGGCGGCGGCGCTGCTCGCCGAGGAGTACCGGGCGGAGGCGGCGGAGGCGGCCGTGCACGATCTGGTGGAGGTGGTGACCGGGGCGAGCGCGGTGACCCACCGCTTCCTCCAGCTCCAGTTGGGCGCGACGGAGGAGGTCTGCGCCCTGGTGACGGGCAGGCCGGTCGCGGTCTCCGGGCCGGAGAACGGCGCGGAGGAGCAGGCGGCCGGGCGCGGGGTGCGCTACCGGGTGGTGATCGAGCGCGAGGTGCTCTCCCAGCCGTCGGGACTCCTGGAGCTGTCGGCGGCGCTCGGCCGCGAGGAGCGCGTCCGGGTGGTGGACCGGGTCCCCACGAAGCTGGTCGTCGCCGACCGGGCCCTGGCGATGGTGCCGCTGACCGGGCGGGGCGCGGAGCCGGCGGCGATCGTGGTGCACGCGAGCGGGCTCCTCGAATCGTTGACGGGACTCTTCGAGTCGGTGTGGCGGGACGCGCTGCCGCTGCGGCTCGGGGCGGACGCGCAGGTCACCGAGGACCGGGCGCCGGGCCCGGACGCGGTGGACCTGGAGATCCTCTCCCTGCTGCTCGCCGGGATGACGGACGCGAGCGTGGCGAAGCAGCTGGACCTGGGGCTGCGGACGGTGCAGCGGCGGGTGAAGGGGCTGATGGAGCTGTCCGGGGTCTCGACCCGGCTGCAACTGGGCTGGCACGCGTACGAGAAGGGGTGGGTCGCGCGCGGGTGAGCCGGGGCGGGGCGTGGGCGGGGCCGGGCGTCGAGGCCGGGGCGTGAACCCGGGCGAACGTCGGCGCCGGACGCGGGAGCCCGGAGGCCCCGGGGTCCGAGGCCGTACCGTCGTCCGCTCCGTACGCCGGTGGCCCGGGACCGTACCGTCGTCCCCTCGTACCCCGGTGGTCCGGAGCCGTACCGTCGTCCACTCGTACCCCGACCGTCGTCCGCTCCCTCCCCCGTCCGCCCGTCGCGACCTGCGGGAATCCACCGGGTCGTGCACGCTGGGCAGCGTGGGTGTGTGGCAGCTCCTGATGGTCGCGACGGTGATGCTGCTCGGCCTGTTCGGGGTCCTGACGCCCGGCGTGCCGGGAACGTGGCTGGTGTGGGCGGCGATGCTCTGGTGGTCGCTGCACGAGCGGACGGACCTCGCCTGGATCCTCCTCGCCTCCTCGACGGGCCTGCTGCTCCTCACCCAGGTGATCGTCTGGCAACTGCCCGCGCGCCGGTTCCGGGGGGTCGGCATCACCCGCCGGACGGTGACGTACGCCGGGGCGGGCGCGCTCCTGGGCTTCGTCCTGGTCCCGGTGGTCGGCGCGGTGCCGGGTTTCGTCGGCGGGATCTACCTCGCGGAGCGGCTCCGTCTGGGCGGCCACGGCCAGGCCAGGACGGCGACCCGGGCGGTGATGCGGGCGGCGGGCGCGAGCGTCCTCGTCGAACTGTTCGCCTGTCTGCTGATCGTGGGGGCGTGGGCGGGGGCGGTGATCGGGGGCTGAGCCCCGCGAGGTCGGCGAGCCCCGCGAGGTCGGCGAGGTCAGCGAGAAGACCGTCCGGACGCACCGGCGGTCCCGATCCCGAGGAGGTAGCGGGCGGCGTACGAGCGCCAGGGCCGCCACTCCCCGGCCCCGGGGGCGTACTCCGGGAACACGTCGGGGTCCCCGAGGGCCCGCATCCGGATCAGGGCGGCCGTCCCGGGCGTCACTCCGGGGACGGCGAGCAGCGCGCGCTCGGCCTCGTCGCGGTCGGCGCCGGGGTCGAGGCGTACGGCTCCGGCGTCGAGCGCGCGGGCCAGCGGCCCGGCGACGGGGTGGCCGGTCAGGTCACGGGGAGCCGGGAAGAGGTGGGTGAGGCCGCCGCAGGCGGTGGCCAGGGGGGTGCCGTGCTCCTCGACGGCCCGGGCGGACCCCTCGGCGCCGAGGAGGGTCCGCAGGGCGAACTCCTCGGGGTCGGCCGTGCCCGGGGAGCGCACGCCCGGCCGGGCGGCCACCTCGGCGGCGAGCGCGGGGACGGCCCCGAGGCGTTCGGCGACGGCGTACGGGTCGGCGTCCAGGTCGAAGAGGCGGCGGAGGCGGTGCACGGCGGTGGTCAGGTCGCGCAGCTCGGTGAGGTGGAGGCGGGCGTCCAGCCAGCGCCCGGCGGAGCGCTCGTCGACGGAGACGATCCCGGTGCCGTACGGGAGGCGGAGGGTGCGCCGGTAGGTGCGGGCGCCGGGGGCGCCGGCGACCTCCTCGACGCGGGGCACGGCCTCGGCGGCGAGCAGGTCGAAGACCTCGCCGGCGGCGTACGGCCCCCGGTGGGCGAGCCGCAGCGGCACTCCGGCGGCGAGGGCGGTACGGGCTCCCGCGCCGGTCCCGGTCTCGGCGCGCAGGGCGGTGGGGGTGCGGGCGTAGACGGCGCGGATCGTGTCGTTGAACTGGCGGACGCTGGCGAAGCCGGCCGCGAAGGCGATCTCGGTGACGGGGAGCCCGGTGGTCTGGAGCAGCAGCCGGGCGGTGTGGGCGCGCTGGGCGCGGGCGAGGGCGACGGGTCCGGCGCCGAGTTCGGCGGTGAGCTGGCGCTGGACCTGCCGGGTGCTGTAGCCGAGGCGTCCGGCGAGGCCGGGGACGCCCTCGCGGTCGACGACGCCGTCCCCGATCATGCGCACGGCGCGCCCGACGACGTCGGCCCGCGCGTTCCACTCGGCGGAGCCGGGCACGGCGTCCGGGCGGCAGCGGCGGCAGGCCCGGAAGCCGTGGCCCTGGGCGGCGGCGGCCGTCGGGAAGAAGGCGACGTTCCGCCGCTTGGGGGTGACGGCGGGGCAGCTGGGACGGCAGTAGATGCCGGTGGTCCGGACGGCGAAGAAGAACTCTCCGTCGAACCGCGCGTCCCTGCTGCTGACCGCCTCGTAGCGGGTGTCGTCGTCCCTCACGGTCTCCAGTGTGCGGCGGCGGACGGCCCGGGGCTCGCGGTTTTCGGACACCGCGCTCCCCGGGGCCGTACGCCCCCGCCCGTACGGGCTACCGCAGACGGCCGTTGCGCTTGAACTCCACGGCGGCGCGACCGGCGGTCATCGTGCGCTTCCAGTCCCTGCGGATCTCGCCGCGCAGCCGGGCGTCGGTCTTGGCCACGAGCCGCTGGTTCTCGCGCATGAGCTTGCGGAAGCTCTCCAGGCGGCGCACGGGCAGGGTGCCGTCCTCGATGGCGGCCGCCACCGCGCAGCCCGGCTCCGCCTCGTGGGCGCAGTCGTGGAAGCGGCAGTCCCGGGCCAGCTCCTCGATCTCCGAGAAGACCTGGCCGACACCGGCCTCGGCGTCCCAGAGCCCGACGCCGCGAAGCCCGGGGGTGTCGATGAGGACTCCCCCGCCCGGCAGGACGAAGAGGTTGCGGGTGGTGGTGGTGTGCCGGCCCTTGCCGTCGACGTCGCGAGCGGCCCGGACGGACATGACGTCCTCGCCCACGAGCGCGTTGGCGAGGGTGGACTTGCCGGCGCCGGAGATGCCGAGCAGCACGGTCGTGCCGCCCGCGACGACCGCGGAGAGCACGTCGAGCCCCTCGCCGGTGGTCGAGCTGAGGGGCAGCACCTGCACGCCGGGGGCGACGGTCTCGACGTCCTCGACGAGGTAGGAGAGCCCGACGGGGTCGGGGACGAGGTCGGCCTTGGTGAGGACGACGATCGGCTGGGAGCCGGACTCCCAGGCCAGGGCGAGGAAGCGTTCGATCCGTCCGAGGTCGAGTTCGACGGCGAGCGAGACGGCGATGACGGCGTGGTCGACGTTGGCGGCGAGGATCTGTCCCTCGGACCGCTTGGAGGAGGTGGAGCGCGCGAAGGCGGTACGGCGCGGCAGGCACGCCCGTACGTACCGGGGATCGCCGGCGCCCTCGGGGTCGACGGCGGCCCAGTCGCCGGTGCAGACGACCCGGAGCGGGTCGTGCGGGGTCACGAACGCCGTGTCGGCGCGGACGGTTCCCGCGTCGGTGGCGACATCGCACTGACCGCGGTCGACCCGGACGACCCGGCCCGGGACGAGCCCCCGGTCGGCGTACGGCGCGAAGGCGGCGGCCCATCCGGAGTCCCAGCCGTGGGCGTCGAGCGGGGAGGAGGAACCATGGGAAAGCGAGGAAGACAAGGGGGACCCTTCGAAGGGCGGCCCCGGCGGCGCGCTACGGGCGCGCGGTTCGAGTGGGTGTCAGCCGGAGGCCACGGAGGTGGGAACGATGAACTCCTGAATGCGGGCCGTGCCCGTCACCGTGACAGTCATCAATGTCCTCACCTCCGGCTGCTTCTCCACGAACTGATCACCGCTCACTCGCGAACGGATGAGCAGAACCATAGCCCCGTCCCGGGCGGTGGCACCACCGGATTAAACGAGGTCGGCGGCGGCCCGGGCGTCGGGGGCGAGCCACGGGCGTCCCCGGGCCGTGTCCGATTCGTACAAGACCCGGGTGGCGGGTGCTCCCCAGGGTGCGACGCATGGACGTCACACCCCGTACCTCTCCCCCCCGGTTCGATCTGATCGGGCTCGTCGTCTCCGACATGGCCGCCTCGCTCGCCTTCTACCGGCGGCTCGGGACGGAGGTCCCGGAGGGGGCCGAGGAGGCGCCGCACGTGGAGGTGGTGCTGCCCGGTGGGCTGCGGTTCGCGTGGGACACGGAGGAGGTGGTCCGGTCCTTCGATCCGGGGTGGACGCGGCCCTCGGGCGGGCACCGGATCGAGCCGGCCTTCCGGTGCGGGTCGCCGGCGGAGGTGGACGCGCTGTACGGGGAGCTGGTCGCCGCCGGGTACCGGGGGCACCTGGCGCCCTGGGACGCGGTCTGGGGGCAGCGTTACGCGGTGGTGCTCGATCCGGACGGGTGCGCGGTGTCGTTGTTCGCCGACGCCGACAGGCGCGCGTAGGCGGTCGGTGTCGTGCCCGTGAGGGATCTGACCTCGCGGGCCAGGTGGGCCTGGTCCGCGCAGCCCGCGCGGACGGCCGCCTCCGCGTACGGCACGCCGGACCTGACCAGGGCGAGGGCGCGCTGGAGGCGGAGGATCCGGGCGAGGGTCTTGGGGCCGTAGCCGAAGGCGTCGAGGGAGCGGCGGTGCAGCTGCCGGGCGCCGAGCCCGACCGCGTCGGCCGTCCGCGCGACCGGCCGGCCGGCGGCGAGGCGCGCCACGACGGCCCGCAGGAGCGGGTCGGGCGCGGGGGCGGCGGCGGACCGGAGCCGTACGAACTCCTCCAGGGCGGCGGCCGGGTCGGGGGCCTCGGTGATCCGTTCGCCGGTCCGGCGCGCCTCGGGCCCGTCCCACAGGGCGTCCAGGGGGACCAGCCGGTCGCGCAGCGCGCGGGCCGGGACTCCGAGGACGCGGGGCGCGTCCCCCGGGGCGAAGCGGAGTCCCGCGTACCGCGTGGCGGTCTCCGTCGGCATGTGCGCGCGTGTGTCGGGTCCGGCGACGAGGAGGCGGCCGTCGGCCCAGATCAGGTCCATGCAGCCGTCGGGGAGGATCGGGCGGACCGGGGCCTTCGGATCGGTCTCGGCGGTCCACAGGACGGCTCCCGTGAGGCGGGCCGGGCGTTCCTCGTACACCTTCTCCCCCGGGGTCAGTCCTTCTCCCGGCCCGAGTGCAGGCGGGACTTCACGTCGTCCGGGGGCAGGAACTTCGACCAGCGCTCGGGGAACTCGGAGGGCATGTCCGGGTCGTCCTCGTCGACGTCCTCCGCCTCGGCCCGGACGCGGGCGACGAGCTCCGCCGCCTGGACGGCGCGGGCGCGTTCGTTGGCCTCGCGGGCGGCGGCGGTGGCGACGGAGGGCCAGACGCGGTCGATGGCGGCGTTCACTGCGGCGCCGACGAGGACGGCGAAGGCGGAGACGCCGATCCAGAGGAGGACGGCGATGGGCGCGGCGAGGGAGCCGTAGATGGTGGGGCCCTCGACCTGGCTGGTGAGGTAGATCCGCAGCAGGAAGCTGCCGAGGGCCCACATGGCGAGCGCGACGAGGGCGCCGGGGATGTCCTCGATCCACGGCGACCGCACGGGCACGGACACGTGGTAGAGCGTGGTGAGGAAGGCGATGGAGAGGAGGATGACGGCCGGCCAGTACAGGACGGAGACGACCTCCGTCCCCCAGGGGACGAGTTCGACGACCCGGTCGGGGCCGACGACGGCGAGCGGCAGCACGACGGCGCCGATGACCAGGGCCACGAGGTAGAGCAGGAAGGCGAGCAGCCGGGTCTTCACGATGCCGCGGTGCCCGTCGAGGCCGTACATGACGGTGATGGTGTCGATGAAGACGTTCACCGCGCGGGAGCCGGACCAGAGGGCGATGGCGAAGCCCAGGGAGATCAGGTCGGGCCGTTTGCCCCCGGTGACGTCGTCCAGGACCGGTTTGGCGATCTCCTCGACGCCCCGGTCGGAGAGGACCGTCCCGGCGGCGCGGAGGATGTTCTCCTGGATGCTGGTGACGGTGTCGGTGTTGGTCCAGTCGTCGGCGTAGCCCAGGAGGGCGATCAGGCCGAGGAGCAGGGGCGGCAGGGACAGCAGGGTGAAGAACGCCGCCTCGGCGGCGAGACCGAGGATCCGGTACTCGATGCACGAGTTGACGGTGTCCTTGAGGAGCAGCCAGACCATCTTCCGCTTCGAGACGTTGCGGTAGAGGACGCGGGCGCGGTGGAGCCTGCTCCAGGGCCGCCGTTCGGGCGGTTCGGGTGTTTCTCTTGCTGCCTGCACCTGCTTACCGTATCCGTATGGCGCGGACCACCCACACAGTGAGCAATCAGCCCCCTCCCCTGGTGGGGTACGACGTCTTCACGGGCGACCGCGCCCTGGTCGAGGCGGTCGAACGGCACCTCGGTCCGGGGCTGCGCGACGAGGCCCGGGAGTCCCTCGCGCTGCTCGGCCGGGCGACGGGTTCGGAGCAGGTGCGGGAGTGGGGCGAGCAGGCGAACGAGAACCCGCCGCGGCTGCGGACCCACGACCGCTACGGCCACCGGATCGACGAGGTCCACTTCCATCCGGCCTGGCACCGGATCCTGGGCCGTTCCGTGTCGTCCGGGCTGACCGACGCGTGGGGGCTTCCGGGCGGGCACGTGCGGCGGGCGGCCGGGTTCCTGGTGGCGACGCAGGCGGAGGCGGGGCACGGCTGTCCGCTGTCGATGACGCACGCGGCGGTGCCCGCGCTGCGGATCGAGCCGGAGCTCGCCGAGGTCTGGGAGCCGGCGGCCCGCTCGCACGTGTACGAGCGGGCGCTGCTGCCCGTCGCGGAGAAGCCGGGCGCGCTGCTCGGGATGGCGATGACGGAGAAGCAGGGCGGCAGCGACGTCCGGGCGAACACGACGGAGGCGCGTCCGCTGGCGGCGGCGGGCGAGTACGTCCTGACCGGGCACAAGTGGTTCTGCTCGGCGCCGATGTCGGACGCCTTCCTGGTCCTGGCGCAGGCCCCGGCGGGCCTGACCTGCTTCCTGGTGCCCCGGGTGCTCGCCGACGGCTCGCGCAACGCCTTCGCGATCCAGCGCCTGAAGGACAAGCTGGGCAACCGGTCGAACGCCTCGGCCGAGGTCGAGTTCGACGGCACGACCTGGGCGCGCCGGATCGGCGAGGAGGGGCGCGGGGTCCGCTCGATCATGGGGATGGTGGCGGCGACCCGGCTCGACTGCGTGCTCGGCTCGGCGGCGCTGATGCGGCAGGCGGTGGCGCAGGCCGTCCACCACTGCTCGTACCGGAGCGCCTTCGGCGGGCCGCTGGCCGAGAAGCCCCTGATGCGGAACGTCCTCGCGGACCTGGCCCTGGAGTCGGAGGCGGCGACGGTCCTGGGGATGCGGCTCGCGGCGGCGTACGACGCGGCGGAGGAGGGCGGGCAGGACGCCGCGCGGGAGCGGGCGCTGCTGCGGATCGCGGTGCCGGTGGCGAAGTACTGGGTGACCAAGCGGTGTACGCCGGTGGTGACCGAGGCGCTGGAGTGCCTGGGCGGCAACGGGTACGTGGAGGAGTCGGGGATGCCCCGGCTGCTGCGGGAGTCGCCGCTCAACTCGGTCTGGGAGGGCTCGGGGAACGTGCAGGCCCTGGACGTGGTGCGGGTGCTGCGGACCGAGCCGCTCTCGCTCGACGCCTTCCTGCGGGAGATCGGCGCGGCGCGGGGCGCGGACCACCGCTTCGACCGGGCGGTACGGGAGCTGCTCGCCGAACTGGCGGACCTGGACGGCGTCGAGGCGCGGGCGCGGCGGCTCGTGGAGCGGATGGCCCTGGTGCTCCAGGGGGCGCTGCTCGTGCGGTGGGCCCCGCCGGAGGTGGCGGACGCGTTCTGCGCGGCGCGGCTCGGCGGGGACGGCGGCGCGGCCTTCGGCACGCTGCCGCACACCCTGGACCTGCGGACGGTGGTGGAGCGGGCGCGGGTGGAGGTGTAGGCGTACGGGGCCGGGCGTACGGGGTGGTCCTGTGCGGCGGGTGTGTGGGGTGGTGCTCACGGCGGCTGTACGGGGTGGCCCTGCGCGGCGGGCGTGCGGGGTGGCCCTGCGCGATGGCCGTACGGCACGGTCCTGTGCGGCGGGCGTACGCGGCGTTCGCGCCCCGCAGGCGTACGCGGCGGTCGCCCTCGGCGCGGGCGCGCGAAGAAGCGGGGGTGGTGCTGCGCCGACACGGCACCACCCGCCGCTCGCACAAGCGTCGCCCAGGAGGGCGGGTGAGGGCGAGAGTTGCAAAGGGTTGCAGGATTACCCGAACCGGGTCTCGCCGGACGGCCCCGGGCGGCACGATGGGCACCGGCGCTCCGGACGTCCGCCCTCGCGCGGGACTCCGGTCGTCCGCCCTGTGCAGAACCGATACAGCACCCCGGGTGGCTGGGAGGGACCGATGAAGAACACGCGGCTCGACATGGGGCGGCTTGCCGCCATGGACACCGCCCGGGCCACCAGGCTGCTGCACCGGGTGCGCGAGGAGACGCTGGCGGGCCGGACGCCGCCGATCGCGCCCCGTCCGGTCATCGACGCGTCCTGGCAGCGGATGGTCCGGCTCGGTCTCCACCCCGACCAGGGCACGAGCAGCGTGCTGCTCCGCCGCGACGAGCTGGAGGAGCGGCGCAGGACCACGCTCCTCTCCGAGGTCATGCAGACCCTCACCAGCGGCCTCGCCGGCATAGCCGACGCCTCCCTCCAGATCATGGTGGTCACCGACGAGCACGGCCGGGTGCTGTGGCGGCAGGGGAACGCCGGGGTGCTGCGGCGGGCGAACGGCATCTGTCTGGAGGAGGGGGCGGCCTGGACCGAGCACACGACCGGGACCAACGCGGTCGGCACGGCGCTCGCCCTGGGCCGGGCGGTGCAGGTCCACTCCGCCGAGCACTACCTCCACACGCTCCACAACTGGACCTGCGCCGCCGCGCCCGTGCGCGACCCGCGCGACCGGCGGCTCCTGGGGATCCTGGACGTGAGCGGCCCGGCGTCCACCTTCCATCCGGCGATGCTGGCCCTGGTCGGCTCGGTGGCGCAGCTCGCCGAGGCCGAGATGCGGGAGCGGCACCGCCGGTCGGTCGAGCGGCTGCGGGCGGTCGCCGCGCCGATCCTGTGCCGGGTGGGCGGCCGGGCCGTCGCGGTGGACGCGTACGGCTGGACGGCGGCGGTGACCGGGCTCGCGCCGGTGGACCGCGTCCCGCTGCCGAAGTCCTTCCGCGCCGGACGGGTCTGGCTGCCCTCGCTCGGGACGTGCGCGGTGGAGCCGCTGCCGGGCGGCTGGCTGCTGCGGGTCGAGGAGGAGGCCGGTGAGGGGGCCGGGGCGCCGGACGCGGAGGCGGCACAGCGCGTGGTGCTCGACCTGAGCCGGCCGCGCCGCTGGACGGTGTCCGTCTCGGGTCCCGCGGGCGGCTGGCAGCAGGAGCTCAGTCCCCGGCACGCCGAGCTGCTCTACGTCCTGGCGCTGCACCGGGACGGGCGGACGGCGGCGGAGCTGGCGGAGGACGTGTTCGGGGACCGTACGAGGACGGTGACCGTCCGGGCCGAGATGTCCCGGGTGCGCCGGACCCTGGCGGGAGTCCTGGCCCACCGCCCGTACCGCTTCCGCGAGGAGGTCGCGGTGGAGGTCCTGCGCCCGGAGCGCCCCGGCGACCTGCTGCCGCACTCGACGGCGCCGGCGGTGCGCTCCACGGGGAGGGGCACGACCGCGCGGGGCCCGGACGCGTAGGAACCGGACGCGTCCGGCACGACCGCCCGGACGGCCGGACACGGCGGTTCTCGGACATGCCGCCGCCCCGGGGCCCGGTGGGGGTGCCGGGTCCCGGGGCGGGGGTCGGGGGGCGCCGTCAGGCGTGGCAGTCGGGCAGGCGGCCGTGGTACGTGACCATCTCGCCGAACACGCCGACGACGTCCAGCGGGCTCGCCCGGTCGGAGTCGTCCAGTTCGAACCAGGCGCGGTGCAGGTTGCCGACGAGCCGCTCGGAGTCGAGCAGCCCGGCGAAGGGGCCGAGGTCGCACGTCCTGGCCGCCTCCAGCGGGGTGAGCCCGCTCGCGGCGCCCTCGGCCGCGGTTTTCTCCAGCCACCGCAGGTACTCCTCGGTGGCGTCGAAGGCCTCGGGGCCGGCGAGCGGGCCGTGGCCGCCGACGACCGTGACGGGATCCAGGGCGCGCAGCCGTCCCAGGACCTCCAGGGAGCCGCGTACCGTCCCCATCAGGACGAACGGCGTGCAGCCCGGCATCACGACGTCCCCGGTGAACAGGACCCTCTCCTCCGGCAGCCAGACCACGGTGTCGCTGCGCGTGTGCGCCGGGCCCAGGTGCAGGAGCTCCACACGCCGACCGCCGACGTGCAGGGTCAGACCGTCCGAGTAGGTGACGTCGGGCAGGACGACCTCGACGTCCCCCCACTCCACGTCCGGCCAGAGGTCGGTCAGCGCGAGGCCGGTCTCGGCCATGTCGATCCGGGTGAGGGCGTGGCTGATGACGGTCGCCTCCGGCCCGAAGACCTTGTTGCCGAAGGTGTGGTCGCCGTGGAAGTGGGTGTTGACCACCGTGCGTCGCGGACCGGCCGCGAGGGAGTCGACGCTCTCCTTCAGCCGCAGCGCCCGGCGTTCGGTCGCCGCCGTGTCGACGACGACCGCCCCGTCGCCGGTGAGGATCACGCCCGCGTTGTTCAGGCACCATCCCCCGTCGGGCTGCACGTACGCGTGGACCCCGTCGGCGACCTCGACGAGCCGCGAGGCGTCGTCAGCCATGGTCCGCAGCCTTGACCACGACGGCGGAGTTGAAGCCCCAGCGGCCCCGGGCCAGGACCAGGGCGGCCCGCGCGGAGGTGGGCCTGGGGGTCCCGCGCACCAGGTCGACGCCGTACGCCTCCGGCGTCTCGCCCTCGTACGGCACGGCCGGGACGACCCCGTCCCTCAGGGTGAGCAGCGCCGCCACCACGTCCAGTGGTCCGCCGCCCGCGAGGAGACGGCCCGTCAGCGCCTTCGGCGCGGCGACCGGCACTCCGCGGGGGCCGAAGATCCCGGTGATCGCCCCGGCCTCGGTCCGGTCCAGGTCGGCCGTGGCGGCGGCGTCGGCGAAGACGACGCCGACGTCCGCGGGGGTGAGGCCGGCGTCGGCGATCGCCAGCTCGGCGGCGCGGCGCAGGGCCGGGGGCCGGCCGGAGTCCGGGTGCGGGTCGAAGGTGGCGGCGTACCCGGCGAGTTCGCCGTAGGGCCGGTCCGTGCCACGGCGCCGGAAGCTCTCTTCGCTCTCCATCACGAGGAACGCGCCGCCCTCGCCGGGCACGTGGCCCCGTGCCCCGCCGTCGAAGGGCAGGTAGGCGCGGTCCGGGTCGTCGCTGTCGCTGATCCGTCCGCTGGACAGGTGCGCGGCCCAGCCCCAGGGGTCCAGGGCCGAGTCGACGCCGCCGGTGACGACGAGCGGGGTGCCCAGCCTGAGGGTCCGGCGGGCGTGGCCCAGCGCGTCGAGGCCACCGGCCTGGTCCGCGACCAAGGCGGCTCCCGGGCCACGCAGCTTGTGCCGGATGGACACCTGGCCGGTGTTGACCGCGTAGAACCAGGCGAACGACTCGTAGACGCTCACGTACTCCGGCCCCTTGGACCAGAGGTTGGCGAACTCCCGGTGGGTGAAGGCGAATCCGCCGGAGGCGTTGGAGGTGATGACGCCGAGGTCGAAGTCGACGAGCTCGGCCGGGTCGACGCCGCCGTCGGCGAGGGCCTGTTCGGCGGCGACCAGGGCCAGCCGGGTGGAGACGTCGGTCTGCGGGAGCAGCCGGTTGGGCAGATGCTCGGCCGGGTCGAAGCCGAGGATCTGGCCGGCGAGCCGGGAGGCGTAGCGGGAGGCGTCGAAGCGGGTCAGCGGGGCGATCCCGCCGCGTCCCTCGAGAGTGGCGTTCCAGTATTCCTTGACGCCGAGGCCGTTGGGGGCCACCACGCCGATGCCGGTGATCAGGGCCCGGTCGCTCATGCCGCCGCCTCCTCGGGTCGTCGGAGCACCATCGCGGACTGGAACCCGCCGAAGCCGCTGCCCACGGTGAGCACACTGCGCAGCTTCGTCTCGCGGGCGGTCAACGGGACGTAGTCGAGGTCGCACTCCGGGTCGGCGGTGTGGAGGTTGGCCGTGGGCGGGACGACCTGGTGCGTCAGGGCCAGGAGGCTCGCGGCGATCTCGATGGAGCCGATGGCGCCGAGGGAGTGGCCGACCATCGACTTGATGGAGCTGACGGGCACGTCGTAGGCGTGATCGCCGAGGCTCCGCTTGAAGGCGGCCGTCTCGTGCCGGTCGTTCTGCTTGGTGCCCGAGCCGTGCGCGTTGACGTAGTCGATGGCGGTCGGGTCGAGCCTGGACTCGTCGAGGGCGACGCGGATGGCCTCGGCCATCTCCCGGCCGTCGGTCTTGAGCCCGGTCATGTGGTGGGCGTTGAGGCGGGTCGCGTAGCCGGTCACCTCGGCGTAGATCCGGGCTCCCCGGCGTACCGCGCTCTCGTACTCCTCCAGGACGAACATCGCCGCGCCCTCGGCGAGGACGAAGCCGTTGCGGGAGAGGTCGAAGGGCCGGGAGGCGTGTTCCGCGTCGTCGTTGCGGGGGGTGGTGGCCTTGATGGCGTCGAAGCAGGCGGCGACGATCGGGGTGAGGGGGGTGTCGGTGGCACCGGCCAGCATGACGTCGACCGAGCCCTCCTGGATCAGCCGGCAGGCGTAGCCCACCGAGTCGAGACCGGAGGTGCAGCCGTCCGAGACGACGGTGACCGGGCCCTCGGCGCCGACGGTCCAGGCGACCTCGGCGCCGAGGACGCTGGGCACCATGTGGTCGAACATGTGGGGGGTCAGATAGGAGGGGTCGACCTCCCACTCGCGGCCCTGGTCGGAGAGGACCCGGTACTCCTTCTCCAGCGACATCGCGGCCGCGACCGCGCTGCCCACGCCGACGCCGATCCGCTCGGGGCGGACGCCCTCGAAGGAGAGCCCGCTGTCGGCCACGGCCTCGCGCGAGCAGACGACGGCGAACTGCGCCGCCCGGTCCATGCGGCGGATCTCGCGGGGGGAGAGACCCTCGGCGGCGGGGTCGAAGTCGATCTCGCCGGCGACCCGGGAGCGGCAGGCGGAGGCGTCGAAGGAGGTGATGTTCCGGGTGGCGGTGCGGCCGGAGCTGAGCAGGTCCCAGAACTGCCGCGCCCCCGAGCCGCCCGGGGCGCGCACCCCGAGGCCCGTGACGACGACGCGGCGGGTCATCGGGGGCCTCCCGCCGGGTAGCGGGACCGGGCGTGGCCCTCGGGGACTGCCGTCGTTCGCTGGATGCACGACATCGGGTGCGTCTTCCCTTCTTGTTGCTGCTGTACGGGTGTTCCGGCCGGTCACGCGGCTCGCGTGCCGGTCACGGGGTGTCGAGGGCCCGCGAGACGCGGACCAGCGCGCTCGCGGCGGAGGGGAACTGCAGGCCGCTGTGGCCGGCACCGGCGTTGACGTCCCGCCAGAACCGCTGGAGCGGTTCGGTGTCGGACTGGCCCCTGCTGCCCGAGGAGCGCAGCAGCCGGTCGGCGGCGTCGGCGAGCAGTTCGGCCGCGAGCGCGCAGTCGCGCCCGTTCCGGGCCGTCAGGAGCGGGTCGAGGGTGTCGCGGTCCAGGACGTCCGCGACCCGGTCGAGCAGCAGGGCGGCGGCGTCGATCTCGCCGTCGGTGCGGGCCAGCGTCAGTTCGTACGGGGTCCGGTCCGCCGCTCCGGTGACGGCGGCGGCCGGTGCCCGGAGCTTGACGCGCACCAGGCCGGACCAGTGGCGCAGGGCGCCGCGGGCCGCGCCGAGCAGGGGCGCCGTGAGGGTCAGGCCGTTGGCGGCCTTCAGGGGGACGCGGTGGCAGCGGGCCTCGGCGTCGGGGGCCCGCCCGGCGAGGAGGTCGGCGAGGGCGACGGACCGTGCGTCGGGCACGGTGACGGCGTCGAGGACCAGGGTGTTGCTGCCGGTGGCCCGCAGGCCGACGTTGAACCAGGAGTCCCCGAGTCCGTAGGAGGAGCGGGGCACGGCGAAGAAGCGCGGCTCCTGGTGTTCGCCGCCGGTCGTCCGGGCGCAGACCAGGGCCCAGGCCGAGGAGTCGATCCCGCTGACGTACGGCCACTGGCCGCTGACGCGCCAGCCGCCGGGGACGCGTTCGGCGGTGCCGGCGGCGGCGAGCGCGGCGACGAGCGGGGTGTCGGGGCCGTCCACCCAGAGTTCCGCCTGGCCCTCCGTCGGCAGGTGGGCGGCGAGGCGGCCGACGCTCGCGGCGAGGGAGGCGAACCAGGCGGCCGAGGTGCAGCCCTCGCCGATCGCGGTGACGGCGGGCAGCAGCACGCGGAAGGTGCCGGCCGAGCCGCCCCAGCGGGCCGGGACGAAGTGGCGGGCGAATCCGGCGGCCAGGATCGGGGTGACGACCTCCGGCGGCAGCCTCCGGTCGGCCTCGGCGGCCGCCGCGTGCTTGGCGGCGGTCTCGGCGGCCTCGCGCACGGCGTCCGGGGACAGTGATGTCGGCTGGGTGGGCATGGGGCTCCCTGAGGTGCTGGTCGCGGGCGTCCGGTCAGTAGTTGCCCAGGCCGCCGCAGACGTTGAGGGCCTGGGCGGTGACCGCGGCGGCTCCGTCGCCGACGAGGTAATCGACCATGGCGGCGACCTCGGAGGGCTCGACGTACCGTCCGATCGGCACCCGGGCGGTGACGCGCTCGAAGGTCTCCTCCTCGGTGGTCCCCCAGATGCCGGCGTAGTGGGCGCGGACCTTCTCGGCCATGGGGGTCTCGACGAAGCCGGGGCAGACGGCGTTGACGGTGATGCCGGTCTTGGCGAGCTCCAGGCCCCAGGCCTTGGTGAGTCCGACGACGCCGTGCTTGGAGGCCGAGTAGGGGGCGCCGTGCAGGACGCCCTGCTTGCCGCCGGTGGAGGCGATGTTGACGATGCGGCCGCGCTTCTTCCGCTGCATGCCACCGACGGTGAGCACCGCCTTCGTCATCCGGAAGACGCTGTTGAGGTTGGTGTTGACGACGTCGAGCCAGAGTTCGTCGGTGACGTCGGCGGTGATGCCGCCGCCGCTGCGGCCGGCGTTGTTGACCAGGACGTCGATGGGGCCGTAGCGGGCGACGGCGGCCGTGACGAAGGCCGTGATCTGCTCGGGGTCGGCGACGTCGCAGGTGCTGCCGTCGGCGTCGAAGCCACGGTCCTGCAGCTGCTTGACGGCCTCGGCGAGGCGGTCCGCCGACCGGGCGCAGAGGTAGACCCGGTGGCCCGTCCCGGCCAGGCGGGCGGCGATCTCCCGTCCGATGCCACTGGTCGCGCCGGTGACCACGGCCACACGGCCGTTCGCCTGAGTCATGGGGGCCTCCAAGAAGGTTTCCGTACAGGGGTGCCGGGGTTCCGAGTGCGGTGGTCCCGGCCCGGCCGACGGTCGCTCCGGGGTCTCGAAGGTCGTTCGAAGCGCGCTCGAAGGGGCCCGACGGACGGTGGCGAAGCGGAACTTCGAGTTCTGCTCGACGGGACGACGACGGCCCTTCGAGCCGCGCGACGATGCTTTCGTCTCGCCGGCACCACCCACCTCCCTGCTCTCGGTCACGAGGCGGGGCCCCCACGTACCGCAGCGAGAGAGGCCACAGGCACCATGAAGAAGAAGAGCGCGGCGGGAATCGCCGCCGCCCTGAGCATCTCGGCGGCCACCGCAATGCTGGGCGTCGCCTCTCCGGCGAACGCCACCGGCGGGGGCACCAGCACCTCGTCGACCGTCGGCTACGTGTGCCAGAGCCGCTACGACGGCGCGTGGTTCCCCATCAACGGGTACTCCCGGGGCTTCACGACCACGGCCCCGACGCAGGTCAGCCCCGGCGGCGCGTTCAACGTGGCGTTCGACCCCGCGCCGATCCTGGCCGTCGGCGACTACAACAAGGAACTCACCGACATCGAGGTCGCCTACAAGGTGTCGCCCGAGGCCCGGGTCCTCGGCTACAAGCTGGTCGGCGGCAGCAACCTCGGCTCGGCGAGCTTCCACGTCGAGCGCCGTGGCGCCGAGTTCGTCGTCACCTCGCCCGACACCCTGCCCGGCGGCGTCGAGTTCGACCTGCCCACCCTCGTGGTCGCGCTGCGCGCGCCCCACACCCCGGGCTCGGTCACGACCGCCCCCGGCGGCTCCAGCTTCGAGAACCGTTCCTTCGGCTGGAACCGTCTGCACCCGGCGAACAACCAGTGGGACCCGTTCCAGTGCTACGCCAACCCGGCGACCCCCGTCGTGTTCAGCACGACGAAGGTCGGCTGACGCGAGCGCACACGCGGCACACGCCGGGGGCGGTCACGGGAGATCCCGTGACCGCCCCCGGCGTTCCCGTCCCGGGCGGCGCCCACCCGGGTCAGGCGGCCAGCCGTTCCAGTACCGCCACCACCTCCGCCGGGGCGGGGAGGGCGGCGATCTCGTCCGCGATCCCACCGGCGCTCTTCCGGTGGCCGGGGTCCTCCAGGAGCTCCCGGCACGCCCGCAGCACGGCCTCGGGCGTGGTCTCCTCGGGGAAGAGAACCAGGGCGGCGCCCCGCTCGGCCGTGCGGCGCATGGTCGAGGCGAAGATGTCCCAGCGAGGCAGCAGCAGTTGCGGCGTCCCGGCCCCGAGCGCGGTCATCCCGGTGACTCCTCCGCCGTGGTGGACCAGGAGGTCGCAGGTCGGGGCGACGACGTCGAGTGGCATCCAGCCGATCCGCACCCGCCCCGCGGTCGCCCGCAGCCGGGCCGCCGCCTCCTCGGGCGCCGCTACCAGGATCTCGGCGTCGAAGGCGGCGAGGTCCGCGACCAGCCCGGCCAGGAAGTCCCGGTTGGCCTCCGTCTCCCGGCTGCCGGAGGTCACGCACACCCGGGGCCGCTCACCCCGGCCGTACATCCACCGTTCGAGCGGCTGCTGCCGGTTGTACGGGACCCAGCGCATCGACTGCGCCGGGTCGGCGTCCTCCGGCCGCAGGCCGGGCGGGCAGACGTCGACGCGGAGCGCCGGGTGGGGGAGCCGGTCGAGCCCCAGCGCCTCCAGCTCCGGGCGGAGTTCCTCCGCGGCGTACGGATCGACGCCCCGGGTGTCGTACAGGTCCCAGGCCTGCCGGACGTACGGGACGCCCCGTTCGGCCGCGAGCAGCGGGGCCGCGTACGACATGCTGCCGCCGACGACCAGTTCGGGACGCCAGTGGGCGGCGAGCTCCCGCAGGCCGGGCAGGCTCTCGGCGGCGAGCCGGCCGAACCAGCCGCCGTGATGGCGGCGTTCGGGCTCGACGCCCCGGGGCATCCGGGGCACCGGCCGGCCGGCCCGATCGGTGACGATCAGGCTGTCCCAGGTGCGGGGGGTGACCGCCGCGCCGGGCAGACCGATGCCGGTGATGTGCGGGACGAGTTCCTCCGTCCCGGCCACGATCACCCGGTGTCCCGCCTGGCGCGCGGCGACGGCCAGGGAGGCGAGTCCGAAGACGGTCGCCGGACTGGGCCCGGCGACGAACAGGATCCTCACGCGGCGCTCCCGGTGGTCCGGTCGCCGCGGCCGGTGAGGAGCACGATGCGCCCCAGCTGGGCCCGGCTCTCGACGATCTCGTGCGCCTTGCCGACGTCCTCCAAGGGGAGCGTCGCGTGCACGGTCTGCCGGACGGTGCCGGCGAGCAGGTGGGCGGTGAGCGCGTCGTGGTCGGCCCGGTACCGCTCGGGCCGCGCGGAGCGCCACGCCGACAGGGCGAAGCCGGTGAGGAACTTCATGCCGATGAGTTCCATCGGCGAGACGGCGGGGATGTCGGGGCCGCCGCCGGCCGAACCGTAGAAGACGAGCCTGCCGAACGGGGCGAGGAGGCGCACGCCCTGCCGCAGCACCTCACCTCCGACGCTGTCGAGGATCACGTCGACGCCACGCCCGCCGGTGGCCTCGCGGACGGCGTCCGCCCAGTCCGCGCGGCTGTAGTCGACGGCGACGTCCGCGCCGAGGGAGCGGGCATAGGCGCACTTCTCGGGCGTGCCGGCGGTGGCGATCACGGTCGCACCGGCGAGCCGGGCCAGCTGGACGGCGAGGTGGCCGATGCCTCCCGAAGCGGCGTGCACGAGGACGCTCTCCCCGGGGGCGAGCGAGGCCGTGCCCATGGTGCCCATGGCGATCGGCCCGGGGGCGGGGAGCGCCGTGGCCTGGGCGGCGTCGAGTGCGGCGGGGACGGGGAGCACGGTGTCCGCGTCGACGACGACGTACTCGGCGTAGGCGCCGTGCAGGGTGAAGGCGCCGACCCGGTCGCCGACCACGATGCCGGTGACACCGGGCCCGACGGCGACGACGTCGCCGACGACGTCGCCGCCGAGCGTGATGGGGAACTCGGGGCGCCACATGGGGGCGGGGAAGGCGTTCCGCCGCATCTGGGTCTGGGCGAAGCCCACCGAGACGGCCTCGGCCTCGATCAGCACCTGGCCGGGGCCCGGCTCCGGTATCGGCACCTCTTCGGTGCGCAGCACCTCGGGGCCGCCGTACTCATGGATTCGGACAGCGCGCATGGCGTTCCTCCGCGGAAGGGAGAAGGGACGGGGAAGGGAGGGAGCGGGGGCGGTCACGATCCCGGCACGTGGTCGTGGTCCACCCGGCGGGAGCGGGTGAGGAGCCGGCCGTCCTCCTCGACGAGGACGTCCCGGACCAGGCAGCTGGGGGCGATCTCGGGGACGCGCTCGCCCTCGCGGGTCAGCAGCGCCAGGACGTAGAAGGTGGCGTGGACGGTGCCGTCCTCCTGCTCCTGGACGTTCAGCATGTTGAACCAGTGGCGGCGCTGGACGGGTTCACCGGCGAAGCGCTCCTCGTGGAACGCCTTGAGCTCCTTGGCGATGCCCTCGCGGGTGTGGGCGGCGGGACGGCCGGGCGAGTGCCGGAACTCGCCGTCCTCGGTGAACGTCGCGGCGTACTCGTCGAACCGGCCGCTGTCGAGCGCCTGCATCTGCGCCGCGTGGAACTGCTGCACGCGGCTGTACAGGTCGCCTCGGACTCGGTGGGTGGACATGGTCTCTCCCTTCGTCAGGCCGCGCGGACGGAGCGCGCGACCGGGTTCAGTACCTCGTGGTGCAGCCGTTGCACATCGGGCGACGGCTCGATGCCCAGCTCGTCGGCGAGCGACCGCCACAGGTCGCGGTAGGCCTCGAGGGCCTCGGCCCGCCGGCCGCAGTTGTTGAGGGACTCGATGAGCTGGGCGTGGAACCACTCGTTGAGCGGATACTGATGGATGAGCGCCCGCAGTTCGGGGATGAGGTCGCGCTCGTTCCCGAGCTGTTTGAGCGCCTCGATGCGTCGCTCGACGGCGCGCACCCGCAGCTCCTCCAGGTACATCGTGTGCCCCTTGAGGACACGGCCGGTGGAGATGTTGGCCAGGGCGGGGCCGGTCCAGATGTCCAGGGCGTCGCTCAGGGTCCGGGCGGCCAGTTCGAGATGGCCCCGGTCGGCGGCCCGCCGCCCGGACTTCACGAGCTCCTCGAACTCCCGGGTGTCCAGGCCGTGCCCGGTGGGGTCGATGAGGTAGCCGGGGCTGCGGGTGACGAGGATCCGCTCGTCGGCTCCGGCGAGGCCCTCGCCGACGAGGATCTTGCGCAGGTGGTAGATGTACGTCTGCAGGGTGGTCAGGGCACTGCGCGGAGGGTTCTCGGCCCAGAGTTCCTGGATGAACGCATCGACCGGCACGATCTCCCGGGGCCGGGTGAGCAGCAGCGCGAGGACCTGACTGGCTTTCGGGGTGGGGGGGATGCACGAGCGGCCGTCCTCCGTGGTGATCTCGAAGGGGCCGAGGAGATGGAATTTCACTGACTGACCTCGGACGTCTCGTTTCCGGTCGGTTCCGGACTGGCGGATGACTGTCACTGACTTCTGCGGGTGTCCTCCGTCGAGCGCGTGTCGAGGGTCCGTCGAGCACGGCGGACCAGCATGGGCCCGTACGAGAGCGCATGCGGGGACACCAGGACGGGAGAACGAAAACGATGAGCGGAACCGGCCGGCCCACCGTGGCGGTGATCGGCGCGGGGACGATCGGCCTCGGGTGGATCACCCTGTTCCTCGGACACGGCCTGGACGTGCGGGTGAACAGCCGCCGTCCCGAAGCGCGGAGCGTCGTCCTCGGGGGTCTGCGCACCTTCGTGCCCACGCTGCCCGGCGGCGCCGATGCAGACCCTGAGGAATTCCTCGAACGGGTGACCTTCGAGCCGGACGTGGCCCACGCCGTGGAGGGCGCCGACGTCGTCCAGGAGAACGCCCCCGAGGACCTGCTCCTCAAGCAGGAGCTGTACGGCCGCATCGGCGAAGCGGCTCCGGCACACGCTCTGTTGCTGTCGTCGACGTCCACGCTGCTGCCCGACGCCATGGGCGAGCGGATGAAGGACTCCGGCCGCCTGGTCGTCGGTCATCCCTTCAACTCCCCCCACGTCGTTCCCCTGGTGGAGGTGGTCGGGGGCGAGCGGACGGACCCGGACGCGGTGGCGGAGGCCGTGGACTTCTACCGTTCGGTGGGCCGGACGCCCGTCGTCCTGCGCCGGCCGATCGCCCGCTTCGTGGCGAACCGGCTGCAGTCCGCGCTGCTCCGGGAGAGCATCCACCTCGTCCGTGAGGGCGTGGTGACGATGGAGGAGCTGGACACCGTCGTCACGCGGTCGATCGGCCTGCGGTGGTCCACGATCGGCCCGTTCCACGCCTTCCACCTCGGTGGCGGCGAGGGCGGTCTGCGCAAGTGGCTCGGCCATCTCGGCGTGGGCCTGGAGAGGAGCTGGGCCGAACTCGGTTCGCCCCGGATGACCGAGGAGACGATCGACGCCCTCGGCTCGGAGGCCGAGCGCCTCTTCGGCGGCACCGGGTACGCGCGCCTGTGCCTGGAGCGCGATCTGCGGCACCGCGCGGTGCTCGACGCGCTCGCGGCGGTCGAGGCGGAGCGCGGCACCGTGACGGGGAGCGGCGAGCCCGGGAGCGCGTCGTGAGCGCCGTACCGTGCCGGCGGGCGACCCCGCGCGGAGGTGCGTCATGAGCGTGCGCGCGGACATCAGGGCCGTACGGGACGCGGAGACGTTCAAGGACGTGCTCTCCCTCCTCGCCTCGCCGCTCACGCTCGTGACGACAGCGGACGAGGAGGGGCGCCGCTGGGGGCTCACGGCGAGTTCGGTCACCTCCGCCTCGCTCGCTCCGCCGCTCGTCGTGGTGGGCATAGCCCGCACCTCCAGTTGCGCGGCGGCGCTGTCCGTCGCGTCCGAGTTCGTGGTCAACGTGCTCGGGGAGCAGCACGAGGAGCTCGCCCGCAGATTCGCCACCCCGGGCATCGACCGGTTCGCCGGTCAGGCCCTCGACTCCTGGCCCGGCACCGGCCTGCCCTTCGTCCCCGACGCGCACGCGGCGTTCCGCTGCGCGGTCGAGGACCGGCTGCGGGTCGGGGACCACGAGCTGCTGGTGGGGCGTCCGACGGAGGCGCTCCTCGACGGGGACTCCTCGCCGCTGCTCTGGCACCGCAGGGCGTTCCGTACGGCGACCTGACCGCCGCCGGGGCCCGCCGCCCGTGTGCGGGGGCGACGGGCCACCGGTCGGCCGCGCGGTTCGGGGTGGCGGCCGGGCCCGGTTCAGGGGAGCGGCCGGGCGCGCTTTCAGGACCACGCGGCCCCGGCCCCCTCCGGGCCGCCGGCGCGATTCAGGACTACGCGGCCCCGACCGTCTCTGCCGTCTCCACTGTCTCGACCGCCCGTACCGTCCTGGTCTCCGGCGCGAGATCCGCCGCGGCCTCCGGCCCGTACGTGTCCGCGATGCGGGCGAGCAGCATCTCGCCGTCGAGGGTGTAGGCCTGCGGTCCCACGGACTCCAGGGCCGTGGTGGCGAGGGCGGCGCCGAGCCGGGCGGCCCGCACCGGGTCGTCCGCCCGGACCGTGGCCGCGAGAAACCCGGCCCGGAAGGCGTCCCCGGCTCCGGTGGGTTCCACGGGTCCGTCCGCGGGAACGGCCGCCACGTCGACGGCCGGGCGACCGCCGGCCAGGATCCGCGCGCCGTCCGCGCCCCGGGTGATCACCCAGGTGCCGACCCGCTCCAGGACCTGCCGCTCGGTCCATCCCGTCCGCTCCTGGACGAGCTGGGCCTCGTACGCGTTGGTGAAGAGGACGCGCGGGCCTCGCAGGAGCAGCCGTACCTCCTCCCCGTCGAGGCGCGCCAGCTGCTGGGAGGGGTCGGCGCAGAACGCGACGCCGAGCCCGGCCGCCTCACTGGTGTGCCGCAGCATGGCCTCCGGGTCGTTCGGCGAGACGAGCACCAGGTCGAGACCCCCGGCGCGGGCGAGCACGGGGGCGAGGGCGATGTGCCGCGCCTCGCTCATCGCACCCGCGTAGAAGGTGCCGATCTGGTGCTGGTCACGGTCGGTGGTGCAGATGAACCGGGCCGTGTGCCGGGTCTCGCTGACGTGCACGGAGCCGGTGTCGACGCCCTGTGCCTCGAGCCGTCGCCCGTACTCGGCGAAGTCCCGGCCCACGGCCCCCACGAGCAGGGGCCGCAGTCCGAGGGCGCCGAGGCCGAAGGCGATGTTCGCCGCCACGCCGCCCCGGCGCACCTCCAGCTCGTCGGCGAGGAAGGAGAGCGAGACCTTGTCCAGCTCGCCTTCGATGAGCTGGTCCCCGAACCGGCCGGGAAACGTCAGCAAATGGTCGGTGGCGATGGAGCCTGTCACCGCGATACGCACATCCACTCCACTCTGTTTCGGGGGTGAGGGCCCGGCCGTCGTTCAGACGGCGGCGGGCCGGCCGCTGACGTCCGCCCAGTAGGCGGCGAGCGACTCCTCGAGTCCGCGCCTCGGCTCCCAGCCGAGGACCTCACGGGCCGGGGCGAGATCCGTCTCGATCCAGTCCCGCTCCGCCCCGGCGCCGGGCTGCGCCGGCCGTTCGACGATGCGGGCGGGGACGCCGCTCACGCGCACCAGGAGGTCGACGAGCCACCGTACGGGCACGGCCTCGCCGCGCCCGATGTCGACGGCCCGGCCGCTGACGGGCGAGAGTGCCGCCGCGAGCACGGCCTCCGACACGTCCCGTACGTCGACGTAGTCGCGGTGGGCGCGCAGCGGGGCGAGTTCGACGGTGACCCGTCCGCCGCCGCCGGCACCCGTCACGAGCCGCTCGGCGACCCGGCCGAGCAGGCTGACGTCGGGGGCGCCGACACCCGACACGTTGGAGACGCGCAGGACGAGGGCCCGCACGGCGCCGCTCGCCGCCGCCTCCAGGACGGCACGGGAGGCGGCGAGCTTCGCCCTTCCGTACGGGGTCGTCGGTTCGGGTGCCGGGTCGGGGCGCGGGGCGCCGTCGGGCGGCAGCGGGCCGTGTTCGAGGACGGAGCCGAGGTGGACGAGCCGGGGCCGGTCCCCCAGGGTGGCCAGGGCGTCGAGGAGCCGCACGGTGGGAACGGTGCAGATGCGCTCCATGGCGGCGTCGTCCCGGCTCCAGATGCTCCCGGTGGAATTGACGACCACGTCGGGGCGCTCGGACGCCAGGATGCGGGCGAGCGTGTCCGGGGGGGTCTCCGCCAGGTCGAGGGCGAGGAACCGCGACGCGACGGGCGTCGCGGGGACGGTCCGGGCCACGGCCAGGACGTCCCAGCCGGCGGTACGGAAGTCCGCGCAGACGGTGCGTCCCACGAAGCCCGTGCCGCCGAGCACCATGACGCGCGGGGTCCGTGCGGCCGGCGGGACGGCCGTCACTTGCGGACCCCGACGAGGAACCCGCGGGCGGACACCGGGCTCTCGATCCGCTCGAAGGCGAAGCCCGCGGCGGTGAAGGCGGCCTCGTACCGCTCGGTGGCGAAGAGCCGGCACACGTGGTCCTCGGTGAAGTGCCGTACGCCGTGATCGGCGTGGGCCACGACGTAGTGGACGCGCATGAGGGAGGCGTCGCCCGCAGGCGTGGCGAGCGAGGCGTGCGAGACGCGGGCCACGTGGGTTCCGTCGGCCTCGACCACGTCGGCGGAGACGTGTCCGGGCGTGAAGGTGTCCGGGGCCCACCACGGCTCGACGACCAGGACGCCGCCGGGGTTCAGGTGGCGGGCGAAGGCGCGCAGGGCGGCGTCGAGTTCGTCGGCCGAGTCGACGTAGCCGATGGAGCCGAACAGGCAGACCGCGGCGTCGAAGCGGCGGCCGAGGTCGAACGCGCGCATATCGCCGAGGGTGAGCGGGACATCGGGCAGCCGGGTCCTGGCCAGGGCGAGCATGGGCTCGGAGAGCTCGACGCCTTCGACGTGCTCGTACCGTCCGGCGAAGCGGGCGAGGTGGGCGCCGGTGCCGCAGGCGATGTCGAGGAGGGAGGCGGCGCCGGGCATGCGGTCCTCGACGAGTCCGGCGACCTCGGCGGCCTCGCCGTCGAAGTCCTTGCCGCGGGCACTGTGCAGGAGGTCGTAGAGCTCGGCGGAGTCGTTTCCGTACATGGTCGTCCTCGGGGGATGCGATGGATGGCGGGACGGGGACCGGTGCGACGTCAGAGGGAGTCGACGGCGCCCGCGTTGATGCAGGCGAGCAGCGTGCGGGCCTGGACGTTCACGTAGCGCGCGTGCTGGGCGAGGGCTCCCAGCTGGCCGGGGGTGACCCACAGGTAGCCCTCCGGGGGTTCCTGCGGGGCACCGGGGCCGGCCTCGACGACGAGGTAGCGGCTCTCGGCGTTGAGGAACCGGCCGCCCTCCTCGGAGTGGACCGCCTCGTAGCGGATGCGCTCGGGTCCGGCCGTGAGGACCTCGTCCAGGAACGGGGGCCGGTCGGCGGGGTCGAGGCGGGCGTAGTTCTCCGGAGCGCACTGGACGGTGGGGGCCAGCTCCAGGACGTCGAGGAGGCCGGCTTCCACGCGCGCGTGGACCAGGAGGTGGGGGACGCCGTCGATGCGGCGGATGAGGAACGCGGTCACGCCCCGCCCGGTCGGTTCGATCAGCGGCTGCGTCCAGTCGGCGGTCTCGCGGCTGCCGGCCTCGACGGCGACCGCCACCACACGGAAGTAGCGGCCGTCCGCGCGCTCGACGGCGGTGGGGGTGCGGTGCCAGTCCCGTACCCCGGCGAGCGGGAGCCGTTCCACCCGGACCTCGTGGCGGGCGCGCTGGGTGGTGATCCAGGAGAGCAGTTCGCGGTCGGTGTGCAGGGCACGGGCGTGCCGGTCCTCGGTGGAGGCGGTCGGCAGTCCCGCGAGGACGGTGCGGGAGTCCATGTTGACGAGGTTGTCGAGGCGGAGCAGCCGTCCGATCTGGCCGAGGGTCAGCCAGCGGAAGTCCTCGTGCGGCGCCACGTCCTCGTCGGTCTCGACGAGGACGTTCCGGTTGGCCTTGCGCAGGAACCAGGAGCCGTGCTCGGACTGGAGGACGTCGGCGAGGACCCGTCCGCGGCGGGGGCCGAGGAAGTACTCCAGGTAGCGCACGTCCGCGCCCCTGTGCACCTTGGTGTAGTTGCTGCGGGTGGCCTGGACCGTCGGGGAGAGCTGGAGCAGGTTCCGGTTGCCCGGTTCCATCTTCGCCTGCATCAGGAAGTGCAGGACCCCGTCGATCTCTTTGGCCAGGATGCCGAGGATGCCGACCTCGGGCTGGTGGATGATGGGCTGCTGCCAGTGGGGGAAGGGCCCCCGGTCGACCGTGACGCCCACGCCCTCGACCGAGAAGAACCGGCCGCTGCGGTGGCCGAGGTTCCCGGACTCCGGTGCGAACGCCCAGTCTTCGAGGTCGGCGAAGGGGATGCGGTCGACGCGGAACCGGTGGGCGCGCAGGCGTTCCGCCAGCCAGCCGGTGACCTCCTCCGTGCGCGGGCGGGCGCCTTCCGGCGCGGCCGCCGAGCGGGCCAGGCGCAGGGCCAGGCCGGTCTCCGCGCGGCGGCGCAGGACCGCCGTCGCGGGGGCCGGCCCGGGCCCCGCCGCTCGGGTGACGGTGTCCGGGGGCCGGGTCACCGGCCCGACTCCGGAGTGGCGGCCGACCGCTCCCGGTGCTTGACCGGCTTCCACCACTGGGGGTTCTCGCGGTACCAGGCGACGGTGTCCGCGAGGCCGCGGTCGAAGGGAACGAGGGGTTCGTAACCGAGCTGTCCCCGGATCTTTCCGTCGTCGAGGGCGTAGCGGAGGTCGTGGCCCTTGCGGTCGGCGACGGGTCGGATCATGGACTCGTCGGCGCCACACAGCTCCACGAGGCGGCGGGTGAGGTCGAGGTTGGTGATCTCGTTCCCGCCGCCGACGTTGTAGATCTCGCCGGCTCCGCCGTGGGCGAGGACGAGGTGGACCGCCCGGCAGTGGTCTTCGACGTGCAGCCATTCACGGACGTTGCGGCCGTCTCCGTAGAGCGGCAGGGGGACCCCTTCGAGGAGGTTGGTGACGAAGAGCGGGACGAGCTTCTCGGGGTGCTGGTGGGAGCCGTAGTTGTTCGAGCAGCGGGTGATGGAGATGTCGAGGCGGTGGGTGCGCCAGTAGGAACGGGCGACGAGGTCGGCTCCCGCCTTGGACGCGGCGTACGGGGAGTTGGGCAGCAGTGGCCGGCTCTCCGTCCAGGAGCCCGTCTCGATCGATCCGTACACCTCGTCGGTGGAGACGTGGACGACCCGCTCGACGCCGGTCTCGACGCAGGCGTCGAGGACGGTCTGGGTGCCGCCGACGTTCGTGCGGACGAACTCGGCCGCGGAGTCCACGGAGCGGTCGACGTGCGACTCGGCGGCGAAGTGGACGAGGCTGTCGTGGCCCGGGAACACGTCGAGGAGCAGGGGGAGGTCGCAGACGTCGCCGTGGACGAAGTCGAGCCGGGGGTGGCCGGTGGGGAGGTTGTCCCGGTTGCCGGCGTAGCTGAGTTTGTCGACGACGGTGATCCGGGCGTCCTCGTAGCCCGGGTAGCCGCCCGCGAGCATCGTGCGGACGTAGTGGGAGCCGATGAAGCCGGCGCCGCCCGTGACGAGCACCCTCATGCGGCCACCTCGATACGGGTGTGGTCGCCGATCACGAGACGGTGGCCGTCGCCCTCGGCGCCGGCGCCGACGACGGCGTTGCGGCCGATGAGCGAGCCGCGCAGGCCGGTCACCGCGGTGATGGAGGCCCCGTCCATCACGATGGAATCGGTCAGGGTCGCCTCGCGCAGGAGGCAGTCGCGGCCGATGGAGGTGTGGGGACCGACCGTGCTGTCCTCGATCACCGTGCCGGCGCCGATGACGGCCGGTCCGGTGACGGTGGAGCGCACCAGGCGGGCGCCCGCTTCGAGCACGACGCGGCCGGTCAGCCGGCTGGCCGCGTCGGCCTCGCCGTCCACGCGGGCGTCCTGCTCGCCGAGCAGCTGCCGGTTGCAGGCGAGGACTTCCTCGACGCGTCCGGTGTCCTTCCAGTATCCGGAGTACTCGCTGGCCGTGACGCGGGAGCCGCGGGTGACGAGCCACTGGATGGCGTCGGTGATCTCCAGCTCGCCGCGGGCGCCGGGTTCGACGGCGGCGACGGCTTCGTGGATGGCGGCGGTGAAGAAGTACACGCCGATGAGGGCCAGGTCGCTGCGGGGCCGTTCGGGTTTCTCCACGAGCCGCTGGACGCTGCCGTCGGGAGCGAGTTCGGCCACGCCGAAGGCGCGGGGGTCGCGCACCTTGTGGACGACGACCAGGGCGTCGGGCCGCCGGGCGGTGAAGTCGGCGGCGATGCCGGCGATGCCGCCCGGGACCATGTTGTCGCCGAGGTACATCACGAAGTCGTCGTCGCCGAGGAAGGGGCGGGCGAGGGCGACGCAGTGCGCGAGGCCGAGCGGCTTCTCCTGGGGGATGAGGGTGATGCGCAGTCCCAGGCGGGAGCCGTCGCCGATGACCTCGGCGATCTCGTCGGCCCAGTCGCCGACGATGACGCCGACCTCGGTGATGCCCACGGCGCGGATGTTCTCCAGGACGTGTTCGAGGACGGGCTTGTTGGCGATCGGGATGAGCTGCTTGGGCATCGAGTAGCTGAAGGGGCGCAGACGGGTACCCGCTCCGCCGGACAGCACCAGGGCCTTCATGACCGGATCCCCTCGGTGAGGACCTCCCGCAGGGCGGAGATCACCTTGTCCTGGACGTCCTCGGAGAGCGAGGGGTACATCGGGAGGGAGAAGATCTCGCCGGCCAGCCGCTCGGTCACGGGCAGCGAACCCTTGGCGTGTCCGAGGTGCTCGAAGCCGCTCATCGTGTGCACCGGCCAGGGGTAGCTGATGTTCAGCGAGATGCCGTAGCCCTTGAGGCGCTCGATGATCTCGTCGCGTCGCGGGTGGCGGACGACGTAGACGTAGTAGACGTGCTCGTTGCCCTCGGCCGTGGCGGGCAGCTGGAGCCCGCCGGGTGCGCAGAGGTCCCCGAGGCCCTCCTCGTAGCGGCGGGCGACCGCCCTGCGTCCCCCGACGTAGGCGTCGAGGCGGCGGAGCTTGCGCCGGAGGATCTCGGCCTGCACCTCGTCGAGGCGGGAGTTGTGGCCGGGGATCTGGACGACGTAGTAGGTCTCCGCCATGCCGTAGTAGCGCAGGCGTCGCAGGGCGGCGTCGACACCGGCGTCGTCGGTGACGACCGCGCCGGCGTCGCCGTACGCGCCGAGGACCTTCGTCGGGTAGAAGGAGAAGGCGGCGGCGTCACCGATGGTGCCGGCGGTCCGGCCGTGGTGGCGGGCGCCGTGCGACTGGGCGCAGTCCTCGAGGATCTTCAGGCCGTGCTGTTCGGCGAGGCGCTCCAATGGGGCCATGTCCACGCACTGGCCGTAGAGGTGGACGGGCAGCAGGGCCTTGGTCCGGGGGGTGATGGCCGCCGCCACCTGGTCGGTGTCCATCAGGAAGTCCTGCTCGCGGATGTCCACGAAGACGGGGACGGCTCCGGTGCCGTCGATGGCGACGACGGTGGGCGCGGCGGTGTTGGAGACCGTGATGACCTCGTCGCCGGGGCCGACTCCGAGGGCCTGGAGGCCGAGTTTCACGGCGTTGGTGCCGTTGTCGACGCCCGTGCAGTGGGCGAGGCCGTGGTAGGCGGCGAACTCGCTCTCGAAGCCCTCGACGGAGGGCCCGAGGATCAGGCGGCCGGAGCGGAAGACGGTGTCCACCGCGTCGATGATGTCGTCGCGTTCGTTCTCGTACTCCGGGAGGTAGTCCCAGACGTAGGTGGTCATGGTGTTCCTTCTGCGAGTGCGGACTTCGGACGAGGTCAGCGACGGGCTGCGGCGTACGCTCCGGCGTGCCGCAGCGTGGCCAGGCTGTTCGCTCCCAGCGCTTCGCGGAGGTAGCGGCGCGCCGCCGGGATGTCGGCGGTCTCGCCGAGGACCCGGGTGACGGCGGCGGACTCGATCACGGCGGTGTGGCGGGAGGTGACGGTGGTGACGCCGGGGCCGTCCTCCTCGAAGCTCCATGCGCCGGTGTGCAGGGACATCAGCGGGGGCAGGGTGGTCTGTTTGTAGACGATTCGCTCGTACGGGACGCAGACACGCACCGACTCGGTGGTGTGCGGGCTGCCGTCCCTGGTCAGGGTGTCCATGGCCAGGATCTGGACGCCGGGACCGGCGTCCCGCAGGTTCACGGCCATGACGTGGGGGAGGCGGTCGGCCCAGTGCTGGGCCTGGTCGATGAAGTCGTAGACGTCCTTGACGTGGCCTTCGAGGCGCACGGTGTCCTCGAAGGTGAGGAAGGTGTCACCCCCGCCGGCCTCGCCGGTGCCGCCGGCGCCCGTGGCGCGTTCGGCGTGGCGCTTGAGGGCGGCGAGTTCCGCCCGGCTGTTGGCGTCCACGGCGCGATCGATCCAGTCGAGGGTGCCGGGGTCGTCGCCGACGGCGCGGAAGTCGTGCAGCAGCCGTACGCGGCACTCCCCCGGTCCGGTGGGTTCGACGATCCAGGCGCCGCCCATCGCGGCCATCGGCGGGCTCGGCACCTCCTGCCGGAAGTCGACGCGGAGTCCGTCCCGGTCCAGGGCGCGCCGGGACGTCCAGTGCTTGACCTGGCCGTCGACGGTGGCCCAGAGCCGGATGCGCTCCTCCTTGTCGCCGCGCTCCAGGTGGTCGGCGTGGACCGAGGGCGGGAAGATCGCGGGCCAGCCACCGACGTCGGCGATCAGTTCGTAGAGCCGCTCGGCCGTCGCGCGGACGGTGATCTCGTGTGCGGTCTCCCGTGTGGCGGGCTGGGTCATGGTCGGCTCCTTGAGGTCGGCGCCCGGCCGTTGCGTTGTCACTGCGGCGGGTTTCCGTGTTTGCGCGCGGGGAGGTCGGCGTGCTTGGTGCGGAGCATGTCCAGCGCGCGGACGAGCACCCGGCGGGTGTCGGCGGGGTCGATGACGTCGTCGACCAGACCGCGTTCGACGGCGTAGTAGGGGTGCATCAGCTCGGTCTTGTACTCCTTGATCTTCTGCAGGCGTTCCGCCTCGGGGTCCGGGGCGCTCGCGATCTGCTTGCGGAAGATGACGTTGGCGGCGCCCTCGGCGCCCATGACCGCGATCTCGTTGGTGGGCCAGGCGTAGGTCAGGTCGGCGCCGATGGACTGGGAGTCCATGACGATGTAGGCGCCGCCGTAGGCCTTGCGCAGGACGACGGAGATCCGGGGCACGGTCGCGTTGCAGTACGCGTAGAGGAGCTTCGCGCCCCTCCTGATCACGCCGTTGTGCTCCTGTCCGACTCCGGGGAGGAAGCCGGGCACGTCCACGAGCGTGACGATCGGGATGCTGAAGGCGTCGCACAGCTGGACGAAGCGGGCCCCCTTCTCGGAGGCGTCGATGTCCAGGACGCCCGCCATCACGGAGGGCTGGTTGGCGACGATCCCGACGACCCGGCCGTCCAGCCGGGCGAGGGTGCAGACCAGGTTGGCCGCCCAGCCGCTGTGCACCTCCATGTGCTCCTCGTCGTCGACGAGTTCCTCGATCACGACGCGGACGTCGTAGGCGCGCACGGGGTCGGCCGGCACGAGGTCGAGGAGGGCGGGGGTCGCCCGGTCCGGTGAGTCGTCCGGCGCGACGGCCGGGGGGTTCTCGCGGTTGTTCTGCGGGAGCATCGACAGGAGGTAGCGGACCTCGGCGATGCAGGTCTCCTCGTCGTCGTACGCGAAGT
>NZ_JBIBBZ010000022.1:0-85009 GCF_042900925.1 Streptomyces sp. NPDC012825 | reverse complement strand
ACTTCGCGTACGACGACGAGGAGACCTGCATCGCCGAGGTCCGCTACCTCCTGTCGATGCTCCCGCAGAACAACCGCGAGAACCCCCCGGCCGTCCCCTCCGAGGACCCGGCCGACCGCCGCTCCGACGTCCTGCTCGACCTGGTCCCGGCCGACGGCAACCGCCCGTACGACATGCACAAGGTCATCGAGGAGCTCGTCGACGACGGCGACTACCTGGAGATCCACGAGCGCTGGGCCCGCAACATCGTCTGCGCCCTGGCCCGTCTGGACGGCCAGGTCGTCGGCATCGTCGCCAACCAGCCCCAGACCCTGGCCGGCGTCCTGGACATCGAGGCGAGCGAGAAGGCCGCCCGGTTCGTGCAGATGTGCGACGCCTTCAACATCCCGATCATCACCCTTCTGGACGTCCCCGGCTTCCTTCCCGGGGTGGACCAGGAGCACGGTGGGATCATCCGGCACGGCGCCAAGCTGCTCTACGCCTACTGCAACGCGACCGTGCCCCGGATCAGCCTGATCCTGCGCAAGGCGTACGGCGGCGCGTACATCGTGATGGACTCCCAGTCCATCGGCGCCGACCTGACGTACGCCTGGCCCACCAACGAGATCGCGGTCATGGGCGCCGAGGGCGCCGCCAACGTGATCTTCCGCAAGCAGATCGCGGAGGCCGAGGACTCCGAGGCCATGCGCACCCGCATGGTCAAGGAGTACAAGGCCGAGCTGATGCACCCCTACTACGCCGCGGAGCGCGGTCTGGTCGACGACGTCATCGACCCCGCCGACACCCGCCAGGTCCTCATCCGCTCCCTGGCCATGCTCCGCACCAAGCACGCCGACCTGCCCTCCCGCAAGCACGGCAACCCGCCGCAGTAAGAGGAGCCCACCGAAGTGACCACGCCCGCCACAGCCAACCTTCTCCGCGTCGAGAAGGGCCACGCCGACCCCGAGGAGCTCGCCGCCATCACCGCGGTCCTCCTCGCCCGCGCGGCCGCCCAGCCCGCCGCCGACACCGCCGGAGCCCACCGCGGCCGTACCGCGGCCGGCTGGCGGCGCCTGGAGCGCGAGCACGGCTTCCGCGCCCCGCACAGCTGGCGCTAGCCGGCACGGAGCAAGGAGAAGCACGGCGAAGGGCCGGAACCCGGTGAGACCGGGGTCCGGCCCTTCGCGCTGCCCGCACACCGAAGAACGCACACCGCAGAAGACACGCCGAAGAACGCACGCCGAAGGCCGCGTCCCCCTTCCGGGGAGCGCGGCCTTCGGGACGAACGGGTACGGACGGAACGCCGGGGGACAGCTACCGCAGTCGCGCCATGAGGGCGTGCTCGACGAGGGTGATGAGCGCGCTCTTGGCGTCCGCGCGGTGGCGGGCGTCGGTGGTGATGATGGGGGTGTCGGGGCCGATCTGGAGGGCCTCGCGGACTTCCTCGGGCTGGTAGGGCTGGTTGCCGTCGAAGCCGTTGAGGGCGATGACGAAGGGCAGGCCCGAGTTCTCGAAGTAGTCGACCGCCGGGAAGCAGTCGGCGAGACGGCGGGTGTCGACGAGGACGACGGCGCCGATGGCGCCGCGGACGAGGTCGTCCCACATGAACCAGAAGCGGTCCTGTCCGGGGGTGCCGAACAGGTACAGGATCAGGTCCTGGTCGAGCGTGATGCGGCCGAAGTCCATGGCGACGGTCGTCGTCGTCTTGTCGCCGGTGTGGGTGAGGTCGTCGATGCCCGCGGAGGCGGACGTCATGACGGCCTCGGTACGCAGCGGATTGATCTCCGAGACGGCGCCGACGAACGTGGTCTTGCCCACGCCGAAGCCACCCGCCACCACGATCTTCGCGCTGGTGGTTGAACGGGCCGCGCCGCCGCTAGAGCTTGCGAAGTCCACTGAGCACCCTTTCGAGCAGTGTCACGTCTGGCTGACCGCCGGCGGCCTCGTCGCCGCCGGGCTGGTGGATGGCGACGAGTCCGGCCTCGGCCAGGTCGGCGACGAGGATTCGGGCGACGCCGAGGGGGATGGAGAGAAGTGCCGAGATCTCGGCGACCGACTTGATCTCGAAGCAGAGCCGGCAGATCCGCTGGTGCTCGGGCAACTGCCCCTGCAGCCGGGACGGATCGGCCGTCGTGCTGACCAACGCCTCGATGGCGAGCTGGTAACGCGGCCTGGTCCGGCCGCCGGTCATCGCGTACGGACGCACCAGCGGGTTGTGCCCGCCCGAACCGCCCTGGGCGGACGGGCCGCGCGAGGCGGACGGGCCGGCGGGTGCCGACGGGGCGTACGGCTGCCGGTAGGGCTGCGACACGCCCTGCCCGCTCGGTGCGGAGGGAAAGTTGAACCGGTTCTGCGCGGCGTCGCCCAGCGGCGCCCGATGCGCGTCATAACCGTTGTAAGGGCTCCCGCCCGGGGGTGTTCCCACGTTTCCTCCTCCGACTGCCTCGCGGTCCATGTCCCTTGGAGCCGCGCCACCGCACCTTACGGGGCGGTGGCGCGAAACGCACGATCTGTCTGTTGATTGAGAACGGTCAGTTGAGAAGGCTGCCCTGCAGTTCCGCCCGGAGATCGGGGGTCAGGACGGTGCCCGCGCGGTCCACGAGCAGGGCCATCTCGTAGCCCACGAGGCCGATGTCCGCCTCGGGATGGGCGAGTACGGCCAGCGAGGAGCCGTCCGACACCGACATGATGAAGAGGAAGCCCCGCTCCATCTCGACCACGGTCTGGTTGACCGCACCGCCCTCGAAGATCCGGGACGCGCCCGCGGTCAGCGAGGTCAGTCCGGACGCGACGGCCGCCAGCTGGTCGGCGCGGTCGCGGGGGAATCCTTCGGACATCGCCAGCAGGAGTCCGTCGGCGGAGACCACCACCGTGTGGGACACCCCGGGGGTGTTGTCCACGAAGTTGGTGATCAACCAGTTCAGATTCTGCGCCGCCTGGCTCATGCTCACACTAACGCTCCTGGTTGTAGGTACTGCCCGGGCCGAGGCCCGATCCGTTCGTGTCCGTTCCCGCGTTGCGTCCCTGCTGGACGCCCCGGCGCAGGTTGCTCAACCTGCCCCGTACGTCCTCGGGTGCGCGGGAGACCTGGGGGCCGCCCTGCGGGGTCTGCTCAGCCGTGCCCTCGACCAGGTTGGCCTTCGGGACGCGTCGGGGGAGACCGGACGAGGTGACCCCGCCCGCCTTCGGGTCCTTGAGCTTTCCGGCCCGCTGCCAGCGCTCGTCGTTGGTCGAGCGCCAATCGTCGGGACCGCCGGCCTCGGTCTGCTGCTGTTCCGGCTGCGCGGACTTGGCCGGCTGCGGCGTCCGCTGCGTCGGCGGGGCGACGCTGCCGCGGCGCGGCAGTCCGGCGTCGGTCAGCGCGGGGCCGGCGTCCGGGGCGGGATTCGGAGTCGGACCCGGACGGTCGAAGCCTACGCGGTCGGCGGCCTGTTCGGGAGCGGGCCGGGCAGATTCCGGTTCCGCCCGGTACTCCTGCGCGTAACCACCCTGGTAGGCGTTCTGATCCGGCCACTCAGCCTGGTGGGACTGGGGTTCGAACGCCTGCTCGTACTGCTGGTGTTCGGTTTCCGGAGTTCCGTACGAGGCTTCCGCATAGCCCTGCTGAGGGTACGCCTCGTAGCCCTGCTGCGCTCCCCCGTAGCCCCCGGCCCGGGAGGCGTCGCCGCCGTAACCGTCCTGCTGCGGGTAACCGGCCGCGTACTCCTGGCCGTAACCCTGCTCCTGGCCGTACTCCTGCGCGGGAGCGTACTCCTGGCCGTACCCCTGGCCCTGCGGCTGCTCCTGGGCGTACTCCTGGCCCTGGACGGCCTGCTCCTGCCCGTACTCCCCGGGCCGGCCGTACTCCTCCTGCTGCTCCACCTCGTCGCGGAAGAGCGGCTGGTCGCCGTTCTGCGCCCGGTCGCCCAGGGCGGCGCGCCGGCCCTTGCGCCGCAGCGAGCGGTCGACCGGGTCGAGGCTCTGCTGCTCCCCGTCCGGCTGCTGCTCGTAGCGCGAGTCGTCGAAGCCGAGGTCGGCCGCGGTCAGCATCGGCTGCGCGGGAGCGGCCTCGAAGGCGTTCTGCGCCGGCTGCTGCTGCTCCGGGATGATCTGAGAGACGGTGAAGTCGTCCTGGATCGGCTGCTCGCCACCGCCACCGTGGGTGATCGCGTCCGGCAGCATGACGAGCGAGGTCGTCCCGGCCTGCTCGCCCGAGGGGCGGAGCTGGACCCGGATGCCGTGCCGGTCGGCGAGCCGGCCGACCACGAAGAGGCCCATCCGCTGCGAGACGGCGGCGTCCACGGTCGGCGGGTTGGCCAGCTTGTGGTTGATGTCCGCGAAGTCCTCGGCGGTGAGGCCGATGCCCTTGTCGTGGATCTCGACCATCACGCGGCCGTCGGGGAGACGGGTCGCGGTGACGCGGACCTTGGTCTGCGGGGAGGAGAACGTGGTGGCGTTCTCCAGGAGCTCGGCGAGCAGGTGCACGAGGTCGGTCACGGCCTGGCCGTGGATCTCGGCCTCCGGGACGCCCGCCAGCTCGATGCGCTCGTACTGCTCCACCTCGGAGGAGGCGGCGCGCATGACGTCGACCAGCGGGACCGGCTGGTCCCAGCGGCGGCCGGGCTCCTCGCCGGCGAGGACGAGGAGGTTCTCGCCGTTGCGGCGCATGCGGGTCGCCAGGTGGTCCAGCTTGAAGAGGTTCTCCAGCTGGTCCGGGTCGGCCTCGTTGTTCTCCAGGTCGGTGATGAGGGTCAGCTGGCCCTCGATCAGCGACTGGTTGCGGCGCGAGAGGTTGGTGAAGATCGCGTTGACGTTGCCCCGGAGCATGGCCTGCTCGGCGGCGAGCCGGACGGCCTCGCGGTGGACCTGGTCGAACGCGCGGGCGACCTCGCCGATCTCGTCCCGGGAGTCGATCGGGATCGGCTGGACGCGGGTGTCGACCCGGCCCGGCTCGGTGCGGGAGAGCTGGTCGACCAGCATCGGCAGGCGCTGCTCGGCGATGCCGAAGGCGGCGGTCCGCAGGGTGCGCATCGAGCGGCTCATCTGGCGGGCCATCATCCCGGCCAGGACGAACGCGGCGAGCAGCGCGATCACGACGATGGCGCCGTTGAGCCAGGCGTCGGACTTGGCGTCGTCGGAGATCTTGACGGCCTCGGTCACGGCCCTGTCGACCAGGGTCGTCTCGACCTCGCTGTAGCCCTCGAACTTGGCGGTGGCGACGGCCATCCAGGCCTCGGGGGTGATGCCCTCGGCCTTCAGGTCCTTGATGCCCTCGGGGCCCTTGGCCGTGCCGATCGCGGCGGCCACGCCGGAGTAGACGGAGCCGTCCTTGCCCTTGGGCAGCTCGGCGTCGGCGGCCTGCAGCTGCTTGGCGCCCTCGGCGGCCTTGCCGGCCATGACCTTCTTGAGGAGTTCGACGTCCTCGGGCAGGCCGCCGGAGCTGAACTCGCCGAGGGCGATCTGCTCCAGGTAGTTGTACGAGTTGAACGCCACGGACTGCTGGGCGAAGACGGCCTCGTCGCTGCTGGGACGGACCAGGAGCTGGGTGCCGATGGACCGCTGGAGGGACTCGGCGCCCTTGGAGAGCTGGACCGCGTAGACGCTGCGGCCGTAGCTGGTGATGTTGCCGGTGCCCAGGCCGAGCTCGTTGGAGAACTCGGTCAGGTAGTGCTGGACGGACGTGTACCCGAGCTGGGTGTTCACCGGGTCGTAGGAGCGGGCGTAGGCGTCCTTGCGGAGCGCCTGCAGCTTCGGCTCCTCGTCCCTGAACAGGCGCAGCCGGCGCTCCAGGCCCTGGCCCGACGGCAGGTTCTTGACGGCCTCGTCGAACTTCAGACGGGCGGCGTCGGTCGCGGCGTACGCGCGGGTGACCTCGTCGGCCTTGCGGTCCTCGTCGCTCTTGGCGACGAGCAGCGGGGCGGCGGTGAGGTCCCGCTCGTTGAGCAGCGCGGTGCTGTACTCCGAGGCGGCGCGCACGATGAGCGCCGTCTTCTCGGCGTCCTGGGCCTCCTGCCAGGTGTCGATCGCGGCCTTGACCTGGAAGCCGCCCATGACGAGGCCGACGAGCACGGGTATGAGGAGGATCGCGTTCAGCCGGGTGGGCACCCGCCAGTTGCGGGGAGACAGCTTGCTGGAGCTTCCCTCGGCCGCCTCGGTGGGCGGCGGCGTGACGGGCACGTCCGCGGGCGACACCGCCGTGCGCGACGGCGGTGTGAAGTTGCCCCGCGTCTCCTGCTCCGCGGAGCTTTCCTTGCTTCGCCTCACTCGACCAACAACCTCTCGGCGTCGGCACCTACGTTGTGCCGGTGTTTCGTTCAGGGCCGTACTACTCGGGAGTTCATGAATTGCAGCACGTGAAGGGGGTCCCTTCCAAACAGTGGGCCGCGACTCCTTTACGTGGTCCGGACCGCGCATAAAACGGGCATAAAGAGCGAGCCCCGCCAAAAAGCGGGGCTCATGTGAGCGCAGTGACACCGATCGGATGCGTCGGGTGTCCGAGGCGCCCCAATTCTCTGTCGAAACGTTATGAACACGGGAGCGGTCGTGTCGAACGACACAGACCGCCCCCCGGCGGGGGTCCCAGGGGCAACGGCCCCTCCCGTCGCCCTACTTGAGCCGCGCCATGAGGGCGTGCTCGACGAGGGTGATGAGCGCGCTCTTGGCGTCCGCGCGGTGGCGGGCGTCGGTGGTGATGATGGGGGTGTCGGGGCCGATCTGGAGGGCCTCGCGCACCTCCTCCGGCTGGTAGGGCTGGCTGCCGTCGAAGCCGTTGAGGGCGATGACGAAGGGCAGGCCCGAGTTCTCGAAGTAGTCGACCGCCGGGAAGCAGTCGGCGAGACGGCGGGTGTCGACGAGGACGACGGCGCCGATGGCACCCCGCACCAGGTCGTCCCACATGAACCAGAAGCGGTCCTGTCCGGGGGTGCCGAACAGGTACAGGATCAGGTCCTGGTCGAGCGTGATGCGGCCGAAGTCCATGGCCACGGTCGTCGTCGTCTTGCCACCCGTGTGGGTGAGGTCGTCGATGCCCGCCGACGCGGACGTCATCACGGCCTCGGTACGCAGCGGATTGATCTCCGAGACGGCGCCGACGAACGTGGTCTTGCCCACGCCGAAGCCACCCGCCACCACGATCTTCGCGCTGGTGGTCGACCGGGCCGCACCGCCGCTAGAGCTTGCGAAGTCCACTGAGCACCCTTTCGAGCAGAGTCACGTCCGGCGTGCCGCCGGTCTCTCCGTTGCCCGGCTGGTGGATCGCCACCATGCCGGCCTCCGCCAGGTCGGCGACGAGGATCCGGGCGACGCCGAGCGGCATCGACAGGAGGGCCGACACCTCGGCCACCGACTTGACCTCACGGCACAGGTGGCAGATCCGCTGGTGCTCGGGGAGCAGCGTGGCGAGGTGCGCCGGGTCGGCCGTGGTGCTGACCAGCGCCTCGATGGCGAGTTGGTAGCGCGGCCTGGTCCGGCCGCCGGTCATCGCGTACGGACGCACCAGCGGCTGGTCGCCCTCGTGCCCGTACTCGTCGACTGAGGCGCCGTACGGATCGTGAGAGGCGGGGGGCGGGGTCATGAATCCTCCGGGCGTGACAGCAAGACTTCTGCCGTC
The DNA here is from genome assembly GCF_042900925.1 of Streptomyces sp. NPDC012825. Taxonomy (NCBI): domain Bacteria; kingdom Bacillati; phylum Actinomycetota; class Actinomycetes; order Kitasatosporales; family Streptomycetaceae; genus Streptomyces; species Streptomyces sp. NPDC012825. Next base: position 77,442 of record NZ_JBIBBZ010000022.1, on the reverse strand, counting down.
TGATGGGGCCGGTGGGGGGCCGGGTGGGGCGGCCGGACGGTGAACGGTGTCCGGAGCGGTACGGAGGGGCGCACCGCCCCGTCGGTCATTCGTTACGGGGGGTCCGGGAGACCGGGGTACGGGTCCCGCTAGTGGAGCAGGCTGCCCTGGAGCTCCGCGCGGAGGTCCGGGGTGAGCACGCTGCCGGCCCGGTCGACCAGCAGCGCCATCTCGTAGCCCACGAGGCCGATGTCGCACTCGGGGTGGGCGAGCACGGCCAGCGAGGAGCCGTCCGAGACCTGCATGAGGAAGAGGAAGCCGCGCTCCATCTCCACGACGGTCTGCGCGACCGGGCCCCCCTCGAAGATCCGGGACGCGCCCGCGGTCAGCGAGGTCAGTCCGGACGCGACCGCCGCCAGCTGGTCAGCGCGGTCACGGGGGAATCCTTCGGACATCGCCAGCAGGAGTCCGTCGGCGGAGACCACCACCGTGTGGGACACCCCGGGGGTGTTGTCCACGAAGTTGGTGATCAACCAGTTCAGATTCTGCGCCGCCTGGCTCATCGCGTTCAACTAACGCTCCTGCTGATGGTTCGGACCGAGGTGGTGAGTACCCGTGGTCGAGTTACCGGCCTGACGGCCCTGCTGAATGCCGCGGCGCAGGTTGGTGAGCCGGCCGCGGACGTCGTCGGGTGCACGCGAGACCTGGGGGCCGGCCGTGTGGGCCTGCTCCTGCGCGGTCCCGGGTACGAGGTTGGCCTTCGGCACGCGCCGGGGGAGGCCGGAGGTGGTCACGCCGCCGGCCGCGGGCTTGCGGACCCGCTCGGCCTGGCGCACCAGCTCGTCGTTGGGCGAGGACCGCCAGGCGGCCCCGCCGTTCTGGTCGCCGCCGTGGCGGGGCGCCGGGGCGGACGACCGCGGCACGACCGGGGTCTGTGCCGTCTGCGCCGGGTCCTGGGGCTGCTGGCCCGCCTGGTCCTGGTGGAACCAGTTGGTCTCCAGGTTGTCGTACAGCGGCGTGCCACCGCCGCCCGCGCCGCTCGCCGGCGGCAGCGCCTCCGGACGGCGCGGCTGCTGGAGCTGCGGCTGCTGGGACTGCTGCTGCGGCTGCTGCCGGACCGGCTCGGCCGGGCGCGGGGCGCCGAAGTCGTTCCCGCCGGCCCCCTGGCGAGGCGCCGGAGCCTGCGGCTGCTGCTGCGCCTGAGGCACGAAGGGCTGCCGGCCGAACTGCTGCTGCTGTCCGCCCTGGTAACCCTGCGGGGCCTGGGGCTGCTGCGGGGCCTGCTGCGCGCCGAAGTCGGGGCGGGCGAACTGACCGGTGGAGCCGGGACCCTGCGGGGCACCGAAGTCCGGACGCGGGAACTGCGCCGTGGACGCCGGGTCCTGCGCGCCGCCCTGGTACCCCTGGGGGGCCTGCGGCTGCTGCGGGGCGCCGAAGTCGGGGTGCGGGAACTGGCCGGTGGAGCCGGGACCCTGGGGAGCCTGCGGAGCCGCGAACCGGCCCGTGCCCTCCGGGTCCTCGTGGCCGCGCGGGGCGTCCAGCGGGGACATCTCCTGCTGCGGGCGCCGCACCGGCTGCTGCTGGGCCTGCTCGGCGCCCCAGCTCGCGGCCTGCGGGCGCTGCTGCTGGGCGTTGCCGCCCGGCAGCTCGGCGCGCGGGAAGTCGTACCCGCCCTGCGGCGCCTGCTGCTGCGGGCCGGGTCCGGCCTGCGGGGCGCCCTGGTTGCCCCACACGTCCGTACGGGAGGGGATGGCGCTCGCGGCGCCGCCGATGAGGCCGCCGCCGCCCGGGCGCGGGGCCTCGGGGGCCTGGGGCGCCTGCGGGACCTGCGGCAGCCGGCCGGTCTGCTCCAGCTGCGCGTTCTGCGGCTGCGGGGTGCGCTGCTGCGGCGCGCCCTGCGGGCCGCCGGCGAGCGGGGCGCCGTCACGGGCGGGCAGCGCGGCGCGGGGACCGCCCGCACCGACCTGGCCGCGCGCGGCACCGGCACCGGCGCCGAGGCGCCCGGCCGCCGAGGACGGCGCACCGCCCTGGCCCGGACGTCCGCCGGGACCACCGGCCGCGCCGGGGGCGCCGGGCAGCCGGCCGCCCGGGGCGGAGGCACCCGGAGGCATCGCGCCCTGGCCGCCCGCGCCCGGCTTGGGCATGGGCTTCTTGCCGCCCTGGGCGACGTCGACCGGGAGCATGACGAGCGCGGTGGTGCCGCCCGAGTCGGAGGGGCGCAGCTGGATGCGGATGCCGTGTCGCAGGGACAGGCGGCCGACCACGAAGAGGCCCATGCGGCGGGAGACCGAGACGTCCACGGTGGGCGGCGAGGCGAGCCGCTCGTTGATCGCCGCGAGGTCCTCGGGGGAGAGGCCGATGCCGGTGTCGTGGATCTCGACGAGCACCCGGCCGTCGGGCAGCGCGTGACCGGTGACCCGGACCTTGGTCTGCGGGGAGGAGAACGAGGTGGCGTTCTCGAGCAGCTCGGCGAGGAGGTGCACGAGGTCGTTGACGACCCGGCCGGCGACCTCGGTCGCCGGGACCGCGGCCAGCTCGATGCGCTCGTACTGCTCCACCTCGGAGGCGGCGGCGCGCAGGACGTCGACCAGCGGGACCGGGCGGGTCCAGCGGCGGCCCGGCTCCTCGCCGGCGAGGACGAGGAGGTTCTCGCCGTTCCGGCGCATGCGGGTCGCGAGGTGGTCGAGCTTGAACAGCGAGGAGAGCTGGTCCGGGTCGGCCTCGCGGGACTCCAGCTCGGAGATGAGCGAGAGCTGGCGCTGGATGAGGCCCTGGGAGCGGCGCGAGAGGTTGGTGAACATCGCGTTGACGTTGCCCCGGAGGAGGGCCTGCTCGGCGGCGAGACGGACGGCCTCGCGGTGCACGTCGTCGAAGGCCGCGGCCACCTGGCCGATCTCGTCCCGGGAGTGCACGCCGACGGACTCGACGGAGGTGTCGACGTCCTGCGGGTCGGACTCGGAGAGCTGCTTGACGAGCTCGGGCAGGCGTTCCTGGGCGACCTTGGTGGCGGTGTCCTGGAGCCGGCGCAGCGAGCGGATCATGGACCGCGCCACGACGAAGGCGCCGACGAGGGAGACGCCGAGGACGACCAGGATCAGCGCACCGTTGATGATGGCCTCGCGCTGCGACTCCTGCCGCAGCTCACGGGCCATGGACTCCATCTGGCCGAGCAGACCGGCCTCGATGACGTTCATCGCGGCGATCTTGGTGCCGTACTCGTCGGTGAAGTTCAGGTGACCGCGGGGGGCACCGCTCTGCATCGCGTTGTCCGAGTTCAGCACGCGCTCGGCGTACTTGTCGGCGTTCGAGATGGAGGGATTGCCCCGGTTCAGGGACGAGGTCAGCTCGTCGGCGTCGCCGCCGATCGACTTGTAGATCGCCTGGAAGGACTTGAGCTCGACGTTCTCACTGTTGCGCGCGGCCTCGCCGTACAGCCGGTCGCCCTGGGCGATCCTGCCCTTGGTCCGGTCGCTCGGGGGCAGCGCCGCCGCGATGATCGCCTGCTGGATGGAGGCGTACTCCTTGGCGGACGAGAACGCGGCGAGCGCGCGGGTCCGCTTGATCATGTCGGGGTTGCTGGTCGCCTGCGCCATGTCCTGGGACAGGCTCAGGAGCGAGCGGATGAGGCGGCTGTAGGCCTCGACCGTCACCGAGTTGGAGACGTCCTTCTTGTACGCGCTGCCCCGGATGGAGTGGAGCTCGGTGACCTGCGAGGCGATCTGGCTGACGTTCTGCCGGATGCTGCGCAGCGCCTCGTCGCCCTCGGAGGAGGGGATGTCCTCGGTGGCGGCGAGGAAGGCCTTGAGTTCGAGGTCCGTCTTCCGGCGCGGGTTGGCGACCTGGTAGTCGCTGACCGGGCGGTCGTTGGCCAGCGGGCCGGCGGAGTGGTCGCGCTCGGCCTGGAGGGCCTTGGCGAGGTCCGTCGCCTCACGGGTCAGCTTGGTGAGCAGCTGCATGTGGTCGAGCTGCTCCATGTCCTGGAGCGACTCGTTGATGCGGATGCCGCCCAGGGCGGTCGCCGCGACCACGGGGAGGGTGAGGAGCGCGACCAGGCGCGTGGAGATGCGCCAGTTGCGAAGGGCTATTCGGGGGCCGACCTCGTTCGCGGCCCCGGGCGCGGCGGCGGAGGACTCGGACGGCGCGGCCGCGCCGGAGCGACGGCCGCCGTCACCGCCCTCGCCGACCGGTCCCTGACCCTGGTTCGGGGTGTGCGGGACCGAGGGACCGCGGTCGGTCCCGGCACGCGGTTCCTGCTCCGCCGGAGCATCCGCTCGGCCCTGACGGGCCTGGGGAGACCCCGAGCCATCCCTCTTGAAACGTCCCTGCACTAGCGTCGCAACCTCTGGACCAGGCGCCCTTCCGGATGAACGGAGAGGGCGGTGTCGGTGTCGATCGGGGTGTGGAGCACCCCAGGTGGTCGTCGGTGACCGGCGCAGCTCCCCCTTCGTCCCGCCACTCGGCCGGTGCTGCGTCGCGCCTCCTGCGCGCCGGCTTGAAACCCGCGGCGGTGCGGGAATTCCAGCACAGTGCCGGATCTCCAACAAGGGCCGCGTGTCGCGCCGGAAAGGGTATGACGAAGCGTGCGCGCCGTGTCACCCGATGTAGAAGATGATCACGGAGGATTCGGACTTTTCCGTGCCAATGACCCCGGGTCCCCGTGTGTCCCAGTCGACATGATCAGGAGCGGAATAGAACATTCAGTGGCGGAATGTCCCTTTCCGTGCCGACCGATGACTGTCCGCAATGCCTGGAATATACCGTCACGGGTGAGCAAACTCACATGCCGATGGGTGTCTTGGTCATGCATTCGAAGGGAACGCCATGTTTAGCCTGACGCTTTACGCCCCTTACGCGCCCGCCCGGGCGCCCGTCCCGGAACAAGGTCTGATCACCGCGATGAAGAAGACGACGCTCCGCACCACGGCCAACCCCCGCCGCTCCACCCTCGTCCACCTCGCGGACGCCGCACAGCTCGGCCGGGGCGCCCGGCCGGAGTACGCGGCCGAGCTGCCGGGCCGGACGGCCAACCCGCGCCGCACCGTCCTCATGCAGCCCCCGGCCCCGTACGAGCCCGCCCCGTACGCCACGGTCGCGCGCTGACGGACCTCCCCGCCCCCGGGCCCGCCCCCACCGGCCCGCGCGCCCGCACATCGCCGTCCGGCGGCCCCCCGCCGCGTTAGCCTGGAGCGTCAGACTCCAGCCAGTACCAAGTGAGGGGCGACAGCACTCGTGCGCATCGCCAGATTCTCCATCGACGGCAATGTGGCCTTCGGCGCCGTCGAGGGCGAGGGAACCGTCGAGTCCGGCGGCCTCGTCCTCGACATCATCAAGGGCATCCCGTACACCGACTTCGAACTCAGCGGCACCAAGGTCCCGCTGAGCAAGGTACGGCTCCTGCCGCCCGTGCTCCCCAACAAGGTCGTGGCCATCGGCCGCAACTACGCCGAGCACGCCGCCGAACTCGGCAACGAGGTCCCCGACGCCCCCGTCGCCTTCTTCAAGCCCACCACCTCGGTGACCGGCCCCGGCGACGCCATCGAGTACCCCTCCTTCTCCGACGAGCTGCACCACGAGGCCGAACTGGCCGTGGTGATCGGCCGCATGTGCCGCGAGGTCCCCCGCGAACGCGTCCGGGACGTGATCTTCGGCTACACCTGCGCCAACGACGTCACCGCCCGCGACGTCCAGCGGCGCGAGAACCAGTGGGCCCGCGCCAAGGGCTTCGACACCTCCTGCCCGCTGGGGCCCTGGGTCGAGACCGGCCTGAGCGTCGAACAGGCCGGCGACCTCACCGTCCAGGCCACGGTCAACGGCGAGCAGCGCCAGCTCGGGCGCACGAGCGACATGATCCGCTCCATCGAGGACCTGGTCGTCCACATCACCGAGGCCATGACCCTGCTCCCCGGCGACGTCATCCTCACCGGCACCCCGGCCGGGGTCGGCCCCCTCAACGTCGGCGACGAGGTCGCCGTCACCATCGAAGGCATCGGCACTCTCACCAATAAGGTGATCAAGCGTGGCTAACGCGAACTCCCCCAAGCTCTCGACTTCGCTCGAGCAGGGGGTACCCCCCCGCGTCCGTTTCTGTCCCTCGCCGACCGGCAACCCGCACGTGGGTCTGGTCCGCACCGCCCTCTTCAACTGGGCCTTCGCCCGGCACAACCAGGGCACCATGGTCTTCCGCATCGAGGACACCGACGCGGCGCGCGACTCCGAGGAGTCGTACGAGCAGCTGCTCGACTCGCTGCGCTGGCTCGGCCTCGACTGGGACGAGGGCCCGGAGATCGGCGGCCCGCACGCGCCGTACCGCCAGTCGCAGCGGATGGACATCTACAAGGACGTCGCCGACAAGCTGGTCGCCGGCGGTCACGCGTACCCCTGCTACTGCAGCACCGAGGAGCTCGACGAGCGCCGCGAGGCCGCCCGCGCCGCCGGCCGCCCCTCCGGCTACGACGGCCACTGCCGCGACCTCACCGACGAGGAGAAGGGCGCGTACGAGGCCGAGGGCCGCACGCCGATCGTCCGCTTCCGGATGCCCGACGAGCCGATCACCTTCACCGACCTGGTCCGCGGCGAGCTCACCTTCACCCCGGAGAACGTGCCGGACTACGGCATCCTCCGGGCCAACGGCGCCCCGCTCTACACCCTGGTCAACCCGGTCGACGACGCCCTCATGGAGATCACCCACGTCCTGCGCGGCGAGGACCTGCTCTCCTCCACCCCGCGCCAGATCGCGCTCTACAAGGCGCTGATCGAGCTGGGCGTCGCCAAGGAGATCCCCGCCTTCGGCCACCTGCCGTACGTGATGGGCGAGGGCAACAAGAAGCTCTCCAAGCGCGACCCGCAGGCCTCCCTCAACCTCTACCGGGAGCGCGGCTTCCTCCCTGAGGGCCTGCTGAACTACCTCTCCCTGCTCGGCTGGTCCTTCTCCGCCGACCAGGACCTCTTCACGATCCCCGAGATGGTGGAGAGGTTCGACATCGCCGACGTCAACGCCAACCCGGCCCGCTTCGACCTCAAGAAGGCCGAGTCGATCAACGCCGACCACATCCGCAGGCTGGACGTGAAGGCGTTCGCCGAGGCCTGCGAGCCCTGGCTGCGCGCCCCGCACGCCCCCTGGGCGCCCGAGGCCTTCGACCGGGCCGCCTGGGAGGCCGTCGCGCCGCACGCCCAGACCCGCCTGACCGTCCTCTCGGAGATCACGGCCAACGTCGACTTCCTCTTCCTGGACGAGCCGGTCTTCGACCAGGCCTCGTGGGACAAGGCGATGAAGGGCGAGCCCGCCGCGCTGCTCGCCACCGCCCGGGAGAAGCTCGACGCCGCCGACTGGAGCGACCCCGAGTCCCTCAAGAACGCGGTCCTGGCCGCCGGCGAGACCCACGGCCTCAAGCTCGGCAAGGCCCAGGCCCCGGTCCGCGTCGCCGTCACCGGCCGCACGGTCGGCCTGCCCCTCTTCGAGTCCCTGGAGATCCTGGGCAAGGAGAAGAGCCTGGCCCGCGTCGACGCGGCCCTGGCGAAGCTCACCGCGTAGGCGCCGCCCGGTGCACGGGCACGGAGGGCGGCGACCGGATCCGGTCGCCGCCCTCCGCCGCACCCCCGTCGTCGGTACGGTGGCCCCATGACCATCCGGGCGGTCCTGTGGGACATCGACGACACGATCTTCGACTACGCCACCGCCGACACGGCCGGCATGCGCGGTCACCTCGCGGCCGAGGGGCTCCTCGAGGGGTTCGGCACCGTGGAGGCGGCCCTCGACCGGTGGCGGGAGCTCACCACCCTCCACTGGCGCCGCTTCGAGCGGGAGGGCGGCGACTTCCTGGACCAGCGCCGTGCCCGGGTCCGCGACTTCCTCGGCAGGCCGGAGCTCACCACCGCCGAGGCCGACGCATGGTTCGACCGGTACGTCGTCCACTACGAGGCGGCCTGGGCGCTCTTCCCCGACACCGTGCCCGTGCTCGACCTCCTCGCCCGTGACTACCGTCACGCGGTCCTGTCGAACTCCAGCATCCACAACCAGGAGCGCAAGCTCCGGATCCTGGGCATCCGGGACCGCTTCGAGGCCGTCCTGTGCGCCGCCGAGCTGGGCGTGGCCAAGCCCGCCCCGGAGGCCTTCCACGCCGCCTGCGACGCCCTCGGCCTGCCCCCGCACCAGGTGGCGTACGTCGGGGACCAGCCGGACATCGACGCCCGGGGCGCGGCGGAGGCGGGGCTCCTGGGCATCTGGCTGGACCGCGCGGACACCGGCGGCCGGCCCGAGCTGCGCCGGATCACGGAGCTGAGCGGCCTCCCCGACCTGCTGCGCGGGGATACCCGTTTTGGAGCGCGGTCCACCTTCGGGTAATGTTCTTCCTGCGCCGAGGGGAGCAAGCCGAAAGGCAAGAGCCCGGAAAGCGCAAGCCGAGCAGAATCCCCCTGGTGGGGAAGTTGCCCCGGTGGCCTATGGTGTAATTGGCAGCACGACTGATTCTGGTTCAGTTAGTCTTGGTTCGAGTCCAGGTAGGCCAGCTCGCAGAGCTCATCTGCACCCGTGGATGATGATCCACAAGGCCCCCGTTGTGTAGCGGCCTAGCACGCCGCCCTCTCAAGGCGGTAGCGCCGGTTCGAATCCGGTCGGGGGTACAGATCCTTCCCGCGGGATCACCTGGGTAGCTCCCGGTGAACCCGATGCAGGATCGCTAGGGCCCCCGTTGTGTAGCGGCCTAGCACGCCGCCCTCTCAAGGCGGTAGCGCCGGTTCGAATCCGGTCGGGGGTACGGTTTAACCACCATGGCCTATGGTGTAATTGGCAACACTACGGTTTCTGGTACCGTCATTCTTGGTTCGAGTCCAGGTAGGCCAGCTCGCAGAGCTCATCTGCACCCGTGGATGATGATCCACAAGGCCCCCGTTGTGTAGCGGCCTAGCACGCCGCCCTCTCAAGGCGGTAGCGCCGGTTCGAATCCGGTCGGGGGTACGCACAGAAGAAGCCCTTCCCTTCGGGGGAGGGCTTCTTCGTCGTCCGGCGGCGCATGGACAGGGGCCGGGAGGCAACTCCGGCCCACCGCTGCGGCGTTGGAGCGGTGGGCCGGGACGAACGGGAGGGGCGGAGACGTCAGCCGTTGCGGCGGAGCGCCTCGGAGAGGCGGGCGGCGGCGTCGATGACCGCCTGGGCGTGCATGCGGCCCGGGTGGCGCGTCAGGCGCTCGATGGGGCCCGAGACCGACACGGCGGCCACCACGCGGTTCGAGGGGCCGCGCACGGGCGCCGAGACGGACGCGACGCCCGGCTCCCGCTCGCCGATCGACTGGGCCCAGCCGCGGCGCCGCACGCCCGACAGGGCCGTCGCCGTGAAGCGGGCGCCCTGGAGGCCGCGGTGCAGCCGCTCGGGCTCCTCCCAGGCCATCAGGATCTGCGCCGACGAGCCGGCCTTCATGGTCAGCGTCGAGCCGACCGGGACCGTGTCCCGGAGGCCCGAGAGCCGCTCGGCCGCCGCCACGCAGATGCGCATGTCGCCCTGGCGCCGGTAGAGCTGCGCGCTCTCGCCGGTGACGTCGCGCAGATGCGTGAGCACCGGGCCCGCGGTCGCGAGGAGGCGGTCCTCGCCGGCCGCGGCGGCGAGCTCCGCGAGGCGCGGTCCGAGGATGAACCGGCCCTGCATGTCACGCGCCACCATCCGGTGGTGTTCCAGTGCCACGGCGAGACGGTGTGCCGTGGGTCGTGCGAGTCCCGTCGCCGCGACCAGTCCTGCGAGGGTGGCCGGACCGGACTCCAGGGCGCCCAGGACAAGGGCTGCCTTGTCGAGAACGCCTACGCCGCTAGAGTTGTCCATGCAACGATATTCACGTCTCACTCTGTGAAACGCAAGTTCAATTTCCCGAGGAACTTGTCACTCTGGTGGGGCGGCCGCACAACGGCCCGCGAAACGGGTCTCTAGTTGTGCCGGCGCAGACGTCGGCCGGAGGGAAAGCGATGGGTAGGACACTCGCGGAGAAGGTCTGGGACGACCACGTCGTCCGGCGCGCCGAGGGCGAGCCCGACCTCCTCTTCATCGATCTGCACCTGCTGCACGAGGTGACCAGCCCGCAGGCCTTCGACGGCCTCCGCCAGAACGGCCGGCAGGTGCGGCGCCTCGACCTCACCATCGCCACCGAGGACCACAACACCCCGACCCTCGACATCGACAAGCCGATCGCCGACCCCGTTTCCCGCGCCCAGCTGGAGACCCTCCGCAAGAACTGTGCCGAGTTCGGCGTCCGGCTGCACCCGCTGGGCGACGTCGAGCAGGGCGTCGTCCACGTCGTGGGCCCCCAGCTGGGCCTGACCCAGCCCGGCACCACCGTCGTCTGCGGCGACTCCCACACGTCCACGCACGGCGCCTTCGGCGCGCTGGCGTTCGGCATCGGCACCAGCCAGGTCGAGCACGTCCTCGCCACCCAGACCCTGCCGCTGGCCCGCCCGAAGACCATGGCCATCACGGTCGACGGCGAACTGCCCGAGGACGTCACCGCCAAGGACCTGATCCTGGCGATCATCGCGAAGATCGGCACCGGCGGCGGCCAGGGCTACATCCTGGAGTACCGCGGCTCCGCCGTCGAGAAGCTCTCGATGGAAGCCCGGATGACCATCTGCAACATGTCGATCGAGGCCGGCGCCCGCGCGGGCATGATCGCCCCCGACGAGACCACCTTCGCCTATCTGAAGGGCCGCGCCCACGCCCCCGAGGGCGAGGACTGGGACGCCGCCGTCGCGTACTGGAAGACCCTGAAGTCCGACGAGGACGCGGTCTTCGACGCCGAGGTCGTCATCGACGCCGCCTCCCTGGCGCCGTTCGTCACCTGGGGCACCAACCCCGGCCAGGGCGCCCCGCTTTCGGCGCACGTCCCCGACCCGGCTTCGTACGAAGACGCTTCGGAGCGCCTCGCCGCCGAAAAGGCCCTGGAGTACATGGGGTTGACCGCCGGGCAGCCGCTGCGCGACATCAAGGTCGACACCGTCTTCGTAGGCTCCTGCACCAACGGCCGCATCGAGGACCTGCGCAACGCCGCGGACCTGCTCCAGGGCCGCAAGGTCGCCGACGGCGTCCGGATGCTGGTCGTCCCCGGCTCCGTCCGGGTCGCCCTCCAGGCCGTCGAGGAGGGACTGGACAAGGTCTTCAAGGAGGCCGGCGCCGAATGGCGGCACGCGGGCTGCTCGATGTGCCTGGGCATGAACCCCGACCAACTGGCCCCCGGCGAGCGCTCCGCGTCCACCTCGAACCGCAACTTCGAGGGCCGGCAGGGCAAGGGCGGCCGGACCCACCTGGTCTCGCCCCAGGTCGCCGCCGCCACCGCCGTACTGGGCCATCTGGCCTCCCCGGCCGATCTGTCCGACGTCGCCACGCCCGCGGGAGTCTGAGGAACCATGGAAGCTTTCACCACGCACACCGGCCGGGCCGTCCCGCTGCGCCGCAGCAACGTCGACACCGACCAGATCATCCCCGCGCACTGGCTGAAGAAGGTCACCCGCGACGGCTTCGAGGACGGCCTCTTCGAGGCCTGGCGCAAGGACTCCGAGTTCGTCCTCAACCGCCCCGAGCGGCAGGGCGCCACGGTCCTGGTCGCCGGCCCCGACTTCGGCACCGGCTCCTCCCGCGAGCACGCCGTCTGGGCGCTCCAGAACTACGGCTTCCAGGCCGTGATCTCCGCCCGCTTCGCCGACATCTTCCGCGGCAACTCGCTGAAGAACGGCCTGCTGACCGTCGTCCTGCCGCAGGAGACGGTGGACGCGCTCTGGGAGCTGACCGAGGCCGACCCGACCGCCGAGGTCACCGTCGACCTGGAGCGCCGCAAGGTCCTGGCCGCCGGGATCGACGCCGACTTCGAGCTCGACGAGAACGCCCGCTGGCGCCTCCTGAACGGACTCGACGACATCAGCCTCACCCTTCAGAACGAAGCCGACATCGCGGCCTACGAGGCGGCGAGGCCCTCCTTCAAACCCCGTACAATTACGGTCTGAGCAGCGCTTTTCCAAGACTGCGCCCCCCACCTCCCGGTGGGGGGCGCAGTCGCTTGTTGGGCCCCTGTCGGGCGACAACTCGCCCTAGATGGCACAATCTGTGCATGGAACGCGACAGCCAACTCGAGCTCTACGAGGCAGTCGCCGCCCGATTGAAGGAAGCGCACACAAGGGTGCGCTCACTGCAAGTCCCGGAGGGCGTAAGGATGACGCTGTCCCGGAAGCTGCTGGTCGTGACGGCCGCGGCGAAGCACGATCTCAAGGACGCGGCTGCGCGTCTGGACCGGTTGATGAAGGACCTCGACGAGGGCCGATTCCCAGAGGACGACTGACACCAGGAACTCCGCAACGGCTCTTCCGCGTTGCGGCACTAGGGTGATTAGACCGTTTCGTGTTTGATTTGCGGTATATACATGCCTAACGTGCGAAAAAGCTTGAACACTTTCGTTCTGGCAATGTCTCCGAAGGGGAAGACGTGAACAAGGCGCAGCTCGTAGAAGCGATTGCCGACAAGATGGGCGGTCGCCAGCAGGCCGCCGAAGCCGTCGACCACGTGCTCGACGCCATCGTGCGTGCCGTGGTCGCCGGGGACCGGGTCTCCGTCACGGGTTTCGGCTCGTTCGAGAAGGTCGACCGGCCGGCCCGCTACGCCCGCAACCCGCAGACGGGTGAGCGGGTCCGCGTGAAGAAGACCTCCGTCCCCCGTTTCCGCGCCGGTCAGGGCTTCAAGGACCTGGTCAGCGGCTCGAAGAAGCTCCCCAAGGGCGGCGAGGTCTCCGTCAAGAAGGCCCCCAAGGGCAGCCTCACCGGCGGCGCCTCCGCGACGGTCAAGAAGGCCGCCGCCAAGAAGGCCACCACCGCCAAGAAGGCCGCCGCGAAGAAGGCGACCCCGGCGAGCACCACCGCGACCGCCGCGAAGAAGACGACGCCCGCGAAGAAGACCACCACGGCGGCCGCCAAGAAGGCGACCCCGGCGAAGAAGACCGCGACCACCGCCGCGGCCAAGAAGACCTCCGCCGCCGCGAAGAAGACCACCACGGCCGCCGCGGCCAAGAAGACCTCCGCCGCGAAGAAGACCGCGCCGGCCGCGAAGAAGGCCACGGCGACGAAGGCGCCCGCGAAGAAGACGACGGCGCGCAAGACCACCGCCAAGAAGACCGCCGCCAAGAAGTAGGACGTGCGGGAACGATCCGCCGGGCCGGGCTCCCCTCGGGGAGGCCGGCCCGCGGCGTGTCCGGAGGACCCCGGAAGCCCCGTGAGTACCGGAAGCCCCGTGAGTTCTAGAAGGTCTGGAGCGTCACGAGCGTGATCCGCGGGCCGGCCCCCGGGCCGCCCGGCTCCGTCTCGATGCGCACGCGCTGACCCGGCCGCAGCAGCAGCAGCCCGCCCGCCTCGAAGGCCTCCGCCCCGAACTCCACCGGGGTGCCGTCGTCGAGCAGCACACTGCCGCTGCGGGTCTCGGGGTCGTACGTGAACGCGGTCGCCTGCATGGACCGCAGCCTATCCGGCCGCCGGCAGCCACCGGGCGGCCGTCCGCGGGCCGAGGCCCAGCTCCCGCGCCGCCGCCAGGTCCTCCCCGGTGTCCACGTCCCGGCGTACGGAATCCACCCCCGCGAGCCGGATTTCCACCGCCCCCGACGACAAATGCCGCAGCCTCGACGCACCCCCGAATGCCGGTGCCAATTCCACCCCCGGAGCGGCCGAGAGGAATGTCGTACCGATTTCGGCGGCGTCCGCGAGAAATGCCCTCGGAAATGCCAGGGCCGCGTCCAGGACCCGGGCGAGCTCCGCCGGGCGCAGTGCCGGCAGGTCCGCGTTGAGCACCGCCACGCGCGCGTGCGGACGCCGGGCCCGCACGGCCCGCGCCCCGTGCGCGAGCGCCGCGTTGAGCCCCGCCGCCGGCGCGTCCGGCACGATCCGCGCCCCCAGCGCCGCGAGGGCAGCCCCGGCCGCGGGGTCGTCGGTGACGACCACCGCCTCCCGCACCCGCGCGCACTCCAGCACCGCTCCCACGGTGTCCTCGGCGAACGCGAGCGCCAGCCGGGGGCGCAACCACGCGTCCGCCGCCGCGGCCAGTCTGCTCTTCGCCAGGGCAAGGGGCTTCAGGGGTACGACGAGGGACCAGCCGTCGTCCGCATCGGTGTTCATCGCGGACCATTCTGTCCCGCCCGTGCGGTCCGCCGGAGGGGCCGAGGCGTACGGTGTCACTCGACAGACCAGGAGCACGGGGCGACACTGACCCCCTGCCAGCCAGTCCCGGAGAAAGGTGTCCGCGTGCCCCGCCGCAGAATCGGCTTCTGGTACCGCCTCGCGGCGGTCATCGCCAAACCCCCCCTGGTGGTTCTGTTCAAGCGGGACTGGCGCGGCACGGAGCACATCCCGGCCGAGGGCGGATTCATCACCGCCGTGAACCACAACTCCTACCTGGACCCGCTCTCCTACGCGCACTACCAGTACAACACCGGCCGCGTCCCGCGCTTCCTCGCCAAGGCCGCCCTCTTCAAGGGCTCCTTCGTCGGCACGATGCTGCGCGGCACCGGGCAGATCCCCGTCTACCGCGAGACGACCGACGCGCTCGACGCCTTCCGCGCCGCCGTCGACGCCATCGAGCGCGGCGAGTGCGTCGCCTTCTACCCCGAGGGCACCCTGACCCGCGACCCCGACATGTGGCCCATGGCCGGCAAGACCGGCGCCGCCCGCGTCGCGCTGCTCACCAAGGTCCCCGTCATTCCGGTGGCCCAGTGGGGCGCGAACCTCGCGATGCCGCCGTACGCCAAGGAGAACAGGTTCCGGCTGTTCCCCCGCAAGACGCTGGTCGTGCAGGCCGGTCCACCGGTCGACCTCTCCCGCTTCCACGGGCTCGACCCCACGCCCGAGGTGCTCCGCGAGGCCACCGAGACCATCATGGCCGCCATCACCGCCCTCCTGGAGGAGGTCCGCGGCGAGAAGGCGCCCGCCGAACCGTACGACCACCGCAGGGCCCGCCTGGAACAGCGGCGCAAGGCCGCCGAAGGGGGCACCAGGTGACCAAGGCAGCCGTCTTCGGCAACGGGTCCTGGGGCACCGCCTTCGCCATGGTGCTCGCCGACGCGGGCTGCGAGGTGAGCCTCTGGGGCCGCCGCGCCGAACTCGCCGAGGAGATAAACACCACCCGTACCAACCCCGACTACCTGCCGGGGATCGAACTCCCCGAAGCGGTCACGGCCACCGCCGACGCGGCCGAGGCCGCCGCCGACGCCGACTTCACCGTCCTCGTCGTCCCCTCCCAGACCCTCCGCGGCAACCTCGCCGCCTGGAAGCCGCTGCTCGCCCCCGGCACCGTCCTCGTCTCCCTCATGAAGGGCGTCGAACTCGGCACCGCCGAGCGGATGAGCGAGGTCGTCATGGAGGTCGCCGACGTCCCCGCCGAGCGCGTCGCCGTCCTCTCCGGCCCCAACCTGGCCCTGGAGATCGCCTCCCGGCAGCCCGCCGCCGCCGTCGTCGCCTGCGTCGACGAGACGGTCGCCCAGCGGTTCCAGACCGCCTGCATGACCCCGTACTTCCGCCCGTACACCAACACCGACGTGGTGGGCTGCGAGCTCGGCGGGGCCGTCAAGAACGTCATCGGCCTCGCCGTCGGCATCGCCAACGGCATGGGACTCGGCGACAACTCCAAGGCCACGCTCATCACCCGGGGCCTCGCCGAGACCACCCGGCTCGGCCTCGCCATGGGTGCCGACCCGCTCACCTTCGCCGGCCTCGCGGGTCTCGGCGACCTGGTCGCCACCTGCTCCTCGCCGCTCTCCCGGAACAACACCTTCGGCACCAACCTGGGCCGCGGGATGACCCTCCAGGAGACCATCGCGGCCACCCGGCAGACCGCCGAGGGCGTCAAGTCCTGCGAGTCCGTGCTCGATCTGGCCCGCCGCCACGGCGTCGACATGCCCATCACCGAGACGGTCGTCTCCATCGTCCACGAGGGCAAGCCGCCGATCGTCGCCCTCAAGGAGCTCATGTCGCGCTCGGCCAAGTCCGAACGCCGCTGAACCCGGCCGGTCCGGACGACTCGGACGCGCGCGCGGCGGGGCGCTCAGGAGTTCGGGAACCGCAAGGTACCCTCATCGCGATATGAGCGAGAACACCCAGAGCCCCCGCAAGCCGCGCGTGGCCGTCGTCTTCGGCGGACGCAGCTCCGAGCACGCCATCTCCGTCGTCACGGCCGGCGCCGTCCTGAGGGCCATCGACCGGGACAAGTACGACGTGCTGCCCATCGGCATCACGACGGACGGGCGCTGGGCGCTCACCGCCGACGCCCCGGAGCGGATGGCCATCGCCGACCGCGCCCTGCCGAACGTCGCCGAGCTCGCCGAGTCCGAGCGGGGCGGCGTCGTCCTCTCCGTCGACCCGGCCAACCGCGAGGTCGTCCTCGCCGAGCCCGGCGCCGTGCCGCGCGCCCTCGGCGAGGTCGACGTGGTCTTCCCCGTGCTCCACGGACCGTACGGCGAGGACGGCACCCTCCAGGGACTCCTGGAGCTCTCCGGCGTCCCCTACGTCGGCGCGGGCGTCCTCGCCTCCGCCGTCGGCCAGGACAAGGAGTACATGAAGCGGGTCTTCGTCTCCTTCGGCCTCCCGGTCGGCCCGTACGAGGTCGTCCGGCCGCGCGAGTGGGAGCAGAACCCGGCCGCCGCCCGCAAGAAGATCGTCGAGTTCGCCGCCGACCACGGCTGGCCGCTCTTCGTGAAGCCCGCCCGCGGCGGCTCGTCCGTGGGCATCACCAAGGTCGACGACCTCTCCGGCCTCGACGAGGCGATCGAGGAGGCCCGCCGCCACGACCCCAAGATCATCGTGGAGGCGCTGGTCCGCGGCCGCGAGATCGAGTGCGGCGTCCTGGAGTTCGAGGACGGCCCGCGCGCCAGCGTGCCCGCCGAGATCCCGCCCGTCACCGACCACGACTTCTACGACTTCGAGGCGAAGTACATCGACTCGGCCTCCGGCATCGTGCCCGCCCCCATCGGGGACGAGGCCACCGCCGAGATCCAGCGCCTGGCCGTCGCCGCCTACGAGGCCGTCTCCTGCGAGGGCCTGGTCCGCGCCGACTTCTTCCTCACCGAGGACGGCGGGTTCGTCATCAACGAGATCAACACCATGCCGGGCTTCACGCCCATCTCCATGTACCCGCGCATGTGGCAGGAGAGCGGCGTGAGCTATCCGGAGCTGGTCGACCGGCTCCTCCAGGCCGCGCTGACCCGCTCCACCGGCCTGCGCTAGCCGACCGCCACCCGGGGAGCCGGCCGCACGCGCGGCCGGCTCCCCGGGGCACGTCCGGACGGCGTCAGGAGCACTCCGGTTCGAGCGCGCACGGGACCGCCGCCGCCACGGGGGCGGCGAGATCGACGAGCGGTCCCGCGTCGTGCTCGTACCGCGCGTCGAGGTCCACCTCGACGTACGTCCTCCGGTACACCGAGGTGAACCGGGGCCCGGACCCCTCCGGCCGTTCGAGCAGCCAGCGCACGCCGTTCGCGGAGACGCCCTGCGCCTTCGCGTCGCTCATCTTTTCGGGCCGGGGGACCCCGCAGCGCAGTACGATCGCACCGTCACCCCACCCGGCGGTCAACTCGGAGCCGGGCTCCGGGTCACTCCGCTCCAGCCCCGCCACGGTGTCGGGCAGCCCCTTCGCCAGCGCCTGGCAGAGGGCGGCCTCCTCCGCCGGAGGGCTGGGGACCGCGACGGACGCCGAGGCGCCGGACGTGGAACAGCCGGCGGACGCCAGCAGCAGCACGGCGGCCGCGACGGCGGCGGGCAGGCCGAAGGGCCGGTGGGAAGAGGTCACCGGCCAAGCGTAGACGGGGGCTACAGATGAACGACCGGGCAGGTGAGGGTGCGCGTGATGCCGTCCACTTGCTGGACCTTGGCGACCACCATGCGGCCCAGCTCGTCGACCGTGTCCGCCTGCGCGCGCACGATGACGTCGTACGGACCGGTCACGTCCTCGGCCTGGATCACCCCCGGGATCTTGGAGATGGTGTCGGCGACGGTCGACGCCTTGCCCACCTCGGTCTGAATAAGGATGTACGCCTGTACCACGGAACCTCCAGGGCGGCCACGAGGATCTTGTGGGAGAAAGGGACGCCACGGTACCGCGTCGTCGCGGGCCGCGGGGAGACCCGCGCGTCCCGGGGCACCCGGGGCGTGGCGTACGCAGGACAGAAGTTGACGGTCTACTTGACGGTACCCAGCACGGTGACGGCCCGCGACCCGCGGCGCGCACGGACGCGCCCCCGCCCGCCGGCCGGCACGAAGACACGAGGTGAGACGCGGTGAAGGGCACAGTCGGAGAGCTGGGCGAGTTCGGGCTCATCAGAGAGCTCACGTCCCGGCTCACCTCCACCCCGGCGGTACGGATCGGGCCCGGCGACGACGCCGCGGTCGTCTCCGCCCCCGACCGGCGCGTGGTGGCCAGCACGGACATCCTCCTCGAAGGACGTCACTTCCGCCGCGACTGGTCGACGGCGTACGACGTCGGCCGCAAGGCCGCCGCGCAGAACCTCGCCGACATCGCCGCCATGGGCGCGGTCCCCACCGCCCTCCTCCTCGGCCTCGTCGTCCCCGCCGAACTCCCCGTCACCTGGCCCACCGAACTCATGGACGGCCTGCGCGACGAATGTCAGGTCGCGGGCGCGGCCGTGGTCGGCGGCGACGTCGTGCGCGGCGACACGATCACGGTCGCCATCACCGCCCTGGGCGACCTGCGCAACCACGACCCGGTCACCCGCGGCGGCGCGCAGCCCGGCGACGTCGTCGCCTACACCGGCTGGCTCGGCTGGTCCGCCGCCGGATACGCGGTCCTCTCGCGCGGCTTCCGCTCCCCCCGCGCCTTCGTCGAGGCGCACCGCAGGCCCGAACCGCCGTACCACGCGGGCCCGGCCGCCGCGGGGCTCGGCGCCACCGCCATGTGCGACGTCAGCGACGGCCTCATCGCGGACCTCGGCCACATCGCGGACGCCAGCAAGGTCCGCATCGACCTGCGCTCCGGACTCATCGACATCCCCACCCAGATGAACGACATCGGGCAGGCCGTCGGCGTCGACCCCATGCAGTGGGTGCTCACCGGGGGAGAGGACCACGCCATCGTCGCCACCTTCCCGCCGGAGGTGAAGCTGCCCGCCCGCTGGAAGGTCATCGGCGAGGTCCTCAACCCCTCGGCGCTGCCCCAGGTCACCGTGGACGGCGCGCCCTGGCACGCGGTCGGCGGCTGGGACCACTTCGGGGAGACGGAGTGAGCGCGGGAGACCCGGGGCGGCCGCCGCTGGTCCTCACCGTCGCCGGGTCCGACTCCGGCGGCGGCGCGGGGATCCAGGCCGACCTGAAGACGATGCTGGCGCTCGGCGTCCACGGCATGAGCGTCCTCACCGCCGTCACCGCGCAGAACTCCCGGGGCGTCCAGGGCGTCTGGGAGCTGCCGGTGGAGGCCGTGCGCGCCCAGTACCGGTCCGTCGTCGACGACATCGGCGTCCAGGCCGTGAAGACCGGCATGCTGGCCACCGCCCCGCTCGTGGAGACCGTCGCGGAACTCCTCGCGGACACCGGCGGCGCGCCCGTCGTCGTCGACCCGGTCGGGGTCTCCAAGCACGGGGACCCGCTCCTCGCCGCGTCCGCGCTCGACGCCGTGCGCACGAAGCTCCTGCCCCTCGCGACCGTCGCCACGCCCAACCTGGACGAGGTGACGCAGCTCATAGGCGTGCACGTCGTGTACGAGAGCGACATGAGGACCGCCGCCGAGGGAATCCTGTCGTACGGGCCGGAGTGGGTCCTGATCAAGGGCGGGCACCTGCCCACGGGCGGGGAGGCCGTGGACCTGCTCACCGACGGCGAGGAGGAGCACTGGCTCCGCGCCCCGCGCCACGACAACCGGCACACCCACGGGACGGGCTGCACGCTCGCCTCCGCCGTCGCCTCCGGGCTCGCCAAGGGCCTAACGGTGCCGGAGGCCGTACGGGGGGCCAAGGAGTACGTGACCGGGGCCATCGGCGCCGGATTCGCCCTGGGCACGGGCATAGGCCCGGTCGACCACGGCTGGCGGTTCAGGGACTGAGCGGGTCCGGGGGTGTCACACGCCCCCGACCCCGGACCCGGACCCGCTTCCGGGCACGGCAAGAGGCCGGCTCACCGAGGTGAGCCGGCCTCTCAAGGCAACCGCAGGGGCTGCGCTACGACGGAACGTCGCGGTTAGCGCGAGACCTTGCCGGCCTTGATGCACGAGGTGCAGACGTTGAGCCGCTTCGGCGTCCGACCGACCACGGCACGCACGCGCTGGATGTTCGGGTTCCAGCGACGGGACGTACGGCGGTGCGAGTGCGAAATGTTGTTGCCGAAGCCCGGCCCCTTGCCGCAGACGTCGCAGTTGGCAGCCACGGGTCACTCCAAAGACTTCAGAATTACAGTGAAATCCGGCGCACCGGAATCAGGAGTCTGAAGTGGCTTGCCGGGGAACGGCCCGGACTGAACCGGGCAACCGAAGCAGCATACAACGCCTGCTTCCGTGGAACGAAACTACCATGTTCCCCGCCGGCCCCGCCCCGGGCCCCGGTCACGCCCGGGACACCTCCGGTCTACCCTGCGGTGAGCTCACCGCCGAAGGAGGACCCCCCGTTGTCGCGAGCCCTTCAGCCTGACGAGGAGCTCGTCGAGCTCGACGCCGAAGCGGTCCGGACCTGGTGCGCGAGGGCCTTCGACGCCCTCGGACGGGAGCGCGAGGCGATCGACGCGATCAACGTCTACCCGGTCGCGGACGGGGACACCGGCACCAACCTCTACCTGACGGCGGAAGCCGCCCACCAGGCCGTCGAAGCGGTCTTCGCGGCCTCCGGACCGGACGCGGCCGAGGCCGTGCGGGCCATGGCGCACGGCGCACTCCTCGGGGCCCGCGGCAACTCCGGGACCATCCTCTCCCAGCTCCTGCGCGGCATGGCGACCGTCCTCGCCGACGGATGTGACGGGGAACACCTCGCCCGCGCCCTCGCCGAGGCCGCGCGCGCGGCCCGGCAGGCCGTCGCCCGCCCCGTGGAGGGCACCATCCTCACCGTGGCGAGCGCCGCCGCCGAGGCGTGCGCGTCGGGCGGCACGCTCGTGGAGGTGGCCCGCGACGCCCACGAGGGGGCCGCGACCGCCCTGGCGGCCACCTCCGGCCAACTGGACGTCCTCGAACGCGCCGGAGTCGTGGACGCGGGCGGCAGGGGCCTGGTGACCGTCCTCGGCGCCCTCCTGGAGACCGTCACCGGACGGACCCCGGACCGGCCCGGGACCGCGCCGCTCCCGCCGGCCGCCCCCCGCGAGAAGTGCGCGGGCGAGGACGGACCCGCCTACGAGGTGATCTACCTCCTGGAAGCCGACGACACGGCCGTCGAACGGCTGCGCTCCCGCCTCGACGCCCTGGGGGAGTCCCTGGTCGTCGTCGGCGGCGACGGGCTCTGGAACGTCCACGTGCACGTGGACGACGCGGGCGCCGCCGTCGAGGCCGCCGTCGAGGCCGGCCGCCCCCACCGCATCCGGATCACCCACTTCGCGTCCGACGCGACGACCGGGACCACCGCCCCGGACCGGGGCCGGGAGGACGGGTACGAGGCCGGGGACGGGGAGCGGGGAGCCGTCGCGCACACCGGCCGCCCCGGCCCCGTCGACCCCACCGACCCCACCGACCCCGCCGGAGGCGCCCCCCGCGTCCGGCGCGCGGTCGTCGCCGTCGTCCCCGGCGAGGGCCTCGCCGGGCTCTGCGCCGAGGCCGGCGCGACCACGGTCCGGACCCGCCCCGGCGAACCCCCCGCCGAGGACGAGCTCGTCGAGGCCGTCCGGCGGGCGCACGCGCGCGAGGTCGTCCTCCTGCCCAACGACACCGATCTGCGCGAGACCGCAGCCGCGGCCGCCGAACGCGTCAGGGCGGAGGGCGTCCGCGTCGCCCTCGTCCCCACCCGGGCCGCCGTCCAGGGCATCGCCGCCCTCGCCGTCCACGAGCCCGACCGGCGCTTCGACGAGGACGTCGTCGCCATGACGGCCGCCGCCGGAGCCACCCGCTACGCCGAACTCGCCGTCGCCGAGCACCGGTCCTTCACCTCGGCCGGCGTCTGCCAGGCCGGCGACGTCCTCGGCCTCATCGAGGGCGACGTCGCCGTCATCGGCAAGGACCTCACCGAGACCGCCCGCACCGTCCTGGACCGGATGCTCTCGGCGGGCGGCGAGCTCGTCACCCTCGTCGTCGCCGACGACACCCCGCCCGGCCTCGCCGCCGACCTCGAACACCACGTCCGGCGCGGCTACCTGGCCGTCGACACCACCACGTACCACGCGGGCGCGGAGGCCCCGCCGCTGCTCATCGGGGTGGAATAGGCGCCGGTCCCGGGGGTCGTCCACAGGCCGCGTCCCGGTTGTCGGTCCCGTGGTGTGCAATGGAACGCGTGCCCGCGCTCGACGAACCACTCAAGAAGTCCCTCGGCCCCGCCACCGCCAAGGTCATGGCCGAGGCGCTCGACCTGCACACGGTCGGGGACCTGCTGCACCACTACCCCCGCCGGTACGCCGAGCGCGGGGAGCTGACCACCCTCTCCGAGCTGCCGCTCGAGGAGCACGTCACGGTGGTCGCGCAGGTCGCCGACGCCCGCGTGCTCACCTTCAACGGTTCCAAGGGGCGTGGCCAGCGCCTCGAAGTGACCATCACCGACGGCAGCGGCCGTTTGCAGCTCGTCTTCTTCGGCAAGGGCGTGCACAAGCCGCACAAGGACCTGCTGCCCGGCACCCGCGCGATGTTCGCCGGCAAGGTCTCGCTGTTCAACCGGCGCCTCCAGCTCGCCCACCCGTCGTACGAACTCCTGCGCGGCGACCGCGAGGAGGCCGTGGACGTCTGGGCCGGGGCCCTCATCCCGATCTACCCGGCCACCACCAAACTGGAGTCCTGGAAGATCGCCAAGGCCGTCGACGCGGTCCTGCCGAGCGCCGTCGACGCCGCCGACCCGCTCCCGGACGCCCTGCGCGAGGGTCGCGGCCTCGCCGAACTGCCCGACGCCCTGCGGATGATCCACCGGCCCCGCACCAAGGCCGACATCGCCGCCGCCCGGGACCGGCTCAAGTGGGACGAGGCCTTCGTCCTCCAGGTCGCCCTCGCCCGCCGCCGGCACGCCGACACCCAACTGCCCGCCGTCCCGCGAAAGCCGGCCCCCGACGGCATCCTCGACGCCTTCGACGCCAAACTCCCCTTCACCCTCACCGACGGTCAGCAGAAGGTCTCCGCGGAGATCTTCGACGACCTCGCCACCGACCACCCCATGCACCGCCTCCTCCAGGGCGAGGTCGGAAGCGGAAAGACCATGGTCGCCCTGCGCGCCATGCTCGCCGTCGTCGACTCCGGGGGGCAGGCCGCGATGCTCGCTCCCACCGAGGTCCTCGCCCAGCAGCACCACCGCTCCGTCACCGAGATGATGGGCGAGCTGGCCGAGGGGGGGATGCTCGGCGGCGCGGACCGTGCCACCAAGGTCGTCCTGCTCACCGGCTCCATGGGCGCCGCCGCCCGCCGCCACGCCCTCCTCGACCTGGTCACCGGCGAGGCCGGGATCGTCATCGGCACGCACGCGTTGATCGAGGACAAGGTCAAGTTCCACGACCTCGGCCTGGTCGTCGTCGACGAGCAGCACCGCTTCGGCGTCGAGCAGCGCGACGCCCTGCGCGGCAAGGGCAAGCAGCCCCCGCACCTCCTCGTCATGACCGCGACGCCCATCCCGCGCACGGTCGCCATGACCGTCTTCGGCGACCTGGAGACCTCCGTCCTCGACCAGCTGCCCGCCGGCCGCTCCCCGATCGCCAGCCACGTCGTCCCCGCCGCCGACAAGCCGCACTTCCTCGCGCGCGCGTGGGAACGGGTCCGCGAGGAGGTCGGGAACGGACACCAGGCGTACGTGGTCTGCCCCCGCATCGGGGACGAGGAGGACCGGAAGAAGAAGCCCGGGGCGTCCGCGGAGGACGAGGCGGAGAAGCGGCCCCCGCTCGCCGTCCTCGACGTCGCCGAGAAGCTCCGCACCGGCCCCCTCGCGGGCCTGCGGGTCGCCGTCCTGCACGGCCGCATGCACCCCGACGACAAGGACGACGTCATGCGCCGCTTCACCACCGGCGACCTCGACGTCCTCGTCGCCACCACCGTCATCGAGGTCGGCGTCAACGTCCCCAACGCCACCGCCATGGTCATCATGGACGCGGACCGCTTCGGCGTCTCCCAGCTCCACCAGCTGCGCGGCCGCGTCGGCCGCGGCTCCGCCCCCGGCCTCTGCCTCCTCGTCACCGAGATGCCCGAGGCGAGCCCCGCCCGGCAGCGCCTCGGCGCCGTCGCCTCCACCCTCGACGGCTTCGAGCTCTCCCGCATCGACCTCGAACAGCGGCGCGAGGGCGACGTCCTCGGCCAGGCCCAGTCCGGCGTCCGCTCCTCCCTGCGGGTCCTCACCGTCATCGACGACGAGGAGGTCATCGCCGCCGCCCGCGAGGAGGCCACCGCCCTCGTCCTCGCCGACCCGGACCTCACCGCCCACCCGGGCCTGCGCACCGCCCTCGACGCCCTCCTCGACAAGGACCGGGAGGAGTACCTGGAGAAGGGCTGACCGCCCACCGGTCCGACCGCGGCCATATCCTGAGACGTACGCACTGGACGACGCAGGACGAGGACACCGATGACCCGCGTGATCGCCGGTACGGCCGGCGGGCGGCGCCTGGCCGTGCCGCCCGGCAACGGCACCCGCCCCACCTCCGACCGGGCGCGCGAGGGCCTCTTCTCCACATGGGAGGCGCTCCTCGGCACCCTCGACGGGACCAGGGTCGCCGACCTGTACGCGGGCTCCGGCGCCGTCGGCCTGGAGGCGCTCTCCCGGGGCGCCGCCCACGCCCTCCTCGTCGAGACCGATCCCCGCGCGGCGCGGACGATCCGGGAGAACATCCGGGCGATCGGCCTGCCGGGCGCGGAGCTCCGTACCGGCAGGGCCGAGCAGATCGTGACCGGACCGGCCCCCGCCGCCCCGTACGACCTGGTCTTCCTGGACCCGCCGTACGCCGTCGAGGACGCCGGCCTCCAGGAGATTCTCCTCACACTGCGCTCGGGGGGCTGGCTGAGCGAAGATGCCCTCGTCACCGTGGAGCGCAGCACCCGAGGCGGAGAGTTCGGCTGGCCGGCCGGCTTCGAGCCCCTGCGGGCCCGTCGTTACGGCGAGGGAACGTTTTGGTACGGTCGCGCCGCCTCTACGTGCGAAGACGCACGATGACCGGACCGGAGAGCGAGGGACCCACGTTGCGCCGCGCCGTCTGTCCGGGGTCATTCGACCCCATCACCAACGGACACCTCGACATCATCGCCCGTGCCTCCAAGCTGTACGACGTCGTACACGTGGCCGTGATGATCAACCAGTCGAAGAAGGGCCTCTTCACGGTCGACGAGCGGATCGAGCTGATCCGCGAGGTCACCGCCGACTTCGGCAACGTACGGGTGGAGTCCTTCCACGGCCTGCTCGTCGACTTCTGCAAGCAGCGCGACATCCCCGCCATCGTCAAGGGCCTGCGCGCGGTCAGCGACTTCGACTACGAGCTGCAGATGGCCCAGATGAACAACGGCCTCTCGGGCGTGGAGACCCTCTTCGTCCCCACCAACCCGACGTACAGCTTCCTCTCCTCCTCCCTGGTCAAGGAGGTGGCGGCCTGGGGCGGCGACGTCTCGCACCTGGTCCCGCCGCTGGTCCTCGGACAGCTGACCGAACGACTCGCGCGGAAGTGACGCGCGGCCACCTCCGCTGACGCTCCGTCACCTGGTGTCGGACGGGCGCCGACTGCCCTTACAGTCGTCCCGTCCTACTCCGACCGGCTGTAGAGAGTGGCGAGCACCAGGTGGACGTGCAGAAGAAGCTCGACGAGATCGTGGCGACCGTACGGGGCGCCCGCTCCATGCCCATGTCGGCATCCTGCGTGGTCAACCGCGCCGAGCTGCTCGCCCTGCTCGAAGAGGTGCGGGAGGCCCTGCCCGGCTCCCTCGCCCAGGCCCGGGAACTGATCGGCGGCCGGGAGCAGATGGTCGAGGAGGCCCGCCGGGAGGCCGAGCGGATCATCGAGGCCGCCCACGCCGAGCGGGGCTCGATCGTCTCCGACACCCAGGTCGCCCGGCAGTCGCAGGAGGAGGCCGACCGGATCCTCTCCGAGGCCCGCCGAGAGGCCGAGGAGATCCGCGCCGAGGCCGACGACTACGTCGACTCCAAGCTCGCCAACTTCGAGGTCGTCCTCAACAAGACCATCGGATCCGTCGACCGGGGCCGCGAGAAGCTCCTCGGCCGCGGCCCGGGGACCGGGCCGGACGGCTACGCCGACGAGGACGCGCCCGAGTACGGCGCCGACGCGCAGACGCCGATCCACGGGGCCGACGACTTCATCGCCGCCAAGCTGGGCGCTTTCGAGGCGGTCCTCGGCAAGACCCTGGAGGCCGTCGGGCGGGGCCGGCAGAAGCTGCACGGCCGGATCGCCACCGACGCCCTCGGCGAGCACATGGCCGCCCAGGACGGCCTCGGCGGCACGGTCCACACCAGCGACGCCGACTACCTGGCCGGCCTCGCGGAGCTCTCCACGCCCGAGCCGGCCCAGGCACCGGCACCTGCGCCCGCACAGGTCCCGGACCCGCCGCGGCAACAGCCCGACCCGTACGGGTACCAGCAGCAGGACCCCTACACGTACCAGCAGGTCCAGCAGCAGCCGGACCCCTACGCGTACCCGCAGCAGGCCGACCCGTACGGGTACCAGCAGCAGGACCCCTACGCGTACCAGCAGCCGGCCCACCAGCCCCAGCAGACCGCCGCGCTCGACGAGACCAGCTTCTTCGACACGGGCATGATCGACCTGGACCAGCTGCGCCGGTACGAGCAGCAGTACGACCAGGGGCAGCAGCAGTAGGCACGGCGGCGGGAAGCGGCGCTCGGGAACGGGCGAAGGGCCCGGATTGGGCCCTGGGCGAAGCGTCCAGTATCCTGGCTCTTCGGTCACGCGTATGCCCGTGACCCGTGCTGCCCACGGTCGGCAGTTCACGAACCTTCCACGACGCAGAACGATCCGAAAGCAGGAAGAGCCCTGAGCACGCGCCTCGACCACCGCAACCCCCTCGTGTTCGACACACACGAGCTGGGGCGGCGTCCTGGTGCCCTGCAGCGGCTCTCGCGATCGGTCGAGGCCCCCGCGGCCATGGGCGTCGAAGGAGTGATCGGAGTGCCCGAGGGCGCCCCGATCGACATCGATCTCCGTCTTGAGTCGGTCATGGAAGGGGTGCTTGTCACAGGCACCGCCCGTGCGTCGGCCGAGGGGGAGTGCGTAAGGTGTCTGGAGCCCGTCGAGCTGGAGCTCGACGTGGACTTCCAGGAGATGTTCTCGTACCCCGAGTCCGACGACCGGGGCCGCTCCAAGGCGGCCGCGGACGACGAGGCCGAGGGCGAAGAGGACATGATCCCCCTCGAGGACGGCATGTTCGACCTCGAACCCGTGCTGCGTGATGCGGTGGTGCTCGCACTGCCGATGCAGCCGGTGTGCCGGGAGGACTGTGCGGGGCTGTGTTCCGAGTGCGGGACCAACCTGAACGAGAACCCGGACCACCACCACGACGCCGTCGACATCCGTTGGGCGGCACTGCAGGGACTCGCCGGTTCGCTGGGAACCGATGAGAAGGACAACATGAGCGGCAAAGCCTCTGACGGGGACGTCCGAAGCGCCGCCGAGAAGCAGGAGAAGTAGCCGTGGCTGTTCCGAAGCGGAAGATGTCGCGCAGCAACACGCGCCACCGCCGGTCGCAGTGGAAGGCTGCGGTCCCCACCCTGGTTTCGTGTGAGCGTTGCCAGGAGCCGAAGCTGCAGCACATCGCGTGCCCGAGCTGCGGCACCTACAACAAGCGCCAGGTCCTCTCGGTCTGATTGGGCTGGTGAGAGGCGCAATGTCTGAGTCCCGCAAGACGGACGACAAGACGGACCATGCCTCGTCCCACACGCTTCTGGAAGGGCGGCTCGGCTACAAGCTCGAGTCCGCCCTTCTGGTGCGTGCGCTGACCCACCGTTCGTACGCGTACGAGAACGGCGGTCTGCCCACCAACGAGCGTCTGGAGTTCCTCGGGGACTCCGTGCTCGGCCTGGTGGTCACGGACACGCTGTACCGCACCCACCCCGACCTGCCCGAGGGCCAGCTGGCCAAGCTGCGGGCCGCGGTGGTCAACTCTCGTGCGCTGGCGGACGTGGGCCGCGGACTCGAACTCGGCTCCTTCATCCGGCTCGGCCGGGGCGAAGAGGGCACGGGCGGCCGGGACAAGGCGTCCATCCTCGCCGACACCCTCGAAGCGGTGATCGGCGCGGTCTATCTCGACCAGGGCCTCGAAGCGGCGTCCGAGCTGGTGCACCGGCTCTTCGACCCGCTCATCGAGAAGTCCTCGAACCTCGGTGCCGGCCTGGACTGGAAGACCAGCCTCCAGGAGCTCACCGCGGCCGAGGGCCTGGGCGTTCCGGAGTACCTCGTCTCCGAGGAGGGCCCGGACCACGAGAAGACCTTCACCGCTGCCGCCCGCGTCGGTGGTGTCTCGTACGGCACCGGCACCGGCCGCAGCAAGAAAGAGGCGGAACAGCAGGCGGCGGAGTCCGCGTGGCGCGCGATCCGCGCGGCCGCGGACGAGCGCCTGGCGGCGGCGAAGGCCACGGCCGAGGCGGGAGCGGTCGCCGACCCCTCTCCTGCCGGGGACCGGGCCTCGGCCTGACCCTTCGTCCTGCTCGCTTTCCGAGCCTTCCGGGAACCCCGCCCCAGGGCGGGGTTCCCGTCTTTCGCGTGCTTTCCACGCGTGATCCGGACGGCAGTAGGGTGGTTCCGGCCGTCGAAGAAGTGATGAACGAGTCCGGAGGAGCACCGTGCCCGAGCTGCCCGAGGTCGAGGTCGTACGGCGCGGTCTGGAGCGCTGGATCGCCGGCCGGACCGTGTCCGAGGTCGAGGTCCTGCACCCCAGGGCCGTCCGCCGCCACTTGGCGGGCGGCGAGGACTTCGCGGCCCGGTTGAAGGGACAGCGGGTCGAGGGCGCGCGGCGGCGCGGCAAGTACCTCTGGCTGCCGCTGGCCGACACCGGCACGGCGGTCCTCGGGCACCTGGGCATGAGCGGCCAGCTGCTCGTCCAGCCGCACGACGCCCCCGACGAGAAGCACCTGCGGATCCGGGTCCGCTTCACGCCGTCCGACAGCGACTCCGTCACGGGGGCCGTCGGCACCGAACTCCGCTTCGTCGACCAGCGCACCTTCGGCGGACTCTCGCTCCACGACCAGAGCCCCGACGGGCTCCCGGACGTCATCGCGCACATCGCCCGCGACCCGCTGGACCCGGCGTTCGACGACGCCGCCTTCCAGAGCGCGCTGCGCCTGCGCCGTACGACGATCAAGCGGGCCCTCCTGGACCAGTCGCTGATCAGCGGCGTCGGCAACATCTACGCGGACGAGGCGCTCTGGCGCTCACGGCTGCACTACGACCGGCCGACCGCCACCCTGACCCGGCCGCGCTCGGCCGAACTCCTCGGGCACGTCCGGGACGTGATGAACGCGGCACTGGCCGTCGGCGGCACCAGCTTCGACAGCCTGTACGTGAACGTCAACGGCGAATCCGGCTACTTCGACCGCTCCCTCGACGCCTACGGCCGCGAGGACGAGCCCTGCCGCCGCTGCGGCACCCCGATGCGCCGCCGCCCCTGGATGAACCGCTCCAGCTACTTCTGCCCCCGCTGCCAGCGTCCGCCGCGCGTCGTCACGGTGTGATCCGGTCGCACGGACCCGGACACGGACCCGGAGCCGGGCCGGCGGTCGGGATCAGTAGCCGAAGTCCTGGGTCCACCAGGGCCCGCCGTCGCCGAAGTACACGCCGACGCCCATCGTCTTGAAGTCGCAGTTCAGGATGTTGGCGCGGTGGCCGTCGCTGTTCATCCAGGACTCCATCACGGCCGCCGCGTCCACCTGGCCGCGGGCTATGTTCTCGCCGGCCAGGGTCGGGACGCCCGCCTTCTGGGCGCGCGCCCACGGGGTGTCCCCGTCGGGGTCCGTGTGGTCGAAGAAGCCGCGGGCGGCCATGTCCGCGCTGAACGCGCCCGCCAGCGACGCGAGCCGCGCGTCGGCGGTCACCGGGGTGCAGCCCACCGTGGCGCGCTCGGCGTTGACCAGACGGAGGACCTCCGCCTCGGCGGCGTCGCTCCGGCTCGCGGTGGGGGCCGGAGCGGCCTTCCGGGTCGGGGCCTGGGTGGTCGGGTCGGGCTTCGGGGCGGGCGCCTCGGTGGTGGGGGCGGCCGAGGTCTTCGGGGCGGCCGTCCGCACGGGCTTCGGGGCCGCGGTCTTCGTGACCTTCGGCTTGGAGGACGGAGACGGGGACGGGGACGGGGTCGACGTCGGCTCGGCCTTGGGCTTCGGCTTCGCGCTCGGGGAGGCGGTGGTCCCGGAGGGCTTCGGGGTCGCCGTCTTCGTGACCTTCGGCTTCGTACCGGGCTTCGCCGACGAGGAGGCCGGCTTTTCGCCGCCGGTCCCCGTGCGCGTGGCCGCCGGGGTCTCCGTCGCCCCGCCCTGCGTGGTCAGCTGCGGGGCCTGCCGGGACGGCGCCCGGTGCTCGACCGTGTCGGTGCTGCCGACCGTGAGGGTGTCCCCGCCGGGCAGGAGGCCCGAGGCGACCGCGACCGCGCCGACCGCGACCGCCGCGGAGGCGCCGAGCAGACCGGTGCGCACAGTCCGCCTGCGGCGGTCACCCCGGTGCCGGCGGTCCGCGCCGGCCGCGTAGTCTTCTGCGGCGGGTGCGGCGCCGGAGCGACGGTGGCGTCCCATGGCTCTGCCCTCCTGCTGGTCTTTCCTGCTGACCTTTGCTGATCTTTGCGGTCGGCACCGTTGCGGTCCGGCCGTCGAACGGCACGCGCCCGAACGGGTGAGACACGTTCGTCGGGACTGTACGCGAGAGGGAAGCGGGGGGCGATGTGCTCTCCGCGCGGCATGCCCGTTAGCGTGCAGCCATGAGCGACGACGTACGGATGACCGCCTGGGTGCGCGGCCGGGTACAGGGAGTGGGCTTCCGCTGGTTCACCAGGGCAAACGCCCTGGAGATCGGCGGCCTGGTGGGCTTCGCCCTCAACCTCGACGACGGCCGGGTCCAGGTCGTGGCCGAGGGGCCGCGTGAGAATTGCCACCGTCTGCTCGACTGGCTCCACTCCGACGACACACCCGGACGCGTGGACGGAGTCACCGAGATCTGGGACACCCCGCGCGGCGGCTACGACGGATTCGCCATCCGCTGACGATCACTCTCCGACACCCTCTCCGGTGACCGGGAGGGGCGCCGTGCGAACGCGCCGTGACGGGCGTGTGAAGGGGAAAGCGCCTGGTGGTTGCCAAGAAGCGCCCGCCGTGGAAGGCTGCGCGGTGAGATCGAGCGCGACGCCCCGAGGCGCCGGGTCGAGAGGCGCCGCCGCCCCCTGAGCGGCCGCCGACTCCCCGGTCGTCCCCGTGAAGGGGGCGTGATCGTGTTGACCGTCAAACTTTTTGGTGAGACTCTGGAAGCCCCGCGCACCTTAGCTGTTGGGCAGTGGAACCGGCACAACACGTCACTGTCGAACACCGCGGGTGCGAATCCCTCACGACCCACACCGCTTCGGTCGGTCACTCATTGTGGAGGACCATCCATCATGGCAAAGGCGCTTCTCGGTTACGTCGGCGGCTCCGACCCGCGACTCCTCGCCGAGATGCGACGGCTCCAGCAGCGCGTCCAGGACCTCGAATCCGAGCTGGTACGGATCCAGTCCGAGAACGACGCGCTCGCCGCTGCCGCCGCTCAGCACCAGGGAGAGTCGCTGCTGGACAGCATCGACCTCGACGTACCCCAGGCGGAGCCTGCGCTCACCTGACAACCCAGCCCCGAGGGGCCAGGTGGGAAACACACAGGCCGGCACGGCCGGCCGCCACACAGCCGCATATGGAGCTCGACGCATGTCGGCTGAACACGCAAGGGGCGCTTCGGCGTCCCTTCTTGCTTTCACCCGTCGTTTCCCCGCGGTCCCCCTTCCTCGCCGAGGATCTGCCCCGCACGTTCGCGGGTGAAACGCGCGGGCCCCGGTAGAGTCCCCGACGTGCACCTCAAGGCCTTGACGCTCCGCGGATTCAAGTCGTTCGCCTCGGCCACCACGCTGAGGTTCGAACCGGGAATCACCTGTGTCGTGGGTCCCAACGGATCGGGCAAGTCCAACGTCGTGGACGCCCTCTCGTGGGTCATGGGCGAACAGGGCGCCAAGTCGCTGCGCGGCGGCAAGATGGAGGACGTCATCTTCGCCGGCACGACCGGGCGCCCCCCGCTCGGCCGCGCCGAGGTCTCGCTGACCATCGACAACTCCGACGGCGCCCTGCCCATCGACTACGCCGAGGTCACCCTCACCCGGATCATGTTCCGCGGCGGCAGCAGCGAGTACCAGATCAACGGCGACACCTGCCGCCTGCTCGACTTCCAGGACCTGCTCTCCGACTCCGGCATCGGACGCGAGATGCACGTCATCGTCGGACAGGGACAGCTCGACTCCGTGCTGCACGCCGACCCGATGGGCCGCCGCGCCTTCATCGAGGAGGCCGCCGGCGTCCTCAAGCACCGCAAGCGGAAAGAGAAGGCGCTGCGGAAGCTCGACGCGATGCAGGCCAACCTCGCGCGCGTGCAGGACCTCACCGACGAACTGCGCCGGCAGCTCAAGCCGCTGGGCCGGCAGGCCGCCGTCGCCCGCCGGGCCGTCGTCATCCAGGCCGACCTGCGCGACGCGCGCCTGCGCCTCCTCGCCGACGACCTCGTCCACCTCGGGGCGGCGCTCACCGCCGAGGTCGCCGACGAGGCGGCCCTCCTCGCGCGCAAGGAGGCCACCGAGACCGAGCTGCGCGCCGCCCTCGCGCGGGAGGCCGCCCTGGAGGCGGAGGCCCGCGCGCTCGTGCCCCGCCTGGAGCGCGCCCAGCAGACCTGGTACGACCTCTCCCAGCTCGCCGAACGCGTCCGGGGCACCGTCTCCCTGGCCGACGCGCGCGTGAAGAGCGCCACCACCGCGCCCCCCGAGGAGCGGCGTGGCCGCGACCCCGAGGACCTGGAGCGGGAGGCGGCCCGCGTCCGCGAGCAGGAGGCCGAGCTCGAAGCGGCCCTGGAGGCGGCCGAACGCGCCCTGGAGGACGCCGTCGCCCACCGCGCCGAGCTGGAGCGGACCCTGGCGGACGAGGAGCGGCGCCTCAAGGACGCCGCCCGCGCCCTCGCCGACCGGCGCGAGGGCCTCGCCCGCCTCCACGGCCGGGTCGACGCGGCCCGCTCGCGCGCCGCCGCCGCCCGGGACGAGATCGACCGGCTCGCCGCCGCCCGGGACGGGGCGGCCGAGCGGGCCGCCGCCGCCCAGGAGGAGTACGAGCAGCTCAGGGCCGAGGTCGACGGCCTCGACGCGGAGGACACCGAGCACGCCGAACGGCACGAGGCCGCCCGCCGCGAACTCGCCGACGCCGAGGCCGCCCTGGGCGCCGCCCGCGAAGCCCTCGACACCGCCGAGCGCCGCCGCGCCGCGACCCGCGCCCGCCACGACACCCTCGCCCTCGGACTGCGCCGCAAGGACGGCACGGGCGCCCTGCTCGCCGCCGGGCTCACCGGACTCCTCGGCCCGGCGGCCGACCTCCTCACCGTCACCCCCGGGTACGAGGTCCCCGTCGCCGCCGCCCTCGGCGCGGCCGCCGACGCGGTCGCCGCCGGGCCCTCCGCCGCCGCCGAGGCCCTCCGCCTGCTGCGCAAGCAGGACGCGGGCCGGGCCTCCCTGCTCCTCACCGGGGCCCGGGACCCGGCCCCGGAGCCGGTGGGCCCCGCGCCCGGGGGACGCCCGTACGCCGCCGACCTCGTCCGGGGGCCCGCCGACCTCATGGGCGCCGTCCGCCGCCTGCTCGACGGCGTCGTCGTCGTGGACGACCTGGACGAGGCCGAGGAGCTGGTCAGGACCCGGCCCACGCTGACCGCCGTCACCACCGAGGGCGACGTGCTCGGCGCGCACTTCGCGCACGGCGGCTCCGCCGGCGCCCCCAGCCTCCTCGAAGTCCAGGCCTCCGTGACCGAGGCCGCCGCCGAACTCGACGAACTGGGCGCGCGGTGCGAGGCGCTGGCGGCCGCGCGGGAGGAGGCCGGCGAGCGGCGCCGTACCGCCGCCGCGCTCGTCGAGGAGCTCGACGCCCGCCGCCGTACCGCCGAGCGCGAGAAGTCCGCCGTCGCCCAGCGGCTCGGCCGGCTCGCCGGGCAGGCCAGGGGAGCGGCGGGGGAGGCGGAGCGCGCCGCCGGGGCCGCCGCCCGCGCCCAGGAGGCCCTGGAGAAGGCCGCCGCGGAGGCCGAGGAGCTGGCCGAACGGCTCCTGGTGGCCGAGGAGGCCGCCGGGGAGGACGGGGACGAGGAGCCCGACACCTCCGTGCGTGACCGGCTCGCGGCCGACGGCTCCGGGGCGCGCCGGACCGAGATGGAGGCGCGGCTCCAGGTCCGTACCCACGAGGAGCGGGTCAGGGGGCTCGCCGG
The DNA here is from genome assembly GCF_042900925.1 of Streptomyces sp. NPDC012825. Taxonomy (NCBI): domain Bacteria; kingdom Bacillati; phylum Actinomycetota; class Actinomycetes; order Kitasatosporales; family Streptomycetaceae; genus Streptomyces; species Streptomyces sp. NPDC012825. The sequence continues at coordinate 42,921 of NZ_JBIBBZ010000022.1, read as the reverse complement.
ACGCGCCGACTCCCTCGACCGGGCCGCCCGCGCCGAACGGGAGGCACGCGCGCGTGCCGAGCGGCGCCGGGCCCGGCTCCGCCACGAGGCAGAGGTCGCCGGCGCGGTCGCCGCCGGGGCCCGGACGCTCCTGGCCCACGTCGAGGTCTCGCTGTCCCGCGCCGAACGGGAGCGGGCGGTCGCCGAGGCGGCCAGGGCCGACCGTGAGCGGGGCCTCGCGGCGGCCCGGTCCCGGGGCCGGGACCTCAAGGACGAGCTGGACAAGCTGACCGACTCCGTCCACCGGGGGGAGGTCCTCGGCGCCGAGAAGCGGCTGCGGATCGAGCAGCTGGAGACGAAGGCCCTGGAGGAGTTCGGCGTCGGGGCGGCCGCCCTGGTCGCCGAGTACGGCCCCGACCAGCCCGTCCCCCCGCCGCCCGCGGCCGAGGGGGAGGAGGGCGCCGGGACCGTAGAAGCCCGGCCGTTCGTCCGTTCGGAGCAGGAGAAGCGGCTGAAGGCCGCCGAACGGGCCCACCACCAGCTCGGCAAGGTGAATCCGCTGGCCCTGGAGGAGTTCGCGGCCCTGGAGGAGCGGCACAAGTTCCTCTCGGAGCAGCTGGAGGACCTCAGGAAGACCAGGACCGACCTGCTTCAGGTCGTGAAGGAGGTCGACCTGCGCGTCGAGCAGGTCTTCACCGAGGCGTACCGGGACACGGCCCGCGAGTTCGAGGGCGTCTTCGCGCGCCTGTTCCCGGGCGGCGAGGGCCGTCTCGTCCTCACCGATCCGGACGACATGCTCACCACCGGCGTCGAGGTGGAGGCACGCCCGCCGGGCAAGAAGGTCAAGCGCCTCTCGCTGCTCTCCGGCGGCGAGCGCTCGCTGACGGCCGTGGCGCTGCTCGTCTCCATCTTCAAGGCCAGGCCCAGCCCGTTCTACGTGATGGACGAGGTCGAGGCGGCGCTCGACGACACCAACCTCCAGCGGCTGATCCGGATCATGCAGGAACTCCAGGAGTCCTCGCAGCTGATCGTGATCACGCACCAGAAGCGGACGATGGAGGTCGCGGACGCGCTGTACGGCGTTTCCATGCAGGGCGACGGGGTATCCAAGGTCATCAGCCAAAGGCTGCGTTAGCGGCTCCGCTCGAGCTCGCATTCAACAATTGAACGCGTGAGGCACCACCTTGTTCTCCATCCACCTGGAGGGCGGGTATTGACTTCGAAACTTGAAGGCATAGTCTCTGCAACGTTGCTTTTACCTTCAAGTGGTGGGCGGCGTGAAGTTGTGCGCCACTGGAAGGGTTCGCCCCCATGCCCCGACAACGCTGCCGGAGCCACCAGGAGTCCATGTGACCAGCACTGAGCAGGCGCCCCCGCCGCCGCCCTCCGAAGGCCGCGCCGCCCACCCTGACCACCTCGGTCACGTCATCTTCATCACGGCCTCCGCCGCGATGGGCGGTTTCCTCTTCGGTTACGACAGCTCCGTCATCAACGGCGCCGTCGAGGCGATCCGCCACCGGTACGACATCGGTTCCGGCACCCTCGCCCAGGTCATCGCCATCGCGCTGATCGGCTGCGCCATCGGCGCCGCCACCGCGGGCCGGATCGCCGACCGCATCGGCCGCATCCGCTGCATGCAGATCGCCGCCGTCCTCTTCACCATCAGCGCGATCGGCTCGGCCCTGCCCTTCGCCCTCTGGGACCTCGCCTTCTGGCGGATCATCGGCGGCTTCGCCATCGGCATGGCCTCCGTCATCGGCCCCGCCTACATCGCCGAGGTCGCCCCCGCCGCCTACCGCGGCCGGCTCGGCTCCTTCCAGCAGGCCGCCATCGTCATCGGCATCGCCATCTCCCAGCTGGTCAACTACGGCATCCTCCAGCTCGCCGACGGCGACCAGCGCGGCAAGATCGGCGGCCTGGAGGCCTGGCAGTGGATGCTCGGCGTCATGGTCGTCCCCGCCCTCCTCTACGGCCTGCTCTCCTTCGCGATCCCCGAGTCCCCCCGCTTCCTGATCTCCGTCGGCAGGATCGACAAGGCCAAGGAGGTCCTCTCCGAGGTCGAGGGCAAGGACGTGAACCTGGACCACCGGGTGAACGAGATCCAGCAGGCCATGCGCCGCGAGCACAAGTCCACCTTCCGGGACCTGTTCGTCTCCGGCAGCCGCTTCAACCTGCTGCCCATCGTCTGGGTCGGCATCGGACTCTCGGTCTTCCAGCAGCTCGTCGGCATCAACGTCGCGTTCTACTACTCCGCGACCCTCTGGCAGTCCGTCGGCATCGACCCGTCCAGCTCGTTCCTCTACTCGTTCACCACGTCGATCATCAACATCATCGGCACCGTGATCGCGATGGTCCTGGTCGACCGGGTCGGCCGCAAGCCGCTCGCCCTCGTCGGCTCCGCCGGCATGGCGATCGCCCTCGCCTTCGAGGCCTGGGCCTTCTCCGCCGACCTCGTCGACGGCAAGCTGCCCAACACCCAGGGCGTCGTCGCCCTCGTCGCCGCCCACGTCTTCGTGCTCTTCTTCGCCCTCTCGTGGGGCGTGGTGGTCTGGGTCTTCCTCGGCGAGATGTTCCCCAACCGGATCCGCGCCGCCGCCCTCGGCGTCGCCGCCTCCGCCCAGTGGATCGCCAACTGGGCCATCACCGCCAGCTTCCCGTCCCTCGCGGACTGGAACCTCTCCGGCACCTACATCATCTACACCGTCTTCGCCGTGCTCTCGATCCCCTTCGTGCTCCGGTACGTCAAGGAGACCAAGGGCAAGGCGCTGGAGGAGATGGGCTAGGGGCCCCTCCCCCCTCACGGAGGACCGCCCCGGTCCGGGAGTGACGGCCTCGCTCCCGGACCGGGGCGGTCCTCGTGCGCGGCACCGCCGAACGGCGGACCGGCCCGGCGTGCGGGGGCGTGCCCCACGGGGAGTACGGGGGGCGCGGGCGGGGTGACGCCATACTGGACCCGTTATGGAACTCATCCTTGCTGTAGTCATCGCTCTGGTCGTCGCGGTCGCCGTGACGAGTGGGCTCGTGGTCAGCGGCCGCAAGAAGAAGCAGCTGCCGCCCGCCGAGCCGCCGTCCGCCCCGCCGACCATCACCGCTCCGCCCGCCGAGCCGCGCGTCGGCGAGGAGGCGGAGACACCGCGGGAAGAACCACGCCGGACGGTCGAGGAGGTCGAGCTCCCCACGGCCGAGGAGGCCACGGGGACGCCGACCGCCGTCGAGGACCCGGTCGTCGCCGAGCCCCCGGCCCCCGTGATCGAGGTCCCCGAGCCCACCGCCGGCCGTCTCGTACGGCTCCGGGCCCGCCTCGCCCGCTCCCAGAACTCGCTCGGCAAGGGGCTGCTCACGCTCCTGTCCCGCGAGCACCTCGACGAGGACACCTGGGAGGAGATCGAGGAGACCCTCCTCACCGCCGACGTCGGCGTCGCCCCCACCCAGGAGCTCGTCGAGCGGCTGCGCGAGCGCGTGCGGGTGCTCGGCACCCGCACCCCCGAGGAGCTGCGCGGCCTGCTCCGCGAGGAGCTGATCACCCTCCTCGGCCCCGACCTCGACCGCACGGTCAAGACGGAGAGCCCCGCCGACGTCCCCGGCGTCGTCATGGTCGTCGGCGTCAACGGCACCGGCAAGACCACCACCACCGGCAAGCTGGCCCGCGTCCTCGTCGCCGACGGCAAGTCCGTCGTCCTCGGCGCCGCCGACACCTTCCGCGCCGCCGCCGCCGACCAGCTCCAGACCTGGGGCGAGCGCGTAGGCGCCCGCACCGTCCGCGGCCCGGAGGGCGGCGACCCGGCGTCGATCGCCTTCGACGCGGTCAAGGAGGGCATCGCGGAGGGCGCCGACGTCGTCCTCATCGACACCGCCGGCCGCCTCCACACCAAGACCGGCCTCATGGACGAGCTCGGCAAGGTCAAGCGCGTCGTCGAGAAGCACGGCCCGCTCGACGAGATCCTCCTCGTCCTCGACGCCACCACTGGCCAGAACGGTCTGATCCAGGCCCGCGTCTTCGCCGAGGTCGTCGACATCACCGGCATCGTCCTGACCAAGCTCGACGGCACCGCCAAGGGCGGCATCGTCGTCGCCGTCCAGCGCGAGCTGGGTGTCCCGGTCAAGCTGATCGGCCTGGGCGAGGGCCCGGACGACCTGGCCCCCTTCGAGCCGGGCGCCTTCGTCGACGCCCTGATCGGCGACTGACCGCGCGTGCACGCGCACGCGTGAAGGGCCCCGCCGGGAATCGGCGGGGCCCTTCACACGTACGGCCGTCAGTAGTGCGTGCGGTGGCAGATGTACGCCAGGGTGCCGAGCAGCAGCCGCGCCTGCGGCGGCGCGCCCGCCGTGTCCAGGGTCGGGGGCCGCAGCCAGCGCACCGGACCGAGACCGCCCAGGTCCGACGGGGGAGCGGTGACGTACGAGCCGGGGCCCAGGCCGTGCAGGTCGAGATCGGCGTCGTCCCAGCCCATCCGGTACAGCAGGTGCGGCAGTTCGGCCGCCGCCCCCGGCGCCACGAAGAACCGCGCCCGGCCGGTCGGGGTCGCGCACACCGGGCCGAGCGGAAGGCCCATGCGCTCCAGCCGGACCAGGGCCCGCCGACCCGCCGCCTCCGCCACCTCGATCACGTCGAAGGCCCGGCCCACCGGGAGCAGCAGCGCCGCGCCCGGGTACTCCGACCACGCCCCGGTCGCGTCGTCGAGCCCGGCGCCCGCCGGGACCGGTTCCGCGAAGGAGAGCGGATGCGCCCCGGGAGCCGCGCACACCGCGTCCCCGCAGGAGCACTGACCGGAGACCGCCCGCGCGCCGGGGACCACGTCCCAGCCCCACAGCCCCGTGTACTCCGCCACCGCTGTGCACTCCGTGGCGCGTACGCGGCGGCGTGCGCCGGACCGCATCTCACGAATGCCGCCGATCGTGAAACCCATGTCCCCTCCAACGGGTCGAGCGCGCCGGTGGTTACGACCGGGAGTGCCTTCATCACTCGCCGTCACGCTCCGTGGCCGCGAGCGGCGCACGGTCGTGCGGGGGGTGGTGCGGGCCGCGACACGCGCCTCTCCGCGCATCCGTCCGTCGACTCCGGTTCGTCGCATGTCAAGTGAAGCGCGTTCCGCGGGTGAGGGGTTCATTCGAAGGGGTGGCGAATGGTGGCGTTTCTTGAATCCCCCTCGTAGAGGGGTGATCGTAGGATTACTTTCGGTACGCGAACCACGGGGCGCACTGCACGCGTGGGTATGCCGGTGGCAACCCGGTTTCCAGTTCGAAGGAGTGCGAACGCCGGACGGATGCCGAGAGACACGGCATTCTGATAAGGGTTCGCACGACAGGCAATCAGGTGGATGGGGGCGTTCCAGTGGGCGGCAACGGCGCAGACGGTACGACTGCCGGCAAGCGCCCGAACGAGCAACTGGGCTCGTGGTTCGTGCGCAGCGGCTGGTCCAAGGGCGAACTGGCGCGCCAGGTGAACCGCAGGGCACGCCAGATGGGCGCGCACCACATCTCCACCGACACCTCGCGCGTGCGCCGCTGGCTCGACGGCGAGCAGCCCCGCGAGCCCATCCCGCGGATCCTCTCCGAGCTCTTCTCCGAGCGCTTCGGATCCGTCGTCGCCGTCGAGGACCTCGGCCTGCGCGCCGCCCACCAGTCGCCCTCCGTCTCCGGGGTCGACCTCCCCTGGGCCGGTCCCCAGACCGTCGCCCTGCTCAGCGAGTTCTCCCGCAGCGACCTCATGCTCGCCCGCCGGGGCTTCCTCGGCTCCTCCCTCTCCCTCGCCGCGGGCCCCGCCCTCGTCGAACCGATGCAGCGCTGGCTCGTCCCCTCCCCGGCCGGCGACGCCGAGCGAGCCGCCCCCCCGGCCGACGCCCGCCGCCCGCACCGGCTCTCCGAGACCGAGCTCAACCTCCTGGAGTCCACCACCGCGATGTTCCGCACGTGGGACGCCCAGTGCGGCGGCGGACTGCGCCGCAAGGCCGTCGTCGGACAGCTCCACGAGGTCACCGACCTCCTCCAGGAGGCCCAGCCCCTCGACGTCTCCAAGCGCCTCTTCACCTGCGCCGCCGAACTCGCCGAACTCGCCGGCTGGATGAGCTACGACGTGGGCCTCCAGCCCACCGCCCAGAAGTACTTCGTACTCGCCCTGCACGCGGCCAAGGAGGCCGGGGACAAGCCCCTCGGCTCGTACATCCTGTCGTCCATGAGCCGCCAGATGATCCACCTCGGCCGGCCCGACGACGCCCTCGAACTCATCCACCTCGCCCAGTACGGCAGCCGCGACTGCGCCACCGCCCGCACCCAGGCCATGCTGTATGCGATGGAGGCCCGTGCCTACGCCAACATGGGCCAGCCCTCCAAGTGCAAGCGGGCCGTCCGGATGGCCGAGGACACCTTCGCCGACGCCGGACTCGACGGCGAGCCCGAGCCCGACTGGATCAGGTTCTTCTCCGAGGCCGAGCTCAACGGCGAGAACTCCCACTCCTACCGCGACCTCGCCTACGTCGCCGGACGCTCCCCGACGTACGCCTCGCTCGCCGAGCCCCTCATGGAGCGGGCCGTCGAACTGTTCGAGAAGGACAGCGACCACCAGCGGTCGTACGCCCTCAACCTGATCGGCCTGGCCACCGTCCACCTCCTCAAGCGCGAGCCCGAGCAGTCCGTCGTCCTCGCCGAGAAGGCCCTCGGCGTCGCCCGCAGCATCCGCTCCGAGCGGGTCAACACCCGGCTCCGCAAGACCGTCGACCACGCCGCCCGCGGCTTCGGCGACGTCGCCGAGGTCGTCCGGCTCACCGACCGGCTCGCCCAGCTCCTCCCCGAGGCCGCCGAAGCGGTCTGACCCCTCCCGCCCGGGCCCCCGAGGGCCCGCCAGGACCCCGGCCGCGCCGGACGTCCCGTACTGCCCGACTCGGCTCCCCCGCCGCAAGGACACACGGACGCCGGCGCGGCCGGTTCGCGTCCCCCGGCCCGTACCGGCCCGCCCGCCCGGTGCCGTACGGGCGGAGAGTACGCCGTTACCCGCCCGTGACCCACGTGTTCACGGTCACGTAACACGCCCCACCCCTTCGTCACGGCTCCGAAACATCGAGCGGCACCGCCGGAAACCGCGCTGCGCGAATCTCTGGCCCATAACCGGCCATCCCTCACGGCCGGCCGCTCTCCGGCCCCGCCCCGCACAGGCCGCACCGACGACGAGGAGACGCCGATGGCAGCAGCCATCACGACCCTGGCCGCAGACGCCCCCGCGCTGTCCGCCGCCAACACCGGGTTCATGCTCATCTGCTCCGCCCTGGTCATGCTGATGACCCCGGGACTCGCCTTCTTCTACGGAGGCATGGTCCGCGTCAAGTCCACCCTCAACATGCTGATGATGAGCTTCGTCAGCCTCGGGATCGTCACGATCCTGTGGGTGCTCTACGGCTTCAGCGTCGCCTTCGGCACCGACGTCGGCTCGATCGTCGGCTGGTCCTCCGACTACGTCGGCCTCAGCGGCATCGGGATCACCGAACTGTGGGACGGCTACACCATCCCCGTCTACGTCTTCGCCGTCTTCCAGCTGATGTTCGCGATCATCACCCCCGCCCTCATCAGCGGCGCCCTCGCCGACCGCGTCAAGTTCACCGCCTGGGTCCTCTTCATCACCCTCTGGGTCACGGTCGTGTACTTCCCGGTCGCCCACTGGGTCTGGGGCTCCGGCGGCTGGCTCTTCGAGATGGGCGTCATCGACTTCGCCGGCGGCACGGCCGTCCACATCAACGCCGGCGCCGCCGCCCTCGGCGTCATCCTCGTCATCGGCAAGCGCGTCGGCTTCAAGAAGGACCCGATGCGCCCGCACAGCCTCCCGCTGGTCATGCTCGGCGCCGCGCTCCTCTGGTTCGGCTGGTTCGGCTTCAACGCCGGCTCCTGGCTCGGCAACGACGACGGCGTCGGCGCCGTGATGTTCGTCAACACCCAGGTCGCCACCGCCGCCGCCATGCTCGCCTGGCTCGCGTACGAGAAGATCCGTCACGGCTCCTTCACGACCCTCGGCGCCGCCTCCGGCGCGGTCGCCGGCCTCGTCGCCATCACCCCCGCCGGCGGCTCCGTCAGCCCCCTCGGCGCCATCGCCGTCGGCGCGATCGCCGGCCTCCTGTGCGCCATGGCCGTCGGCCTCAAGTACCGCTTCGGGTACGACGACTCCCTCGACGTCGTCGGCGTCCACCTCGTCGGCGGTGTCGTCGGCTCCCTCCTCGTCGGCTTCTTCGCCACCGGCGGCGTCCAGTCCGACGCCAAGGGCCTCCTCTACGGCGGCGGCCTCGAACAGCTCGGCAAGCAGGCGGTCGGCGTCTTCGCGGTCCTCGCCTACTCTCTGATCGCCTCCGCGATCCTCGCCCTGGTCGTCGACAGGACCATCGGGATGCGGGTCGCCGAGGACGACGAGGTCTCCGGCATCGACCAGGTCGAGCACGCCGAGACCGCGTACGACTTCAGCGGCGCCGGCGGCGGCACCTCCTCCCGCACCACCGCCGCCGCCCCCGCCCCGGCCGTCACGCAGAACAAGAAGGTGGACGCATGAAGCTCATCACCGCGGTCGTGAAGCCGCACCGGCTCGACGAGATCAAGGAGGCCCTCCAGGCGTTCGGCGTCCACGGCCTCACCGTCACCGAGGCCAGCGGTTACGGCCGCCAGCGCGGCCACACCGAGGTCTACCGGGGCGCCGAGTACACCGTCGACCTGGTCCCCAAGATCCGCATCGAGGTCCTCGTCGAGGACGAGGACGCCGAACAGCTCGTCGACGTCGTCGTCAAGGCCGCCCGAACCGGCAAGATCGGAGACGGCAAGGTGTGGAGCGTGCCGGTCGAGACCGCCGTACGGGTCCGCACCGGCGAGCGCGGTCCGGACGCACTGTAGGCAACACGTGAGGAGCCGCCGGGTGACGAGCCCCGAAGTCAGTAAGCAGAACGAAGACGCGGGACCCGGCGGTTACGCGGCGGCCCGGCTGCTCCTCCTCCACGAGAAGGAGCGGTCCGGGCCGCCGCGCCGTACCGCACTGGCCCGCCTCACCGACGACTGGCTGGCCGGCCTCTTCGCCGCCGCCGCCCCGCCCCGCGGCACCGCCCTCGTCGCCGTCGGCGGCTACGGCCGCTCCGAACTCTCCCCCCGCAGCGACCTCGACCTCCTCCTGCTCCACGACGGCACCGCCGACAGGGCCGCGATCGCCGCCCTCGCCGACCGGATCTGGTACCCCGTCTGGGACCTCGGCCTCGCCCTCGACCACTCCGTCCGCACCCCCGCCGAGGCCCGTGCCACCGCCGCCGAGGACCTCAAGGTCCACCTCGGCCTCCTCGACGCCCGGCCGCTGGCCGGAGACGCCGGACTCGTCGCCGCCCTGCGCACCACCGTCCTCGCCGACTGGCGCAACCAGGCGCCCAAGCGCCTCCCCGAACTCGACGAACTCTGCCGCGAGCGCGCCGAACGCATGGGCGAGCTCCAGTTCCTCCTCGAACCCGACCTCAAGGAGGCCCGCGGCGGACTGCGCGACGCCCAGGCCCTGCGCGCCGTCGCCGCCTCCTGGCTCGCCGACGCCCCCCGCGAAGGACTCGACCGCGCCCGCCGCCGCCTCCTCGACACCCGCGACGCCCTCCACCTGGCCACCGGCCGCGCCACCGACCGGCTCGCCCTCCAGGAGCAGGACGCCGTCGCCGCCGAACTCGGCCTCCTCGATGCCGACACCCTGCTCCGCGAGGTGTACGAGGCCGCCCGGACCATCTCGTACGCCACCGACGTCACCTGGCGCGAGGTCAACCGCGTCCTCAAGGCCCGCTCGGCCCGCCCCCGGCTCCGGTCCCTCCTGGGCGGCCGGTCCGGAGCCGGCCGCCCCAGCGGCAAGCCCCCGATCGAGCGGACCCCGCTCGCCGAGGGCGTGGTCGAGATGGACGGCGAGGCCGTCCTCGCCCGCACCGCCAAACCCGAGCGCGACCCCGTCCTGCCCCTGCGGGCCGCCGCCGCGGCCGCCCAGTCCGGCCTGCCGCTCTCCCCGCACGCCGTGCGCCGCCTCGCCGCCACCGCCAAACCCCTCCCGGTGCCCTGGCCCGCCGAGGCGCGCGAGGAACTCGTCACCCTCCTCGGCGCGGGCGAGGCCACCGTCCCCGTCTGGGAGGCCCTGGAGGCCGAGGGGATCGTCACCCGGCTGCTCCCCGACTGGGAACGCGTCCGCTGCCGCCCCCAGCGCAACCCCGTCCACACCTGGACCGTCGACCGCCACCTCGTCGAGACCGCCGTCCGCGCCGCCTCGCTCACCCGCCGCGTCGGCCGCCCCGACCTCCTCCTCGTCGCCGCCCTCCTCCACGACATCGGCAAGGGCTGGCCCGGCGACCACTCCGTCGCCGGCGAGACCATCGCCCGCGACCTCGCCGCCCGCGTCGGCTTCGACCGCACCGACACCGCCACCGTCGCCACCGTCGTCCGCCACCACCTGCTCCTCGTCGAGACCGCCACCCGGCGCGACCTCGACGACCCCGCCACCGTCCGGGCCGTCGCCACCGCCGTCGGCACCCTCGGCACCCTGGAGCTCCTGCACGCCCTCACCGAGGCCGACGCCCTCGCCACCGGCCCCGCCGCCTGGTCCTCCTGGCGCGCCTCGCTCGTCGCCGACCTGGTCAAACGGGTCGCGGGCGTCCTCGCGGGCGAACCCCTGCCCGACCCCGAGGCCGCCGCCCCCAGCGCCGAACAGGAACGCCTCGCCATCGAGGCCCTGCGCACCGGCGAACCCGTCCTCGCCCTCCACACCCGGGACGAGCACACGGCCGACGCCGACGAGCCCGCTCCCGAGCCCGTCGGCGTCGAACTCGTCATCGCCCTGCCCGACCGGCCCGGCGTCCTGCCCGCCGTCGCCGGCGTCCTCGCCCTGCACCGCCTCACCGTCCGCGCCGCCGACCTGCGGGCCGTCGACCTCCCCACCGGCCTCGGCTCCGGCTCCGTCCTCGTCCTCGACTGGCGCGTCGCCGCCGAGTACGGCTCCCTGCCCGAGGCCGCCCGACTCCGCGCCGACCTCGTCCGGGCCCTCGACGGCTCCCTCGACATCCCGGCCCGCCTCGCCGAGCGCGAGGCGGCCTACCCCCGGCGCCGGGGCCTCACCGCCCCGCCGCCCCGGGTCACCGTCGCCGCCGCCGACTCCCGCCTCGCCACCGTCATCGAGGTCCGCGCCCAGGACGCCCCCGGCCTCCTCCACCGCATCGGCCGCGCCCTGGAAGGAGCGGCGGTCCGGGTCAGGAGCGCGCACGTCTCCACCCTGGGCGCCAACGCCGTCGACACCCTGTACGTGACCCGGCCGGACGGCTCCCTGCTGCCGCCGGAGGAGGCGGTGGACCTGGCGAGGACGCTGGAGGCGGCGCTGGGGTGACCCGGGGACGCGCCCCCGCTCGCCGGTTCCCGGTGGGCGGGGACGTTTTCTTCGCGGGGCCGGATACCCTGGAGGGCGATTCTCCGCCCCCGACCTCAAGGACCGACGAGCGCCGTGTTCGATACTCTCTCCGACCGCCTGAGCGCGACCTTCAAGAACCTCCGGGGCAAGGGTCGCCTTTCCGAGCAGGACATCGACAGCGCGGCCCGGGAGATCCGTATCGCCCTCCTCGAGGCCGACGTCGCCCTGCCGGTCGTGCGCGAGTTCATCCGGAACGTCAAGGAGCGGTCCCTCGGGGCCGAGGTCTCCAAGGCTCTGAACCCGAGCCAGCAGGTCATCAAGATCGTCAACGACGAGCTGGTCTCCATCCTGGGCGGCGAGACCCGCCGCCTGCGGTTCGCCAAGTCCGGTCCGACCGTGATCATGCTCGCGGGTCTCCAGGGCGCCGGCAAGACCACCCTCGCCGGAAAGCTCGGCCTCTGGCTCAAGGGCCAGGGCCACTCCCCGCTGCTCGTCGCCTGCGACCTCCAGCGCCCCAACGCCGTCAACCAGCTCTCCGTCGTCGCCGACCGCGCGGGCGTGGCCTTCTACGGCCCCCAGCCGGGCAACGGCGTCGGCGACCCGGTCCAGGTCGCCAAGGACTCCATCGAGCACGCGCGCACCAAGCTCTACGACGTCGTCATCGTCGACACCGCCGGCCGCCTCGGCATCGACCAGGAGCTGATGCAGCAGGCCGCGGACATCCGCGACGCCGTCTCGCCCGACGAGATCCTCTTCGTCGTCGACGCCATGATCGGCCAGGACGCGGTCAACACCGCCGAGGCCTTCCGCGACGGCGTCGGCTTCGACGGCGTCGTGCTCTCCAAGCTCGACGGCGACGCCCGCGGCGGTGCCGCGCTCTCCATCGCGCACGTCACCGGCAAGCAGATCATGTTCGCCTCCAACGGCGAGAAGCTGGACGACTTCGACGCGTTCCACCCGGACCGCATGGCGTCCCGCATCCTCGGCATGGGCGACATGCTCTCCCTCATCGAGAAGGCCCAGCAGACCTTCGACGAGGAAGAGGCCGCCAAGATGGCCTCGAAGCTCGCGTCGAAGAAGGGCCAGGAGTTCACGCTCGACGACTTCCTGGCCCAGATGGAGCAGGTCCGCAAGATGGGCAGCATCTCGAAGCTGCTCGGCATGCTCCCCGGCATGGCCCAGATGAAGGACCAGATCAACAACATCGACGAGAAGGACGTCGACCGCACGGCCGCCATCATCAAGTCGATGACCCCGGCCGAGCGCCAGGACCCGACCATCATCAACGGCTCCCGCCGCGCCCGTATCGCCAAGGGCTCCGGCGTCGAGGTCAGCGCGGTCAAGGGTCTGGTCGAGCGGTTCTTCGAGGCCCGCAAGATGATGTCCCGCATGGCCCAGGGCGGCGGCCTGCCGGGCATGCCCGGCATCCCCGGCATGGGCGGCGGCCCCGGCCGGCAGAAGAAGCAGGTCAAGCAGGCCAAGGGCAAGCGCAAGAGCGGCAACCCGATGAAGCGGAAGGCCGAGGAGCAGGCCGCCGCCGAGCGCCGCGAGCAGGCGCAGCAGGGCGGCGCCTTCGGTCTGCCCGGGGCGGGCCAGACCCCGAAGGACTTCGAGCTGCCGGACGAGTTCAAGAAGTTCATGGGCTGACCGAGGCGTGAGGAGAGGGGCCCGGGGCGGTACGGAACCGCCCCGGGCCCCTTCCCGTCCCCCTCACTCCTCCGCGCCGCCCGCGATGCCCGGTTCCTCCCGCTCTCCGATACTGGGGCCACTGCCGCCCCGAGGAGAGTCACGTGGCCGACCCCGCACCCCCGCGCGACCGGACCGACCAGCCCTGGCGCTCGGAAGGGGCACCGCCGCCCCCGTCGCCGAAGAAGCGGATGCCGGGCGGCTGGGGCGGACTGATCCTCACCGCGCTCGTCGTGTACCTGATCGCCAACATCGTCCTGTCGTTCTTCAACGACGGCGACGGCCCGACGATCTCGTACACCGAGTTCGACAAGCAGGTCGCCGCCGGGAACGTCACCAAGATCTACTCCAAGGGCGACGCGATCCAGGGGCAGCTGAAGGACAAGCGGCCCGTCCCCGACGGCAAGGGCGACTACACCAAGTTCACCACCCAGCGGCCCGCCTTCGCCGACGACGACCTGTGGACGCAGCTGACCGAGCAGAACGTCGTCGTCACCGCCGAGCCGGTCGTCCAGGAGCGCAGCTTCCTGGCCAATCTGCTCCTCTCGCTCGCCCCGATGCTGCTGCTCGTCCTGCTCTGGGTGTTCATCGCCCGCCGGATGAGCGCGGGCATGGGCGGCGCCGGCGGCATGCTGGGCCGCAAGCAGCCGCCCAAGCCGGTGGAGCTGGAGACCGGGAAGCGCACCACCTTCGCCGACGTCGCCGGCATCGACGAGGTCGAGGGCGAGCTCAACGACGTCGTCGACTTCCTCAAGAACCCCGACGCCTACCGGGCGATGGGCGCCAAGATGCCCCGCGGCGTGCTCCTCGCCGGACCGCCCGGCACCGGCAAGACGCTCCTCGCGCGGGCCGTCGCGGGAGAGGCCGGGGTGCCGTTCTTCTCGGCCTCCGCCTCCGGGTTCATCGAGATGATCGTGGGCGTGGGCGCCTCCCGGGTGCGGGAGCTGTTCTCCGAGGCCCGCAAGGTCGCCCCGGCGATCGTCTTCATCGACGAGATCGACACCATCGGCCGGGCCCGGGGCGGCGGCTCCGGGATGGGCGGCCACGACGAGCGCGAGCAGACCCTCAACCAGATCCTCACCGAGATGGACGGTTTCACCGGCTCCGAGGGGGTCGTCGTCCTCGCCGCCACCAACCGCGCCGACGTCCTCGACCCCGCCCTCACCCGGCCCGGCCGCTTCGACCGGATCGTCCACGTCAACCCGCCGGACCGGGGCGGCCGCGCGGCCATCCTGCGGATCCACACCCGGGAGATCCCGCTCGCCGGGGACGTCGACCTGGAGCAGGTGGCCCGCACGACCCCCGGCATGACCGGCGCCGAGCTCGCCAACCTCGCCAACGAGGCCGCGCTCCTGGCGGTCAAGCGCGAGCAGAAGGCCGTCACGCAGTCGGATCTGTCCGACGCCCTGGAGAAGGTCCAGCTCGGCGCGGAACGGCCCCTGGTGATGCCGGAGGAGGAGCGGCGGCGGACCGCGTACCACGAGAGCGGCCACGCCCTGCTCGGCATGCTCCAGCCCGGCGCCGACCCGGTCCGGAAGATCACCATCGTGCCGCGCGGCCGGGCCCTGGGCGTCACCCTGTCGACCCCCGACGCCGACAAGTACGCCTACACCGAGGAGTACCTGCGCGGGCGGATCGTCGGCGCCCTCGGCGGGATGGCGGCCGAGCAGGTCGTCTTCGGCGTGATCACCACCGGCGCCGAGAGCGACCTGGAGCAGGTCACCACCATCGCCCGGGGCATGGCGGGCCGGTGGGGGATGAGCGAGCGCGTCGGCCGCCTCACCGCCATCCCGAGCGACGCCCAGCAGGCGTACGGCCTGTCGGCGGCCCCCGCGACCCTCGACACCGTCGACCGGGAGATGCGGCGGATCGTCGACGAGTGCTACGAGGTGGCGCTGCGGCGGCTCGACGACCACCGCGACAAGCTGGACGCCCTGGCCGAGGCGCTCCTGGAGAACGAGACCCTGGAGGAGGACGCGGCCTACCGCGCGGCGGGCGTCGCCCGCCCGGCCCCGGGCCCCGAGCCGGGCGTGGGCCCGAACCCGGAGCGGCCGGGGGCGTGAGAGAGGGCGCTCTCAGGGCGTGCGGGTGATCACGTACCGGAAGACGTTCGGCATCCACACCGTCCCGTCCGGGCGGACGTACGGGGCGAGCGCCTCCTCGATCTCCTTCTCGACCTGCGAGGGGTCGGTGGCCCGGACCGCCTCGTCGAAGGCGCCCGTCGAGAGGAGCCCCCGCACCGCGCTGGCCTCGTCCGCGTACCCGAAGGGGCAGGCCACCCGGCCCGAACCGGCCGTCCGCAGCCCCGCCGCGGCCGCGAGCGCGTCCAGGTCGGGCCCGGGGCCCGCCACCGGGCGGCGGTCGGCGAGCCGGGCCGCGACCCGGAGGACCGGTTCCGTGGCGCACCGCTCCGGGGGCCCCCAGCCGGCGAGGACGACGGTCGTGCCCGGTTGAGCCGTACGGGTGACCGTCACGAGCTCCGGGAGGAGGCCGTCCGTCGCGTGGAAGGCGGTGACCACGTCGTACGGCGCGCACTCCGGCGGCTCCTCGGTGACGGCCACGTCCTCCGGGAGCCGCTCCCTGGCCAGCTCCACGCGCGCGTGGTCCCGGTCCGCGCCGGCCACCCGGGCGCCCCGCGCGGCCGCCATGAGGAGGGCCAGGCCCGAGCCGCAGCCCAGGCCGAGAACCCGGGAGCCGCCGCCCACGCCGACGCGGTCGTACACCGCCTCGTAGAGGGGGACGAGCATCCGTTCCTGGATCTCGGCCCAGTCGCGCGCGGGGTGGTGCGGGACGAGCGTAGGTGTCATGGATAAGCGCCCCAATCAGTGCTCGGACGACAGCCCCCCGTAGTCAGGGAACTCCCCTTCCGGTGCCGCGTCCAGTGGTCGGGGCGGACCGATTCGTCCGGGGGAGGGGCGGTGTGCGCCCGCGCGCGCCGACCCGGTAGTGTCCCCGCGACGCTTCGCGCCCGTTCCGGGCCCCCGGACGGAGGGGGCACGCGCTCGGGTCCTTCGGAGCCGGGGGCGTACACGGCCCGACCGCGCGCCGGGGCGTATGCGCCGCTACGTACGGGCTTGAGGCCTCCCGCGCGGCTTCTCCGCAGATCGACGCACTGGCCCTCGTCGGGACGCATCAACGGCAACTGACTGGTACGTGCAAAATATTTGGGATGCCCCGGAATGGAACCCGAGGGCGTTCCGGCTCGTTGTACCCGACGTGAGCACGACACCACCTGTTCTCGCCGCAGAGCTGGCACAGGCGTGGGCCGACATTCAGCGGCACCACCCCGAGCTGCCCGACCTTGCCGCGCCCGAATCCCTCATCGGAGAGTCCTCGTCCGCCTGCGGCGCCGAACTCTCCTTCGAACGACTCCTCCACGAGGCAGTCCACGGCATCGCCGCCGCCAGAGGCGTCCGGGACACCTCGCGCGCCGGCCGCTACCACAACCGCCGCTTCCTCGCGATCGCCGAGGAGATGGGCCTCGACCATCCCGAGGAGCCGCACGCCAGCAGCGGCTTCTCCCTGGTCACGCTCAACGCGGAGGCCAGGCGGCGCTACCGGCCCACCATCGAACGGCTCCAGCGCGCCCTCAAGGCCCACACGGTCGCCACGGCCGCCGACACCAAGCGCTCCTTCCGCGGACCGGCCGCCCGGCACGGTTCCTCGGGCGGCGGCGTGCGGGTCAAGGCCGTCTGCGACTGCGGGCGCAACGTGCGCGTGGTCCCGTCGGTCCTGGCTCAGGCCCCGATCGTCTGTGGCGGCTGCGGCAAACCCTTCCGCATCCCGGAGACGGTGGGCGCAGCCAACTGACCGCGCGGCGTGTGGCACAATGGCTAGCTGTACTCGACAGTCGCACAGGACCCCTCTCTCCTCCGGCTGACGCGTCCATCGGGCATCCGAGTACCGCAACCCCACGTGGCATCTCAAGTGCCCAACCACGTCATAGACCAGGAGACACCACTCCAGTGGCAGTCAAGATCAAGCTCAAGCGTCTCGGCAAGATCCGCCAGCCGCACTACCGCATCGTCGTCGCCGACTCCCGCACCCGCCGTGACGGTCGCGCGATCGAGGAGATCGGCCTCTACCACCCGACGTACAACCCGTCGCGCATCGAGGTCGACTCCGAGCGTGCGCAGTACTGGCTGTCCGTCGGCGCCCAGCCGACCGAGCCGGTCCTCGCCATCCTGAAGCTCACCGGTGACTGGCAGAAGGCCAAGGGCCTCCCGGCCCCCGAGAAGGCCCTGCTCGTTCCGGCGACCAAGGAGGCGAAGCGCGCCTCGTTCGACGAGTTCGCGAAGACCCTCGAGGGTGGCGACGACAAGGGTGAGGCCATCACCCCGAAGGCCAAGAAGGCCGACAAGAAGGCTGACGAGGCCGAGGCCGCGTCCACCGAGTCGACCGAGGCCTGATCATGCTCGAGGAGGCTCTCGAGCACCTCGTGAAGGGCATCGTCGACAACCCCGACGAGGTGCAGGTCGCCTCGCGCAACCTGCGCCGGGGCCGCGTGCTGGAGGTCCGGGTCCACCCCGAGGACCTCGGCAAGGTGATCGGCCGCAACGGCCGCACCGCGCGTGCGCTGCGCACCGTCGTGGGGGCCATCGGCGGCCGTGGGATCCGGGTCGACCTCGTCGACGTGGACCAGGTTCGCTGAGAAGGCCGGCAGCATCACCTTGAGTTGTGCCGGCACGGGCCGGGGAGGGCTTACGAGCCCGCCCCGGCCCGTTGTCGTACGAGCTGTGTGACAGGAGAGAGTGAAGCAGTGCAGTTGGTAGTCGCGCGGATCGGGCGCGCCCACGGCATCAAGGGCGAGGTCACCGTCGAGGTGCGCACGGACGAGCCCGAGCTCCGGCTCGGCCCCGGCGCCGTCCTGCTCACCGACCCGGCCTCCACCGGGCCGCTGACCATCGAGACCGGCCGCGTCCACAGCGGCCGCCTGTTGCTGCGCTTCGAGGGCGTCCGCGACCGCAGCGGCGCCGAGGCCCTGCGCAACACCCTCCTCATCGCCGAGGTCGACCCCACGGAGATGCCCGAGGAGGAGGACGAGTACTACGACCACCAGCTGATCGACCTCGACGTCGTCCTCGCCGACGGCACCGAGATCGGGCGCATCACCGAGATCTCCCACCTGCCGTCCCAGGACCTCTTCATCGTCGAACGCCCCGACGGCACCGAGCTGATGATCCCCTTCGTCGGGGAGATCGTCACCGAGATCGACCTGGAGGAGCAGCGGGCCGTGATCGACCCGCCGCCCGGCCTGATCGACGACCGCGCCGAGATCGTCCCCTCCCGCGAGGAGTCCGAGGACGAGTCCCGCGAGGGGGACGCGTGAGGCTCGACGTCGTCACGATCTTCCCCGAGTACCTCGAACCGCTGAACGTCTCCCTCGTCGGCAAGGCGCGCGCGCGAGGACAGCTCGACGTCCACGTCCACGACCTGCGGGAATGGACCTACGACCGGCACAACACGGTCGACGACACCCCGTACGGCGGCGGCCCCGGCATGGTCATGAAGACCGGGCCCTGGGGCGACGCGCTCGACCGGACGCTCGCCGACGGATACGAGGGCGGCGCCCGCGGCCCCGTCCTCGTCGTCCCCACCCCCAGCGGCCGCCCCTTCACCCAGGAACTGGCCGTCGAACTCTCCGAGCGGCCCTGGCTGATCTTCACCCCGGCCCGCTACGAGGGCATCGACCGCCGCGTCGTGGACGAGTACGAGACCCGGATGCCGGTCTACGAGGTCTCCATCGGCGACTACGTCCTGGCCGGCGGGGAGGCCGCCGTCCTCGTCGTCACCGAGGCCGTCGCCCGCCTCCTGCCCGGGGTCCTCGGCAATGCCGAGTCCCACCGGGACGACTCCTTCGCCCCCGGGGCCATGGCCAACCTCCTGGAGGGCCCCGTCTACACCAAGCCCCCCGAGTGGCGCGGCCGGGGCATCCCGGACGTCCTCCTCAGCGGCCACCACGGGAAGATCGCCCGCTGGCGGCGCGACGAGGCCTTCCGCCGTACCGCCGCCCACCGGCCCGACCTCATCGAGCGCTGCGACCCGGCCGCCTTCGACAAGAAGGACCGGGAGATCCTCTCGATGATGGGGTGGGCTCCCGAGCCCGGCGGCCGATTTTGGCGCAGGGTCGGGGACGTGGAAGAATAGGGCGCTGTCGTCCGTCCGGCGCGCGCCCCTGCCACAGGGGGAACGACGCCGCCAGGAGCGGAAGACGCTCCACGTCCTTCACGAACGTACCGCTGATGACCTGTGGCATCAGCGAGGAAAGAGACCTCCATGGCCTCCCTGCTCGACCAGGTCAACGCGGGTTCGCTCCGCTCCGACCTCCCCGCCTTCCGCCCGGGCGACACCGTCAACGTGCACGTCCGCGTCATCGAGGGCAACCGCTCCCGCATCCAGCAGTTCAAGGGCGTCGTCATCCGCCGCCAGGGTTCGGGCGTCAGCGAGACCTTCACGGTCCGCAAGGTCTCGTTCTCCGTCGGCGTCGAGCGCACCTTCCCGGTCAACAGCCCGATCTTCGAGAAGATCGAGCTCGTGACCCGCGGTGACGTCCGTCGCGCCAAGCTCTACTACCTCCGCGAGCTGCGCGGCAAGGCCGCCAAGATCAAGGAGAAGCGCGACCGCTGAGCCCCGGCTCCCGGCACGCGCCACGCTTCCGACTCCCCTCACAGGCAGGCCGGATAGGCTTGCCCGGCGATGGACACCGAAGCACAGCACACGGAGCGCGGCCCCTCCTCCGACGCGGATCCCGACAGGGATCCCGGCACGGAGGAAGGGCCGCGCTCCGCGCGCGTTTCCGGGGACACGGAAGACGCCGGGGACGCCGGGGACACGGAAGACGCCGGGAGCGCCGAGGACTCCGAGAGCGGGCCCTCCTGGCGGCGCACGGCCCTCGTGGGCGGCGCCTGCGTGGTCTTCCTGCTGCTCCTGAGCCACTTCGTGGCGCAGCCGTTCCTCATCCCCAGCCGCTCCATGGAACCGACGCTCCGGGTCGGCGACCGGATCCTGGTGAACAAACTGGCGTACCGCTTCGGGGACGAGCCGCGCCGCGGTGACGTCGTCGTCTTCGACGGCACCGGCTCCTTCGTGCGGGAGGAGCCCGAGGGCGACCCCGTCACCGGCCTGCTGCGCGACGCGGCGGCCGCCCTCGGACTCGCGGAGCCCGCCGAGACCGACTTCGTGAAGCGGGTCGTCGGCACCGGTGGCGACCGGGTCGTCTGCTGCGACGAGGACGGCCGGCTCACCGTCAACGGCGTCACCGTCGTGGAGCGGTACCTGATGCCCGGCGACCAGCCCTCCGCCGTGCCCTTCGACATCGTCGTTCCCCCGGGCCGGCTCTGGGTCATGGGCGACCACCGCAGCCAGTCCAGCGACTCACGGGACCACCTGGGCAGCCCCGGCGGCGGCATGGTCCCCGTCGACAGGGTCGTCGGTCGCGCCGACTGGATCGCCTGGCCCTTCGGCCGCTGGACCGGCGTGGCGGGCACGGACGGCTTCGACGCCGTACCGGCGCCACCGGCCGGTGGACACCCGACGGGGCCCGCGGGCGGCGGAGCGGGCCATGGGTAGCCGGGGCCGCCCCGCCGGCGGGGCCGGACACGCCCCCGAGCAGGGCCCCGCCCTGCCCGGACGGGCCGAACGGCGCAAGCTCGCCCGCAAGGTCAAGCGGCGCCGGCAGCGCTCCGCGATCCGGGAGATCCCGATCCTGGTCGCGGTCGCCGTACTCATCGCCCTCGTCCTCAAGACCTTCCTCGTCCAGGCGTTCGTCATCCCCTCCGGTTCCATGGAGCAGACGATCCGGATCCAGGACCGGGTGCTCGTGGACAAGCTCACCCCCTGGTTCGGCTCCCGCCCGCAGCGCGGCGACGTCGTCGTCTTCGAGGACCCCGGCAACTGGCTCCCCGAGGACGCCGCCCCGCCCGCCGACGACCCCGTCGGCCTCAAGCAGGCCAAACAGGCCCTGACCTTCATCGGGCTGCTGCCCTCGGCCGACGAGCGGGACCTCATCAAGCGGGTCGTGGCCGTCGGCGGCGACACCGTGCGCTGCTGCGGCGAGGACGGGCGGATCACCGTCAACGGCGTACCGCTGGACGAGCCGTACCTGCACCCCGGGAATCCGCCGTCCAGCATCCCCTTCGAGGTGAAGGTCCCCGAGGGCCGGATCTTCGTCCTCGGCGACCACCGCTCCGACTCGGCCGACTCCCGCTACCACCTCGACGAGAAGGACCACGGCACCGTCTCGGAGGACCAGGTCGTGGGGCGCGCCGTGGCGATCGTCTGGCCCGTCGGCCACTGGCGGCGCCTGGAGGAACGGGGAACCTTCGCCGGAGTGCCGGACGCCCGTGCGGGGTCCGATGGGGCGCTCGGTCCGTCGCATAGTGTGTCCCAGCGGAATCTGAACGGATTGCCCGGGCTCCCGACCCCTGCGGAACTTCTGCTCGTTATGGGAGTGGTGGGCCCGTCCCTGTTCCGGGACGGGCGTTCGCACGGACTGAGGAGTGGATGTGGGGGATTTGGCCGTCGGCGCACGATCCGGACACGATGAGCCCGAGGAGAGGGCCGGCGAGGCCAGGGCTGACGATGTGGCGGGTGGCAACGTGACGGGTGACGAGGTGTCGCACGGCGGCGGGACGCCGCACGACGACGAGACGGGCGGGACCGGTACGGCTCCCAGGAGGCAGCGTTCCTTCTGGAAGGAGCTGCCGCTCCTCATCGGCATCGCGCTGGTGCTCGCGCTGCTGATCAAGACCTTCCTGGTGCAGGCGTTCTCGATTCCCTCGGAATCGATGATGAACACCCTCAAGAAGGGCGACCGGGTCCTCGTCGACAAGCTGACGCCGTGGTTCGGCTCCGAGCCCGAGCGCGGCGAGGTCGTCGTCTTCCACGATCCGGGCGGCTGGCTGGAGACCGCGGTGACGCCCAAGCCGAACGTCGTCCAGAAGTTCCTCAGCTTCATCGGCCTCATGCCGTCCGCCGAGGAGAAGGACCTCATCAAGCGCGTCATCGCGGTCGGCGGCGACACCGTCTCCTGCAAGGAGGGCGGCAAGGTCGTCCTCAACGGGGTGCCGCTCGACGAGACCTCGTACCTCTACCCCGGCTCCGTGCCCTGTCAGGACTCCTTCGGCCCGATCAAGGTCCCCGAGGGCCGCATCTGGGTCATGGGCGACAACCGCCAGAACTCCCTGGACTCCCGCTTCCACCAGGAGCTCCCGGGCGGCGGCACCGTCGCCAACGACCTGGTCGTGGGCCGTGCCGTCGTCGTCGCCTGGCCGGTCACCCGCTGGGCCACGCTCCCCGTGCCCGGCATCTTCGACGACCCCGCCCTGAACAAGGCGGTGGCCGCCGCCCCGCTCGGCGCGGCGAGCGTCGCCGGAGCGCTCCCGCTGGTC
The DNA here is from genome assembly GCF_042900925.1 of Streptomyces sp. NPDC012825. Lineage (NCBI taxonomy): Bacteria > Bacillati > Actinomycetota > Actinomycetes > Kitasatosporales > Streptomycetaceae > Streptomyces > Streptomyces sp. NPDC012825. The sequence continues at coordinate 20,496 of NZ_JBIBBZ010000022.1, read as the reverse complement.
CTGTGGCGCCGGAAGAAGCAGCTCGCGCGGCATACCGCCGGGTAACGGCCCGCGGGTAGTGTGCCGTCCCGGACCGTCGACAGACCTCTGGGGTGCACATGAGCGGAACCATACGGACCAAGGGCGGCCGCGGCCGCCTCGGCAGCGTGCTGTCGGGGCTGGCCGTGGCCGTCGGCTGTGTGCTCTTCCTCGGCGGATTCGTCTGGGGAGCCCTGCTCTACCGGCCGTACACCGTCCCCAGCGACTCCATGACCCCCACCCTCGACGTCAACTCGCGCGTGCTCGCCGAGCGCGTCGACGGGGCCGAGGTGAAGCGCGGCGACGTCGTCGTCTTCAACGATCCGCTCTGGAGCTCCTCGCCCATGGTCAAGCGGGTGGTGGCCGTCGGCGGCGACACCGTCGCCTGCTGCGACGCGGACGGGCGGCTCACCGTCGGCGGCAGGGCCGTCGACGAGCCGTACCTCGGGCCCGGGGTGAACGGCCGTACGGTCGCCTCCGGCCAGGAGTTCTCCGTGACCGTCCCCGAGGACAGCCTCTTCCTGCTCGGCGACGACCGGCACACCTCCCTCGACTCCCGCAGCCACCTCGACGAGGCCGGCCGGGGCTCCGTGCCCCGTTCGATGGTCGTCGGCAGGGTCGACGCCGTCGTCTGGCCCGCCAAGGGGCTCCTGGACCGCCCGACGGGCTTCGCCGGCCTCCCGGGCGGCGTCTCGCGGCCGGGGCCGTTCACGCCCCTCCTCACGATGATCGTGGCCGGCGGCGTACTGGTCCTCGCGGGGGCCGCGTACGGGCCGGTGGCGCGGCTCCTGGACCGACGCCCGGGCGACCGGCGGGCGGGGGTCCGGACGGGGGCGGGGGTATGACGGAGCGCGCGGGGGAGCCTGTGGAGGGGGTCGCGCCGGGTGCGGGGGAGCCTTCGCCGGGTGCGCGTGGGCCCGTGGTGCGGAAGGTCGCGCGGGTCGTCCTGCTCGATCCGGAGGACCGCGTCCTGCTGCTGCACGGCCACGAGCCCGAGGATCCCGGTCTCTCCTGGTGGTTCACCCCCGGCGGGGGACTGGAGGGCGACGAGAGCCGGGAAGCGGCGGCGCTGCGCGAACTCGCGGAGGAGACCGGCATCACCGGCGTCGACCTCGGACCCGTCCTCTGGACCCGGCACTGCTCCTTCCCCTTCGCCGGACGCCGCTGGGACCAGGACGAGTGGTACTACCTCGCCCGCACCCGCAGGGCCGGTGCCGCGCCCGGGCCGCAGGCCCTCACGGAGCTGGAGACCCGCAGTCTGTCGGGCCTGAGATGGTGGACCTCCGCCGAACTGTCGGCCGCCCGTGAGACGGTGTACCCGACCAGGCTCGCCGAGCTGCTCCGCACGCTGCTCGACGAGGGACCTCCGCGTGCACCGGTCGTCCTCGCCCCGGAAATCGTCTAGGGACGCGTACGGCTGGCGCACAATGGGGGGACGCACGGCTGAAGGGGAACATGCCATGAGCGCCGAGGACCTCGAGAAGTACGAGACCGAGATGGAGCTGAAGCTCTACCGGGAGTACCGCGACGTCGTCGGCCTGTTCAAATACGTGATCGAGACCGAGCGACGTTTCTACCTCACCAACGACTACGAGATGCAGGTGCACTCGGTGCAGGGTGAGGTCTTCTTCGAGGTCAGCATGGCTGACGCCTGGGTCTGGGACATGTACAGGCCGGCCAGGTTCGTCAAGCAGGTGCGGGTTCTCACGTTCAAGGACGTGAACATCGAGGAGCTCAACAAGAGCGACCTCGAACTTCCCGGCAGCTGAGGAAGGCGGCGGGAACGCCGCCGGGTGATCACTCTCACGAGTGAGGGGTATTCTCCACAGCCCCTCGGCCGTCCACAGCCCCGCACGCGGAACGCGCCACCCCGTCACAGTCGGTGACGGAGGTGGTTCGTATGAACACGACCGACACGGCCAGTGCGGCCAATGCGGCCAGTACGAGCAGTACGAGCGACAAGGCCGGCGCGACCGGTGTGACCGGCAAGGCCGGTGCCACCCGTGCGCTCGGACGGTACGGGGAGGAGCTGGCGACCCGTCGGCTCACCGCGACCGGCATGCACATCCTCGCCCGCAACTGGCGCTGCGGCCGGGCCGGCGAGATCGACATCGTCGCCCGTGACGGCGACACCCTCGTCATCTGCGAGGTCAAGACCCGGCGCCACGGTGCCTACGAGCACCCGATGGCGGCCGTCACGCCCCGCAAGGCCGAACGGCTCCGCCGCCTCGCCGACTGCTGGCTCGACCGCAGCGGCACCCCGGCCCCCGCCGGTGGCGTCCGCATCGACCTCGTCGGCATCGTCCTGCCCCGCCGAGGCGCCCCCGTCCTCACCCACGCCCAGGGGGTGGCCTGATGGGATTCGCCCGCACCTGCTCCGTCGCCCTCGTCGGCGTCGAGGGCGTCGTCGTCGAGGTGCAGGCCGACCTCGAACCCGGTGTCGCCGCCTTCGCCCTCGTCGGCCTCCCCGACAAGAGCCTCACCGAGAGCCGCGACCGCGTCCGTGCCGCCGTCGTCAACTCCGGCGCCGAATGGCCCCAGAAGAAACTCACCGTCGGCCTCAGCCCGGCGTCCGTCCCCAAGGGCGGCAGTGGATTCGATCTCGCTGTCGCCGCGGCTGTCCTCGGAGCCGCCGAGCGGATCGACCCGCGCGCCATCGCCGACCTCGTCCTCATCGGCGAACTCGGACTCGACGGACGCGTCCGCCCCGTCCGCGGCATCCTGCCCGCCGTCCTCGCCGCCGCCGACGCCGGATACCGGCAGGTCGTCGTCCCCGAACAGACCGCGGGCGAGGCCTCGCTCGTCCCCGGAGTCTCCGTCCTCGGCGTCCGCAGCCTCCGCCAGCTGATCGCCGTCCTCACCGACGAACCCGTCCCCGACGAGGAACCCACCGAGGAGGGACGGCCCGACGCCATGCTCGCCGGGCTCCTCGTCCCCGGCGCCGGCATCGGCACCGGTCTCGCCGCCGACCCCGTCGAAGGACCCGACCTCGCCGACGTCGCCGGTCAGCACCACGCTCGCCGGGCGCTGGAGATCGCCGCCGCCGGCAGCCACCACCTCCTGCTCTCGGGGCCGCCCGGAGCGGGAAAGACCATGCTGGCCGAGCGCCTCCCCGGCATCCTCCCGCCCCTCACCCGACAGGAGTCCCTGGAGGTCACCGCCGTCCACTCCGTCGCAGGCATCCTCCCGCCCGGCGAACCCCTGGTCCGCCGTGCCCCCTACTGCGCGCCCCACCACTCCGCCACCATGCAGTCCCTCGTCGGCGGCGGGAACGGACTCCCCAGGCCCGGCGCCGTCTCCCTCGCCCACCGCGGCATCCTCTTCCTCGACGAAGCGCCCGAGTTCTCGGGCAAAGCGCTGGACGCGCTCCGCCAGCCCCTCGAATCCGGGCGCGTCGTCATCGCCCGCGCCGCCGGTGTCGTCCGCCTCCCCGCCCGCTTCCTCCTCGCCCTCGCCGCGAACCCCTGCCCCTGCGGACGGCACACCCTGCACGGCGCCGGCTGCGAATGCCCGCCCTCGCTCGTCCGCCGCTACCAGGCGCGTCTCTCCGGGCCCCTGCTCGACCGGGTCGACCTGCGCGTCGAGGCCGAGCCCGTCACCCGCGCCGACCTGCTCGGACAAGGCGGCAGGGGAGAGACCACCGCCGTCGTCGCCGAGCGCGTCCGCGAGGCCCGAGCCCGGGCCGCCGCCCGCCTCGCCGACACCCCTTGGAGGGTCAACAGCGAGATCCCCGGCCACGAACTCCGCACCCGTTACCACGCCGCGCCCGGGGCCCTCGTCGAGGCCGAACGCGACATCGAACGCGGACTGCTCACCGCCCGCGGCCTCGACCGCGTCCTGCGCGTCGCCTGGACCGCCGCCGACCTGGCCGGACACGACCGGCCGGACCATCAGGACATCGCCCTCGCCCTGGAGATGCGCACCGGCGTCGCCCGCGGCGTGCCCGTCGTGACGGGGGGCCGCGCATGAACTCCGCCGCCTCCACCGCCTCCACGGCTCCCGGCGCCTTCACGGACGAACGGCTCGCCCGCGCCGCCCTCACCCGCATCGTCGAACCCGGCGACGAGTACGCCGGCCGCTGGATCCGCCGGTACGGAGCCACCGGCTTCCTCGAACGGCTCCTCCGACCCGACGACGACCGACCTGACGAAACCCGGTTCGACGAGACTCACTCCCACAACATCCGGCCCGGTGACACCCGCTCCGACGGCTCCCACCCCGGTGAGGGCCCCTTCCCCGGCACCGGACGCAAGCGCGTCGCCTCCTGGCGACTGCGCGCCGCCGCCGCCGAACCCGCCCGCGACCTCGACGCCGTCCACGCCCTCGGCGGCCGCTTCCTCATCCCCGGTGACACCGAGTGGCCCCGACAGCTCGACGACCTCGGAGACGCCCGCCCCGTCGGCCTCTGGCTCCGGGGCCCCGCCGACCTGCGCACCTGGGCCCTGCGCTCCGTGGCCCTGGTCGGCGCCCGCGCCTGCACCCCCTACGGCGCCCACATCGCCACCGACCTCGCCACCGGCCTCGCGAGAACGGGCTGGGTCGTCGTCTCCGGAGCCGCCTACGGCATCGACGCCGCCGCCCACCGGGGAGCCCTCGCCGCCGACGGCGCCACCATCGCCGTCCTCGCCTGCGGCGTCGACGTCCCCTACCCCCGAGGCCACGACCGGCTCATCCGACGCATCACCGAACAAGGCCTGGTCGCGGGGGAGTTGCCGCCAGGAGGCCACCCCACCTCCAGCCGTTTCATCCTCCGCAACCGCGTCATCGCCGCCCTCACCCGCGGAACCGTCGTCGTCGAGGCGCAGCACCGCAGCGGCTCCCTCTCCACCGCCCGCGCCGCCGCGCGGCTCGGCCGCCACACGATGGGCGTGCCGGGGCCGGCCACCAGCGCGCTCTCCGCGGGCGTCCACGAACTCCTGCGCGGCGACGCCACCCTCGTCACCGACGTGGAGGAGATCGTCGAACTCGTCGGGGACATGGGCCAGCTCGCCCCGGAGCGCCGGGGGCCCGTCCTTCCCCGCGACCTCCTCGCCCCCGCCACGGCACACGTCCTGGAGGCCGTCCCGGCCCGCGGACCCACCCCCACCACCGTCGTCGCCCACCGCGCCGGTACCCACCCCGACGAGACCCTCGCCAAGCTGTACGAACTCCACTCCCTCGGCTTCGTCGAACGGTACGGAGAGGGCTGGCGGCTGACGAACACCGCCACACAAGCGTCGAACGCGCGGCGAGGCGGTACTTGACCCGGAGCATTCGGGTGAAAAGGTGAAGCCGATGAACAATCGAGTTCCCTCGACCGCCTCCGAGGGGCCGACCCGCGCCACGGCCCCGGTTCGAAGATGTGGCCGACGGCGTCCACCCGGAGCGGCGCGATCCACCGATGTTCGCTCACCGCGACGGCTCACTCACGCTACGCTCACCGGGATTCCCTCCACGACACCCACGCCCACACCGACACACCCGACAGCAGAACGGCTCAAGGCAACGCATGCCCCAGCACACCTCCGGGTCTGACCGCGCTGCGGTGCCCCCAGCGGCCCGGGGCACCGTGCGACCGCCCGCACCGACCTCCCTCGACGAACTGTGGCGGTCGTACAAGGACACGGGCGACGAGCGGCTGCGGGAGCAGCTGATCCTGCACTACTCGCCCCTCGTCAAGTACGTCGCGGGTCGGGTCAGCGTCGGGCTGCCGTCCAACGTGGAACAGGCCGACTTCGTCTCCTCCGGCGTCTTCGGCCTCATCGACGCCATCGAGAAGTTCGACGTCGAGCGCGCCATCAAGTTCGAGACGTACGCCATCACCCGCATCCGCGGTGCCATGATCGACGAACTCCGCGCCCTCGACTGGATCCCGCGCTCCGTCCGGCAGAAGGCGCGGAACGTCGAACGCGCCTACGCCACCCTGGAGGCCCAGCTCCGCCGCACCCCCTCCGAGAGCGAGGTCGCCGCGGAGATGGACATCACCCTGGAGGAACTGCACGCGGTCTTCAGCCAGTTGTCCCTGGCCAACGTGGTCGCCCTGGAGGAGCTGCTGCACGTCGGCGGCGAGGGCGGGGACCGGCTCTCCCTGATGGACACGCTGGAGGACACGGCCGCCGACAACCCCGTCGAGGTCGCCGAGGACCGCGAGCTGCGCCGGCTGCTCGCCCGCGCCATCAACACGCTCCCCGAACGCGAGAAGACGGTCGTCACCCTCTACTACTACGAGGGCCTCACGCTCGCCGAGATCGGCCACGTCCTGGGCGTCACAGAGAGCCGCGTCAGCCAGATCCACACCAAGTCCGTCCTCCAGCTCCGGGCCAAACTGGCCGACGTCGGACGCTGAGCGACGCGGTCCGGTCGTACAGTGGAGCCGTGCCCAGGATTCGAGCGGCCTCCGTGGCCGAGCACCGGACGATGCAGCGCGGCGCCCTGCTGGACGCCGCGCGTTCCCTGCTGTCCGAGGGCGGGACGGAGGCGCTGACCTTCCCCGCACTCGCCGAGCGCACGGGCCTCGCCCGCTCGTCGGTCTACGAGTACTTCCGGTCGCGCGCCGCCGTCGTCGAGGAGCTGTGCGCCGTCGACTTCCCGGTCTGGGCCGCCGAGGTCGAACTGGCCATGGCCGCCGCCGGGACGCCCCAGGACAAGGTCGAGGCGTACGTCCGCAAGCAGCTGGAACTGGTCGGGGACCGGCGCCACCGCGCGGTCGTCGCCATCTCCGCCGGCGAGCTGGACGACGGAGCCCGCGAGAAGATCCGCGCGGCCCACGGCGGCCTCGTCACCATGGTCGTCGAAGCGCTCGCCGCCCTGGGCCGGCCCCGCCCCCGCCTGGCCGCCATGCTCCTCCAGGGCGTCGTCGACGCCGCCGTCCGCCGCCTCGAACTCGGCGCGGCCGAGGACCCCGCGGAGATCACCGAGGCGGCGGTCACGATGGCCCTCCACGGCGTCAACGGCTCTCCGGCCTGACCGCTCGAAGGAAACGTCCGGGGTTCCCCTCCCCCCTCCTCCCCGCCCCACCCCCTCCGTTTCTCAGCCCCCCAGCGGCAGCAGCCGTGACGGTCCCCTTTTCGTCAGGAGCAGGGGGTTCAGGTAGTGGTCGCCCCTGCGGAGGCCCCAGTGGAGGCAGGTTTCCGGGCAGTGGGCGCCGGGGGTGACGCGGGCGATCGGGGTGCCCGCCGGGACCGTGGTGCCAGCCGGGATCAGGGGGGTCACCGGAGAGAAGGTCGTGCGCAGCGGGGGAGCGCCCGTGCCCGGGAGGGTCAGGGTGAGGACGCCCCGGCCGCCGACCGGGCCCGCGAAGGTGACCGTGCCCGCCACCGGGGCCAGGACGGGGGCGTCCGGTGGTGCGGCGAGGTCGACGCCGCGGTGGCCCGCCGCGTACGGGCCCGGCGGGGGCTGCCAGCCGCGGACGATCTCGGGCGGCGGCGGGCCGCCCACCGGCCAGAAGGAGCCGAGGGTCAGGAGCAGGGCCGTGAGCCAGGTCGTCGTGAAGTACATGGGGGAAGGCTCCCCCGGCCGTTCGGTGCGCAGGGTCCACGGGCGGTTCCTGTGGACTGCTCACCGCTTGTGGACAGCTCCGTCACCCGGTGCCCCCGGGGTCCCGTACACTTCCTATGGCGACTCGGGTCACCGAGTCGACTTCGCACGCCCCGCCACGGTCCTCCGACGGTGGCAGCGCCTTTCGGTCCCTCGTGGGCATGGCGCGCCGGGGCGTCAGGAACACAACCGAGAAACCCAAGGAGATACGGCCATGGCCGTCGTCACGATGCGGGAGCTGCTGGAGAGCGGCGTCCACTTCGGTCACCAGACCCGTCGTTGGAACCCGAAGATGAAGCGCTTCATCTTCACCGAGCGCAACGGCATCTACATCATCGACCTGCTCCAGTCGCTGTCGTACATCGACCGCGCCTACGAGTTCGTCAAGGAGACCGTCGCGCACGGCGGCTCCATCATGTTCGTCGGTACGAAGAAGCAGGCCCAGGAGGCCATCGCCGAGCAGGCGACGCGCGTCGGCATGCCGTACGTCAACCAGCGTTGGCTCGGTGGCATGCTCACCAACTTCTCCACCGTCTACAAGCGTCTGCAGCGCCTCAAGGAGCTCGAGCAGATCGACTTCGAGGACGTCGCCGCCTCGGGTCTCACCAAGAAGGAGCTCCTGGTCCTCTCCCGCGAGAAGGCCAAGCTGGAGAAGACCCTCGGTGGTATCCGCGAGATGCAGAAGGTGCCGAGCGCTGTCTGGATCGTCGACACCAAGAAGGAGCACATCGCCGTCGGTGAGGCGCGCAAGCTCCACATCCCGGTCGTCGCGATCCTCGACACCAACTGCGACCCCGACGAGGTCGACTACAAGATCCCGGGCAACGACGACGCGATCCGCTCCGTCACCCTGCTCACCCGCGTGATCGCCGACGCCGTCGCCGAGGGCCTCATCGCCCGCTCCGGCGCCGCGACCGGCGACTCGAAGCCGGGCGAGAAGGCCCAGGGCGAGCCGCTCGCCGAGTGGGAGCGCGACCTGCTCGAGGGTGAGAAGAAGGCCGACGAGACCGAGGCCCCCGCCGCCGAGGCTCCCGTCGCCGAGGCCCCCGCGGCCGAGGCCGCCGAGGTCCAGACCTCCGCCGAGACCGAGAAGGTCGCGGACGCCGAGGCCGCCGACGCTCCGGCCGAGGCCGCCGAGCAGGCCTGACCCTTCAGGACCCAGGTCCTCGGGTGACGACGGCGGGGGCCCACGAAGCCCCCGCCGTCCTCCCGTGGACCCGCCCGATCTTTCAGACTTCGAGAGAGAAACAGACTCATGGCGAACTACACCGCCGCTGACGTCAAGAAGCTCCGCGAGCTCACCGGCGCCGGCATGATGGACTGCAAGAAGGCCCTGGACGAGGCCGACGGCGACGTCGACAAGGCCGTCGAGGCCCTGCGCATCAAGGGCCAGAAGGGTGTCGCCAAGCGCGAGGGCCGCTCCGCCGAGAACGGCGCCGTGGTCTCCCTCATCGCCGACGACAACACCTCCGGCGTCCTCGTCGAGCTGAAGTGCGAGACGGACTTCGTCGCCAAGGGCGACAAGTTCCTCGCCGTCGCCAACGCGCTCGCCGCCCACGTGGCCGCGACCGCCCCGGCCGACATCGAGGCCCTCCTCGCCTCCGAGATCGAGCCCGGCAAGTCCGTGCAGGCCTACGTGGACGAGGCCAACGCCAACCTCGGCGAGAAGATCGTCCTCGACCGCTTCGCGCAGTACGCCGACGGCTACGTCTCCGCGTACATGCACCGCACCATGCCCGACCTCCCGCCGCAGATCGGTGTCCTCGTCGAGTTCGACAAGGAGAACGCCGAGGTCGCCAAGGGCGTCGCGCAGCACATCGCCGCCTTCGCGCCGAAGTACCTCACCCGTGAGGACGTCCCGGCCGAGGTCGTCGAGTCCGAGCGCCGCATCGCCGAGGAGACCACCCGCGCCGAGGGCAAGCCCGAGGCCGCGATCGCCAAGATCGTCGAGGGTCGCGTCAACGGCTTCTTCAAGGACGCCACGCTGCTCGGCCAGCCGTACGCCCTGGACAACAAGAAGTCCGTCCAGCAGATCCTGGACGAGGCCGGTGTCACCCTGAAGCGCTTCACCCGCATCAAGGTCGGCATCTGAGTCCGGTCGCGAACGCGACGGACACCGGACCCCGGTAGGGTCTGAAGCAGTCGTCCGCGCCCGCGCAGGACGACCGCAGATCTGACGAGGAGGCCATTGCCGCACGGGATACCGCGAGGACCCAAGGCAATGGCCTCCTTCGTATGTGCACGAGGAGAGCTCCATGAACCAGGGCGCCGTACAGGGCGACGACAACAACGGCAAAAAGGCCGGCCGCTACATGCTGAAGCTGTCCGGAGAAGCCTTCTCCGGCGGTACCGGCCTGGGCGTCGACCCCGATGTCGTGCACGCCATCGCGCGCGAGATCGCGGCCGTCGTCCGCGACGGCGCGGAGATCGCGATCGTGATCGGCGGGGGCAACTTCTTCCGTGGCGCCGAACTCCAGCAGCGCGGCATGGACCGGGCCCGCTCCGACTACATGGGCATGCTCGGCACCGTGATGAACTGCCTCGCCCTCCAGGACTTCCTGGAGAAGGAGGGCATCGACTCCCGCGTCCAGACCGCCATCACCATGGGCCAGGTCGCCGAGCCGTACATCCCGCTGCGCGCCGTGCGGCACCTGGAGAAGGGTCGCGTGGTCATCTTCGGCGCGGGCATGGGAATGCCGTACTTCTCCACGGACACCACCGCCGCCCAGCGCGCCCTGGAGATCGACGCCGAGGCCCTGCTCATGGGCAAGAACGGCGTCGACGGCGTGTACGACTCGGACCCGAAGCGCAACCCCGACGCGGTCAAGTTCGACGCGCTCGAGTACGGCGAGGTGATCGCCCGCGACCTCAAGGTCGCCGACGCCACCGCCGTCACCCTGTGCCGGGACAACAACCTCCCGATCCTCGTCTTCGAACTGCTCGCCGAGGGCAATATCGCGCGCGCGGTGAAGGGTGAGAAGATCGGCACGCTCGTGAGCGACCAGGGCACCCGGGCCTGACCCGAACCGGGAACCGCCCCGCACGGGGCTGGACGACAGCCCTGCCGGTCGTACACCGTGCAGGACACAACGCGACGACACGCAGGAGCATGTGGTGATCGAAGAGACCCTCCTCGAGGCCGAGGAGAAGATGGAGAAGGCCGTCGTGGTCGCCAAGGAGGACTTCGCCGCGATCCGCACCGGCCGTGCGCACCCGGCGATGTTCAACAAGATCGTGGCGGACTACTACGGCGCCCTCACGCCCATCAACCAGCTCGCGTCCTTCTCGGTGCCCGAGCCGCGGATGGCCGTGGTGACCCCGTTCGACAAGAGCGCGCTGCGCAACATCGAGCAGGCGATCCGCGACTCCGACCTCGGCGTCAACCCGAGCAACGACGGCAACATCATCCGGGTGGTGTTCCCCGAGCTGACCGAGGAGCGCCGCCGCGAGTACATCAAGGTCGCCAAGGGCAAGGCCGAGGACTCGAAGATCTCGATCCGCTCGGTGCGCCGCAAGGCCAAGGAGACCATCGACAAGTTCGTCAAGGACGGCGAGGTCGGCGAGGACGAGGGCCGTCGCGCGGAGAAGGAGCTCGACGACACCACCGCGAAGTACGTCACGCAGGTGGACGAGCTGCTCAAGCACAAGGAAGCCGAGCTGCTCGAGGTCTGATGAACGACTCTCCCTGGGGTGCCCCGGCCGGTTTCGGCCTCGGGGGACCCCACCAGGGACCCGCCCCGGCGGGTCCCGCCCACGAGGGGCGTCCGGCGGCGCAGACTCGCCCCATGCCCATCGTGCCCGACGTTCCCGCCGACGGATTCCAGGACGGTCACGGCCGGGGGGCCGCTCACCCGAGCGGTCCCCTGTTCCGCGACGAGACCCCGCACGAGCACCCGCAGGAGCCCATGTCCAGCCCCACCCCGCCTCCGCCGCCCGCGCCGTCGGCGCCACGGCAGAAGAAGAGCGCGGGGCGGAACCTGGGCGCGGCCATAGGGGTCGGGGTCGGCCTCGGCGCCGTCATCATCGCCTCGCTGTACATCTGGGCACCGGCGTTCGTCGGGGTGATCGCGGTCGCCGTGGTGGTCGGGCTGTGGGAGCTGACCTCCAGGCTCCAGGAGCGCAAGGGAATCAAGGCGCCGCTGGTGCCGCTCGCGGTCGGCGGCGCGGCGATGGTCGTCGCCGGGTACGTGCGCGGTGCCGAGGGCGCCTGGGTCGCGATGGCCCTGACGGCGCTCGCGGTCCTGGTGTGGCGGATGACGGAGCCGCCCGAGGGCTACCTGAAGGACGTCACGGCGGGCGTGTTCGCGGCGTTCTACGTGCCGTTCCTGGCGACGTTCGTGGCGCTGCTGCTGACCGCGGACGACGGCCCGGAGCGGGTGCTGACCTTCCTGATCCTGACGGTGGTCAGCGACACCGGCGCGTACGCGGTCGGCTGGCGCTTCGGCAAGCGGAAGCTTGCCCCGAGGATCAGCCCCGGCAAGACCCGCGAGGGCCTGGTCGGCGCGGTGACGTTCGCGATGGCGGCGGGCGCGCTGTGCATGCAGTTCATGATCGACGACGGGGTCTGGTGGCAGGGCCTGGTCCTCGGTCTCGCGGTGGCGGCGAGCGCGACGCTCGGCGACCTCGGCGAGTCGATGATCAAGCGCGACCTGGGCATCAAGGACATGGGCACGCTGCTGCCCGGCCATGGCGGCATCATGGACCGGCTGGACTCGCTGCTGCCGACGGCACCGGTGGTGTGGTTGTTGCTGGCGTTGTTCGTCGGCACAGGCTGACCTGCGGTTCTTCGTACGAGGGACCCGTTGTCCACAGGACGGCGGGTCCCTCTTCGTATCTCTGCGACACTGGTAGCACCATGCCCAAGCCCGGAGAACTCACTTTCGTCGCCCCCCGCGGAGCCAAGAAGCCGCCGCGGCACCTCGCCGACCTCACGCCCGCCGAGCGGAAGGAGGCCGTCGCCGCGATCGGCGAGAAGCCCTTCCGCGCCAAGCAGCTGTCCACGCACTACTTCGCGCGGTACGCGCACGACCCCGCCGAGTGGACCGACATCCCGGCCGCCTCGCGGGAGAAGCTGGCCGGGGAGCTGCTGCCCGACCTCATGTCCGTGGTGCGGCACATCTCGTGCGACGACGACACCACCCGCAAGACCCTGTGGCGGCTGCACGACGGCACGCTCGTGGAGTCGGTGCTCATGCGCTACCCGGACCGGGTGACCATGTGCATCTCCTCGCAGGCCGGCTGCGGGATGAACTGCCCGTTCTGCGCGACCGGACAGGCCGGCCTCGACCGGAACCTGTCGACCGCCGAGATCGTGCACCAGATCGTGGACGGCATGCGGGCCCTGCGCGACGGCGAGGTCCCCGGCGGCCCGGCGCGGCTCTCGAACATCGTGTTCATGGGCATGGGCGAGCCGCTCGCCAACTACAAGCGGGTCGTCGGCGCCATCCGCCGCCTCACCGACCCCGAGCCGGACGGCCTGGGCCTGTCCCAGCGCGGCATCACCGTCTCCACCGTCGGGCTCGTGCCCGCGATGCTGCGCTTCGCCGACGAGGGCTTCAAGTGCCGGCTCGCGGTCTCCCTGCACGCCCCGGACGACGAGCTGCGCGACACCCTCGTGCCCGTCAACACGCGCTGGAAGGTGCGGGAGGTCCTCGACGCGGCCTGGGAGTACGCGGAGAAGTCCGGGCGCCGGATCTCCATCGAGTACGCCCTCATCCGGGACATCAACGACCAGGCCTGGCGCGGAGACCTGCTCGGCCGGCTGCTCAAGGGCAAGCGGGTGCACGTCAACCTGATCCCGCTGAACCCGACGCCGGGGTCGAAGTGGACCGCCTCCCGACCGGAGGACGAGAAGGCGTTCGTCGAGGCCATCGCCCGCCACGGCGTGCCGGTGACCGTGCGCGACACCCGGGGCCAGGAGATCGACGGTGCCTGTGGACAGCTCGCGGCCGCCGAGCGCTGACCTTGTACTCTGAGCTCGAACACATCTTCATAGTCATTCCGACAGGGGAGCGCCACAGCGCTGAGAGTGCGGTGCCGTCAGACCGCAGACCCTCTGAACCTCGCCCAGGTCATTCTGGGTAGGGAGTTCGGTCGTAACTCGAGCTGTTGCGCCCTGCCCGCGTCCGGTCCGCCGGACACGGGCAGGGCCGCGTCTCTTCCTGGTCCCACCCAGGAGGAAATTCAGTGAGCATCAGGAAGCAGGCCGCCGTCGCGGTCCTCGCGGCGCTCGGCGTCACCGCCCTCGCCGCCTGCGGCACCGACGACGCCCGCGACGCCGCCGGCAAGTCCGGCGCGCCCGCGCCGAAGACCGTGACCCTGGTCAGCCACGACTCGTTCAACGCCTCCAAGGAGGTCCTGGCCGAGTTCACGAAGCGGACCGGGTTCACCGTCAAGGTCCTCAAGGCCGGGGACGCCGGCGAGGCCGTCAACAAGGAGATCCTGACCAAGGGCTCCCCGCAGGGCGACGTCTTCTTCGGCGTCGACAACACCCTGCTCTCCCGCGCCCTCGACAACGGCATCTTCGTGCCGTACGGGGCGAAGGGCCTGGACCGGGTCCCGGCGGAGTACCGCCTCGACAAGGAGGACCGGGTCACCCCGATCGACTCCGGCGACATCTGCGTCAACTACGACAAGAAGTACTTCGCCGACAAGAAGCTGGCGCCGCCGGTGACCTTCGACGACCTGGCGAAGCCGGCGTACAAGGACCTGCTCGTCGTCGAGAACCCGGAGCGGTCCTCCCCGGGCCTCGGCTTCCTCCTCGGCACGGCCGCGAAGTACGGCGACGACGGCTGGCAGGACTACTGGAAGAAGCTCAAGGCCAACGGCGTGAAGACCGTCGACAGCTGGGAGCTCGCCTACAACCAGGAGTTCTCCGGCTCGGCCGGCGGCAAGCAGGCCAAGGGCGACCGGCCGCTGGTCGTGTCGTACGCCTCCAGCCCGCCGGTCGAGGTGCTGTACGGCGAGCCGCAGCCGAAGGTCGCGCCCACCGGCGTCTCCACCGGCACCTGTTTCCGGCAGACCGAGTTCGCGGGCCTGCTGAACGGGGCGAAGAACCCGGAGGGCGGCAAGGCGCTGATCGACTTCCTGATCTCGAAGGAGTTCCAGGAGGACATGCCGCTCCAGATGTTCGTCAACCCGGTGGCCAAGGACGCGGCCCTGCCCGAGCTGTTCACGAAGCACGGTGTGGTCGTGGAGAAGCCGGAGACGATGGAGCCCGGGAAGATCGCCGAGAAGCGCGACGCGTGGATCCAGCAGTGGTCCTCGATCGCCCGGTAGGCAGGCGTCCGGCGCCCGGCCGCCCGGTGGGGAGGAGGGACGCGCGCGGGAACGCGGCGCGGCTCGGGCTCATGGCCCTGCCCGTCGCGTTCTTCGCGGTGTTCTTCGCGTGGCCCGTCGTGTCCATCGTGGACCGCGGGCTGCGGCCCGACGGCGACTGGAGGTTCGGCCGGATCGGCGCGACGCTGAGCCGGCCGGACATCCTCGACGTGCTCGGCTTCACCGCCTGGCAGGCCCTCGCCTCCACCGGCCTCACCCTGCTCGTCGCGCTGCCCGGCGCGTACGTCTTCGCCCGCTTCGACTTCCCCGGCAAGAGCGTCCTGCGGGCCGTGGTCACGGTGCCGTTCGTGCTGCCCACCGTCCTGGTCGGCACGGCGTTCCTGGCCCTGGTCGGCCGGAACGGGCTCACCGACGAGCTGTGGGGGCTGCGGCTCGACACGAGCGTGTGGGCGATCCTGCTCGCCCACGTCTTCTTCAACTACGCGGTCGTCGTCCGGACCGTCGGCGGCCTCTGGTCGCAGCTCGACCCGCGCCAGGAGGAGGCCGCCCGGGTCCTCGGCGCCTCCCGCCTCACGGCCTGGCGGACGGTGACGCTGCCCGCGCTCGTCCCGGCCGTGTCGGCGGCGGCCCTGATGGTCTTCCTCTTCACCTTCACCTCCTTCGGCGTCGTGCAGATCCTCGGCGGGGACGCGTACACGACCTTGGAGGCGGAGATCTACCGGCAGACCGCCCGGCTGCTCGACCTGCCGACGGCGGCCGTGCTCACCCTCGTGCAGTTCGTCGCGGTCGGCGCGATCCTCGCCCTGCACGCGTGGACGGTACGGCGGCGGGAGACCGCGCTGCGGCTCGTACCGCCGGAGCTGACCGCCCGCCGGCCGCGCGGCGCCGGGCAGTGGGCGCTGCTCGGCGGCGTCCTCGTCTCGGTGGCGCTGCTCATCCTGCTGCCGCTCGGGGTGCTCGTGGAGCGGTCCTTCGCCGGTCCCGGGGGGTACGGGCTCGGCTACTACCGGGCGCTCGGCTCGCTCGACGAGAGCGGGACCTTCCTGGTGCCGCCCCTGGAGGCGATCGGGAACTCGCTGCGGTACGCGGTGGCCGCCACCGCCGTCGCGGTGGTGATCGGCGGGCTCGCGGCGGCCGCGCTCACCCGGCGGGCGGGGCGGCTCGTCCGGGGCTTCGACGCGCTGCTCATGCTGCCGCTGGGCGTCTCCGCCGTCACCGTCGGCTTCGGCTTCCTCATCACGCTGGACGAGCCGCCGTTCGACCTGCGGGCGAGCTGGATCCTCGTCCCCCTCGCGCAGGCCCTCGTCGGCGTCCCCTTCGTCGTCCGGACGATGCTGCCGGTCCTGCGCGCGGTGGACGAGCGGCTGCGGGAGGCGGCGGCCGTGCTCGGCGCCTCGCCTTGGCGGGCCTGGCGGGAGGTGGACCTGCCGCTGGTGCGGCGGGCGCTGCTGATCGCGGCCGGGTTCGCGTTCGCCGTCTCGCTCGGCGAGTTCGGCGCGACCGTGTTCATCGCCCGGCCCGACAGCCCGACGCTGCCGGTCGCGGTCGCCCGGCTGCTCGGCCGGCCCGGCGAACTCAACTACGGCCAGGCGATGGCCCTCTCGACGATTCTGATGGTGGTGTGCGCGGTGTCCCTGCTGCTGCTCGAACGGCTCCGCACCGACCGGACCTCCGGGGAGTTCTGATGCTGAGACTCGACGGGGCGACCGTGCGGTTCGGGGCGCGGGCCGTGCTCGACGCCGTGGACCTGGAGGTCGCCGACCACGAGACCGTGTGCGTGCTCGGCCCCAGCGGCAGCGGCAAGTCGACGCTGCTGCGGGCCGTCGCGGGCCTCCGGCCGCTCGACGGCGGCCGGGTGTTCCTCGACGGCGCCGACCAGACCGGGGTGCCGACGCACCGGCGGGGCGTCGGGCTCATGTTCCAGGACCACCAGCTGTTCCCGCAGCGGGACGTCGGCGGCAACGTCGCCTTCGGGCTGCGGATGCGGGGGGACGGGAAGGCCGAGCGGACCGAGCGGGTGCGGGAGCTGCTCGACCTCGTCGGTCTGCCGGGCGCCGAGCGGCGGTCCGTCGCCGCCCTCTCCGGCGGCGAGCAGCAGCGGGTCGCCCTCGCCCGGGCGCTCGCGCCCCGGCCCCGGCTGCTCATGCTGGACGAGCCCCTCGGCCAGCTCGACCGGGGCCTGCGGGAGCGGCTCGTGGTGGAGCTGCGGCAGCTCTTCGGGCGGCTCGGGACGACGGTCCTCGCCGTCACCCACGACCAGGGCGAGGCGTTCGCGCTCGCCGACCGGGTGGTGGTCATGCGGGACGGGCGGATCGCCCAGTCGGGGACGCCCGTCGAGGTGTGGCGCCGCCCTGCCTCCGAGTTCGTCGCCCGCTTCCTCGGCTTCGACAACGTGGTGGCCGCCCGGGTCACCGGGACGGTCGCGGAGACCGCCTGGGGGAGGGTCCCGGTGCCGGAGGGCTCCCCGCAGGGCGAGCGGCGGCTCCTGGTCCGCCCCGGCGGAGTGCGCCCGGTCCCGGTGGCCGGGGACGTGCCCGCCTGGACGGTGGAGTCGCGGACCTTCCGGGGCAGCCACGTCGTCGTACGGCTCCGGCCGGCCGGCGGCCCGCCCCTGGAGGCCGAGCTCCCGCCGCGGGACGCGCCCGAGGAGGGCACGGAGACGGGGATCGTCTTCCGGCCGGAGGACGTGGTGGTGCTCGGGGACGACACGCCGTAGCGCCGCGGGGCGCGCGGCGGACCGATGAGTTCCGCCCGCCGGGGGAGTCTCTCGTACGTACGGCGTCCCCGCCGCCCGCACGTCCCGCACGGGAGGCACACCATGGCCCAGCTGCTCAGAGTCCAGAACTTCAACGTCTCGTCCGACGGATACGGCGCCGGGGAGGGCCAGAGCCTCGAACGCCCCTTCGGGCACGCGGACCCGGAGGCGATGTTCGCCTGGGCCGGCGCCACGGCGAGCTGGCCCCGGCGCACCGACCCGGGCGGCAGCCGCGGCCTCGACGACTACCTGACGCGGGACTACGGGCGGAACATCGGCGCCGAGATCATGGGCCGCAACAAGTTCGGGCCCCAGCGCGGGCCCTGGCGGGACCACGAGTGGCGCGGCTGGTGGGGCGACGAGCCGCCGTTCCGCACGCCGGTGTTCGTCCTGACCCACCACCCGCGCCCCTCGTTCGCCCTCGGCGCCACCACGTTCCACTTCCTCGACGCCGACCCGGCCACGGCCCTCGCGGCGGCGCGGGAGGCGGCGGACGGCAAGGACGTGCGGCTCGGCGGCGGGGCCGCCACCGTCCGCGCGTTCCTCGCCGCCGGTCTCGTCGACACCCTGCACGTCGCGGTCTCACCGATGGAGCTCGGCTCCGGGGCGCGGCTCTGGGAGTCGTCCGACGAACTCCTCGACCGCTACCACCGCGACGTGGTGCCCAGCCCGGGCGGCACGGTCACGCACCACCTGTTCTGGCGGAAGTGAGCCCGGACTCCTGTCATCCCTTCAGCGGCAGCGCCGCCAGCTGTGCCACCGCCCACGTCAGGGGCAGGAAGACGGCGAGCAGGACGCCCGTGCGCAGCAGGGCCGCCTTGCGGAGGGCCCCGGGCGGGGCGCCGACGCGGAGGAGGGCCTCGGTGACGGGGGCGCGGCTCTGCCGGGACTCCAGGGCCGCGGTCAGGAGCGTGGCGCCGGTGCAGGCCAGGACCAGGGTGGCGCCCAGGCCGGTGAGCGGCCCGAACGCGTCGGGGCCCGTGTGCGACGCGTACAGCGTGGCCGCCGCGAGCAGGCCCGAGAGCACCGCGCAGACCACGCCGAGCGGCCGGCCGACGCGGCGGGCCTCCGCCGTCAGGACGCGGCCCGCGAGCAGCCGGACGGCGCCCGGGCGGACCGCCTGGAGGAGCCTGCCGCAGCCGTGGACGAGGCCGGGGCCCGCCGTCGCGAGACCGATCGCGGTGAGGACCCAGCCTGCCAGGACGGCCGCCGGGCTGCCGTCGAAGCGGCCCGGCAGCGGAAGGCCCTCCCCGCCGCCGCTCCGGCCCGCGTACGTCTCGACGGCGAGGCCGATCGCGACCAGGGCGACGCCCCACGGAAGCCCGGAGGGCATGCTCTCGTCGGCGCCCGCCACGCCCTCCGCCTCCTCCGGCGCGGTGCGCGCGGCGCGCGGACGCAGGGCCAGGGCCGCGGCCGCGGTGGCGGTCACGGGGACGACCGCGAGCAGGGTGAGGACGGCCGCGAACGGCACCGGCCGGCCGGCGGCGAGCAGCCCGGCGGCCGCCCCGTCGAGGGGCAGGCCCGTGAGGTCGCCGCGCAGGTGCAGGTAGAGCAGGAGCGCGACCGCCGAGCCGAGCACGCAGGTGACGGCCGTCGAGGCGGCGGCGAGCAGGGTGAGCCGGGCCGGCCCGAGGCCGATCGCGGAGAGCCCGGGGCGCGGCCGGGTGCCGGGGTCGGTGCGGGCCACCGCGACCGCGAACTGGACGGTGGCGGCGAGCGGCAGGACGCACCAGAGGAGCCGGAGCGCCGGGGCCGGGGACTGTTCCGGGTGCCCGAGGGCGTGGCCGAGGGTGCAGAGCAGGAGGAAGCCCACCCCGGCGGACGCGGCGGCGACGAGCAGCCGGCGCGCCAGGACGAGGGGGTGGGTGCCCCGGGTCAGACGGAGAGCGAGCACGCGGCGACGCCCTCCGCCCCGGTCGCCGGGGGTACGGCGCCGGCCCGGCGCCCGTCGAGGAGCGCGACCGTGCGGTCGGCGAGCGCCGCGACCTCCGCGTCGTGCGTGGCCAGGACCACGGTGATGCCGTGCGAGCGGGCGGCGGCCGTCAGGGTGCGCAGCACCTGGGCGCCGTCGGCGCGGTGCAGGGAGGCGGTGGGCTCGTCGGCGAAGAGCACCTGGGGGGTGGTGACGAGGGCGCGGGCGATCGAGATCCGCTGGCACTGGGACCGGGTGAGGGCGCGCGGACGCTTGCGGGCGCAGGCCCCGGTGTCGAGCCGGTCCAGCCACTCCAGGGCGGCGGTCTTCGCGGCGCGGCGGGAGACCCCGCGCAGCAGCAGGGGCAGGGCGGTGTTCTCCCAGCCGGTGAGCTCGGGGACGAGACCGGGCTCGTAGCCGATCCAGCCGAAGCGCTCGCGGCGCAGCCGTTCGCGCTGGGCGGGGCCCAGGGTGTGCACGGGGCCGCTGTTGAACCAGACCTCGCCCTCCTGGGGGACGAGCTGGCCGGAGAGGCAGCGCAGCAGCGTGGTCTTGCCGCTGCCTCGCGGGCCGGTCAGGGCGAGGATCTCGCCCTCGCGGACGCCGAGGGAGACGCCGCCGAGGGCCTCCGAGCCGCCCAGGGAGCAGTGCAGGGAACGCGCCCAGAGCACGTCGTTGTCCGGTGGGGCCATCGCGTACACCTCTGTCGATCCGATCGGTGTCCCCCCGTACGGAGGGGATTTCCCCCGTACGGGCGAACGAAGGACGGGCCTGTCGGTCACTCGGCACCGTAAGTATTCGGATCGGTTCGTAGGGACAGCACACGGCCCGGGCCGCCGCCATCCACTCGGATGGCGGCGGACCCGGGCCGTGGGGTCACGCCGTGAGGGCGGCGTGAGGTTCCGCGGGGGCCGCCGGCTCGGTCAGAGCTTGGTCCACGCCTCGGTGAGCACCGAGCGCAGGATGCCCTCGAT
Organism: Streptomyces sp. NPDC012825; assembly: GCF_042900925.1. NCBI lineage: Bacteria > Bacillati > Actinomycetota > Actinomycetes > Kitasatosporales > Streptomycetaceae > Streptomyces > Streptomyces sp. NPDC012825. Next base: position 44 of record NZ_JBIBBZ010000022.1, on the reverse strand, counting down.
CTCGTCGAAGGTGCCCTGGTCGGCGATCAGCGGCGGGGCCAGCT
>NZ_JBIBBZ010000021.1:0-94982 GCF_042900925.1 Streptomyces sp. NPDC012825 | reverse complement strand
AGCTTCCAGGCGGTCTCGACGGCCTCTCCGCCACCGGTGGTGAAGAAGACCTTGTTCAGGTCGCCCGGGGCGTAGTCCGCGAGGCGCTCGGCCAGTTCGACGGCCTTGGGGTGCGCGTACGACCACACGGGGAAGAACGCGAGCTCCTGGGCCTGCTTGTACGCGACCTCGGCCAGCTCCTGGCGGCCGTGTCCGGCGTTGACCACGAAGAGGCCCGCGAGACCGTCGAGGTAGCGCTTGCCCTTGTCGTCGAAGATGTAGGTGCCCTCACCACGCACGATGGTGGGAACGGGCGAGTTCTCGTACGACGACATGCGGGTGAAGTGCATCCACAGGTGGTCGTAGGCGGTCTTGGAGAGGTCCTTGCTCACGGCTATCGGGTTCCCCACATATAGGTCTGCTTCTTGAGCTTGAGGTAGACGAAGCTCTCGGTGGAGCGCACGCCGGGGAGGGTGCGGATGCGCCTGTTGATCACATCCAGCAGGTGGTCGTCGTCCTCGCAGACGATCTCCACCATGAGGTCGAAGGAGCCCGCGGTCATCACCACGTACTCGCATTCGGCCATGGCCGTCAGTGCTTCCGCAACCGGATCAAGGTCACCCTCGACGTTGATGCCGACCATCGCCTGCCGCCGGAAACCCACGGTGAGCGGGTCGGTGACGGCGACGATCTGCATGACGCCCTGGTCGAGCAGCTTCTGGACGCGCTGCCGCACGGCGGCTTCGGAGAGGCCGACGGCCTTGCCGATCGCCGCGTAGGGACGGCGACCGTCCTCCTGGAGCTGTTCGATGATCGCCAGGGAGACGGCGTCGATCGTCGGGGACGAACCGGTTCCGGTTCTGGAGTCTGCACTTCGACTGGCCACACCTCACTGTGCACCGAGACTCGTCGGTCTTGCAACCCCGGAGCGATGTAATTCGTTGTGTGAGGCTCTCGATCTCACTGAATCCGAAGTTGTGGGGGGCCGGGCCTGTTGAAAGCGTCAGCCGAACGATTAGGCTGGGGTGTCTCACCCATCGGGACCGCGCACGAGGACGTGCGGGGTCAGAACGTGACAGGAGGGGTGGCAAGTGACCACCGAGCTGCGCCGGCTGCGTAACTACATCAACGGGGAGTTCCGCGACGCGGCCGACGGCCGCACGATCGACGTGATCAACCCGGCCACCGGCGAGGTGTACGCGACCTCTCCGCTCTCCGGCCAGGCCGACGTCGACGCCGCCATGGAGGCCGCCGCGGCGGCCTTCCCCGCCTGGCGCGACAGCACCCCGGCCGAGCGCCAGAAGGTGCTCCTCAAGATCGCCGACGCCTTCGAGGAGCGCGCCGAGGACCTGATCGCCGCCGAGGTCGAGAACACCGGCAAGCCGGTCGCCCTCACCGCGAGCGAGGAGATCCCGCCGATGGTGGACCAGATCCGCTTCTTCGCGGGTGCCGCCCGGCTCCTGGAGGGCCGCTCGGCCGGCGAGTACATGGAGGGCCTGACCTCCATCGTCCGCCGCGAGCCCGTCGGCGTCTGCGCCCAGGTCGCGCCGTGGAACTACCCGATGATGATGGCCGTCTGGAAGTTCGCCCCGGCCCTCGCCGCGGGCAACACCGTCGTCCTCAAGCCCTCGGACACGACCCCCGCGTCGACCGTCCTGATGGCCGAGATCATCGGGCGGATCGTCCCCAAGGGCGTCTTCAACGTCGTCTGCGGCGACCGTGACACCGGCCGCGCGATGGTCGAGCACCCGACCCCCGCCATGGCCTCCATCACCGGCTCCGTACGCGCCGGCATGCAGGTCGCCGAGTCGGCCGCCAAGGACGTCAAGCGCGTCCACCTGGAGCTGGGCGGCAAGGCCCCCGTCGTGGTCTTCGAGGACACCGACATCGAGAAGGCCGTCGAGGACATCTCCGTCGCGGGCTTCTTCAACGCCGGCCAGGACTGTACGGCCGCCACCCGCGTCCTCGTCCACGAGTCCATCCACGACGAGTTCGTCTCCGCCCTCGCCAAGGCCGCCGCCGCGATCAAGACCGGGCAGCCGGACGACGAGGACGTGCTGTACGGCCCGCTCAACAACGCCAACCAGCTGAAGCAGGTCTCCGGCTTCATCGACCGCCTCCCGGCCCACGCCAAGGTCGAGGCCGGCGGCGAGCGCGTCGGCGACAAGGGCTACTTCTACGCCCCGACCGTCGTCTCCGGCCTCAAGCAGGACGACGAGATCGTCCAGAACGAGGTCTTCGGCCCGGTCATCACCGTCCAGTCCTTCACGGACGAGGCCCAGGCCCTGCAGTACGCCAACGACGTCGAGTACGCCCTCGCCTCCTCCGTCTGGACCAAGGACCACGCGCGCGCGATGCGCATGTCCAAGGCGCTCGACTTCGGCTGCGTGTGGATCAACACCCACATCCCGCTGGTCGCCGAGATGCCCCACGGCGGCTTCAAGAAGTCCGGCTACGGCAAGGACCTCTCGGCCTACGGCTTCGAGGACTACACCCGGATCAAGCACGTCATGACCTCCCTCGGCTGATCCATCGGCCGGCCTCTCCCCGGCCGGACCCCTCCGGCCGATCCGTCGGCCGGTTCGCGACGCGGCCCCGGCACCCCGGTTCGACAGGGTGTCGGGGCCGCGTCGTGCCGTCCGGACGGACCGTCCATTGCCGTGGGCGCCGACCGGCCGGAATGCTGCCCGGATGAGAGCGACAGCCAGGAAGAACATGTCCCGCCGGTCCCTGCTGCGCGGTGTCGGCGGCGCCGGGACCGCCGCCCTGCTCGCCGGGTGCGGGGTCCCCGCCGCCTTCGTCGAGGAGGGCGACCGGGCCGCCGCCCGGGACCTCTCGGCCCGCGACCGGATCCTCGACTTCGCCAACTGGCCGCTCTACATCGACACCGACGAGGACGACGAGTCGAAGCGCCCCACCCTGGAGGCCTTCCGGAAGCGGACCGGGACGTCCGTCCGCTACACCGAGGAGATCAACGACAACGACGAGTTCTTCGGCAAGATCAGCCCCTCCCTGATGAACCACCAGGAGACCGGGCGCGACCTGATCGTCCTCAGCGACTGGATGGCCGCCCGCTTCGTCCGCCTCGGCTGGGTCCAGGAGATGGACCGCGCCGCCCAGCCGAACGTCACGGCCCACCTCGACCCGCAGCTGCGCTCGCCCGCGTTCGACCCCGGCCGGCTGCACACCGTGCCCTGGCAGTCCGGCATCACCGGCATCGCGTACAACCGCAGGAAGCTGGGCCGGGAGCTGCGCTCCGTCGAGGAGCTGTGGGCCGACGACCTGCGCGGGAAGGTCACCCTGCTGTCCGGGCTCGACGAGTCCTTCGCCCTGCTCATGCTGGGCGACGGCGTCGACGTGACCCGCTGGACCGCCGACGACTTCCACGCCGTGTGCGAGCGGACCGAGCGGCTCGTCCGCGCGAAGCACATCCGCCGCTTCACCGGCAACGACTACATCAAGGACCTCTCCACCGGCGACGTCCTGGCCTGCCAGGCGTACTCCGGGGACGTCATCCAGCTCCGGGCCGACAACCCGGACATCGAGTTCGTCGTCCCCGAGGAGGGCGCCGAGCTCTGGTCCGAGTCCCTGATGGTCCCCAACCTCGCCCGGCACAAGGCCAACGCCGAGAAGCTGGTGGACCACTACTACCGGCCCGAGGTCGCCGCCGAACTCGCCGCCTGGGTCAACTACGTCTGTCCCGTGCCGGCCGCGCGCGACGTCCTCGCGGACTCCGGCGACGAGGACCTCGCCGCGCTCGCCGAGGACCCGCTGATCTTCCCCGACTCCGCCATGCGGGGCCGGCTCGCCGTCGCCCGGGACATCACCGCCGAGGAGCGCCTCACCTTCGCCAAGAGGTGGAACTCGATCGTGGGGCTGTGAGGGGGCCCGGTGTGACGGGCCCACGCCCCGGCCTCCGTGCCGCGCACGGCCCGCTCCTCGTCCGGTCCGCTCTTTTTGAACGCGTTCCAAAAAGTGCCCCCAGGCTTTTGAACGCGTTCAGAGCGGGCGTACGCTGTCCCCATGAGCGACACGAACGGGCCGGGAGCCCTTCTTCAGCGCATCCGCCGGTGGCTGCTCCTCTTCGTCGTCTGTCTGGTCCTGAGCGGGCTCACCGCCTTCCCGCTCGTCACCGAACTCCGGCTGCTCGACTCCGCGTTGACCGGATGGGCGGCTCCCGTGGGCGATGCCCTCCCCGGGCTCGCCGAATGGATCCACCGGGTCGAGGGGGGCCTGGAGACCGCCGACCGGGACGCCCCCTACCTCCTCTACGGCAACGACTGGCTGGCCTTCGCCCACCTCGTCATCGCCGTCGCCTTCTACGGCGTCTGGCGCGACCCCGTCCGCAACGTCTGGGTCGTCGAGTTCGGCATGATCGCCTGCGTCGGCATCATCCCGCTCGCCCTGATCTGCGGCCCGATCCGCGACATCCCCTTCTGGTGGTCGCTCGTCGACATGTCCTTCGGCGTCTTCGGGATCCTGCCGCTGCTCCTCGTCCGCCGGCTGATCGAGCGACTGGAGGCCGCCACGGCGACGGCTCCGGCTCCGGAGGCCGTACCCGCCGCCTGACGGCCCCTCCACCGCGAGCCGGTACGGGGGGCGCGCCGCCGCGCGCCCCCCGTACGCCCATTACGGCTTGCGGCCCACCGCGCCGAACTGGGCCACCACGTCGCCCTCCTCGGAGCGCCAGCGGGAGCAGGAGACGATGCCCGGTGCGAGCAGGTCGAGGCCCTCCAGGAAGGAGGAGAACTCGGCGCGGGTGCGGGCGGTGATCGGCGGGGTCGCGTTCTCGTTCCAGAACGCCATCGCGGCCCTGTTGCCCTCGCCGCCGAGCTCCGGCTCCAGGGTGGGGTGGGTGAGGACCAGGAAGCTGCCCGGGGGGACGGCGTCCATCAGGGTCCGCACGATGGAGCGGGCCTCGTCGGTGTCCATCACGAAGTTGAGGATGCCGAGCATCATCACCGCGACCGGACGGGACAGGTCGAGGGTGGCCGAGGCCGCCGCCAGGATCCGCTCCGGGTCGTGCGCGTCGGCGTCGACGTACTCGGTGACGCCTTCCGGCGCGCTCGTCAGGAGCGCGCGGGCGTGGGTGAGGACGATCGGGTCGTTGTCGACGTAGACGATCCGGGCCCCGGGGGCGACCCGCTGCGCCACCTCGTGGGTGTTGTCGGCGGTCGGCAGGCCGGTGCCGATGTCGAGGAACTGCCGGACGCCCTCCTCGGCGGCCAGGTGGGTCACCGCCCGGCCGAGGAACGCCCGGTCGGCGCGGGCCACTTCGCCGATACTGGGGTAGAAGCCGGTGACCTGCGCGCCGACCGCGCGGTCCACCGGGTAGTTGTCCTTGCCGCCCAGCCAGTAGTTCCAGACACGGGCGTTGTGGGCGATGTCGGTGCGGATGCGGTCGTTGACGCGGTCGTTCACGCTGTCGTTCACCTCAGGAGTCCTCTCGCAGGACGGCGGCGAGGGCGTCGACGCGGTTCGTGGTGATCGCGTCCACCCCGTTCATGATCAGCTTACGCATGGTGCGCTTCGTGTCCGCCGTCCAGGCCGACAGGAGCAGCCCGTCCCGGTGCACCCGTTCGCCCAGCTCCCGACTCACCAGGCCGAAGCGGTAGTTGAGCCAGCGCGGACGTACGACGTCGAGCAGCACCGGCCGGGGCGGGGCGAGCGAGGTCCAGGTCAGGGCGATCTCGGCGGCCGGATCGGCGGCCCGCACCTGGAGCATGGCGACGGTCCCGGCGCAGTAGTAGATCCGCTCCCCGGCCCCGCACTCGCGGACCGTGCCGACGATCTTCCCGACCGAGTGCTCGTTCCCGCCCGGCAGGTCCAGCATCAGACGGTGGTCCCCGGCGGCGAGCAGCGCCTCCCGCAGGGTCGGCACCCCGCCCGCCGTCACCTCCTCCACCTGCGCGTACGAGAGCGCGGAGAGCGCCCGGTCCGGGCCCCAGAGGCGCTTGAGGGTGTCGTCGTGGAGGAGGACGGGCACCCCGTCCCTCGTCAGCCGGACGTCGACCTCCACCGCGTCCGCGCCCCGTTCGATCGCCGAGGAGATCGAACGGAGCGTGTTCTCGCGGAAGCGGTACGGGTCGCCGCGGTGACCTACGGCAGTGACGGATCGCATGGGGCCATTGTGGCCGGGGACGACCGCCGGTGTCGTCGGCGCACGCGCCCCGGCGGCCTCCCGTGACGTCAGCGGGCCGACCACGCCTCGGTGTACGCGTCGATCTCGGCGGCGATCCGGGCCTTGCCGGCCGCGTCCAGGAAGGAGGCCTCCACCGCGTTCTTGGCGAGGGCGGCGAGTCCGCGCTCGTCGAGGTCCAGGAGCCGGGCGGCGACCGCGTACTCGTTGTTCAGGTCGGTGCCGAACATCGGCGGGTCGTCGCTGTTGACGGTGACGAGGACCCCCGCGTCCACCATCCGCCGGATCGGGTGCTCGTCCAGGACGGCGACGGCCCGGGTGGCGATGTTGGAGGTCGGGCAGACCTCCAGGGCGATCCGGTGCTCGGCCAGGTACGCCAGGAGCTCCGGGTCACGGACCGAGCTGGTGCCGTGCCCGATGCGCTCGGCGCCCAGCTCGCGGATCGCGTCCCACACGGTCTCCGGGCCGGTCGTCTCGCCCGCGTGCGGCACGGAGCGCAGTCCGGCCGCCCTGGCCCGGTCGAAGTACGGCTTGAACTGCGGGCGCGGCACCCCGATCTCCGGGCCGCCGAGGCCGAAGGCGACCAGGCCCTCCGGGCGCAGCCCCTCGGTCGTGGCGAGCCGCGCGGTCTCCTCGGCGGCTTCGAGCCCGGCCTCGCCGGGGATGTCGAAGCACCAGCGCAGGACCGTGCCGAACTCGGCCTCGGCCGACTTGCGAGCGTCCTCGATCGCGTCCATGAACGCGTTCTCGTCGACGCCCCGGCGGGTGGAGGAGTAGGGGGTGATGGTCAGCTCGGCGTAGCGGATGTTCTGCCGGGCCATGTCCCGGGCGACCTCGAAGGTCAGCAGCCGCACGTCCTCGGGGGTGCGGACCAGGTCGACGACCGACAGGTAGACGTCGATGAAGTGCGCGAAGTCGGTGAAGGTGAAGTAGTCGGCCAGGGCCTCCGGGTCCGTGGGGACCTTGGAGTCCGGGTGGCGGGCCGCGAGCTCGGCGACGATCCGGGGCGAGGCGGAGCCCACGTGGTGGACGTGCAGCTCGGCCTTGGGGAGGCCCGCGATGAAGGGGTGCAGATCGGTCATCGGGTCATCGTAGGCCGGACGGTTCCCCCGCAGGAGTGAGGCCTTAGCATGACGTGACCACGATGGGGGAGGCCCATGTCTGACAACCGAGACCAGCAGCCGGGCGGCTACGACCCGGCGGACCCGTGGGCTCCGCCGAACCGCGACGGGGTGGAACTGAGCAAGCCGGCGGAGCCGTCGCCCCCGCCGGTGCACGACCAGCTGACCGTCACCTCCATGCCGGGCGTGCCCGGTCCCGGCGGTGACGTCCCGCCGCCCCCGGTCGCGCCCGGCGGCCCGGCGGCGACGCCCGGCGCGTACGGCTACCCGGCGGACACCTCCGGGGGCTACGGCTACCCGGCGGCCCCGGCCCCTCAGGCGTCCGTGACGGGTTCCGGGTACGGCTACCCCGGATATCCGGGGTACGGCGGCCAGCCGGGCTGGCAGCAGGCCCCCTCCAACGGCATGGGTACGGCCGCGATGGTGCTCGGCATCATCTCGGTCGCGGGCTTCTGCCTCTACGGCCTGGGGGCGGTCCTCGGCATCCTGGGCGTGATCTTCGGCGTCATCGGGGTGAAGAAGGCGGGCCGGGGCGAGGCGACCAACCGGGGCATGGCGATCGCCGGCATCGTGCTCGGCGCCATCGGCACCGTGGTCAGCGCGGTCTTCCTCGGCTTCATGATCTGGGCGATCGCCCAGGACCCCTCGACCTTCGAGGACTCCGGCACCTACGACGAGGACCCGTTCGCGTCGTCCCTGGTGGTCGAGAGCACCCGCTGAGGCGGCCTACGCACACGCAAGGGCCCCGCACCGGACATCCGGCGCGGGGCCCTTCCGCACGACGTCAGGCGCTCCGCAGCCGCTGTCGCGCCTCCATGAGGGCGAAGCCCAGGAGGTTGAGGCCGCGCCAGCGGGCCGGGTCGTGGGCGCCGGGGTCGGTCGCGGCGAGCCCGATGCCCCAGATCCGGTCCACCGGGCTGGCCTCCACCAGGACGCGGTCGCCCGTGCCGAGGAGATAGGCGCGCAGGGCCCCGTCCGAGGAGAACTTGTGGACGCTCCCCTCGACGACGATCCCGAACCGCTCCCGCTCCCACACCGCGCCGTCGAAGTCCCGCACGAGCCGGCCCGCGTTCTTGGCCTCCGCCGGGGTGCGGGCGGCCAGCGCCGCGCGCTCGGCGTCCGCGTCCCCGAAGAGCCGCGCCTTGGCGGCCATCATCCAGTGCTCGGCGGTCGCGTACGCCACCCCGTCGACGGTGAAGGGGGACGGCCACCACTGGCTCAGACAGCTCGCCGAAAGGTGTCCGTCCGGGTGCGGACGGTGACCCCAGAAGTGCAGCCACTTCACCCTGTCACCCCTGCTGACCTGCTGTGTCAGCTCCTCGATCGCGCTCATGCATGCGAGTCTGGCATCCGCCACGGACACTCCGTACGGAGATTTTCCGGCCGCCTCGACACATGGTCGACCGAATCCGTCGCGTAACCAAAAGGCAACAACGGAATCACTTGTTGGGTAGTCGTCCCTCTGTCAGGATCGGCACTCAATTCGAGCTGGGACAACGGAGAGCGTCATGGGCAACCGCTTCCAGGTGACGGGCCGCTTCGCGGACGGCGCACAGTACATCGGCGGCAGGCTCCGCCCCGGAACGTCCGGCCAGGACCATCAGGTGATCGACCCCGCGACCGGGGAGACCGTGTACACCTACGCGCTCGCCTCCACCGCGGACGTGGACGAGGCCGTGGCCGCCGCGAAGGCGGCCTTCCCGGGCTGGGCGGGCGCCACCCCCGGCGAGCGCTCCGACGCCCTGCACCGCTTCGCCGGCGTCCTCGCCGAGCGGGCCGAGGACTTCGCCCGCGTGGAGTCCCTCCAGTGCGGCAAGCCGCTCAAGCTCACCACCGAGTTCGACGTGCCCGGCACGGTCGACAACACCGCCTTCTTCGCCGGGGCCGCCCGCCACCTCCAGGGCCAGGCCGCCGCCGAGTACTCCGGCGACCACACCTCCTACGTACGGCGCGAGCCCCTCGGCGTCGTCGGCTCCATCGCCCCCTGGAACTACCCCCTCCAGATGGCCGCCTGGAAGATCCTCCCGGCGATCGCCGCCGGCAACACGATCGTCCTGAAGCCCGCCGAGCTCACTCCGCTCACCTCCCTGATGTTCGCGCAGGCCGCGACCGACGCCGGCATCCCCGACGGCGTGATCAACATCGTCAACGGGGCCGGCCGGACCGTCGGCGAGCACCTCGTCGGCCACCCCGACGTCGTCATGACCTCCTTCACCGGCTCCACCGCCGTCGGCAAGCGGGTCGCCGAGATCGCCACCGCCACCGTCAAGCGCCTCCACCTCGAACTCGGCGGCAAGGCCCCCTTCGTCGTCTTCGACGACGCCGACCTGGAGGCCGCGGCCCAGGGCGCCGTCGCCGCCTCCCTCATCAACAGCGGCCAGGACTGCACCGCCGCCACGCGCGCGTACGTCCAGCGCCCCCTCTTCGACGCCTTCACCGCCCGCGTCGCCGAACTCATGGAGTCCGTCCGGCTCGGCGACCCCTTCGCCCCGGACACCGACCTCGGCCCGCTGATCAGCCACGCCCAGCGCGACCGGGTCGCCGGCTTCGTCGACCGCGCCCGCGGCTACGCCACCGTCGTCACCGGCGGCGAAGCCCCCGGGGGCGACCTGAAGGACGGCGCGTACTACCGTCCCACCCTGATCACCGGCGCCGCGCAGGACAGCGAGGTCGTGCGGTCGGAGATCTTCGGCCCGGTCCTGGTGGCCCTGCCCTTCGACACCGACGACGAGGGCATCGCACTCGCCAACGACACCCCCTACGGCCTCGCCGCCTCCGCCTGGAGCCGCGACGTCTACCGGACGGGCCGCGCCACGCGGGAGCTCAAGGCCGGCTGCGTCTGGGTCAACGACCACATCCCGATCATCAGCGAGATGCCCCACGGGGGAACCCGGGCCTCGGGCTACGGAAAGGACATGTCGGTGTACTCCTTCGAGGAGTACACGCAGGTCAAGCACGTGATGTACGACAACACCGCGGTGGCGGCGAAGGACTGGCACCGCACGATCTTCGGGGACCGATAAGCATCCGTCGCTCGACCGGCGACGCAACCATCCCGAAAGGGCACAGCGCATGGAGCAGTACGAGCCCGACAGCCTGTCCGCGGCGCAGCTCGCGGCGATACGCCGCAGCCTGACGAGCGGCCGGGGCGCCCTCAGCCGCCGTGCGATGCTGCGCGCGGGCGGCGTGGGCGCGCTCACCGTCGGCGGCCTCGCGTCCCTGAGCGCCTGCGGCATCCCGCCCGCCAAGCGGGAGGGCCAGGGTCCCGCCTCCACGGACGACTCGGCCAAGGAGAAGACCGTGGCCTTCTCCAACTGGACCGAGTACATGGACGTCAGCGAGGACGAGAAGTCCCGCCCCACCCTGGAGGCGTTCGAGAAGCGCACCGGGATCAAGGTCAAGTACACCGAGGACATCAACGACAACGTCGAGTTCTTCGGCAAGATCAAACCGCAGCTCGCCGCCGGCCAGGACACCGGCCGCGACCTCGTGTGCGTCACCGACTGGCTCGCCGCCCGGATGATCCGGCTCGGCTGGGTGCAGAAGCTCGACCCCGCGAACCTCCCCCACGCGTACAGCAACCTCTCCGCCCAGTTCCGCAACCCCGACTGGGACCCGGGCCGCGCCCACTCGTACCCCTGGACCGGCATCTCCACCGTCATCGCGTACAACGTGAAGGCGACCGGCGGGAAGAAGGTCGACTCGGTCACCCAGCTCCTGGACGACCCCTCGCTCAAGGGCCGGGTCGGCTTCCTCACCGAGATGCGCGACACCGTCGGCATGACCCTGCTCGACCTCGGCAAGGACCCGGGCGCCTTCACGGACGCCGACTACGACGCGGCGATCGGACGCCTCCAGAAGGGCGTCGACAAGAAGCAGATACGCCGCTTCACCGGCAACGACTACACGTCCGACCTCGACAAGGGCGACATCGCGGCCTGTCTCGCCTGGGCCGGGGACATCATCCAGCTCCAGGCGGACAATCCCGACATCCGCTACTCCATACCGGCGGCCGGCTACATCACCTCCAGCGACAACCTGCTCGTCCCCGCGCAGTCCCGGCACAAGACCAACGCCGAGAAGCTGATCGACCACTACTACGAGCTCCCCGTCGCCGCGCAGCTCGCCGCGTACATCAACTACGTCTGCCCCGTCGACGGGGTGAAGGACGAGCTCGCGAAGATCGACCCCGAACTCGCGGACAACACGCTGATCCTCCCCGACAAGGCCATGGCGAAGAAGTCGCACGCCTTCCGCTCGCTCACCGGCGCGGAGGAGACGGCGTACGAGGAGAAGTTCGCCAAGCTCATCGGCGCCTGAGTCCGGCCTCGTCCACCCCCTCTCACTCCCCTGGGACCACGACCCATGACTGACAACACTGCTCACACTGGAAAGAACACGGGCGGCGGCGACGTCCGTCTCACCGGGATCAGCAAGACGTACGGCTCCTTCACCGCCGTCCACCCGCTCGACCTGACCGTCCCGCAGGGCTCCTTCTTCGCCCTCCTCGGCGCCTCCGGCTGCGGCAAGACCACCACCCTGCGCATGATCGCCGGCCTGGAGGACCCCAGCACCGGCACCGTCTTCCTCGGCGACACCGACGTCACCGACCTCCCGCCCTACAAGCGGCCGGTCAACACCGTCTTCCAGTCCTACGCGCTCTTCCCGCACATGGACATCTCCGAGAACATCGCCTTCGGCCTGCGCCGCCGCGGCATCAAGTCGGTCAAGAAGCAGGTCGACGACATGCTGGAGCTCGTCCAGCTCGGCGACAAGGCACGCCACAAGCCGCACCAGCTCTCCGGCGGCCAGCAGCAGCGCGTCGCCGTGGCCCGCGCCCTCATCAACCACCCGCAGGTGCTCCTCCTCGACGAGCCGCTCGGCGCCCTCGACCTCAAGCTGCGCCGCCAGATGCAGCTGGAGCTCAAGCGGATCCAGACCGAGGTCGGCATCACCTTCGTGCACGTCACCCACGACCAGGAGGAGGCCATGACCATGGCCGACCAGGTCGCGGTGATGAACGGCGGCCGGGTCGAGCAGCTCGGCACCCCCGCCGACCTGTACGAGAACCCGCGGACCACCTTCGTCGCCAACTTCCTCGGCACCTCCAACCTCATCGAGGCCGAGGTCCTGGAGACGGGCGCCGACGTGCTCGTCACGGCGGGCGGCGGCAAGCTCCGCGTCCCCGGCGACCGCTGTACCCCCGCCGTCCGCGCGGGCGGCAGGCTGCTCGTGGGCGTCCGCCCCGAGAAGATCTCCCTCACGCACGCGGACGACGTCGGCGCGATAGCCGACGGCCGCAACCGCGTCACCGGCCGGATCGCCGACTCCTCCTTCATCGGCGTCTCCACCCAGTACGTGGTGAACTCGCCCGCCGGAGCCGAGCTCCAGGTGTACGAGCAGAACATCGAGCGCGACACCCGGCTCGTCCCGGGCGCCGAGGTGGTCCTGCACTGGAACCCGGCCCACACGTTCGGGCTCGACGCGGACCAGGACATCGACGCCGGTGTGGAGAGCGTGGAGGACGCCGGATGAGCGCGACCCTGGTGAAGGAAGCCCCGCCGGCAGAGGACCTTCCTGTACGCAAGCCCGCCACCCGCAAGCGGCTCGTCCCCTACTGGCTGCTGCTCCCCGGCATCGTCTGGCTGCTGGTCTTCTTCGCGCTGCCGCTGGTCTACCAGGCCTCCACCTCGGTCCAGACCGGCTCCCTCGAAACCGGCTTCCAGGTCACCTGGCACTTCCAGACCTACTGGGAGGCGCTCCAGGAGTACTGGCCGCAGTTCGTCCGCTCCCTGCTCTACGCCGGGACCGCGACCGTCCTCTGCCTGCTCCTCGGCTACCCGCTCGCGTACCTGATCGCCTTCCGGGCCGGCCGCTGGCGCAACCTGCTCCTCGTCCTCGTCATCGCCCCCTTCTTCACCAGCTTCCTCATCCGGACCCTGGCGTGGAAGACGATCCTGGCGGACGACAGCGTCGTCGTCGACGCGCTGAACGCGCTGCACGTCCTCGACGTGACGAGCTGGCTCGGCTGGACCGAGGGCGACCGCGTGCTCGCCACCCCGATGGCGGTCGTCTGCGGCCTCACGTACAACTTCCTGCCCTTCATGATCCTGCCCCTCTACACCTCCCTGGAGCGGATCGACGGACGGCTCCACGAGGCCGCGCGGGACCTGTACGCCTCCCCGGCGACCACCTTCCGCAAGGTGACCTTCCCGCTGTCGATGCCCGGCATCGTCTCCGGCACCCTGCTCACCTTCATCCCGGCGAGCGGCGACTACGTCAACTCCGAGCTGCTCGGCTCGACCGACACCAAGATGGTCGGCAACGTCATCCAGTCGCAGTTCCTGCGGGTCCTCGACTACCCGACGGCCGCCGCGCTCTCCTTCATCCTCATGGCGATCGTCCTGGTCATGGTCACCGTCTACATCCGCCGCGCCGGAACGGAGGAGCTGGTCTGATGCGCTGGATCCGCAAGAACCTCGTCGTCGTCGCGGGCCTGCTGACGCTCGCGTACATGATCCTGCCGAACCTCGTCGTGATGGCGTTCTCGTTCAACAAGCCGAACGGGCGCTTCAACTACTCCTGGCAGCAGTTCTCCCTGGACGCCTGGAAGGACCCCTGCGGCGTCGCCGACATGTGCCAGTCGCTGTCGCTCTCGCTCCAGCTCGCCGCCTGGGCCACCCTGGGCGCCGTCGCCCTCGGCACGGCGATCGCCTTCGCGCTCGTCCGCTACCGCTTCCGGGCGCGCGGCGCGATCAACTCGCTGATCTTCCTGCCGATGGCGATGCCCGAGGTCGTCATGGCCGCCTCGCTGCTCACCCTCTTCCTCAACATGGGGATCGAGCTGGGCTTCTGGACGGTCCTGATCGCCCACATCACCTTCTGCCTGTCGTTCGTCGTGACGGCGGTCAAGGCCCGGGTCATGTCCATGGACCCGCGCCTGGAGGAGGCCGCGCGCGACCTCTACGCGGGGCCCGCGCAGACCTTCCTGCGCGTCACCCTGCCGATCGCCGCCCCCGGCATCGCCGCCGGCGCGCTGCTCGCCTTCGCGCTCTCGTTCGACGACTTCATCATCACCAACTTCAACGCGGGACCCTCCACGGTCACCTTCCCCATGTTCGTCTGGGGCTCGGCGCAGCGCGGAACACCCGTTCAGATCAACGTCATCGGCACCGCGATGTTCGTCCTCGCGGTACTGGTGGTCATGGCCGGACAGATCATCACGAACCGGCGCAAGAAAACAGCAACAGCCTGAGCGAAACCCGCCCAGGCACCGAAGGAGTTGGAAACCATGGCCCCAGTCGCCATGCGTCTCGCCGCCCAATCTCTCTCCGACGCCCAGCCCGTCCCCTTCTGGCTGGAAGACCCCGGCAAGCCCGGCGCCCTGCCCGCCCTCACCGGCACCGAGAAGTGCGACCTCCTCGTGGTCGGCGGCGGCTACAGCGGCCTGTGGACCGCGCTCCTCGCCAAGGAGCGCGACCCCTCCCGGGACGTCGTCCTGATCGAGGGCCGCGAGGTGGGCTGGGCCGCCTCGGGCCGCAACGGAGGCTTCTGCGCGGCCTCCCTCACCCACGGCTTCGGCAACGGGCTCGCCCGCTGGCCGGGCGAGCTGCCGAAGCTGGAGGAGCTGGGCGAGCGGAACCTCGACGCCATCGAGGAGGCCGTCGCCCGCTACTCCCTGGACTGCGACTTCGAGCGCACCGGCGAGATCGACGTGGCCACCGAGCCGTACCAGGTCGACGAGCTCCACGAGGTGTACGAGGAGATCGACCGGCTCGGCCTCGCGGACGGCGTCGAACTCCTCGACCGGGACGCGGTGCGCGCCGAGGTCGACTCGCCGACCTTCCTCGGCGGCCTCTGGGACCGCCGCGGCGTCGCCATGCTGAACCCCGCCAAGCTGGCCTGGGGCCTCAAGCGGGCCTGCCTGGACCTGGGCGTGCGGATCTTCGAGAACACCCCGGGCCTGGAACTGGCCGCCGCCGGCGCCGGGATGGGCGTGCGCACCCCGTACGGCAAGGTCCTCGCCCGCCGGGTCGCCCTCGGCACCAACGTCTTCCCGTCCCTGGTCAAGCGCGTCCGGGCCTACACGGTCCCGGTCTACGACTACGCCCTGACGACCGAGCCGCTCGGCCCCGAGCAGCTCGCCTCGATCGGCTGGAAGAACCGGCAGGGGCTCGGCGACTCCGCCAACCAGTTCCACTACTTCCGGATCACCGCCGACCACCGGATCCTGTGGGGCGGCTACGACGCGATCTACCCCTTCGGGGGCAAGGTCAGCGCCGAGAGGGACCACCGCCCCGAGACGTACCTCAAGCTGGCCGAGCACTTCTTCCACTGCTTCCCGCAGCTGGAGGGACTCCGCTTCAGCCACGCCTGGGGCGGCGCGATCGACACCTGCTCCCGCTTCTCGGCCTTCTTCGGCACGGCGCACAAGGGGAAGGTGGCGTACGCGGCCGGGTTCACGGGCCTGGGCGTCGGCGCCACCCGCTTCGGCGCCGACGTGATGCTCGACCTGCTCGCGGGGGAGCGCACCGAGCGCACCGAGCTCGACATGGTCCGCTCCAAGCCGCTGCCGTTCCCGCCCGAGCCGGTCGCCTGGGCCGGCATCGGCCTCACCAAGTGGTCGCTCGCCCGCGCCGACGAGAACGGCGGCCGGCGCAACCTGTGGCTGAAGGCGATGGACCGCCTGGGCCTGGGCTTCGACAGCTGAGCGAGTGAGTGACGCACATCACAACCCACGAGTAGGCGAAGCCGCGTAAGAGCGGCCGCCCTCCCCGCTCTCTTCCGTGTGGACACCGTGTCCACGCGGAAGGAGGACGTCACGATGACCGGTACAGGGGCCACGGGCGCCAGGAGCGCGGTGGAGTGGCTGCTCTCGGCCGCGCCCGATCCCGACGCCTGCCGGTGGGAGTGGGAGCGCAACCCCCACGGGGTCGTGCTCCTGCCCGCCGGCGTGCGCTGGGACGTACTGATCCTGCCGACCGGCCTCGGCCGTCCCACGCTCGACGTGCTGACCCGCCTGGTGGGCCGCCCGGGCCCGGTCCTGGCCGACTTCGGCGACGCCCGGATCGGCTTCTTCGTCCCGCCGGGCACCGCCGCCCGCTGGCTCGGCACCGGGATCCGCGGCGCGGGCGCCGGGACCTGGATCGTCGTCCCGTACCCGGGCCGGGCGAGCGGCGCGGCGCGCTGGCTGGTGGTGCCGGACGGCACCGGAACCCTCACCGACGCCCCGCTCCTGGAGCTGGCGATGCACGAGGCGGCGGGCCGACTGGCCGGGGGAGGAGGGGGATTCGAGGGGGACTAGGGGGCGTCCGGCGGAGGCGTCGTCCGTACAGAGGTCTTGACCACTCGATTGGTCTGGACCATGCTGTGCCGCGCTCCCTTCGATTCCCGCCCCTCGATTCCCCACCCCTCGATCTCCCTTCCCCCGGAGGCAGTTGTGGCCCGCTCCAGACCCCTCACCCTGATACTGGCGGGCGCCCTCGCCGCCGGTGGACTCCTCGCGCTCACCCCCGGCGCCCAGGCCGCCGACGCCGAACTCGCCCGCAACGGCGGCTTCGAGGCCGGACTCGACGGCTGGACCTGTACGGCGGGCAGCGGCGCCGCCGTCACCTCACCCGTGCACGGCGGGACGAAGGCGCTCCAGGCCGCCCCGGCCGGCAGCGACAACGCCCGCTGCTCCCAGACCGTCACCGTGAAGCCCAACTCCACGTACGCGCTCAGCGGCTGGGTGCGCGGCAGCTACGTCTACCTGGGCGCCACCGGCACCGGCACCACCGACGTCTCCACCTGGACGGGCTCGGCCCCCGACTGGCAGAAGCTCAGCACCAGCTTCACCACGGGCCCCTCCACCACCTCGGTCACGATCTACACCCACGGCTGGTACGGCACCCCCGCCTACCAGGCCGACGACCTCTCCCTGTACGGCCCCGGCGGCGACCCGGTCCAGCTCCCCGCCGCCCCCACCGGGCTCGCGGCCGGCTCCCCGACCTCCACCAGCGTGCCGCTGACCTGGAGCGCGGTCCCCGGCGCCACCTCGTACCACGTCTACCGGGGCACCACGAGGATCCAGACGGTGACCGGCACCTCGGCCACCGCGACCGGCCTCACGCCCTCCACCGCGTACACCTTCCAGGTCAGCGCCGTGAACGCGGCGGGCGAGTCCCCGAAGTCCACCGCCGTCGGCGCCACCACGACCAGCGGCGGCGGGGGCGGTGGCGGCGACCAGGGCCTGCCCGCGCACGCCCTCGTCGGCTACCTCCACGCCAGCTTCGCCAACGGCTCCGGCTACACCCGCATGGCCGACGTCCCCGACTCCTGGGACGTCATCAACCTGGCCTTCGGCGAGCCGACCTCGGTGACCTCGGGCGACATCCGCTTCAAGCTCTGCCCGGTCGCCGAGTGCCCCACCGTCGAGTCGGAGGCCGACTTCAAGGCGGCGATCAAGGCCAAGCAGGCCGCCGGCAAGAAGGTCCTCATCTCCATCGGCGGCCAGAACGGCCAGGTCCAGCTCTCCACGACGGCCGCCCGCGACGCCTTCGTCACCTCCGTCTCGAAGATCATCGACGAGTACGGGCTCGACGGCCTGGACATCGACTTCGAGGGCCACTCCCTCTCGCTCCAGACCGGCGACACCGACTTCCGGAACCCGACCAGCCCGGTCGTCGTCAACCTGATCCAGGCGGTCAAGACGCTCAAGGCCAAGTACGGCGCGAAGTTCGTCCTGACCATGGCCCCGGAGACCTTCTTCGTCCAGCTCGGCTACCAGTACTACGGCTCCGGCCCCTGGGGCGGGCAGGACCCGCGCGCGGGCGCCTACCTGCCGGTCATCCACGCCCTGCGCGACGACCTCACCCTGCTGCACGTCCAGGACTACAACTCGGGCTCCATCATGGGCCTGGACAACCAGTACCACTCCATGGGCGGCGCGGACTTCCACATCGCCATGACCGACATGCTCCTCACCGGCTTCCCGGTCGCCGGCAACGCGGACCGCTTCTTCCCGGCCCTCCGCCCCGGGCAGGTCGCCATCGGCCTCCCGGCCTCCACCCAGGCGGGCAACGGCCACACCAGCCCGTCCGAGGTCAACAAGGCCCTGGACTGCCTCACCAAGAAGGTCAACTGCGGCTCGTACCAGACCCACGGCACCTGGCCCGCCCTGCGCGGCCTGATGACCTGGTCGATCAACTGGGACCGCTTCAACCAGTGGCAGTTCTCGAAGAACTTCGATTCGTACAACTGGAGCTGACGGCCAGGATCCACAGCCCCAGACAGAGACTGGCCACCACGTCCAGCGGCCAGTGATACCCCCGCAGCACCAGCCCGGTCCCCGTCACCGCCGTCAGCACGGCGGCGACGGGGACCAGCCGGTTCGAGACGAGGAGGGCCGCGCCGAAGTAGGCCACCGTCGCGGTGGCCGTGTGGCCCGACGGGTAGTAGCCGTGCGCCCACGGCTCCAGGGGGCCGGGCCGGGCGGTCCACTCCTTCAGCGGAATCACGAGGAGGGGTACGAGGACCATGGCGAGCCCCGCGGAGACGGCGGCCCGCCACCGCCCGCGCCACACCGCGTACGCCATGGCGCAGCCGAGCACGGGCAGGGCGACGGTCATGTTGCCGAGGTCGGAGGCGAGCTCGCTCAGGGGCCGGGGGACCGTGTCCACCAGGGCCCGGGACACCCGCTCGTCGAGCCGGGCCAAGGGGCCGTGGACGAGCACCTGCCAGGTCACGACGGCGAGGACGACGAGCGCCGGGAAGAGAGCCGGCCGCCCTGGAACAGGGGGGGTGGTTCCAGGACGGCCGAGGGGATCGGGCTGCCGCGCGCCCCGGGGGGTATGGGGCGTGCGGCCATCCGATCGGTGAGGAGTGCCGGGGCACGAGGCGCCGACGGCGTGCGCGGAGGCACGGTTCGGACGGGGCTGGGGAGGCTCCGCCCGGGGGGTTTCTCTCATCCGTGGGAACCGTACGCCAGAGGAAGGGGGACCGACAGCGGGAAACGCGTCCCGCCATCGGCCCCCCACAGAGTCTTCACACCACGGCCCCCGCGGGGGCGGGGCGCGTCAGATTCCGGCGAACGCGTTCTCGATGATGTCGAGGCCCTCGTTCAGCAGGTCCTCGCCGATGACCAGCGGCGGCAGGAAGCGGAGCACGTTGCCGTAGGTGCCGCAGGTCAGGACGAGCAGGCCCTCCGCGTGGCAGGCCTTCGCCAGGGCGCCGGCGGCCTCCGCGTACGGCTCCTTGGTCGCCGGGTCCTTCACCAGCTCGACGGCGATCATGGCGCCGCGGCCGCGGATGTCGCCGATGACCGGGAACTTCTCCTGCATGGCGGTGAGGCGGGCCTTCATGACCTCCTCGATGCGCTTGGCCTTCCCGTTGAGGTCGAGCTCCTTCATCGTCTCGATGGAGCCGAGCGCACCGGCGCAGGCCACCGGGTTGCCGCCGTAGGTGCCGCCCAGGCCGCCGCCGTGGACGGAGTCCATGATCTCGGCGCGGCCGGTGACGGCGGCGAGCGGCAGACCGCCCGCGATGCCCTTGGCGGTGGTGATGAGGTCCGGGACGACGCCCTCGTCCTCGCAGGCGAACCACTGGCCGGTGCGGCAGAAGCCGGACTGGATCTCGTCCGCGACGAAGACGATGCCGTTGTCGTTGGCGAACTTCACGATCGCCGGCAGGAAGCCCTTGGCCGGCTCGATGAAGCCGCCCTCGCCGAGGACCGGCTCGATGATGATCGCGGCGACGTTGTCGGCGCCGATCTGCTTGCCGATCTGGTCGATCGCCTGGGCGGCGGCCTCGGGGCCGCAGTTCTCGGCACCGGTGGGCCAGCGGTAGCCGTAGGCCACCGGCACGCGGTACACCTCGGGCGCGAACGGCCCGAAGCCCTGCTTGTACGGCATGTTCTTCGAGGTCAGCGCCATGGTCAGGTTCGTACGGCCGTGGTAGCCGTGGTCGAAGACGACGACGGCCTGGCGCTTGGTGTACGAACGGGCGATCTTGACCGCGTTCTCGACGGCCTCGGCGCCCGAGTTGAACAGCGCCGACTTCTTGGCGTGGTCGCCCGGGGTCAGCTCGGCGAGCGCCTCGCAGACCTCCACGTAGCCCTCGTACGGCGTCACCATGAAACAGGTGTGGGTGAAGTCCTGGAGCTGCGCGGAGGCGCGGCGCACGACGGCCTCGGCGGAGGCGCCGACGGAGGTCACGGCGATGCCGGAACCGAAGTCGATCAGGCGGTTCCCGTCGACGTCCTCGATGATGCCGCCACCGGCCCGCTTGGTGAAGACGGGCAGCGTGGAGCCCACGCCACCGGCGACCGCGTCGAGGCGGCGGGCCTGAAGCTCCTGCGACTTCGGGCCGGGGATGGCGGTGACGACGCGCCGCTCCTGCGGGACAGCGTTCATGCGGGGCTCCTGGGGGTGATCTGGACGCACTTGCGGGTTTCCTCCGCAGGCTAGGCGGGGCGGAGGGGGAGAGGCATGCGCCGATCGGGAGTGGTGGCGGGGGTGTCGTTGTCCGGGATGGACATGACGGGGCCGTCCCCTCGCCGTGGGAGGCGGCCGACACCGCGTGTCGGGGACGCCTTCCGGTGGGGAGGCGCCCGACGCCGCGCTCCGGGACGCACCGGCCCGGATCCGGCCGTACGGGTGGTCGAAATCCCTCCCGCGCGCCGCGGGCCCACTAGATTGACGGTGGCACAGACGCGGCGACCTGGCTGGTCAGGGGGCAGGGGTTCATGGAGACCGACGGCACGTACGAGTCACGCGACACCAGGGGGGGCGCGGTGCCGCGGCCGGCGGGGCCGCCCGTACCGTCCTTCCCCCCGTCCCAGGGACCGCCCCCCGTGCCATACGCAGGTCGGACCGTGCCGGCCCCGCAGACCGGGACGGGCCCGCGGCCCGCCGCCACGCCCCCCGTGCCGCCGCCGCCCGCCCACGCGCCCGCCCGGCCCGGAGTCGCCGAGTGGCTCCGCATCCCCCGTCCCGCGGCCGCCCCCGGCATCTGGCGGCTCGGGTACCGCGAGCGGCCCGAGCGGGAACCGGAGCTCGTGGCCGGCCGCCAGCTGATCACCGGCGCGTTCATCGCGTACCTCTCCGGCTGGCTCCTCTGGTCCCTGCTGTGGAACGGCTACCTGGAGGGGGGATGGATCTTCGTCGACGAATGGTGGCTGCTGCCGATGCTGTGGCTCGTGCCCTCCGACTGGCGGAATCCCGAGAGCCCCGACTTCGAGGCGTACATCGGCGCGCTCTACCTCTGGTACGCCGTCGTCCTCACCCTGTTCGCCGTCGCCTTCGGCCGCGTCGGCAACTGGCGGGAGATCTGGCAGCGCTACGGCGTCCCCGTATGGCCCCTGTTCGTGCTCCTGCCGGGCGTCTGGCGCGAGATGCCCCGCACGCTCACCTGGCTCACCTGGGTCTCCAACGTCTACTACGCACTCCTGGCCGCCGCCCTCGTCGCGGCCGTCGGCCGGGCCGGCACCTGGTCCCCCGTGCGACGGCGCTTCGGAACCGGGGACCCGCGGGCCCTCGCCCCGCCACCGCAGGTCCCACCGGGAGCCGACCCCGCGGAGTGGCCCGAACTGCGTGACGCCGGGCTGACCGAGGCCGCGGCCCGGCTCGCCGAGGCCACCCGCCAGGGCGCGCTCGGAGACGTCGACTACGCCCGGATCCACCGCGCCTGGGAGGGCGTACGGGCCCGGCCCGACCGCCTCGCCGCCTTCACGGACGCCGTGCGCGCCCGTGGCGCCGCCGCGTGCGGTCACCCCTCCGGCCTGCGCGACCTGCCCGCTCGCACCGCCCTCCACGACCTCGCCACCGGGCAGGTTCTCATCGGCACCGCCGCCGACCACCCGCGCAACCCCTACGCCCGGCGCACCACCGGCGTCGCCCTGGAGCCGGGCGTGCTCGGGACCTCGCTGCTGGCCGTCGGCCCCGCCGGCGCCGGGAAGACCGTACGGCTGGTGCGGCCCGTCGTCGAGGCGCTCTGCCTCCAGGCGCTCGCCAACCGCGCCGCCGTGGTCGCCGTCACCACCCAGGGCACCCTCCTCGGCCTAGACGGCGGTTTCGACGTCGTCGTCTCCGTCGGACGGCGCGAGTCCACCCACGACCTCGACCTCTACGGCGGGGCCGACGATCCCGACGAGGCCGCCCGCATCCTCGCCGAGGGCCTCGTGGGGGACCTGGTCGCCGACGGCCGCCGGGCCACCACCGCGCTCGCCCAGCTGATCGGACCGTTCCTGGCCGCGTACGGCCGCTTCCCCGAGGTGCCCGAACTGCGCGAACTGCTCGGCGGGGCGCCCGAAGCGCTCGCCGGGCTCCGGGCCGCCGTCGCCGGAGATCCCGCCCAGATGCGCGAACTCGACGCACGGCGGCGGCAGGCCGAACGCGGTGACGACGTCGGCGTCCTGCTCGCCGAGCGCATCACCTTCCTCGACCGGCCGGCCTTCGCCGGTTTCTTCCGGACGGAGAGGGGGCCCGGCCGAGGCGAAGGCGGAGACCGGCCGACGTTCTCGCTCCGGGCGATCGAGCACCCCCTCCGGGTCCGGGTCGACCTGCCCGAACGCGGCCACGCCGAAGCCTCGCGGATCGTCTCCCGGCTGCTGCTCGCCCAGTTCACGGAAGCGGCCCTCGCCCGCCGCGACCGCTCCCTCTTCGCCTGCCTGGTCCTCGACGACGCCACCCACGCCGTCACCGGCGACTCCGTACGGGCCCTGCAACGGCTCCGGTCCGTCAACGCGGGCGTCCTCCTCGCGCTCCGCAGCCTGGAGGACGTGCCCGAGCCGCTGCGCGAGCCGCTGCTCGGCTCGGTCGGGTGCCGGATGGCCTTCGCGGGCATCGCGTCCTGGGACGGCGGACGGTTCGCCGAGGCCTGGGGCACCGAGTGGGTGAAGACCCGGGACGTCACCAACCGGCAGATCATCGCGGACGAGCCGCTGACCAAGGCCCTGCACCTCATGCGGCGGCTGGTCACCGGCCGGGCGGCCACCGCGGAGGCCGTCACCGTGCGGGAGGTGGAGCGGCAACGCTGGTCCGCGTCCGACCTCGCCCACGCCGTCCCGCCCGGCCACGCCGTCCTCTCCCTCGCGCACGTGCGCGGCGAGCACACACCCCCCCTTCTCGTGGACCTCCGCGACTGAGCACCCGCCCCCCGCCCCTGGCACAATCGGGGGCGCCGCTCGGCTGAGCGGCGCCCCCTCCCCCCAAAGGTCCGACGGTCGCCAATGCCGCCCACCCTCGCCTCGCTCGCGCAGCACTCCGCCCTCAAGCTCGTCGTCCGGGCCGGTGAGGACCGTCTCGACACCCCCGTCCGCTGGGCGCACGTCAGTGAGCTCGCCGATCCCGTGCCGTACATGGAGGGGGGCGAACTGCTCCTCACCACCGCGCTCACCCTCGACGCGGAGGACCTGGAGGCGATGCGCCGCTACGTGCGGCGGCTGCTCGGGGCGGGGGTCGTCGGGCTCGGGTTCGCCGTGGGGGTGAACTACGAGGAGATCCCGGCGGCCCTCCTCGACGCGGCCCGCGAGGAGCACCTGCCGCTCCTGGAGGTACCGCGCCGGACCCCCTTCCTCGCCATCAGCAAGGCCGTCTCGGCCGCCATCTCCGCCGACCAGTACCGCGCCGTCACCGCCGGCTTCGAAGTGCAGCGCGAGCTGACCCGCGCCGCGCTCGCCGAGGGCCCCGACGCCGTCGTCGCCCGCCTCGCCGCGCACGTCGACGGCTGGGCCGCCCTCTACGACACCTCCGGCAAGCCCGTCGCCGTCTCGCCCGAGTGGGCCACCCGCCGGGCCGCCCGCCTCACCCCCGACGTGGAGCGGCTGCGCGAGCGCCCCGCCCCCGCCAGCGCCGTCGTCGGCGGCACGGACGACCGCGTCGAGCTCCAGTCGCTCGGCACCGGCCGGCGCGTCCGGGGCGCCCTCGCCGTCGGCACCGCCGCCCCCCTGGGCACCGCCGAGCGGTACGCCGTCCACTCGGCCATCGCCCTGCTCACCCTCACCACGGAACGCTCCCGTTCCCTCCAGGCCGCCGAACAGCGCCTCGGCGCCGCCGTCCTGCGCATGATGCTCGCCGGACAGCCGGACCACGCGCGCGCGGTGGCCGGCGACGTGTACGGCGGCCTCCTCGACGCCCCCTTCCGGATCCTCGTCGCCGAACCCGCCGGCGGCGAGCCGGCCGCCGAACCGCCCCTCCCCGTCCTCGCCGACGCCCTGGAGGCCGCCGCCGCCCGCGCGGGCGAGGCGGTCCTCGCCGTCCCCGAGGGCGAGCAGCGGCTCGTCGTCCTCGCCGGCGACGGCGGCGCGGTCGTCGCCGCCTGCGAGGGGTACGCGGAACGCGAGGCCGAGGAGGCCGGCGTCGTCGTCGGGCTCTCCGCCCCGGCCGGCCCGATCGCGGCGGCCGCCGCCTACAAGCAGGCCGAGCAGGCGCTCTCGGTGGCCCGCCGCCGGGGCAGGGCCCTCGTCGAGCACGAGGACCTGGCGGCGGGCTCGGTCCTGCCGCTCCTCGCCGACGACGCCGTCCGCGCCTTCGCCGACGGGATGCTCCGGGCCCTGCGCGACCACGACGCCACCGGCCGCGGCGACCTGGTGGCCTCCCTGCGCGCCTGGCTCTCCCGGCACGGCCAGTGGGACGCGGCGGCGGCCGACCTGGGCGTCCACCGGCACACCCTGCGCTACCGGATGCGCCGCGTGGAGGAGATCCTGGGCCGCTCCCTGGACGACCCGGACGTACGGATGGAGCTGTGGCTCGCCCTGAAGGCCACGGGGGAGGGGGCCGAGTAGGCCTCCTCGAGGCCGCGGCCCGGCTCAGCCGCCCGAGCCCCCGCCGTCGCCCCCGGTGCAGTCGTTCCCCGAGCCCCGGTTCCCGCCGCCGCCCCGCCCGCCCCCGGCGCGCACCAGCTCCCCGCCCAGCAGCACCACCGCCGCCACCCCGCGGGCCCAGCGCGGGCCGCCCCGGGCCGCCCACACCACGCAGACGCACCCGCCCACGACGAGGACCAGGACGGCGGACATCACCCACAGGAACATGTGTCTCCCCCTTGCGGTTCTGCGGTCCCCCTCATCCTTCCATTCCGTTCCCTCCCCGCTCCCGCCGTCCGGATTCCGCCGCCCCTGCCCGCCGGCGGGCAAACTCCTGGCCGGGCCCGCCCCGCACTCCCTACTCTCCTGCTCATGACAAAGCCCGCCGCCGACCCCGCCCCCGGCACCCGTGCCGTCCTCCCCGCCGCGCCCCCGGCGCCCGCCCGCCGGATCACCGGCGCCGTCTGGGCCGCGCTCGGCATCGTGTACGTCGTGTGGGGGTCCATCTACCTCGGCATCCGGGTCGTCGTCGAGACCCTGCCGCCGTTCCTCTCCGGCGGCGCCCGCTTCGTCACCGCCGGGCTGCTGCTCGCCGGGATCATCGCCTGGTGCC
Organism: Streptomyces sp. NPDC012825; assembly: GCF_042900925.1. Classification (NCBI taxonomy): domain Bacteria; kingdom Bacillati; phylum Actinomycetota; class Actinomycetes; order Kitasatosporales; family Streptomycetaceae; genus Streptomyces; species Streptomyces sp. NPDC012825. The sequence continues at coordinate 69,351 of NZ_JBIBBZ010000021.1, read as the reverse complement.
AGGGCCCCGCCGCCCTCAAGGTCACCCGCCGGCAGCTCGGCTCCGCGATCCTCGTCGGCCTGCTCCTGATCCTCGGCGGCAACGGCCTCGTCGTCCTCGCCGAGACCTCCATCCCCTCCGGCCTCGCCGCGCTCCTCATCGCCGTCGTCCCCGCCTGGGTCGTCGTCCTGCGCACCGCCGCCGGCGAGCGCCCCGGCCCCGGCGCGATCGGCGGCGTCCTGCTCGGCCTCGCCGGGCTCGGCGTCCTCACCCTGCCCGGCCTGACCGGCGAGGTGCGGATCGGCGGCGTCCTCCTCGTGGTCGCCGCCGCCCTCAGCTGGTCCGTGGGCTCCTTCACCTCCTCCCGCCTCCCGATGCCCGCCAACCCCTTCGCCGCCAGCGCGTACGAGATGGTCGCGGGCGGTCTCGCCGGCGTCGCCCTCGGCCTGCTCCGCGGTGAGCACCACGGCCTCGACCTCGCCGAGGTCTCCACCCGCTCCTGGACGGCCCTCGCCTACCTGGTCGTCTTCGGCTCGCTGATCGCCTTCACCGCGTACGCCTGGCTCCTCCAGGCGGCCCCGCTCTCCCTCGTCGCGACCTACGCGTACGTCAACCCCGTCGTCGCGGTCGCCCTCGGCGCCCTCGTCCTGAACGAGGCCCTGACCTGGCCCGTCGTCCTCGGCGGCGCGATCGTCGTGGCCGGCGTCTGCCTGATCGTGTCGACCGGGCGGAGGGAGTGAGCCGGTGACCCCCGCCGGAACGGGCCGGCGCCCGCCGGACGGCACTCCCCGGCCCTTCGGCCAATTCGGACAGAGACCCCGACCCACCACTCCACACCGGACAAACCCACACCCGCCGTCCCGGCCCTACCGTGTCACGAGAGCAATCGCTCGCACCCCCGATACGGAAAGGGCCGGGACGCAATGACGACCACCCACGCCTTCTGGCTCGCCGGCCGCGAGGCCACCGGCGAGGCCGCCTTCGACGTCACGAACTCCTTCGACGGACGTCTGGTCGGCAAGGTCAGCGTGCCCACCGAGGCCCAGGTCGAGGAGGCCGTCGCCGCCGCGCACGCCGTCGTCGACGAGTTCGCCGCCACCCCGGCGCACGTCCGCGCCGCCGCCCTCGACCACGTGTCGAAGCGACTCGCCGAGCGCACCGAGGAGATCGCCCAGCTGATCTCCGCCGAGAACGGCAAGCCCATCAAGTGGGCCCGCGGCGAGGTCGGCCGCGCCGTCTCCGTCTTCCGTTTCGCCGCCGAGGAGGCCCGTCGCTTCAACGGCGGCGAGGCCCAGCGCCTCGACACCGAGGCCGGCGGCGTGGGCCGGCTCGCGCTGACCCGCCGCATCCCCAAGGGCGTCGTCCTCGGCATCGCGCCGTTCAACTTCCCGCTGAACCTCAGCGCCCACAAGGTCGCCCCGGCCCTCGCCGTCGGCGCCCCCATCATCCTCAAGCCGGCCCCGTCGACCCCGATCTCCTCCCTGGTCCTGGGCGAGATCCTGGCCGAGACCGACCTGCCGGCCGGCTCCTGGTCGATCCTCACCGTGCCGAACGACCGGATGCCCGCCCTCGTCCAGGACGAGCGCCTCCCGGTCATCTCCTTCACCGGCTCCGACAAGGTCGGCTACGCCATCCAGGAGTCCGTGCCGCACAAGCACTGCACCCTGGAACTCGGCGGCAACGCCGCGGCCGTCGTCCTGCCCGACTGGTCCTCCGAGGCCGACCTGGACTGGGCCGCGACCCGCATCGCCACCTTCTCCAACTACCAGGGCGGCCAGTCCTGCATCTCCGTCCAGCGCGTGATCGTCGACTCCTCCGTCCACGACCGCCTGCTGCCGAAGATCGTCGCCGCCGTCGAGGCCCAGGTCACCGGTGACCCGGCGGACGACGCCACCGACGTCGGCCCGCTCGTCGACGAGGCCGCCGCCCGGCGCGTCGAGTCCTGGGTGGACGAGGCCGTCGCGGCCGGCGCCACGCTCCTGACCGGCGGCAAGCGCGAGGGCGCCAGCTACGCCCCCACCGTCCTCACCGACCTCCCGGCCGACGTCACCCTGGCCTGCTCCGAGGTCTTCGGCCCGGTCCTGACGGTCGCGAAGGTCGACGGCGAGGCCGAGGCGTTCGCCGCGGTCAACGACTCCGACTTCGGCCTCCAGGCCGGCGTCTTCACCCACGACCTCCAGGCCGCCTTCCGCGCCCACCGCGCCCTCGAGGTCGGCGGCGTGATCGTCGGCGACGTCCCCTCGTACCGCGCCGACCAGATGCCGTACGGCGGCGCCAAGCGCTCCGGCGTCGGCCGCGAGGGCGTGAAGTACGCGATGGACGACTACACCTACGAGCGCGTCCTCGTCCTGACGGGCCTCGCCCTGTAGGACCTGTGGGACGTACACCCTTCGGGGCCGTACGTCCTCCGGGGCGCACGCCCCACCCGGACCAGGCGGTCCGGCTCCACTGTGCGGGGAGCCGGGCCGCCTTTCCGCGCGTACGGCCCGCCCCGGGGGCAGGGCGCCCGTCCCGCCATCCGGAACACCCGTCCGGCCGGCGGGACGAGACGGCAGGATGGCGCCGTGACCGTCATCGACATCCCCGGCTCCAAGTCCGTCACCGCCCGCGCGCTCTTCCTCGCCGCCGCCGCCGAGGGCACCACCACCCTCCTGCGGCCCCTCGTCTCCGACGACACCGAGGGCTTCGCCGAAGGGCTCGCCGCCCTCGGCTACGCCGTCCGCCGCGAGCCCGGCGCCTGGCACGTCGAGGGCCGGCCCGCCGGACCCGGCGCGGACACCGCCGACGTCCACTGCCGCGACGGCGCCACCACCGCCCGCTTCCTCCCCACCCTCGCCGCCGCCGGCCACGGCACGTACCGCTTCGACGCCTCCGCCCAGATGCGCAGGCGCCCCCTCGGCCCGCTCACCACCGCCCTGCGCGACCTCGGCGTCGACCTCCGGCACGGCGGGCGGGAGGGCCACCACCCGCTCGCCGTCCACGCCCGTGGCGTCAAGGGCGGCGCGCTCACCCTGGACGCCGGGCAGTCCTCCCAGTACCTCACCGCCCTGCTCCTGCTCGGCCCGCTCACCGCCGAGGGGCTCGACATCACCGTCACCGACCTGGTCTCGGAGCCGTACGTCGGGATCACCCTCGCCATGATGCGCAGCTTCGGCGCCGAGGTCCGGCAGGAGGGACGCACCTACCGCGTCGCCCCCACCGGCTACCGGGCCAGGACGTACGGCATCGAGCCCGACGCCTCCACCGCGAGCTACTTCTTCGCGGCCGCCGCCCTCGAACCCGGCCGCTCGGTCACCGTCCCCGGCCTCGGCACCGGCGCCCTCCAGGGCGACCTCGCCTTCGTCGACGTCCTGCGCCGCATGGGCGCCGACGTCGAGACCGGCGAGGACGCCACCACCGTCCGCTCCACCGGCACCCTGCGCGGCATCACCGTCAACATGCGGGACGTCTCCGACACCATGCCGACCCTCGCCGCGATCGCGCCGTTCGCCGACGGACCGGTCCGCATCGAGGACGTCGCCAACACCCGGGTCAAGGAGTGCGACCGGCTCGACGCCTGCGCCGAGAACCTGCGCCGCCTCGGGATCACCGTCCGCACCGGCCCCGACTGGATCGAGATCCACCCCGGCACGCCCGCCGGACCCGCCGAGATCGCCACCCACGGGGACCACCGGATCGTCATGTCCTTCGCGGTCACCGCCCTGCGCGTCCCCGGCGTCACCTTCGACGACCCCGGCTGTGTGAAGAAGACGTTCCCCGGCTTCCACCAGGCCTTCGACGCGTTCGTCCGCACCCCGTGAAGACCGCGCCGCGTTTGGGGCAAGAATGGGGGGCATGACCGACCGCCCCTCACCCCTCGCCGACCCGCACATCGCCTTCGACGCCTCCGAAGGACGCCGGGACGTCGTCGTCCTCGGCTCGACCGGGTCCATCGGCACCCAGGCCATCGACCTGGTGCTGCGCAACCCCGACCGCTTCCGGGTCACCGCCCTGGCCGCCTCCGGCGGCCGGACCGGACTGCTCGCCGAGCAGGCGCACCGGCTGGGGGTCGCCGCGGTCGCGGTCGCCCGCGAGGAGGCGCTGCCCGAACTGCGCGAGGCCCTGAAGGCGTTGTACGGCTCCGAGCCCCTCCCCGAGCTCCTGGCGGGGCCGGACGCCGCCACGCAGCTGGCCGCCTCCCCGTGCCACACCGTCCTCAACGGCATCACCGGCTCCATCGGCCTCGCGCCCACCCTCGCCGCCCTCGAAGCCGGCCGCACCCTCGCCCTCGCCAACAAGGAGTCGCTGATCGTCGGCGGCCCCCTGGTGAAGGCGCTCGCCGGGCCCGGCCAGATCATCCCGGTCGACTCCGAGCACGCGGCCCTCTTCCAGGCGCTCGCCGCCGGCACCCGCGCCGACGTGCGCAAGCTGGTCGTCACCGCCTCCGGCGGCCCCTTCCGCGGCCGTACGCGGGAGCAGCTGGCCCACGTCACCCGCGAGGACGCCCTCGCCCACCCCACCTGGGCCATGGGCCCGGTGATCACGGTGAACAGCGCGACCCTGGTGAACAAGGGCCTGGAGGTCATCGAGGCCCACCTGCTGTACGACGTCCCCTTCGACCGCATCGAGGTCGTCGTCCACCCCCAGTCGTACGTCCACTCCATGGTGGAGTTCACGGACGGCTCCACGCTCGCCCAGGCCACCCCGCCCGACATGGGCGGCCCGATCGCCATCGGCCTCGGCTGGCCCGAGCGGGTCCCGGACGCGGCCCCCGCCTTCGACTGGAGCAAGGCCTCCACCTGGGAGTTCCTCCCGCTCGACACCGAGGCCTTCCCGTCCGTCGGCCTGGCCCGGCACGTCGGCGAGCTCGGCGGCACCGCCCCCGCCGTCTTCAACGCGGCCAACGAGGAGTGCGTCGAGGCGTTCCTGGCCGGGCGGCTGCCGTTCAACGGCATCATGGACACGGTCACGGCGGTCGTGGCGGAACACGGCGTCCCCGCCGCGGGAACCTCCCTCACCGTGCCGGACGTCCTCGAAGCGGAGACCTGGGCACGGGCCCGGGCCCGAGAGCTCGCAGCGAAGGCAACAGCGGAGGCCCGCGCATGAACGAAACGCTCCTGTACGTCCTGGGCATCGTGCTGTTCGCGTTCGGACTGCTCGTCTCCATCGCCTGGCACGAGCTCGGCCACCTCTCCACGGCCAAGCTCTTCGGCATCCGCGTCCCGCAGTACATGGTCGGCTTCGGCCCCACGCTCTGGTCGAGGAAGCGCGGCGAGACCGAGTACGGCATCAAGGCCATCCCGGCCGGCGGCTACATCCGCATGATCGGCATGTTCCCGCCCGGCGACGACGGACGGATCGAGGCCCGCTCCACCTCGCCCTGGCGCTCCATGATCGAGGACGCCCGCGAGGCCTCGTACGAGGAACTCCAGGAGGGCGACGAGACCCGGCTGTTCTACACGCGCAAGCCGTGGAAGCGCGTCATCGTGATGTTCGCCGGGCCGTTCATGAACCTGGTCCTGGCGGCGGCGCTCTTCTTCGGCTCGATGATGACGCTCGGCACGGAGGGCCAGACGACCGCGGTCGCCGGCGTCCAGAAGTGCGTCATCGAGCAGAGCGAGAAGCGCGACACGTGCGCCGCCGGGGACCCCGTCTCCCCGGCCTTCCGGGCGGGCCTGAAGGAGGGCGACAGGATCGTCGCCTTCAACGGCACGCCGGTGGGCGACTGGGACACCCTCTCCGACCGCATCCGCGACACCATCGGCCCCGCCACGGTCACCGTCGAGCGGGCCGGGCAGCGGATCGACCTGCACCCCACCCTCGTCACCAACAAGGTCCCGAAGAAGGACGAGGACGGCCAGGTCGTCCAGCCGCTGACCTACGTCGACGCCGGCTACCTGGGCTTCGCCTCCAAGACCGAGGTCGCGCCCCTCACCTTCGGCGAGACCACCGACCGGATGACCGACCTCCTGGAGAACGGCGTCCACTCGGTCATCGCCCTCCCGGGCAAGATCCCCGGCCTCTGGGACGCCACCTTCGGCGACGGCGAGCGGGCGGACGACTCGCCCGTCGGCGTCCTCGGCGCCGCCCGCCTCACCGGCGAACTCATGACCGTCGAGGCCCCGCCCGAGCGGATCCTCGTGTGGTTCATGAACATCCTGGTGATGTTCAACGTCTCGCTGTTCCTGTTCAACATGCTCCCGCTGCTGCCGCTCGACGGCGGCCACATCGCGGGCGCCCTGTGGGAGTCCGTCCGCCGCCACACGGCCCGGATCTTCAAGCGCCCCGACCCCGGCCCGTTCGACGTGGCCAGGCTGATGCCCGCCGCCTACGTGGTGGCCGGCGTCTTCGTCTGCTTCACCCTGCTCGTCCTCGCCGCCGACATCGTCAACCCGGTGAAGCTGACGTGAACCCCAGGGGGGCCGGACCCGGTGGTGTCCGGCCCTCCGCCGCCGGGGCGGTAACCTCGGAGACCTGAGCCCGCCGACGCACAACCTTGAGGTTGCACAACAGATGACCGCGATTTCTCTCGGTATCCCTACCGTCCCGACCCGGCTCGCCGAGCGGCGCAAGAGCCGTCAGATCCAGGTCGGCACCGTGGCCGTCGGCGGTGACGCACCCGTCTCCGTGCAGTCGATGACCACCACCCGCACGTCCGACATCGGTGCCACGCTCCAGCAGATCGCCGAGCTGACGGCCTCCGGCTGCCAGATCGTGCGCGTGGCCTGCCCGACGCAGGACGACGCCGACGCCCTCGCGACGATCGCCCGGAAGTCCCAGATCCCGGTGATCGCCGACATCCACTTCCAGCCGAAGTACGTCTTCGCCGCGATCGACGCGGGCTGCGCCGCCGTCCGGGTCAACCCGGGCAACATCAAGCAGTTCGACGACAAGGTCAAGGAGATCGCGCGGGCCGCCAACGACGCGGGCACCCCGATCCGGATCGGCGTCAACGCCGGCTCCCTCGACGCGCGACTGCTCAAGAAGTACGGCAGGGCCACCCCCGAGGCGCTCGTCGAGTCCGCCCTCTGGGAGGCGTCCCTCTTCGAGGAGCACGACTTCCGCGACATCAAGATCTCGGTCAAGCACAACGACCCGGTCGTCATGGTCGAGGCCTACCGCCAGCTCGCCGCCCAGTGCGACTACCCGCTGCACCTCGGCGTCACCGAGGCGGGCCCCGCCTTCCAGGGCACCATCAAGTCCGCCGTCGCCTTCGGCGCGCTGCTCTCCCAGGGCATCGGCGACACCATCCGCGTCTCGCTCTCCGCGCCCCCGGCCGAGGAGATCAAGGTCGGCATCCAGATCCTGGAGTCGCTGAACCTGCGCCAGCGGCGCCTGGAGATCGTCTCCTGCCCGTCCTGCGGCCGTGCCCAGGTCGACGTCTACAAGCTCGCCGAGGAGGTCACCGCCGGCCTCGACGGCATGACCGTCCCGCTGCGCGTCGCCGTCATGGGCTGCGTCGTCAACGGCCCCGGCGAGGCCCGCGAGGCCGACCTCGGCGTCGCCTCCGGCAACGGCAAGGGCCAGATCTTCGTCAAGGGCGAGGTCATCAAGACCGTGCCCGAGTCGAAGATCGTCGAGACCCTCATCGAAGAGGCGCTGAAGATCGCCGAGCAGATGGAGAAGGACGGCGTCGCCAGCGGCGAGCCGTCGGTCGCCGTCGCCGGCTGACGCGCGCAACTCCCGTGCGAAGCCCCGCCTCCCGCCCCGGGAGGCGGGGCTTCCCGCGGCCGGAGGCGTGCTCCGGGGCCCTCCGGGTAAAGTGCGGGGAATCAGCGGAACCGCACGGTGAGGCCCCCTCGTGTTGACAGAGACCACCACCCGGGTCCTCGAACCCACCGACCTCGGCGCCGCACTCGCCGTCCTGGAGAGCGCCCCGGTCGAGAACGCGTTCGTGACCGCCCGCGTCCAGCTCGCCGGGCTCGACCCCTGGCGCCTCGGCGGCGAGATGTGGGGCTGGTACACCGGGGGGCGGCTGCGCTCGCTCTGCTACTCCGGCGCCAACCTGGTCCCGATCTGCGCCACCCCCCAGGCCGTCCGCGCCTTCGCCGACCGGGCCCGCAGGACCGGCCGCCGCTGCTCCTCCATCGTCGGCCCCGCCGGGCCCACCACCGAGCTGTGGCGGCTCCTGGAGCCCAGCTGGGGCCCCGCCAGGGACGTCAGGGCCAACCAGCCGCTGATGGTGGCCGAGGAGCCCTCCACCACGGTCGAGCCCGATCCGCTGGTGCGCCGCGTCCGCAAGGACGAGATGGAGGCGATCATGCCCGCCTGCGTGGCCATGTTCACCGAGGAGGTCGGCGTCTCCCCGCTCGCCAACGACGGCGGCCTGCTCTACCAGGCCCGGGTCGCCGAACTCGTCGGCGCGGGCCGCTCCTTCGCCCGCATCGAGGACGGCAGGGTCGTCTTCAAGGCGGAGATCGGCGCCGCCACCCGCCAGGCCTGCCAGATCCAGGGCGTCTGGGTCGCCCCCGAGCACCGCGGCAAGGGCCTCTCCGAGACCGGCATGGCCGCCGTCCTCCGCTACGCCCTGGCCGACGTCGCCCCCGTGGTGAGCCTGTACGTCAACGACTACAACACCCCCGCCAGGGCCGCGTACCGCCGCGTCGGCTTCCGGGAGACCGGTGCCTTCATGAGCGTGCTGTTCTGAGGGGCGGGCCGCTTGTAGGGTGCGCCGCATGGATGACGCGGAGATCGTGATCGGGCCGGTCGACCTGGCCGCCCGGGTGGACGAGGCCCTGGCCGTGCAGGCGGTCGCCTTCGGCCTGGACGCCGACGAGGTCGCCGTGCGCCGCCACATCGTGCTGCGCCACCTGCTCAGCCCCGGCGCCCGCGCCTACGGGGCCACCACCCCCGGCGGACGGCTCGTCGGCTTCGTGTACGGCATGCCCAACGACCGCACCCACTGGTGGTCCACCGTCGTCGAGGCGTACCTGCGCGCCACCGGCACCGCCGACTGGCTCGACGACTCCTTCACCATCACCGAACTACACGTCCACCCCGACTTCCAGGGCCGGGGCGCGGGCCGCGCGCTGATCACCACCATCACCGACACGGCCGACGAGCCGCGTTCGATCCTCTCCGCGATCGACACCGAGAGCCCCGCCCGCGGCCTCTACCGGTCCCTCGGCTACCGGGACCTCGCCCGCCGGGTGCACTTCCCGAGCGCCCCCCGCCCGTACGCCGTGATGGGCGCGCCGCTGCCGCTGCCGCGCGACAACTGATTTCTCGTCCCCGGGGCCGCCCGGCTAACCTCGGGCCCATCACACCCAGCCCGGCAGGAGTACGAGAACCATGGCCAACGCACCGGTCCAGCGCATGTCGAAGTTGATGGCGAAGACGCTGCGCGACGACCCGGCGGACGCCGAGGTCCTCAGCCACAAGCTCCTCGTCCGCGCGGGATACGTGCGCCGCACCGCCGCCGGCATCTGGAGCTGGCTGCCCCTCGGCAAGAAGGTCCTCTCCAACGTCGAGCGGATCGTCCGCGAGGAGATGGACGCCATCGGCGCGCAGGAGGTCTCCCTGCCGGCCCTGCTGCCCCGCGAGCCCTACGACGCGACCGGCCGCTGGGACGAGTACGGCGCCGAGCTCTTCCGCCTCCAGGACCGCAAGGGCGGCGACTACCTCCTCGGCCCGACCCACGAGGAGATCTTCACCCTCCTGGTGAAGGACCAGGCGTCCTCCTACAAGGACCTGCCGGTCATCCTCTACCAGATCCAGAACAAGTTCCGCGACGAGGCCCGCCCCCGCGCCGGCATCCTGCGCGGCCGCGAGTTCCTCATGAAGGACTCGTACTCCTTCGACACCGAGGACGAGGGCCTCGCCGAGTCCTACGCCCTGCACCGCCAGGCCTACCGGCGGGTCTTCGAGCGCCTCGGCCTCGACTACCGCATCTGCGCCGCCACGGCGGGCGCGATGGGCGGCTCGAAGTCCGAGGAGTTCCTCGCCCCGGCCGAGGCCGGCGAGGACACCTTCGCCGACTGCCCGAACTGCGACTTCGCCGCCAACACCGAGGCGGTCTCCTTCGCGCTGAAGGCCGTGGACGGCTCCGCCGTGCCCGCCGCCGAGGAGATCCCCACCCCGGACACCCCGACCATCGAGACCCTCGCGGCCTCCCTCGGCGTCCCGGCCTCCGCCACCCTGAAGAACCTCCTGGTGAAGGTCGACGGCGAGATCGTCGCCGTGGGCGTCCCCGGCGACCGCGAGGTCGACCTCGGCAAGGTCGAGGCGCACTTCGCGCCGGCCACCGTCGAGATGGTCACCGAGACCGACTTCGCCGCCCGCCCCGACCTGGTGCGCGGCTACGTCGGACCGCAGGGCCTCGACAAGGTCACGTACATCGCCGACCCCCGCGTCGCGCCGGGCACGGCCTGGATCACGGGTGCCAACAAGGAGCACACCCACGCGAAGAACGTGGTCGCGGGGCGCGACTTCGAGGTCACCGAGTACGTCGACGTGGTCGTCGTCGAGGAGGGCGACCCCTGCCCGAAGTGCGGCACCGGCCTCAAGCTGGACCGCGCCATCGAGATCGGCCACATCTTCCAGCTCGGCCGCAAGTACGCCGACGCCCTCAAGCTCGACGTCCTCGGCCGGAACGGCAAGCCGGTCCGCGTGACCATGGGCTCGTACGGCATCGGCGTCTCGCGCGCCGTGGCCGCGCTCGCCGAGCAGACCGCCGACGACAAGGGCCTGTGCTGGCCCGCCGAGGTCGCCCCGGCCGACGTCCACGTGGTCGCCGCCGGCAAGGCGCTCCAGACCGAGCTGGCCCTGGAGGTCTCCGACAAGCTGTCCGCCGCGGGCCTGCGGGTCCTGGTCGACGACCGCGCGGGCGTCTCCCCGGGCGTCAAGTTCACCGACGCGGAGCTCATCGGCGTCCCGAAGATCCTCGTCGCGGGCCGCCGCTCCGGCGAGGGCGTCGTGGAGCTGAAGGACCGCCGCACGGGCGAGCGCGAGGAGCTGACGGTGGACGAGGCGATCGCCCGCCTGACCGTCTGACCGCCCGCCCCGTCGTGGGACGGCCCCCGCTCCCCGTACGCGGGGGGTGGGGGCCGTCTCCGTGTCAGTCCTCCCGGGGCGGGGGCGCGGGCTCCACCGACGTGCCTGTCAGGTCCTCGATGGCGTCCTCCGCCGCCGCCGTCCGGCTCCCCGGGTACGCGTCGCCGAGCCCGTCGAGCAGGGGCGGTACCTCCGGCTCCGGGGCCCGGTGCGGCGCGTGCGGCGCCGCGTCCGGCTTGGCGTCCGGGGTCGCGCGCTCCAGGAAGCGGAGCAGTTCCACCGGGAAGGGCAGCACCAGCGTGGAGTTCTTCTCGGCGGCCACCGCCACCACCGTCTGGAGCAGCCGCAGCTGGAGCGCCGCCGGCTGGTCGGACATCACCGCCGCCGCCTCGGACAGCTTCTTCGACGCCTGGAGCTCCGCGTCCGCGTTGATCACCCGCGCCCGCCGCTCCCGGTCCGCCTCCGCCTGCCGGGCCATCGACCGCTTCATGGTCTCCGGCAGCGACACGTCCTTGATCTCGACCCGGTCGATGGCGACCCCCCACCCCGTCGCCGGACTGTCGAGCATCAGCTCCAGGCCCTGGTTGAGCTTCTCCCGGTTGGACAGCAGGTCGTCGAGGTCGCTCTTGCCGATGATCGACCGCAGCGAGGTCTGCGCCATCTGCGAGACCGCGAACCGGTAGTCCTCCACCCGTACGAGCGCGTCCGCCGGGTCGACCACCGCGAAGTACACGACCGCGTCCACCCGGACCGTCACGTTGTCCCGGGTGATGCCCTCCTGCGCGGGCACCGGCATCGTGACGATCTGCATGTTCACCTTGTGCATCCGGTCGACCACGGGGACGATCATCGTGAACCCGGGGGAACGCACCCGGCCGCGCAGCCGGCCGAAGCGGAAGACGACCCCGCGCTCGTACTGCTTGACCACCCGGGCCGCCGCGCCCGCGTACACCGCCGCCGCCGCGCCCGCGCCGGCCACCGCCATCAGCAGCTCTTCGATCATCACGGCCCCCTGGAGTCGGGCCGGACGTCGAGGCCCGGCCGCCCGGCGAACGGTACAAAAAGGGTATTCCCCTCCAGTCCGCCCGCGAACTCCGGAAGCGGCTCCGCTACAGCCAGCCCGCGAACTCCAGGAGCAGCTCCGCGTCCTGCCGCCGCCCCGCCGTCAGGGCCCGCGTCCCCGACTCCACCGCGCGGAACAGGGTCCAGCCCCGCAACCGCTCCCGGTCCACGTCCAGCGAGTCCGCCAGCTTGTTCACCCGCCGCCGGGCCGCCGAGGCGCCCGCCGAGGCCGCCACCAGGTCCTCCACCCGGTCCCGCACCAGCCGGGCCAGGTCGTAGGCCCGCTCGCCGACCAGCGGCTCGGGCCCCACGGCCAGCCAGGGCGCCCGGTCGCCGGCCAGGACCTTGCCCTGCCGGAAGTTGCCGTGCAGGAGCACCGTCTCGGCCTCCCCGGCCACCAGCTCCTCGCGCGCCGCCAGCGCCGCCGCCGCCAGTGCGCCGACGGCCGCGTCCGCGCGGTGGGGATCCATCGCCTCGGCCTGCCGGGCCGTCCGCCCGGCCACCGACTCGAAGCCGTGCCCGGCCGGGGGCTCGACCCACAGCTTCCGCACGGTCCCGGCCGCCTCCAGGAGCGCCTTCGCCTCCGGCAGGGAGCGCAGGGACACCTCGGGGTGGAGCCGTTCGAGCAGGATCCCCTCCTCGCCGGCCCCTTCGAGCAGCCGCACCGCGCCCCAGCCGTTCCAGTGGGCGAGCGCCTCCCGCTCCCGGTCCGGCCGGGCGAACGGCGGCGCCACCTTGAGCGCGGCGGGGGAGCCGTCGGGCCGCCGGACGAGCACCACCAGACTGCTCCGCCCGCCGGGGGCCATCACCCGCTCGGCGTCCAGGGAGCCCCGGTCGAGCGCGGTCCGCGCCTCCTCCGGCAGCCCTCCGAGCCACTCGGCCGCGACGGTCTCCCCGTACGTCTCGCCGAGCGCCCGGACGAGTCGCTGCGGCGGTTCGAAAGCCATGCGTACGTTGTTCCTTCGGTCGGGTCGGGCCGGGACTCAGGCCCGCTCGGCGAGCCCAGGAAAGGTTACGTCGACACCGCGCCAGCGCACGGCGCGTACCGCCGCCTCCCTGAGCGCGGCGGCCGCCTCCCGCCGGGCCGGCCCCTCGGTGGCCCGGACCAGATCGGAGTAGACGCCCGCCACCCGGTCCTCCAGGACGGCGGCGAGCCGCACCGCGCCCGCCGGGTCCGTCACCCGGAACGGCAGCGCGTACGCGGCGGCCGCCGCCACCGGCGCGCCGCCCAGGTCCCGCACCGCCCGGCGCAGCACCTCCCGGCGGGCCCGGTGGGCCTCGTACGCGGCCGTGGCCTCCGCCCGGCGCTCCGTGCCGATCCGGCCGCCGACTACCCCGTACCCGTACACGGCCGCGTGCTCGGCGGCCAGCGCGGCCTGGACGGTGTCGAGGGCGCTCACGGCCGGGCTCCTTCGGTCAGCAGATGGACGTGGACGGCGCCCGAGGCCGCCACCGAGGCGAGCAGCCGGGCGTACTCGGGCGGGGCGGCCAGCAGCGCGTCCGCGTGCCCGTCGGAGACGGTCCGCTCGGCCGCCGCCAGCTCCCCGAGGGCGGTCTCCGGGTCGGCCGCGACCGGTACGGGCGCGGGGGAGGCCGCCGTGGGGCGCGCGGAGGCGGAGGGCGCCGGGGAGGCCGCGGCGGGCTCCACCGGGCCCGTACCGCCCTCGCCGAGGGCCTTCACGTGCGCCGCCACGGAGCGCCGCAGCGGGGCCAGCCGGGGGGTCAGGGCGGGATGCGCGGCGAGCACCGCGTCGTACCGTTCGAGGAGTCCGCGCGCGGCCGTCACCGAGCGTGCCCGCAGCGCCGCATCGGCGCGCGCCGCCCGCTCGGCCTCCCGCTCGGCGGCGCTCGGCCGCCGGGGGCCCTCCTCGCCGGAGGTGCAGCCCACCAGGGCCGCCGCCCCCGCGGCCGCCCCCGCCGCGAGGAGCGCGCGTCTGCCCGTCGTCGTCACGCCTTCTCCCTCGGCCGCCGTCCACAGTCGAAGATCCGTCCGCACCGGAAGATCGTCCGGATCACCGCAGGCGAGCGTACCCGCGGGCCCCGGGGCGATGGACGGCAACACCCTCCCGGACCGGATACCCTTTGGTCTGACACGCGACGACACACAACAGCACACGCGGCCGAGGAGTCACCCGGATGAGCACCACCCAGAGCGACAGGCTGCGCGGACTCGTCGAGCCGCTCGTCCGCGCGAAGGACCTGGATCTGGAAGAGATCGAGGTGTCCCGGGCGGGCCGCCGCGGACTGCTGCGGATCGTCGTCGACTCGGACGAGGGCGTGGAACTGGACGCCTGCGCCGAGCTGAGCCGCGCGATCTCCGAGAAGCTCGACGAGACCGACGCGATGGGCGAGGGCGAGTACGTCCTCGAAGTCAGCTCCCCCGGCGCCGACCGCCCCCTCACCGAGCACCGCCACTACGTGCGCGCCACCGGCCGGCTCGTCCGGCTCCAGCTCGCCGAGACGGGAGAGCTGGTCGCCCGGATCCTCGCCGTGGACGAGGAGGGCCTCGACCTCGAAGTGCCGGGCGTGAAGGGGCGCAAGCCCACCGCCCGCAGGATCGGGTTCGCCGACATCTCCAAGGCGCGTGTCGAGATCGAGTTCAACCGCAAGGACAAGAAGGAAGAGGAGGCGTAGCCGTGGACATCGACGTGAAGCTTCTCAAGGGCTTGGCGCATGAGAAGGAGATCTCCTTCGACCTGCTGGTCGAGGCGATCGAGTCGGCCCTCCTCATCGCCTACCACCGCACCCCCGACGCCCGCCGTCACGCGCGCGTGGAGCTGGACCGGCAGACCGGCCACGTGACCGTGTGGGCCAAGGAGGACCCCTCCGACCTGGAGGAGGGCCAGGAGCCCAAGGACTTCGACGACACCCCCTCGGACTTCGGCCGGATCGCGGCGAGCACCGCCCGCCAGGTCATCCAGCAGCGGCTGCGGGACGCCGAGAACGACGTGACCTTCGGCGAGTACGCGCGCCGCGAGGGCGACGTCGTCGCCGGTGTGGTCCAGCAGGGCAAGGACCCGAAGAACGTCCTGGTCAGGCTGGACGACAAGCTGGAGGCCATCCTCCCGGTCCAGGAGCAGGTGCCGGGCGAGGAGTACACCCACGGCCTGCGCCTGCGGACGTACGTCGTCCGGGTCGCCAAGGGCGTCCGCGGCCCCTCCGTCACCCTCTCGCGCACCCACCCCAACCTGGTGAAGAAGCTCTTCGCCCTGGAGGTGCCGGAGATCGCCGACGGCTCGGTCGAGATCTCGGCCATCGCCCGTGAGGCCGGCCACCGCACCAAGATCGCCGTCCGCGCCACCCGTTCGGGCCTGAACCCCAAGGGCGCCTGCATCGGCCCGATGGGCAGCCGCGTCCGCAACGTGATGGCGGAGCTGCTCGGCGAGAAGATCGACATCGTCGACTGGTCGGACGACCCGGCCGAGATGGTGGCGAACGCGCTCTCCCCGGCCCGGGTCTCCAAGGTCGAGGTCGTCGATCTGGCCGCCCGTTCGGCCCGGGTGACGGTGCCGGACTACCAGCTGTCCCTGGCGATCGGCAAGGAGGGGCAGAACGCCCGCCTCGCCGCCCGCCTCACCGGCTGGCGGATCGACATCCGTCCGGACACGGAGCAGTCCGAGCAGGCCTGAGACCGTTTTTGGCCAACGACTGTTCGATTCTTGCCCCAAACGGGCGGGGTCGGTACGGAGAGGTAGACTTAATCGTGTCTGGCCGGACGCACGCCCGCGTGTGCCCTGAGCGAACCTGCGTGGGATGCCGGGAGCGAGCGGCCAAGAGCGATCTGCTGCGGATCGTGATGAACGAGGACGAGTGCGTCCCGGATCGTCGCGGTACGCTGCCCGGTCGGGGTGCGTACCTGCACCCCGCCGTGGTCTGTCTCGACCTGGCGGTCCGCCGCCGAGCGTTCCCCAGGGCCTTCAGGGTCCGGGGCCCGCTCGACACCGCGGCACTCCGCCACCACGTCGAGCGATCGGCACAGCAGTGAAGAAGTACGGCACGGAACACCGTGCGGTCAGGTACCTCGCGAGTTGGAAGTAGGTCGAGATTGCGATGAGCACTCGATGAGTACGCGATGAGTACGCCCATGAAGTAGCAACGGTCCGGCGGTAACCGGACCTCAAAGGAGCGAAGTGGCTAAGGTCCGGGTATACGAACTCGCCAAGGAGTTCGGTGTGGAGAGCAAGGTCGTCATGGCCAAGCTCCAAGAACTCGGTGAATTCGTCCGTTCGGCGTCCTCGACGATCGAGGCGCCGGTCGTGCGCAAGTTGACTGACGCTTTGCAGGGTCCCGGCGGCAACGCCGGCAAGACCGCTGCCAAGCCCGGCGCGCCCCGCAAGGCGACGCCCACCCCCGCCGCGCCGAAGCCGGCGCAGGCGTCCCCCGCGCCGTCCCCGGCGCAGGCCTCGCGTCCCGCCGCCCCGAAGCCTGGCGCGCCCACCCCGGCGCCCAAGCCCGCGGCAGCGGAGAAGCCCTCGACGCCGGCCGCCCCCGGCCCGCGTCCCACCCCGGGTCCGAAGCCCCCGGCCGCGCCGAAGCCGGCGCCGGCCTCCCCGGCTCCGACCACCCCGGAGTTCACCGCGCCCCCGTCGGCTCCCGCCGCCGGTCAGCAGCGTCCCGCCGGCGTGACCCCGGGCCCCCGCCCGGCCGCCCGTCCGGGCCAGCAGGCGCCCCGCCCGCAGGGCGGCCAGGGCGCTCCGCGCCCCGGCGGCCAGCAGGGTCCCCGTCCGGGCGGTGCCCGTCCGGCCGGTCCCCGTCCGGGCAACAACCCGTTCACCTCGGGCGGCTCCACCGGCATGGCGCGGCCGCAGTCGCCCCGTCCCGGTGGCGGTGCCCCGCGTCCCGGCGGCCCCGGTGCCGTTCCGGGCGCCCCGCGTCCGCAGGGCGGCCCCGGCGGCGCACAGCGTTCCGGCGGCCCCGGCGCCCCGGGCGGTGCCCGTCCCACCCCCGGCGGCATGCCCCGTCCGCAGGCTCCCCGTCCGGGCGGCGCGCCCGGCGGCAACCGTCCGAACCCGGGCATGATGCCGCAGCGTCCCGCTGCCGGCCCGCGTCCCGGCCCCGGCGGCCGTGGTCCCGGTGGCCCCGGCGGCCGTCCGGGCGGTCCCGGCGGTGGCGGCGGCGGTCGTCCCGGCTTCGCCGGTCGTCCGGCCGGTCCCGGCGGTGGCGGCGGCGGCTTCGCCGGCCGTCCCGGTGGTCCCGGTGGCGGCGGCGGTCGTCCGGGCGGTCCCGGCGGTGGCGGCGGCTTCGGCGGTCGTCCCGGCGGCTTCGGCGGTCGTCCCGGTGGTCCGGGTGGCCGTGGTGGCACGCAGGGCGCCTTCGGCCGTCCCGGCGGTCCCGCGCGTCGCGGTCGCAAGTCGAAGCGTCAGAGGCGCCAGGAGTACGAGGCCATGCAGGCCCCGTCCGTGGGCGGCGTGATGCTTCCCCGCGGTGGCGGCGAGGTCATCCGCCTGTCGCGCGGTGCGTCCCTCACCGACTTCGCCGAGAAGATCGGCGCCAACCCGGCGTCGCTCGTCGCGGTGATGATGAACCTCGGCGAGATGGTCACGGCCACGCAGTCGGTCTCCGACGACACGCTGCAGATGCTCGGTGACGAGATGAACTACACCGTTCAGATCGTCAGCCCCGAGGAGGAGGACCGCGAACTCCTCGAGTCCTTCGACATCGAGTTCGGCGAGGACGAGGGCGGCGAAGAGGCCCTGGTCTCCCGTCCGCCGGTCGTCACCGTCATGGGTCACGTCGACCACGGAAAGACCCGACTGCTCGACGCGATCCGCAAGACGAACGTCGTCGCGGGCGAGGCCGGTGGCATCACCCAGCACATCGGCGCCTACCAGGTGGGCACCGAGGTCAACGGCGAAGAGCGTCGCATCACCTTCATCGACACCCCGGGTCACGAGGCGTTCACCGCCATGCGTGCCCGTGGTGCGAAGTCGACCGACATCGCGATCCTCGTGGTCGCGGCCAACGACGGCGTCATGCCGCAGACGATCGAGGCGCTCAACCACGCCAAGGCCGCCGGCGTCCCGATCGTCGTCGCGGTCAACAAGATCGACGTCGAGGGCGCGGACCCGACCAAGGTCCGCGGTCAGCTGACCGAGTTCGGTCTGGTGGCCGAGGAGTACGGCGGCGACACGATGTTCGTCGACATCTCCGCCAAGCAGGGTCTGCACATCGACTCCCTGCTCGAGGCCGTCGTCCTCACCGCCGACGCCTCGCTCGACCTGCGGGCCAACCCGAACCAGGACGCGCAGGGCATCGCGATCGAGTCCCACCTCGACCGCGGCCGCGGTGCGGTCTCGACCGTCCTGGTCCAGCGCGGAACGCTGCGCATCGGCGACACCGTGGTGGTCGGCGACGCGTACGGCCGCGTCCGGGCGATGCTCGACGACAAGGGCAACAACGTCGAGGAGGCGACCCCGTCGACTCCCGTCCTGGTGCTCGGTCTCACCAACGTGCCGGGTGCCGGCGACAACCTCCTGGTGGTCGACGAGGACCGTACGGCGCGTCAGATCGCCGAGAAGCGCGCTGCTCGCGAGCGCAACGCGGCCTTCGCCAAGCGCGTCCGCCGGGTGTCCCTGGAGGACCTCGACAAGGTGCTCAAGGCCGGTCTCGTCCAGGAGCTCAACCTCATCATCAAGGGCGACGCGTCCGGTGCGGTGGAGGCCCTCGAGTCCTCGCTGCTCCAGCTCGACGTCGGTGAAGAGGTCGACATCCGCGTCCTGCACCGCGGTGTGGGTGCGGTCACGGAGTCGGACATCGACCTGGCCATGGGCTCCGACGCCATCGTCATCGGCTACAACGTCCGCGCGGCCGGCCGTGCCGCGCAGATGGCGGAGCGCGAGGGCGTCGACGTCCGGTACTACTCGGTCATCTACCAGGCGATCGAGGAGATCGAGGCGGCGCTCAAGGGCCTCCTCAAGCCGGAGTACGAAGAGGTCGAGCTCGGTACGGCGGAGATCCGCGAGGTCTTCCGCTCGTCCAAGCTGGGCAACATCGCCGGTGTCCTCATCCGTTCGGGCGAGGTCAAGCGCAACACCAAGGCTCGTCTCGTCCGCGACGGCAAGGTCATCGCCGAGGACCTCACGATCCACGGTCTGCGCCGCTTCAAGGACGACGTCACCGAGATCCGCGAGGGCTTCGAGGGTGGTATCAACCTCGGAAACTTCAACGACATCAAGATCGACGACGTCATCGCGACGTACGAGATGCGCGAGAAGCCGCGCGCCTGATCGCGTCCGATCGCAGCAGTGAGCAGGGGCCGGTCGGCGGAACTTATTCCGTCGATCGGCCCCGGCCGTTGCGTGTACGGTTCCTGGTGTACCCGCCCCGTGGTGGGCGGGGCCACTGACCCCGAACCGGCGGGACATCCGGACACACATGTACGTGGGGACACTGTCCTTCGATCTCCTCCTGGGCGACGTACGGTCGCTGAAGGAGAAGCGCTCCGTCGTCAGGCCGATCGTCGCCGAGCTCCAGCGCAAGTTCGCGGTGAGCGCGGCGGAGGTCGGCGGCCAGGACCTCCACCGGCGGGCCGAGATCGGCGTCGCGATGGTGACGGGGGACCCGGGGCACCTCAGCGACGTGCTGGACCGGTGCGAGCGGCTCGTCGCCGCCCGGCCGGAGGTGGAGCTGCTGTCGGTGCGCCGCAGGCTCCACACTGATGAAGACTGATCGAGCAAGGCTGAGAAGGAGAAGGACCAGTGGCCGACAACGCGCGGGCGAAGAAGCTGGCGGACCTCATCCGGGAGGTGGTCGCCGAGAAGCTGCAGCGCGGCATCAAGGACCCCCGCCTGGGTACGCACGTGACCATCACGGACACCCGCGTCACCGGTGACCTGCGGGAGGCCACGGTCTTCTACACGGTCTACGGCGACGACGAGGAGCGCGCGAGCGCGGCGGCCGGCCTGGAGAGCGCCAAGGGCGTCCTCCGTTCGGCCGTGGGCCGGGCGGCGGGGACCAAGTTCACGCCGACGCTCACCTTCGTGGCGGACGCCCTCCCGGAGAACGCGCGCACCATCGAGGACCTCCTCGACAAGGCGCGGGCCTCCGACGCCCAGGTGCGGGAGGCGTCCTCGGGCGCCGGGTTCGCGGGCGACGCCGACCCCTACAAGAAGCCGGGCGAGGACGACACCGCCGAATGAGCGACACGACCCCCACGCCCGACGGCCTTGTCATCGTCGACAAGCCGTCGGGCTTCACTTCGCACGACGTCGTGGCCAAGATGCGCGGGATCGCGAAGACCCGCCGCGTCGGCCACGCCGGAACGCTCGACCCCATGGCCACGGGCGTCCTCGTCCTCGGCGTGGAGCGGGCGACCAAGCTCCTCGGTCACCTCGCGCTGACCGAGAAGGAGTACCTGGGCACCGTCCGCCTGGGCCAGACCACGATCACCGACGACGCCGAGGGCGAGATCACGGCGTCGGTCGACGCGTCGAAGGTCACCCGCGAGCGGATCGACGCCGGTGTGGCGGAGCTGACCGGCGCCATCATGCAGGTGCCGTCGAAGGTCTCCGCGATCAAGATCGACGGCAAGCGGTCGTACGCGCGTGTGCGCGGCGGCGAGGAGTTCGAGATCCCGGCCCGCCCGGTCACCGTCTCCTCCTTCCGGGTGTACGACGTCCGCGAGGCCGTCGCCGAGGACGGCACCCCCGTGGTCGACCTGGTCGTCTCGGTGGTCTGCTCCTCCGGCACGTACATCCGCGCGCTCGCCCGGGACCTGGGCGCCGGGCTCGGCGTGGGCGGTCACCTGACCGCGCTGCGGCGCACCCGGGTCGGCCCGTACAAGCTGGACTCGGCCAGGACCCTGGACCGGCTCCAGGAGGAGCTGACGGTCATGCCGGTCGCGGACGCGGCCGCGGCGGCGTTCCCGCGCTGGGACGTCGACGAGAAGCGGGCCCGGCTGCTGCTCAACGGCGTCCGCCTGGAGATGCCGGAGTACCCGAAGGGTCCCGTCGCGGTCTTCGGACCGGAGGGGAAGCTGCTCGCCCTGGTCGAGGACCAGCGGGGCAAGGCGAAGAGTCTCGCCGTCTTCGGCTGAGGAGCCGGCGGGCCTCGGGCCCATGAGTGGGGCGGGTACGCGCGCGTACCCGCCCCACTCTCGTTCCCCCACAGGGACCCTGTCCGCGAAAGTCACGGAAATTCACTCCACCGGGGAGGCGCTCGGAGTGAACGGGGGAGTGAGAGGGGGCGCGTTCCCCCGGGCGCGCCGTCGCGCGATCACCGGCCGCCTACCGTCGTCACCATGGGACGCGGGGACCTGGCGACGCTGGTGCGGATCTGCGATCCGGCGGGCCGGACGCGCGGCACCGGATTCCTCGCCGACCACCACGGAACGGTCGTCACCAGCCACGAGGCCGTCGACGGGCTCAGCCGCGTCCTGCTGCGCGCCCCCGGCGACCGCAGCTGGCTCGCCGGGGCCGGGGCCGTCGTCCCCCTGCCCGAGAGCGGGCTCGCCCTCGTCCGCAGCGAAGGGCTCGGCGTCCGGCCCCTGCCGTTCGCGACCCGCCCCGCGATCGAACCCGGCACGTACGTCCGGATCGAGGCCCACGGCTGGCGCGAGGCCCGCGTCCTCGGCCCCGCCGCCGTCACGTACACCGCCGCCGACCGCTTCCACGACCTCGCCGAGGCCCTCGAACTCGCCATCGGCACCGAGGGCGCCGAGGCGCTCCGCCGCGACGGCCGGGCCGCGGGGAGCCCCGTCCTCGACACCACCACCGGCACCGTCCTCGCCGTCCTCGGCACCGCCCTCCACGGCGGCCGCAGAGCGGCCGGGTACGCGGTCCCGCTCCGGCCCGACGGCCCGCTCGGCGACCTGCTGCGGCGCAACGCCGCCACCGTCCCCGCCTACGGCCCCGACCTCAACCTCGCCGGGATCCTCGAACTCACCGCCACCTCCACCGGCCCCGTACGGGACCCCGGGCCCTGGCCCGAGCCCGTCGAGCGCGCCGACTGCGCCCGCGAACTCGACCGCTTCACCGCCGGGGACGCCCCCGTCCTCGCCCTGGTCGGCGCCCCCGGCACCGGCCGCACCACCGCCCTCGCCGCGCTCTGCGCCCGCCGCGCCCGGGGCGGGACCCCGGCCCCCACCGTCCGGCTGCGCGGCGCCGACCTGCGCGCCGAGGACCGCTCCCTCGCCGACGCCGTCGGCCGCGCCCTGGACCGGGCCGGCCGCATCGTCACCGCCTCCGGCGCCCTCGGCGACACCGCCACCGCCACCCCCGAGCGGGCCGCCGCCCTCGCCCGGGAGGCCGGCCGGCCGCTCCTCGTCGTCCTCGACGGCCCCGAGGAGATGCCCCCGCTCCTCGCCCACCGGCTCCCGGCCTGGACCGCGGCCACCGAGCGGTGGCTCCGCGCCCACGGGGTCCGGCTCGCCACCGCCTGCCGTCCCGAGCACTGGGAGCGGGCGGGCGCCCTCTACGGCCCGGGGGCCCTGCACGGTCCCGCGACCGGGGACGGCGGGGACGGACTGCCCCCGGCCGTCGTCCTCGGGCCGTACACCGAGGCGGAGGCCCGGACCGCGCGCGCGGGGTACGGGCTCCGCGAGACCGACCTCGCCGAGGCGGACGCCCGGCACCCGCTCGCCCTGCGGCTGCTCGCCGAGGTCCGGGCCGCGCTGCCCGGAGAGGTGCCGGGGCGGCCCTGCCGCGAGGAGGTCTTCGCCGCCCACCTCGACCTGATGTGCCTGCGTACCGCCGTCCGGATCGCCGCCGGGACCCGGCCCCTGGTCCGGGGGACCGCCGTCCGCAGGCTCGCCGCGCGCGTGACCGGCCGGGTCCACGAGGCGGCCCGCCGGTGCCTCGGCCCCGGTCACGGCGTCCTCGACCGGGCCTCCTTCGAGGAACTGTTCCCCTGGCGGGACGGCTGGGCCCCGGCCGTCCTCACCGAGGGCCTCCTCGTCCCGGCGGGCTCCGGCTACCGCTTCGCCCACGAGGAGTTCGCCGACTGGCTCCAGGCGGCCCACCTCGACCTGGACACGGCCCTCCACGCCCTGGTCCACGCCCACCACGAGGACCCGGCACCGAGGGGGGCGGACGCCTCCGGTCACGGGGCCGGTTCCGACTTCCAGGTCTCCGGCCACGGGACCGGTTCCACCGCGCACGTCCACGTCCACGTCCCCGCCCCCGGTCACGGGACCGGCCCGGCCCCATCCGGGCGCGAGGGCGCGAGCGCCTCCGGACGGCTCGCGCCTCCGGACGCCCTCCTCGACCGTACGGGGGCGAACGTCCCGCCCCCCACCGGCCCCGCCGCACCCCCCGCCGACCCCGCCGTACCCCGGCCCCGGTCCGGCGGGGCGCCGCAGGTGGCCGGTGGGTCGCCGCCCGTGCCCCGGCACCGGATCGGGCCCGTGCTCCAGGCGCTGCTGCTCGAACACCGGGAGCGCGGGGCGGACGGGCTCGGGCCGCGGCTCGGCGGGCTCGTGGAGGCGCTCGGGCGGTTCGCGGACGCCGGGGAGGACGGGGACGGGGCCTGGTGGGCCGCGCGACTGCTCGGCGAGAGCCTGCGGCGGGTGCCGGACCCCCGCGCCCACCTGCCCGTCCTGCGGCTGCTCGCCGACCGGATCGGCGCCCGCCCGGGACGTCCCCCCGCCTTCGCCGCCTTCGGGCCGGAGTTCTGGCGGGGCCTCGCGGTCGGCGAGGACGAGCGGATGGACCTGCTGCGGCGGCTCGTCACCGCCGACCCGCCGGGCGAGGACCGCTGGTCCCGCACGGTCGCGGAGCTGCTCGCCGCCGACCCCCGGGGCGTCCAGCCGCTCCTGTGCCGCTGGTTCGGCGACGCGCGGCCCCTGCCCGCCGCCCCGCACGCCACCGTCGCCACCGCCGCCCGTGCCCTCCTGCACGCCCACCGGCACCTCGCCGTCGACGACCTGTGCGAGGCGCTCGTCGCCACCGCCCACCCCCTCGCCGAGGAGCTCCTCACCGCCCTCGCCCGGGACGAGACCTCCGCCCTCTGCCGGGCCGTCGACCGCTGGGCCCACGACGACGGGCGCCCGGAACGGCGCGCCGCGGCCGCCGCGTACGGACGCCCGGCCGCCGACCGCGCCACTCTCCCCGCCGACCGCGAACTCCTGCGCTACACCGCCCTCGCCCTCCTCGCCCGCCCCGCCGACCGGGCCCTGCACGGCGCCGCCCTCGGCCTCCTGATCCGCGACCCCGAGACCCGCGCCCGCCACCTGCCCCGCGCCGCCACCGAGCCCGGCGTCCCCCTCGACGCCCTCGTCGAGGCCCTCGCCACCCACCCCGGGGAGGTCCTCGACGCCCTCCGGGTCCGACTGGACGCCACCGGCGAGGACCCGGCCGCCGTCCTGGGGGCCCTCGCCGGGATCGACACGCCCGCCCTCGCCCGCCGCGCCGCCGTCCTCGTCCGCGACCAGGCCCTCCTCCACCCCGGGAGCGCCCCGCACGTGGCCGCCTTCACGGACCGGCGCCTCGAAGCCGGACCCGAGGCCAGGGCCGTACTGTTCCCCCTGGTCACCGGCCTGATCCGGAGCGGTCCCACGGTCCTCCGCCGCGCCCTCGCCCCCGTGCTCGCCGCCCCCGGCACCGGCGCCTCCCGCCACCTGCGGGCCGAGCTGCTCGACGTACTCCTGGAGCACGAACGGCACGAACGGCACGAGGCCGACGCCGGGGAGCTCTCCGTCCCGGAGGCCCTCGTGAGGGCCGCCGCCGAGGACGCGGAGCGGCGCAGCGAGCCCCGCACCCGGCAGCTCGCCCACCGGGCCGGACTGCTGTGCGTCCGCACCCCCGAGGGCGCCGCGCGGCTCGACCGGCTCCTCGCCTCCCTCGTCCGCGAACGGCCCGTCTTCACCGACCTCCTCGGCGGCTGGATCGTCGCCGCCCCCGGCGACTGGGCCCCGCTGCTCGGCATCGAGACCCTCGACGCGCTGCGCGGCCCCGGCACTTCCATGCCGATGCGTGCCGACGGGCGTGGGCATGGCAGTCTTAGACCTGCGTAATCGGCGAACAGGCGGACGAGGAGCGGTCACAGTGCAGCGCTGGCGTGGCTTGGAGGACATCCCCCAGGACTGGGGGCGCAGCGTCGTCACCATCGGCTCCTACGACGGGGTGCACCGCGGGCACCAGTTGATCGTCGGGCGGGCCGTCGAGCGCGCCCGCGAACTCGGCGTCCCCTGCGTCGTGGTCACCTTCGACCCGCACCCCTCCGAGGTCGTGCGCCCCGGCAGCCACCCGCCGCTGCTCGCCCCGCACCACCGGCGCGCCGAGCTGATGGCGGGCCTCGGCGTGGACGCGGTGCTCGTGCTGCCGTTCACCGCCGAGTTCTCCCAGCTCTCCCCGGCCGACTTCATCGTCAAGGTCCTCGTCGACAAGCTGCACGCCAGGGCCGTCATCGAGGGCCCCAACTTCCGCTTCGGCCACCGGGCCGCCGGGAACGTCGCCTTCCTCGCCGAGCTCGGCGCCACCTACGACTACGAGGTCGAGGTCGTCGACCTGTACGTCAGCGGCAGCGCGGGCGGCGGCGAGCCCTTCTCCTCCACCCTCACCCGCCGTCTGGTCGCCGAGGGCGACATGGCCGGGGCCGCCGAGATCCTCGGCCGTCCGCACCGCGTCGAGGGCGTCGTGGTCCGCGGCGCCCAGCGCGGCCGCGAGCTCGGCTTCCCGACCGCCAACGTCGAGACCCTGCCGCACACCGCGATCCCGGCCGACGGCGTCTACGCGGGCTGGCTGACCGCCGCGGGCGAGCGGATGCCGGCGGCCATCTCGGTCGGCACGAACCCCCAGTTCGACGGCACCGAACGGACCGTCGAGGCGTACGCGATCGACCGCGAGGGACTCGACCTGTACGGGCTGCACGTGGCCGTCGACTTCCTGGCGTACGTGCGCGGGATGCTCAGGTTCGACACCCTGGACGACCTGCTCCGGGCCATGGCGGACGACGTGAAGCGCTGCCGCGAGCTGACCGGGGAGTACGACCGGGAGCACCCGGAACAGGTCTGACCCGCCAGGTCCGTCAGTCCGCCCCGCCCCCCTCCACCCAGTGGCAGGCCACCGCGCCCGCACCGCCGCCGGGCAGGACCGGAAGGTCCTCGCCCCGGCAGCGGTCCGCGACCGCCGCCGCCGCGCCCGAGGCGAGGACCTGGCAGCGGGCGTGGAAGCGGCAGCCGGACGGGATACGGGACGGGTCCGGGGGCTCACCGGTCAGCACCACCGGCGCCCCCTCGGACTCCGGGAGCACCGAGAGCAGCGCCCGCGTGTACGGGTGCCGGGGGTTCGTCAGGACGGACTCCACCGGGCCCGTCTCCACGACCCGGCCCAGGTACATCACCGCCACCCGGTCCGCGATGTTCCACGCGAGGCCCAGGTCGTGCGTCACCACCAGGGCCGACAGGCCCAGTTCGTCGCGCAGCCGCAGCAGCAGGGCCAGGATCTCGCCCCGTACGGACGCGTCCAGGGAGGCCACCGGCTCGTCCGCGACGATCAGCTCGGGCTCCAGGACCAGCGCGCCCGCGATGACCACGCGCTGCCGCTGCCCGCCGGACAGCTCGTGCGGGTAGCGCAGGAAGAAACGTTCCGGCGGACGCAGCCCGGCCCGCGCGAGCGCCCCGGACACGGCCGCCCGCTCGTCCCCGGCGTACCCGTGGATCCGCAGCCCCTCCGCCACCGCGTCGTACACGGTGTGCCGGGGGTTCAGCGAACCGCTCGGGTCCTGGAGGACCAGCTGCGCCCGCTTCCGGTAGGCCTTCAGCGCCCCGGAGGAGTACGCGAGCGGCTCCCCGTCGAAGGAGACCGTGCCCGACGTGGGCCGGACCAGGCCGAGCAGCGAGCGGGCCAGGGTCGTCTTGCCGCAGCCCGACTCCCCGACGAGGGCCACGATCTCGCCCGCGCCGATGTCCAGGTCCACCCCGTCCACCGCCCGCGCGGGCGGCGCGCCGCGGCGTCCGGGGAAGACCACGCGCAGCTCCCGCGCCGAGAGCAGCGCTCCGGTCGCCGTCCCCGGCTCCGGGCGCGCGGTGGTGTCCGTGCTCATGACGCGCTCCCCACGTGTACGCAGGCGGCCCGGCGCCCCGCGCCCGCCTCCCGCAGTTCCTGGTCGAGGTCCCCGCAGACGTCCAGCGCCACCGGGCAGCGCGGGTGGAAGGTGCAGCCGCCCGGCAGGTCGGCCGGGTCCGGCGGGTCGCCCGGCAGAGCGCGCGGCGCCCGCCGGGAGGCGGGGTCGCCGATGAGCGGGAACGCCGAGGACAGCGCCTTCCCGTAGGGGTGCGCGGCCGCCTCGTACACCGCCCGCGCCGGGCCCTCCTCGACGACCCGGCCCGCGTACATCACGGCGAGCCGGTCGCAGGTGTCGGCGAGGACCGCCAAGTCGTGGCTGATCATCAGGAGGCTGATCGACTGCTCGGCGACCAGGCCCTCGATCAGGCGCAGGATCTGCGCCTGGATCATCACGTCGAGCGCGGTCGTCGGCTCGTCCGCGACGATCAGCCGGGGGTCGCAGGCGAGCGCCATCGCGATCATCACGCGCTGCCGCTGCCCGCCGGACAGCTCGTGCGGATACGCGGCGGCGCGCGCGGCGGGCAGACCGACGTGTTCGAGCAGCTCGCCGACCCGCTCACGGGCCGCCGCCGGGGTCGCCCGGCCGTGGACGAGCAGCGGCTCCGCGATCTGGTCCCCGATCCGGTGCACGGCGTTCAGCGAGTGCATCGCGCCCTGGAAGACGATCGACGCACCCGCCCAGCGCACGGCCCGCAGCCGCCCCCACGACATCGCGAGGACGTCCTCGCCGTCGAACAGGATCTCGCCCTCCAGGCGCGCCGACGCCGGGAGCAGCCGGAGCAGCGCGAGCGCGAGCGTGGACTTGCCGCAGCCGGACTCGCCCGCCACGCCCAGCTTGGTGCCCGCCTCCAGGGTCAGGTCGACCCCGCGCACGGCGGGCACGGCCGCCGCGCCCGACCCGTACGTCACCCTGAGGTCCCGTACCTCGAGCAGGCTCATCGCCCCACCCCCAGCTTCGGGTTGAGCACGGACTCGACGGCCCGGCCGCACAGCGTGAACGCGAGCGCCACCAGGGCGATCGCGATCCCGGGCGGGGCCAGGTACCACCAGTGCCCGGAGGAGACCGCGCCGGCCTCGCGGGCGTCCTGGAGCATCCCGCCCCAGGAGACCACCGTCGGGTCGCCCAGGCCCAGGAAGGCGAGGGTGGCCTCGGTGAGGATGGCGGTCGAGATGCCGAGCGTGGTCTGCGCGAGGACCAGCGGCATCACGTTCGGCAGCACGTGCCGGGTCATGACGTGCCGGTGGCCGCCGCCGAGCGCGGTCGCCCGCTCGATGTACGGGCGGGACTCCACCGCGATGGTCTGCGCCCGCACCAGGCGGGCGGTGGTCGGCCACGAGGTGACCCCGATCGCCAGGACCACCGTCCACATCGAGCGGGACATCACGGTGGCGAGCACGATCGCCAGGACGAGGGCCGGCATCACCAGGAACCAGTCGGTGATCCGCATGACGACGGTCGAGAACCAGCCGCCGTAGTGCCCGGCGACGATCCCCACCAGGGTGCCGATGGCGACCGAGAGGGCCGCCGCGAGCAGACCGACGAGCAGCGAGATCCGCGCCCCCCAGATCAGCAGCCCGAGCAGCGAGCGCCCGAACTGGTCGGTGCCGAGCGGGAACTCGGCGCTCGGGGACTCCAGGGCCGTGCCCGGCGCCCCTGTCACCGACTGCACGTCGGCGCCGACGAGCAGCGGAGCGGCGAGCGCGAGCAGGGCGATCAGGACGAGCCCGGCGAGACCGTACAGGCCGGCGCGGTGGGCGCGGTACTCCTTCCAGAAGCGGACCGCCGAGGCCCTGCGGCGCTGCCGGGCGAGGGAGGCCGCCGAGGGCGGCTTCCGCGCGGGCTCGGGGGAGGGCCCGGGAGCGGGTTCCGGGAGGGGCTCCGGGGCGGGTTCCGGCGCGGGCGTCGCGGAGGTCGTGGAGGAGGTCATCGGCCCACCCGGGGATCGAGCAGCGGATAGAGCAGGTCGGCGAGCAGGTTCATCAGGATCATCGCTCCGGCGAAGACCACGAACAGGCCCTGCACAAGCGGCAGGTCGGGCACGCTGAGCGCCTGGTAGAAGAGCCCGCCGAGCCCCGGCCAGGAGAACACCGTCTCCACCAGGATCGAACCCGCCGCCACGTGGCCCAGGTTGATGAAGATCATGGTCACGGTCGGGAGCAGCGCGTTCGGGACGGCGTGCCTGCGGCGCACGACGTCGTCGCGCAGCCCCTTCGCCCGCGCCGTCGTCAGGTAGTCGCCGCCCATCTCGTCCAGGAGCGAGGAGCGCATCACGAGCAGCGTCTGCGCGTAGCCGACCGCCACCAGGGTCACCACCGGCAGGACCAGGTGGTGGGCGACGTCCAGGACGTACGCGAGACCGGTCTCGCCCGTGCCCGACTCCATGCCGCCGGTCGGGAAGAGGCCGGGGACCGGGCCCGCGCCGACGGAGAACACGATGATGAGGAGCAGGCCGAGCCAGAAGGACGGCACCGACCACAGGGTCAGCGCGATCCCGATGTTCAGCTTGTCCCCGAGACCGCCGTGGCGCCAGGCCGAGCGGGTGCCCAGCCACAGCCCGAGCGCCGAGTAGATCACCACGGCGACCCCGGTGAGCAGCAGCGTCGCCGGCAGCTTCTCCCAGATCAGCTCCCCGACGGGGGCGCGGAACTGGAACGAGGTGCCGAGGTCGCCCGTCAGGGCCTTCGCGCAGTAGTCGGCGAACTGCTGCCAGAGCGGCAGGTCGAGCCCGAACTGCCGCCTCAGTGTGGCCAGTTGTTCGGCCGAGGTGGGGATGCCGTGGGTCATCGCCTTCACCGGGTCGCCGGGGATGATCCGGAACAGGAAGAAGCTGGTGACCAGGACGGCGAAGAGCGAGACGAGCGCGCCGCCCAGCTTCCCCGCCGCGTGGCGGAGGTAACCGGAGGAGGCGCCGGTGCGGTGGGGCGCGCCGTCCGCGGCGCGGGCCTCGTCGGCCCGCACCACGTCGGCGGGGGTGCCGGTCGTCGTCACGGACTACTCGCGGTCGTCGGCGGTGGAGCGTCGGCGCAGCCCGAGGACGACGCCGAGGCCGACCACGACCACCACGGCCGCGCCGATGCCGACGATCACCCCGGTGGAGGAGCCGCCGCCCTCGGACCCGCCGGAGGCCGAGGCCGCCGGCACGGCCGACCACCAGCTCCAGTAGCCGTCCTGCCCCCACAGGTTCCCGGCGGCCTCGGGCATGGTCGTGATGGACGCGATCCGGTCCGTGCGGTACGCCTCCAGGGCGTTCGGATAGGCCATGACGTTCATGTACCCCGTGTCGTACAGGCGGGACTGCATCCGCTTCACCAGATCCGCCCGCTTGGCGGTGTCGTACTCCACCGCCTGCCGCGCGTAGAGCCCGTCGAACTCCTTGTCGCAGATGAAGTTGTCGGTGGCGCCGCTGTCCTTCGGAGTGGCCGGGAGGGCGCCACAGGTGTGGATGGAGAGGACGTAGTCCGGGTCGGGGTTGACCGACCAGCCGTCGAAGGCGAGGTCGTAGTCGCCCTTCACCCACGGGTCCGAGACGCTGTCCAGACACTCGACCTTCAGGCCGATGCCGAGCTCGCCCCACCACTCCTGGAGGTACTTGCCGACCGCCTTGTCGTTCGGGTCGGTGGCGTGACAGAGGATCCGGAAGTCCAGCGGCCTGCCGTCCTTGCCGACCCGCTTGCCGCCGGCGTTCTTCCGGTACCCGGCGGCGTCGAGGACCTTCGCCGCCTCCTCCGGGTCGTACGTCCGCTCCTGACCCCCGTCGGGCTTCCAGAAGTACGAGCCGAAGCGGGGCGGGATGTACCCCTCGCCCTCGACGGCGTGCCCCTGGAAGACCTTGTCGACGAGGGTGGTGCGGTCGACCGCGAGGAAGAGCGCCTTGCGCACGGCCGGGTCGAGCAGCGCCTTGTGCCCGTTGCCGAACGTCCTCCCGTCCTGCGCCCTGGCGCCCGGGTTGGTGGCGAGGGCGTAGAACCGGCGGCCCGGGGCGTCGTTGACCTTGATGTTCTTCTGGGACTTCAGCGCGTCGGCCTGGGCCGGCGTCAGGTTCGGCACGAAGGACACCTCGCCCTTCTGGAGGGCGGCGACGGCGGCGTCCCCGTCCTTGTAGTACTTGAAGACCAGCTCGTCGAACTTGGGCGCGCCCCGCCAGAACCTCTTGTTCGGCTTGAGCTTGATGTACTGGTCGACCTTGTAGTCGGTGATGACGAAGGGTCCGTTGCCCACGACGGGGAACTGCCGGTCGTTGTTGAACTTCGAGAAGTCGCCGACCTTCTCCCAGACGTGCTTGGGCACGATCGGCACGTCGAGCGCGGTCATCGTCGCCTGGGGCTTCTTCAGCCTGATGACGAGGGTCCGCGGGTCGGGCGCGGTGACCTTCTCGAAGTTCGCGGTGAAGCTGCCGTTGGCGGTGGCGGCGTTCGGGTCGGTCATCATCTTGTTGAAGGTCCAGGCCGCGTCCTCGGCGGTCGCCTGCGTCCCGTCCGACCAGTACGAGTCCCCGCGGATCGTGTACGTCCACGTCAGCTTGTCGGGCGAGGGCTTCCACTCGGTCGCCAGACCCGGGACCGTACGGGCGTCCTTCGGGTCGTAGTTCGTCAGGTACTCGTAGGCCAGCCGGTGGATGCTCGTCGAGGTGAGCTTCTGGGCGAGGAACGGGCTCAGCGAGTCGACGCTCTGCGAGACCGCCACCGTGAGGGTCGTGCCGCCGGACTTGTCGTCCTCCGCCCGCGCGGCATGGGGGACGGCGGTGAGCGAGGCGGCGGCGACACCGGCGGCGAGCAGGAGCCGGAGGGTTCTGCGGGCGGGGGCGGGGCGGGGTGGGACCTTCGTGACCATGACCATGGGACGTGACCTCGCGTCGGAGTTTCTGTCGTGGATCTTGGGCTGACGGTGAGTGAAGCGAAGGTGTATCAGCGGTGGTCTGCCGTCGTCAACGATGACTCAAACCCCTTGTGGGCTGCGGGAACGCCATGAGGCCCCGTATCGGACGACCGATACGGGGCCTCATTGGTCTACTCCTGTGACGCCCTACTGCTGAGGGGCTGGCGGCGCCTGCGGAGGGGCCTGCGGGCCGGCCTGCGGGGGCAGCGGCAGACCGCCCTGCTGCTCGGGAAGCTCCTGCGGCGGGACCGGCCGCTGCTGCCAGGCCGGGGGTACGCCGTGACCGCCGGGAGCACCCGGCTGACCGGGCTGCGGGGGGTAGGGCTGACCGGGGTGCGGGGCCTGGGGGGCGTACGGCTGAGCGGGTGCGGGGTGGCCGGGGTGGGGCTGGGGCTGGGCCGGGGCGTACCGGCCGGGCATCGGGCCGGGAGCCTGTCCCGGCTGCCCGGGCACGGGCTGCCCGGGGGCCGGGTACGCCTGCGGCGGGTAGGGCTGGCCGGCCTGGGGCGCCTGGGGAGCGTACGGCTGACCGGGGGAGGGCTGGCCGGGCGCGGACTGCCCCGGCAGCGGCTGTCCGGTCTGGCCGTACTGTCCGGGCCGGCCGTACTGTCCCGGCTGCCCGTGCTGGGGCTGCCCGTGCTGGGCCGGGGCGTACTGGCCGGGCATCGGACCGGGTGCCTGTCCCGGCTGTCCGGCCTGCCCCGGCTGTCCGGCCTGTCCCGGCTGCCCGGTGGCGAACTGCCCGGGAACCGGCTGCTGTCCGGCGTACGGCTGTCCCGGCATCGGCGGGGCCATGTGCGGGGGCACGGCGCCCTGGCCGTCGCCGGTCCACAGGCCCTGCGCCTGCTGCGCCCGTACGAAGTCCTCGGCCACCAGCGCCGACAGGTGGAAGTACGCCTCGCGGGTCTTCGGCCGCATCATGTCGAGGTCGACCTCGGCACCGGCCGCGAGGTGCTCGTCGAAGGGCACGACCACGACCCCGCGGCAACGGGTCCGGAAGTGCTGCACGATGTCCTCGACCTTGATCATCTTGCCGGTCTCGCGGACGCCGGAGATGACGGTGAGGGAGCGCTGCACCAGGTCCGCGTAGCCGTGCGCGGAGAGCCAGTCCAGGGTGGTCGACGCACTGGAGGCGCCGTCCACGGAGGGCGTCGAGATGATGATCAGCTGATCGGCGAGGTCGAGCACCCCGCGCATGGCGCTGTAGAGCAGACCCGTGCCCGAGTCGGTGAGGATGATCGGGTACTGCTTGCCCAGGACGTCGATCGCCCGCCGGTAGTCCTCGTCGTTGAAGGTCGTCGAGACGGCCGGGTCCACGTCGTTGGCGAGGATCTCCAGACCCGAGGGCGCCTGCGAGGTGAACCGGCGGATGTCCATGTACGAGTGGAGGTACGGGATCGCCTGCACCAGGTCGCGGATGGTCGCCCCGGTCTCGCGCCGCACCCGGCGGCCCAGGGTGCCGGCGTCCGGGTTGGCGTCGATCGCCAGGATCTTGTCCTGCCGCTCGGTCGCCAGGGTCGCGCCGAGCGCGGTGGTCGTCGTGGTCTTGCCGACGCCGCCCTTGAGCGAGATGACCGCGATCCGGTAGCAGGAGAGGACCGGCGTCCGGATCAGGTCCAGCTTCCGCTGCCGCTCCGCCTCCTCCTTCTTGCCGCCGAGCTTGAAGCGCGAGGCGGCGCCGGGGGTGCGGCTGGACTTGGGCTTCTGCTTGTTGTTCCGCAGCAGCCGGTCGGAGGAGAGTTCGACGGCCGCGTTGTACCCGAGCGGGGCACCCGGCACGGACCGCTCCCGCTGGTCGTGCGTCACGGGCGAGGGCCAGGCGGCACCGGTCCGGGGGTCGACGGGCTGCTGCGCGTCGTACGGGGACGGGGCCTGGGCCTGCGGCTGCGAGGGGGCCTGCGGCTGGGCCTGGGGAGCCTGCGGCGGTACGGCGCCGGGGTGCGGGAAGCCGTATCCGCCGGGCTGCCGGGCCTGCGGGGGTACGGCGCCGGGCTGCTGCTGCGGGTAGCCGTAACCGGCCTGCTGCGGAGGCGTCCCGGGGTGCGGGAAGCCGTAACCGCCCTGCGGGGCCGGGGGCTGCTGTGCGTACGGGGGCTGCGGGGCCTGGGGAGCCTGCGGTGCCTGGGGGTAGCCGTACCCGCCCGGTTCCTGGGCCTGCGGCGGTACGGGACCGGGCGCGGCGGACGCGTGCGGCGGCCAGGCGGCGGTGGGCGGCAGCGGCGCGGCCGGCGCTCCCGGCTGGGCGCCCGCCACCGGCGGCACGGGCCACTGCTGCGCGGGCGCGGGCGCCGCGGGCTGGAACGACGGCGGCAGCGGGGGCAGTCCGGGCGCGGCCCCGGCCTGCGGCGCGGGAGCCGGCAGGGCCTCGGGTGCCGGGGAGACGTCCTGCGGACCGGGCCGCCCGGGGGCCGGGGCGTCCTCGGCGGGGGCGTCGCCGGAGGGCGCGTCGTCGGGGGAGGTGCCGTCGGGAGAGACCTCGCCGGCGGTCGTACCGGCCTCGCCCCGTGCCCCGTCCACGGCGTCCACGACGGGACCCGTCGCGTCCTCGCCGGTCCCGTCCGCCGGGGCCCGCGTGTCGTCGTCCTCGGGGGCGGGCGAGGACGCGGCGGCGTCACCGGCCGGCTCCTCCCGTACCGCTCCGGAGGTCGCGTCGGCCTCGGGCCGGTCGGCCGTACCGTCGGGCGACGGTCCGGTGGCGGCCGGATCCGCCGTCGCCGCCGACGGCGCGGGGGGCGCGTCCGGGGAGTCCGCCGCATTGTCGTCCCCGCCGCCCGCCGAGGCGGCCCGCTCCGCCGCGGCGCGCTCCGCGATCTCCTCCATCTCCCGCCTCATCGTCACGGGGGAGAACCGCATCGTCGCGCCGCTCTCCAGATCGCCGCCGCCGAAGGGCCCCGAGGACGCCTCGACCGGCAGGGGCGCGGCGGGAGCGGGCACCGGGGCGTCCGGCGTCGGTGGGTTCGGCGGGGTCACGGCCGGCGACGGCGGGTTCGGCTGAAAGCCGCTTCCGGCGGGCAGGCCGGGCACGGGGACCGGCGCCCCCGTCGGCGGCGGCGGGTACTGCTGCCCGGCGGAAGCGCCGGAGGCTTCGCCCGACGCGCTCTGCGCGTACCAGGCGGGCGGCGTGTAGTCGATGGTGAACTCGCCCGTCAGCTCCACGGGGTCCACGTCGGAATCGTCGGCAGGAGGGTTCCAGCCCCCGTGGATGTCGTCCCGATCGCCGCTCACTCTGCCTCCTGGTGTGGTCGAGCACCCTTGTGCCGTCGTGGGTGGGGGCCACCGTTCACTTCCGATGGGCCCGGCTCTCCCCCTGGAGCACGGCGGACGGGTCCGAGGGTTCTCCTGCCGTGCCCCGGTCCAGCCTAATCGCCCGCGCCACCACCGCGGCAGGCCCGTCCGCACCCCGTACGCGGCCCTCGCGTCCCGCGGTGCCCCGAAGTGACGCCGGTACGGCGGAGCGTGAGGAGGAAGGCGGGCGAAACGGCACGACCGCGCCCGATTCCGGGCCCGTAACGACGAACCGGCGGTCGCGGGCCCCTTCCGGGCCGTACGACCACCGGTCGGTGGAACTCCCCGGAAGCCCCCGGGATTTCGTGGAAGCCCCCGGAAACGCCCGGAGTTCTCCGGAACTCCCCGGATCCCGAGCGTCCCGGCGCCTCAGCGGAGGTCGAACTCCCCGTCCCGCGCGCCCAGGACGAAGGCCTGCCACTCGGCCTCGGTGTACCGCAGCACGGTGTCGTGGTCCAGCGAGGAACGCATGGCGACTCCTCCGCCCGGCAGATGAGCGATCTCGACGCGCTCCTCGTCCGGGCTCGTGCCGGGGGCACCCTGCCATTCGACGCCGGAGATGTCGAGGGCGTACAGCTCGTCCTTTTCCTGCGCGCTCCCCATGGGGTTCCTTTCGCTCACGGCCGGCCGAACGGCCCACGTCTCACACGGTGCCGGGCCGTTCGCTGCGGCCCGGCGCTCACCGGGGCCATAGTAGGCAGCCCGGGTCCGGGGCGGGGGCGGTTCGGCCGCCCGCTCACCCGGAGGGGGTTCAGTCCATCCGGCGGGCCGTGCCGAGCAGACCCGCCTCCGCGTCCGTGGGGCTCGTCATGACCCACTGCCGCTCCCCGCCGGAGCACCAGAGCGTGACCCCGTCCGTCAGCGTCGGCAGCGCCTCGACCTCGCCCCGCGTCAGCCCCAGGATGCTCCCGATCTGCTGCGCCTCCTGCGGGGAGACCCGCTGGACGCCCACCAGCGTCGCGGACCGCATGAGCCGCGGCGCCACCGGACTGAGATAGGGGAGGAGGGTCAGCACCGACTGCCAGGGGGCGGAGACGACGCGGCCGCGCGGCGGACGCATGCCGCAGTCGCGCACCACCACGACGGGGCTGCCGACGGTCGCGCCCAGCGGGGGCACCCGCCCCACGTCGTGGAGCGTGATGCACTCCAGGCCCGCCCCCGCCGCCTGCGCCAGACCGGTCCAGTGGTGGGGGCGGCCGGTCTCCACCACCACGCGCGCCCCGGTGCCGGCCGC
The DNA here is from genome assembly GCF_042900925.1 of Streptomyces sp. NPDC012825. Taxonomy (NCBI): domain Bacteria; kingdom Bacillati; phylum Actinomycetota; class Actinomycetes; order Kitasatosporales; family Streptomycetaceae; genus Streptomyces; species Streptomyces sp. NPDC012825. The sequence continues at coordinate 32,942 of NZ_JBIBBZ010000021.1, read as the reverse complement.
GCGCAGCGCCAGCACCTGCGCCGTCCACAGACCGCCGACGAGAAGTACGTCGTACGGCGTCGAGCGGTGGAACCCCACCAGCTGCGACCGCCCCTCGGCGTCCTCGCCGACGACCACGCCGTCGTCGCCCACGGGCAGGGACAGGGCGGAGAGGTGGTCCGCGGGCATGGTGTGCCCCGCGTGCCGCGGACCGGTCAGACCGCGCGGCCTGACCGGCTTCCGGCCACGTCCGATCATCGGGCGCCTCCCAGGGGCATCGTCGCCAGTACGCCCGGCAGCTGCTCGCGGTCCAGGCGCAGCAGGCCGACCTTCGCGGCGCGCGCCGCCTCCTCCAGGGTCCGGCGCACCCGGACCAGTTCGTTGTCGGAGCCGCCGGTCACCCGCACGTGGCCGTCGACGTCCATGGCCCCCTGGCGCGTCCCGCGCCGGACGGTGAGGCTGAACGTCGTGGCGTACGCCGGTACGGAGGTGAGCAGCGAGACCAGCCGGGGCAGCGGCGTCGCCCCCCGCCCGAGCTCGGGCCAGCGGCCGATCGCGTACGTGGTGTGCCAGCGGTCGTCGCACCGCCAGACCCGGGAGGTCTCGGCCGTCCGCCGCTCCGGCGCGGCGTCGGGCCGGCCCGCGCGGGCGGCGGCGCGCGGATTGGTGCAGAGCGCGGTGGCGACGGTGGAGTTGAGCTCCTCCTGGTCCATCACGGTGGCCTGGAAGCCCGCCCCCGTGATGCGGCTGGCCAGGTGGTCGGCGATCCGGACCAGACAGCGCTGCGCGCCCTCCGGGCCGCCGCCGCGGGCCTCCACGGCCTCCCGGCAGAGTTCGGGGTCCAGCTTCACGGCCACCCAGGTCAGCCGCAGCGCGGGAGCTTCGGTCCGCTCCTGGAGCGGGGCGTAGGAGAGCCGGGCCACGGCCTGCTGGGGGAGGTGCGGCGCCGGTGCCGGGCGCACCTGCTGCACCAGCTGCACCGACTCCACCACGATGTCGTCGACCTCCAGGGCGCCGCCCAGGACGGAGAGCGGGAAGGCGCGCGCGCCGAAGACCGGACGCAGCGCAGAGCCGCTCGCCTCGACGCGCAGCACGGCGGTCAGGAAGGTGCCGTCGCCCAGCATGCCGACGGTACGGTGGTTGCGGTCGACGTAGGGCGAGGCGCGGAAGCCCGGCACGTTCTCGCCCACCGGAGCGAGGGAGGGGTCCGTGTCGGCCCCGGCGGGGGCGGCGGCGCCCCGGCGCGCACGGAGCGCGAGCACGCCTCCCAGCCAGTCCTGCACGGCCTGCCCGCGGCGGCGGATCACGGCGAGCAGGACCAGGATCCCGGCGACGACACAGGTGGGCACGAGCCAGAGGCCGCCCATCACCAGGCCGACCGCGACGAGGGCCAGCGCCGACTCCACGAGGACGAGCTGCCGCAGCTGGAACGGGCCCACCCGGCCGGCGCGTGACAGGGGACGCAGGGTGGTGGTCGCGGGGACGCCCCGCGGAGCGTCCGGCGTTCGAACCTCGCCGCGGTCATTGCTGCGTTGCCGTCGGGAAGTTCCGGGCGCCGGGCCGGTGGCCCGCCCGCGCCGTGCACGCGTCGCCGTACCCGTCGCCACGTTGCCCCCTCGTGTCCGTAATAGCCGAATTCCCATGGGCGTTGACTGGGCGATCACCCTACCTGAGCACCGGGACGCGGGCGCCGACGGGCATAGTGGGGGCGGCGGGACGGCCGACCGGTACTCACGGGTGTGGGAACCTGGTCGCCCATCGGGGAGAGGGACAAGCGAACAGATGGCATCACGTCGGGATGAACTGAACGCCTACACCTTCGCGAAGCGGAGGCTGATCGCACAGTTCGTGCAACCGAACGCGACGGGTTCGGAGGAGGGCGCGCCGCGTCCCCTGCGCGCGGTGGTGCCGGGAGCCGTCGTCGGGGCGGTGGTCCTCGCGGTCTTCGGGGCCTGGGGCATGTTCAAGCCCGTCGCCCCCAAGGACTGGGACAAGCCGGGCGAGAACGTCATCATCGCGAGCAAGTCGACCACCCGTTACGTCGTGCTCAGAACCGGTGACAAGACGCAGCTCCACCCCGTCCTCAACATGTCGTCGGCCAAGCTGCTCCTCGACCCCGACAAGGGCAAGGTCATCAACGTCGACGAGTCCGTGCTCGACAGCGGCAAGATCCCGCACGGCGCCACGCTCGGCATCCCCTACGCCCCCGACCGCCTCCCCGGCGACAAGGAGGCCGGCGCCGCCAAGCGCTGGGCCGTCTGCGAGCGTCCGGGCGAAGGCGGCCGGGCGATACAGAAGGCGGCGTTCGTCCTCGCCGCGCGCGAGGAGGGGAGGACCGACGGCGCGGAGCGGCTGACCGGCGGCCAACTCCTCTACGTCGAGGGCCCCGACCGCACGCGCTACGTGGTCGACGCCGGGGGGACCGCGTACCCCGTGGAGAAGGACGAACTGCTCCTGCGCCAGCTCGTCGGCCAGGACCGCGCCGCCCAGCGGGTCTCGGAGGCGTGGCTGAACACCCTCCACAAGGGCGACGCCATCTCCTTCCCGAACGTCCCGGGCCGGGTGGGCGACCCCGCCGGGATCGGCGACCTCCCGTCCGGCGCCGACCGGATCGGAACGGTGCTGTCCGCGACGGACGGCACCCGGAAGCAGATGTACGTGGTGCTCGGGGGAACGGTCGCCCCCGTCTCGGACTTCACCGCCAAGCTGCTGCTCAACAGCCGGCAGCTCGTCGACCTCGGCCAGGCGGGCCAGGCGACCTCGGTCAGCGGTGGCGCCTTCCGGCCGGGCCGCGCCTTCGGCCGGGACAAGAAGTGGCCCGAGGCCGTCCCGGTGCCCGTCAACGAGGCGGGCACCGCCGAAGGCAGCCGGAACACCGTGTGCAACGTGCTGCGCGAGGTCGACGCGGACAACGGCGCGACCACACTGAGCACTTGGGCGGGCAAGGACTTCCCGGCCGCCCTGCCGACCGGCTCCAGCAGCGCGTACGTCACCCCCGGATCCGGCCAGCTCTTCCGGCAGTTCAAGGGCTCCACCACGTCCAGCGGCTTCCTGTTCCTCGTCACCGACACCGGCCTGCGCTACGCGATGCAGTCCAACGGCGACAGCGCCACCGACGACGCCGGGATCGGCTCGTCCGGCTCGGCCGAGGAGAAGCAGGCCCGGCAGGCGGAGGCGCAGCAGGCCCAGAACCGCCTCGGCTACAAGAACGTCGAACCGCTGCCCATCCCCGCCGAGTGGTCCACCTTCCTGCCCACCGGCCCCCGCCTGTCCACGGGCGGCGCACGTCAGCCGCAGGGCTCGTGAGGACGGGGACGCCGGTGACCCGGCTCTCCGGCCCCTCCCGGCGCGCGCTCGCCGCCGCGGCCGCGACGGCGCTCTGCGTCCTCGGCCCGCCGCTCTCCACGGCGGCGGCGGAGGACGGCTCCCAGTGCACCTACCCGGGCAAGACGTACGAGGGCCGCCCCTGGTCGCTCCAGCGCGTCCTGCTGGACGAACTGTGGACCCAGTCCACCGGCAAGGGCGTCCGGGTCGCGGTCATCGACACGGGCGTCGACGTGAAGAACCCGCAACTGGCCAAGGCCGTGGACGTCAGGAGCGGGATCAACCTCATCCCCAAGGACGCCAAGGACGCCAACGGGTACAAGCTGAAGCGGGGCAACGAGCAGGGCACCACGGACACCGTGGGCCACGGCACCAAGGTGGCCGGCATCATCGCCGCCCGCCCCGCCGGGGGCACCGGCTTCGTCGGCCTCGCCCCGGACGCCGTGATCATCCCCATCCAGCAGAACGACGCCGAGGGCAACGGCACCGCGGAGACGCTCGCGACGGCGATCCGGCACGCCATCGCCAAGAAGGCCGACGTGATCAACATCTCGCAGGACACGGCCGACGCCGTGAAGCCCACGAAACTCCTCGAAGACGCCGTGAACGAGGCCCTGGAGCGGGAGATCGTGGTCGTCGCCTCGGCGGGCAACGACGGCCTGGGCGGCAACGTCAAGCGCACGTACCCGGCCTCGTACGAAGGCGTCCTCGCCGTCGCCGCGTCGGACCGCAACAACGAACGCGCGCAGTTCTCCCAGTCCGGCGACTTCGTCGGCGTGGCCGCGCCCGGCGTCGACATGGTCTCCACCGTGCCGGGCGGCGGCCACTGCGCCGACAACGGCACCAGCTTCTCCGCGCCGTACGTCGCCGGTCTCGCCGCCCTCGTCAAGGCCGAGCACCGCGACTGGACGCGGGAGCAGATCGTCGCCCAGATCCAGCAGACCGCCGAACGCTCGGTCGCGGGCCACGACCGGCTGGTCGGCTGGGGCGTGGTCGATCCGGTCAGGGCCCTGACCGAGGACGACAAGCCCATCGAGAAGCCCGTCGCCCACGAGGGGGTGACCCGCGCCGAGGCCCCGACCCCGGCGGCGCTCCACCCGGGCGAGACCCCGGAACAGCGCGCGGCCCGTCTGGCGACCTACGTGGTGGTCGGCGGGGGCGTCCTGGTGGCGGCGATCGTCGGCACGGCGGTGGCGCTGCGGGACCACCGGCGCAGAGGCCTGCGGGGGGCCGCCCGGTGAGGGTTGCAGCCGCACACGGCTGATAGCGTCGCTCCGGAGAAGTCTCGTGCCGCGCAAGTCACTTGGGGCTGTCGGTCCCAGTCATTACAGTGGTACGTGCGCGATCGGCGGCCGGCGAGCCGTCACGATCGCAATGTGGGGCAGTAGGAGTAAACGGGGAGGAATGTCGTGTTCGAGGCGACGGGCAGCGGACGACGGGGGCGACGGTGACGGGTGAACTCAAGACCGGTGTGGACGCGCTGAAGAAGTTCCGCGACCGGGTCGACGGGATCATCGCGGACCTGGCGAGCGGCCCCGGCGGCGCCGCCGGACTGGGCCGGGACCAGCTGAAGCGCGCCTCCCTCGGCGTCGGGATCCCCTTCACGGAGGCGGACGGCTTCTTCGCGGAGTACCACCGCGTCCACACGGCGCTCGTGTCGTTGTCGAAGTCCCTCAGCGGCCAGATCGAACTGCTGCAGATCGGGGTCCACGCGGCCGACGTCGGCTACGGCAACGTGGAGGACGAACAGCGCAGGCGCTTTCACGAGATCAGGGCGCGTCTCAACGACGAGCGCGAGGAGGCGATCAGGCGGGAGCAGGAGGCGAGGAGCGGTGATCCGGCCCAGCCCGCCCCGCCCGTCCATGCCGACACGAGCATCGAGAAGGGCATGGGGTGACGACCGATGAGTGACGACAAGCAGCCGAGCACGAAGCCGGGCCTGACGCCTCAGGAGCAGCAGCAGGCGAAGGACACGTCCGCCATCAACACGCGGTACGCGGCCACCAACCTCCTGGAGAACCTGGACGAGATCCTTCCCTTCGGCATGGGCCCCAAGGGAAGCGTCTTCGGCGAGACGTCGTTCGAGGGCCACCGGCTCAACGCGATGCTCGACCTCCTCGACAGCGCGAACCCGGCCGACCTGGAGCACGCCGGCAAGACCCTCAAGAAGGCGACGACCGCCCTCAACGATGCCGCGAGGGAGCTGGAGGGCTTCGTCGGCGGCGTCGAATGGCAGGGTGAGGCCGCCACGGAGTTCCGGCGCTACGGCTCCGAGGTCGTGACCTACGCATGGGGCATCGGCAAGGTCGCCAACGCGGTGGGTGCCCAGATGGAGGTGGCCGGCACCGGCCTCGCCTCGGTACGCAACGCCAGGCCGCCCCGCGACAACCGCCTCGTCCAGAAGAAGCCCGAGGACTTCGCGCCCCCGGAGCGCACCCAGGACAACAAGGACTACCAGCAGGCCCTCCAGGTCGAGAAGGACCGTCAGGAGGCCATCAACCAGATGAACCGCCTGGCCTCGTTCTACGCGGTCTCCCAGACCACGCTCCAAGGCCAGGAGCTGCCGAAGCCGCCGAAGGCGTATGAGGCAGCGGTGCCGGAGCCGACCGGTTCGGTCAGGGACGGTGGCGGGTCCACCGCTTCGCGTGACGGCGCCCTGTCGCGTGACGGCGGCCTGTCGCGGGAGGCACCCGGGCACATCAGCGCCGGCGAGGACCGTGCCACCCGGACGGCACCCCGCACCGGGCACGAACTCGACGCCTCCGAGCCGATCCGGGAGCAGCAGCAGGGCACGAGGGTCCGGATCGACTCGGTCGCCACGCCCCCGGCGCCCACGATCACGGCCACCGCGCCCACCCCGACCGCACCCGCGAGCACCCCGAACCCGACCGGCCCCACGATGGCTCCGCCGATCGCGCTCGGCACCTCACCGCGCCCCGGGGGCCCCCGGATCACCGGGACGCCCAGCGGGCCGTACGCCACCGGCCGTACCGCCGTGGGCCGTTCGGGCGGTCCCACAGGCTCTCCGGCCATGGGGCGCTCGGGCGGACCGGGTACCTCCCCCGCCGTGGGGCGCTCGGGCGGGCCGACGAGTTCTCCGGCCGTGGGACGTTCCGGCGGACCGACGAACTCTTCCGCCATGGGTCGTTCCGGCAACCCGGCCGGCTCTCCGGCGGCGGGGCGCTCCGGCAGCTCCATGGGCCGTGCGGGCGGGCCGCAGGCCATGGGCCAGTCCACCCAGGCCGGGCGTGCCACGCCCCAGACCGGCCGCCCCGGCGGCCCCGGGCAGTCCGCCACCGGCCGTGCGGGCGGCGGGCGGTCCAACCCCATCGTCGGCGGCACCCAGCAGCGCACCTCCACCGGGGGCGCCGGGTCCCGGATCCCCAAGGGGACCGTCGTCGGCGCGGACGGCCCCGCGGCGGGCCGTACGGCCGCGGCGCGTCCCGGCCAAGCAGGTGTGGTCGGCGCCGACAACGGCAAGGGGACCGCACGCCCCACCGGCCGCGGCACCCCCAGCACCAACGGCGTCGTCGGAAGCCCCCGTGGTACCGGCACGCCTATCGGCGGCGGACGTGGCAACCAGCGCCCGGCCCGTGAGGAACAGGACCGCGACGGCTCTTCGCGCCCCGACTACCTGACGGAGGACGAAGAGACCTGGACGAACCGACGGCACGGCACCGTACCGCCGGTGATCGGCTAACCACCCGGAAGGCTCGGAAGTCAGGATGACGGCAGGAATGATCGGGAGCGGCAGACTCCGGCGGGTGCTGCTCGGCACCACGGCGGCGACGGCGCTGACGGCGGGCCTCGTCGGGGCCGCTCCGGCGGCGGTCGCCGCCGACGTCCGTTCGCAGCAGTGGTACCTGGACGCCATGCGGGCCGAGGAGATCTGGAAGAAGTCCACCGGCAAAGGCATCAAGGTCGCCGTCATCGACAGCGGGGTCAACCCGAACACCCCCTCGCTCAAGGGCAAGGTGCTCAAGGGCTGGGACGCCACCGGGACGAGGGGCGACGAGACCGACGACTACACGGGCCACGGAACGACCATGGCCGAGTTGATCGTCGGGTCCGGAGCGAACGGCGGCATCAGGGGACTGGCACCGGACGCCGAGGTGATCCCCTACCGGGTGAGCGACACCGAGCGGCAGCACGAACAGGGCATCAACGCCTTCGACATGGAGGAGTCGATCAAGGCCGCGGCCAACAGCGACGCGCGGATCATCAACATTTCCTGGGCCAGCGACTATGCCAACCCCTCCAATAAGGAGGCTGTCGAGTACGCCGTCGCCAAGGGAAAGCTGATCTTCGCGGGAGCCGGAAACAACGCCAAGAAGGGCAACAAGCCGCAGTACCCGGCGGCCTTCCCCGACGTGGTCGCCGTCGCGGCGATCGACCGGAACAGCGTCGTGGCCGACTACTCGCAGCATGGCGAGCACATCGACCTCGCCGCACCGGGCAGCGACATCCCCGGTTGGTGCGACGAGAAGTTCGAGGATTACTGCACGGAGGGCGGCACCAGTAACGCCACCGCCATCGCCTCCGCCTCCGCCGCACTCATCTGGTCCATGCACCCCGACTGGACCGCCAACCAGGTCCTCCGCGTCATGTTCGAGTCGGCGGCGCGGGACGACGACTGGCAGCCGGGTTCGGTCAGCAGCTACCTCGGCCACGGGCTCGTCCGGCCCAACGCCCACATCAGCCGGAACGTCGGCAAGCCGGGCGACCCGAACATCAGCCCCCTGACCAACAAGAGGACCGACGGCGGCGCGCCCGGGTCGACCCCGTCGCCGGGTACTTCGGCGCCTTCGGCAGCGCCGTCCTCGGCCGGCTCCCCGGCCCCGTCCGCATCAGATCTGACACAAGCTCCCGACGGCAGGCCGACTTCCGACGCCGTTGTGGCAGGCTCCAGCGGGAGCGCGGAGGACGGCGGACGGACGGGGCTCGTCATCGGCGCCGTCGCGGCCGTGGCCGTCGTCGCCGTTGTGGGCTTCGTGCTCGTGCGCCGACGGCACACCACCTGACCTGTGTCCGGCGCCGACGGGACCGACGGCACGGACCGAACAGACCGAACCGCGTGCGCGTGAACCGGGCGGACGCGATCTCAACGAGAAACCCAGAGAGGGAGAGCGACACATGTCAGTCTTGAAGGTTGGCGATCAGAGTCTCAAGGATTTCCAGGACGAGCTCACCCGGAAGTTCGACGACGTCAAGGGGCAGCTGCAGTCCCTCCAGGGCGTCATCGACAGCCTCGAGGGCCGCTGGAAGGGCATCGGCGCCGGCGCCTTCGACGCCAAGCAGACCGAGATCAACCAGGGCATGGTGCGCATCGCCAAGCTGATGCTCAACTTCCAGGAGGCCATCCAGGTCACCCGGACGACCTCCAGCAACACCGACGACGAGGTCGAGGCGGCCCTGCGGGGCGTCGACGTGACCGCGGGCTTCTCCGGTGACGCCGGGGCCGAGCGTGCGGCCAGGTCGAACATCGCCGGTCTCTGACCCGAGCGTCCGACACGGCACCAGCCACCCCGTACACACCACCGAAACCCGGAGGAACCATGTCGACCGGCAACGACGGCATCATGCTCGTCACGTACTCCTCGCTCGATGACGCGGCGAACACCATCGAGGCGCAGGCGAAGCGTCTGGACCAGGCCCTGGAGGACATCCAGACGAAGATCCGCTCGGTCTCCAGCACCTGGGAGGGCGAGGCGAAGACCGCCGCGGACGGCGCACACGCCAAGTGGGACCAGGAGAGCCGCGCCATCCACACCGCCCTGCAGGGCATCGCCAGGGCGGTCCGCCAGGCCTCCCCGGCCTACCAGGCGGGCGACAAGCGGGCCGCGGGCTTCTTCTAGGCCGGACCCGAACCAGCAGCACACGGGGTGGACGCGCGCGGGAGGCGTCCACCCCGTTCCGCTGCCCGCGCCCCGCGCCCCGCGCCCCGCGCCCCGCGCCCCGGGCCCACCGGCCCACGGACCGCACCCGAGCCGGGACGGAGCGACGACGCGGGAGCAGCCCGCGATCAAACACCGCGCCACGGGTCTGTCCGTTCCGACCTTCCACTCCCAGAAGGACGACAGGACGATGGCACCGTCCACCGCGAGGTGGCAGCTCGAAGCGCCGGCGACAGGTCGGGGCGCGGCCTTCATCTCGGGTTCCTCGCCTCCGGCCGGGAGGAGGGGAGAGGACAGATGCGGTCGATCGTGCCATCACCGTGGTGACGGCACGACGGCATTGTGAGGGCAAGCCGCCGACTTCTCGACCGCCGAGGTGTAGTCCGTGATCAGTCGCTTCATGGTGGGCTTGTCGTCCCGGCCGGCGGCGAACACCTGGATGACGGTGTACAGCTTCTGCTGCGGGTGGTCGGAGTCGGCGCACCCTGTCGGCCTGCCGACGGCTCCGGTTCCCGAGTGGAGGTACTTCTGGTCGCTGCTCACCTCCCCGGTTCCCACCATCGCCTGCACGGACGCCACTTCGGCGATGCTGTCCTCTTCCCTCCACCAGACCTGGGTGGCGAAGACGCCGGGTTGCCCGTCAATGAAAAGCTCGCACGTCTTGGTTCCACCATCGGGAGCTTTCTCCTTCACCGAAAGCTTCTTCCCCGGCGGTAGGAACGGCGACAGCAGGTCGGGCGCGACCTTCACCCCGCACAAGGAGTCGGGAAGGGCATATTCCCGTTTCTCCTCGTGAGTTTTCGAGCAGGCCGAGATCGTCACGCCGATTGCGAGGACGGACAACAGGAATGTGACCCTGGGGCGCGTTACGCAGCGGGGACGGCTCATCATGGTGTCTCTCGGGGTAGGCGCACGGCCGGTGGACGTGCTGTGGTGGGCTTGGACGGTATGCGGCATCAAATGTCCGTCTTCAAATCCGCAGCCATTGTGATCACATTTATTCCGGACGCCCGGAAACCGTCCTGCGCGCCTCTGCGGGCCCACTCACCCACATCCTTGAGATCGGTCCTTCCATGGGCCTGGGCCGCGAGTTCCGCCGCCTTCTCGGTGTACCCGCTGTTGCTCTGCATGCCCGATTCCCAATGTTCACCCATGACAGGGCCGGCCGCGTCCTTCGCCTTGCCTTCGGCATCCTTGAAGATCTCTTCGAGGAGCATGCTGGTCACGGTGCCGGAAACCCCTCCGACCGCTTCGCCCGCCACCGGACTGGCGATGAAGGTCGCGCCGACGCCGGTGATCGTTCCGATCGTTCCCGAGATTCCGTTCTTCATCTGGGCCACCGAATGCTCGTAGGCCTTGTCCTTCTCCTCGGCCTCTCCGGCGACCGCCTCCGCGCGTGCCTGCGCGAGGATTCCCGAAACCTCCCCCGATCCCTGCGCGATCTGTTCGACAGTGAACTGGGGGTCCTCGGAGTAGCGCATTTTCTCCGGAAGGTCGGGATTCAGGTGATAGTCCATCAGGTTTGCCATGTAGGCCTTCTGCCCCACTTCGACCGCCGCGTACCCCTCGTCGTCCTGGCCGACGAGGAACAGGAAGCGCGTCACGTCCTTGTGGCTCATGTCGGCTTGAGTGCCGGAGATTGGGAAAAGCCTGTCCGTGTCCTTGTCGGCGTCGTTGGTCATGACCCGGTTGATGTCGGGAAGGTATTCCGACGCGATCTGCCCCATGCTGTCGGACATGAAACCGTGCTTGGTGAGCAGTTCACTGTCCTCCGAGACGGCTTTGACGATGCCTTCCATCAACTTGGCCTGGCCCGCGTTGTGCGGCAGGGTGTCATGCGTGGGCATTTCACCCGCGGGATGCCCGGTCGTCGCAGCTTCGAGGGCCCGTGCGAGGTTGTTGCGGCCCTCGATGCTGTCTTCTTGTTCGCTGTCCATCTCCGGCGGCCAGTCACGCTCCTCGAAGAGGTAGTCGAAGTTGCTCAGATCCCGCTTCTTTCCCCCCTCCTCGAAGTTGTGATCCTCGTCCTTGCTGAGGAAGCTTTCGTTGAAGAAGTCCGTCGCCACATCGGGGCTTTTTGCGAGGGCGGCCAAGAAGCCGACCATCGGGTCGGACCCGCTGTCCGAACCGGTGCGATTGAGGTACGGATCCATACCCAGACGCATCCAGGCCATGGGCTTGTGCCGACCATTGTCGGACGAGACCTTTTCGACCCCCATCAGCTTGTTGCCGTAGTCCTTGAGGAACTGGTCGTCGAAGTTGCCCCAGCGCATCAGGTTGCTCATGACCTGCGCCCCGAACGTGGTGCTGTTCTTGGAGAGGGGCTGGTCCGCCATGTTGACCATGTCGTACTTCCAGCGCGACATCTCGGGGGTGTCCGCCTGGGTCGCCGAGGCGAGCGTGAGGCTCAGGTTCTTCTGGAGTTCGGCGTACTTCTCGTGCCGGTCCGGGAAGACGTCCCTGTTCTTCTGCATGTCGTTCAGGCCTGCCCAGAGGTCGAGGGTGCCCTTGGCGCCCACCGTCGAGGCGAAGCGCTCGGCGAAGATCGGATCCCCGGAGTACTTCCCCAGCCCGGCGTTGAGCACGTCGAAGTCCGCCGGCGTGAGGTCCTCGGGCTTCTTCTTCGCGAGCGCCGCCAGCTTCTCGGCCTCCTTGATGGCGTTCGCCGCCGAGTCGCGGTCCTTGTACACCGCGTCGGAGAAACCGTGGTCGACGAGGTCGACCAGCGCCTTCAGGGAGGTGGCGGCGGAGCTGTCGATCTCCGTCGCCGTGTTCAGGATCCCCTGGAGCTCGTCCCGGAGGCCGTCTACGTCGCTCTGCCCGTTGGGGGCCTTCTTGTCCGGGTTCTCCCGTACGGTGAACCCGCCGCCGCTCACGGAGACGGTCAGGTTTTTCCCCCGGCCGCGCTCGACGGCCTCCTTCAGGAGCCGCTGCTGTGTCTTCAGCTCGTCCCGGGTGTCGCGCATGATGTCGCGGATCGACGTCGCCTGGGTGAGGGCGTCGCCGAACTCGCCGGCGGTCTTACCCACGAACTCGCGGCCGATCACCGCGTTGTCACCGGCCCAGTTGGCCTTCCGCGCCTTCCCTTGAAGGCCGTCACGAGCGTCCCGCTTCAGGGACTGGAGTCTGCTGAGCATGCTCGTCCAGTCCGCGACCGTGTCGTCGAGCAGCTTGAAGTTCGCCGAGTGAAGGGCTTCGAAATCCATCGGGGTCTCCTCTAGTCCTTCTCGGTCTTCTCGTTCTTCTCGGCGTAGACCGGATTGGGCTTGCCCCGGCCCTCCCAGTCGTCATCGAAGCCCGCGTCCAGCGTCTGAATGCTGGAGACGTGCCGCTCGATGAAGATCTCGTCGCCCGCGTGCGCGTTGCTCGTGAAGTCCATGTGGTTCGAGATGAGCGCACAAGCGTCCATCACCGAACCGAGCTGCTTCTCCCAGCGCATCGACACGTGCTGGAGGGCGCCGCCGAGGGCGAAGCCCTGGGAGGAGAGGTCGGACGCCGTCGAGTCCGTGGAGGTGACCCGCGCCTCCTTCCACAGCCGGTTGTACAGCTTGAACGCCTCGTCACCGATCGCGGCGAGATCCTGCTGATTGACCTCGAGGAACCCGCCGGACGGACTGCCCGCGTTGGGCCTGTCCTCGGGCGGCAGCCCGTTCAACTGCATCCGTGCCGCGTCCTTGTCGGCCGCCGAGGCCTTCAGCTGTTCCCACTCGTCCCATGCCATGGACGTCACATCTCCTTGCGGTTCAGGGCTGGTTGGAACCTGTTCGGGGGAGTTCCTCGGGGAATGTCCGCCGCTCCCGGCATTCACCGGCCTCGTACGAATGCCGCGCCAGCTGGTAGGCGAAGTCAAGCACCACCTGACGCAAGGCGTCACCGTGCAACCGGGTCTCTCCGATGGTCCTGGCTTCGACGGTCAGGGAATGCGGTCTTTTCGTTTTCTCCGCGAACCGGCGAGGAGTGCAGGGCACGTACACCCAGGCACGGGTGGGCAGAGCCAGCGCCTGCACCTCACCCTCCGACACCAGGACGGCGCCTTCCTCCCTGGCGGACCCGTGCGCCTCTCGCCAGCCGACTTCCGTCGCTCCTCCGGTCTGCGCCTCTCCGGAGATCGTCGAATCGGCGGTGCGCACATGACAGGCAAACAGGAAATCCCCGTCCGCATGCGTGTTGAGCCGCCCGCGCTCCTCCGCCTTCCGCGCGGAAGGCAGCGCGTCGGCCGCGAGACCGCGGTCGACGGCACCCCCGCACGGCCTCTCGGGAAGCCGGTCGATCCCCTTGGTGAAGACCTCCACGTACCCGAAGACCACTCCGGCGACAACGACGCAGGCCGCTCCCGCCGCCGCCAACCGCTTCCCGATCACGCCCCGCATCGCCTTCCTGACCCCTGGGCCCTCCGTACGGGGAGACCCGTCGACCGGGCCGGGCGCGGGATCACGCCGCCGGCCGGACATGGGCGTCCTCGAGGATCGTGTCGCTGTCCACCCAGCCGTCGTTCACCGCGTCGCGGACCTGGTTGCCCGTCGACTGGGGCGGCAGGTCGGAACCGTACTTCTCGATGGCGTCCAGGGCCGACTGCCTGGTCTGGCTCTGCGCCGAGGCCTGGTAGTCGTTGAGTTCCCGGCCGGTCTGGTAGAGCGCCCGGTCCGTCGCGCCCTGCGCCTGCTGACCGTCCATGAGCCGGTCGATCGCCATGCCGGCGATCCCGCCGAAGTAGCCGCTGGCCCCGGCCCCCGCCAGCGATCCGGCCGCGGTCGCCGGGGCGAGCGCCACCGCGCCCACGCCGATGGCCGCTCCGGCCAGCGCCTTCATGTAGTCGCCCTTCGCCTTGAGGGCGTCGTTCTGCTCCTTCTCGCTGGCGATCTCGGCGCTGATGCCCTCGTCCGCGTTGGCGTGGCCGACGATCCCCTGGATGACGCCGCTGCTCTCCGAGATCGTCCGGATGGCCTCGGCGGGCCCTCCGTCGTACAGGGACGGGTCGGAGACGTGGGCCTCCATCAGGCTGGAGGTGTAGACGCCCTGGCCGAGGATGATGCCCGCCCGGCCGTTGGGATCCTGGGAGACCTCGTACAGGAACCGCGTCACGTCCGTCTTGTCGAGTCCGTCGGGGAGGGCGCTGTCCGTCAGGAAGATCGACTCCGCGCCCTCGCCGGCCATGCTCCTGCTGATCTCCGGCATGTACGCGCTCGCCATGTTCCCGAAACTGTCCCCGAGCCCCTTGCTCACCAGGTCCGAGCCGCCGTCCGGCTGCGCCACCATGTGCATGACGTTCTTCATGATGCCGACCTGGGTCGCGGTGTGCGGGGCGGGGCCGTCCGGCTTCTCGCCCACGCCGACGCCCATGACGGCGGCCTCCAGGGCGTGGCCCACCGAGGCGTCCCGGTCGGTGTACCGGGTGCTCTCCAGGACGTGCTCCAGGACCTTCTTGTCGTCGAAGGTGCTCGTCGCGGCCTCGGCGTTGTGGGACAGCGCGTCCATGAACCCCACCAGGGGGTCGCGTCCGTCGCCCTTGCCGAACTCCAGGTCCGTGAGCTGGTGGTTGTCGCCGTGCCACAGGTCCTTGGAGCCGATGCCGGGCGGGCCGGCCGGTGCCATGTCCTGCTTGAGGAGCTGCTTGCCGTACGCGTCGAGGAACTCCGCGTCGTACTTCCCGTGGTGCATCAGGCTGCTGATCACCTGGTAGCCGTACGCGCCGACGGTGCGTCCCGGCACGTTGACGGCGTCGGAGACGAAGTTCTTGTTCGACTGGTCGACGAGGTCCTTCTTCCACGACTGCATCGCGTCGGTGTCGGAGAGCGTCGCCGTGGCGAGCGTCATGCTCAGATTCTTCTGGAACTCCTCCATCCGCTTGAGGTCTCCGTCGCGGGCGCCCATGTGGAGGTCCGACATCTCGGTCCAGAACTGGAGCGTGCCCTCGGCCCCCAGCCGCGTCGCGAAACGGGCCGAGAAGAGCTGGTCGTCCTTGTATCTCGCCAAGGTGTCGTTGAACTCCCTGAGCTCCGCGTCGGACATCTTCTCGGGGTGCTTCGCCAACTTCGCCAGGTCGTCGGCGCGTCGCATCGCCTCGGCGGCGGAGTCCCGGTCCCCGTACGAGACGCCGGAGAAGCCGTGGTCGGCCTGCTCCGCGATGGCCCGCAGCACCTGGGCGGCGGTCGAGTCGCTGGTCGTGGCCTTCGTGAGGATGCCCTGCAGCTCGTCCCGCAGGTCCTTGACGGCCTGCTCACTGTTCGGCGGCTCGGGGTGGACGTTGACGAAGACCCGGAAGCCGCCGCCCTGCACGCCCACGACCGAGAGCTTCTTCTCCCAGCCCCGGTCGATGGCCCGGTTGAGTTCGTCGCGGTACCCCACGAGCTCGTCGCGGGTGTCCCGGAGGATGTCCCGGATGCTGGTGGCCTGCGCGAGCGCGTCCGCGAACTCACCGGCCGTCTTGGAGATGAACTGCCGCGACACCGTGGCGTTCACCCCGGCCCACTTGGCCCGGTCCGCCTTCGCCTTCAGGTCCTCGCGGGCGTCCTTCTCGTAGCCCTTGAGGTGACCGACGACCTTCGTCCAGTCGTCGATCGCCGTGCCCAGCGTCGCGAAGTTGCCGTGGCGCAGTGCTTCGAGGTCCATCAGCGCTTCACTCCCTCGTCGAAGCCCTTGTCCAGCGTCGCGATGCTGCTGACGGTCGTGGCGATGAAGTACTCGTCGCCGGCGTGCGCGTTCTTGGTGAAGTCCATGTGGTTGGAGATGTGCGCGCACGCGTCCAGCAGGGTCTTCAGGGACTTCTCCCACCGGTCCTGGACCACCTGCAGGGCGCCGCCCAGCTCGAACTCCTGCGTCGTGAGGTCCTTCGCCGCCGTCTGGCTGCTGGACCACGCGTCACGGCCGTGGTTCCCCAGCCCCTCGAACAGCTTGAACGCGCTGTTCCCGACCGCGGCGAGGGCCTGGTCGTCCACCGTGAGGTCGCCCTCGGTGCCGCCGCCGCGGTTCTCCTCCCGCTCGTCGGGCAGCCGGTTCAGCCGCATCCGCGTCGCGTCCTGCTCGGCCGCCGAGGCCTTCAGCCGCTCCCATTCTTCCCACGCCATGTCGTGGTTCCTTCCCCCGTGCTCGTGAATGGTCTGTCGTTGTGGGCCCGTCCTACGGTGGGCCCCCGTCACCGGCCGGTCGTGCCGCCGCGTCCGCTCCGTCCGCCCCGCCCACGTACCGCACGACCGCCCCGCGCCCGTCCGTCTCCCACGTCGCCGCCAGTCGGAAGGAGTCCGCGCACTGCCACGCGGACACCGCCGCCAGCACCGCGAACGTCCACCGCGCGAAGCGGTGCGTCCGGAGCCGGGAGGCCCGGACCTCCGGATCGGCGGAGCGCCGGAGGTACACGTCGAACCTCTGCAGGCCCACACACGCGAGCAGCAGGAACAGCAGGGCCGCGCCCCCGAAGAGGAAAGCCGTCGTCCGCACCGTCACACCTCCGGCACGAGACCGGTCTGCACCAGCGGGTTCCCCCGCTGCCGCGACACGTAGACGCCCCGGCCCGCCGGCATCGGCCGCATGCGGACGCCGCCGAGCACGTCGCCCTCCTGCGGGTCGCCGGAGAGCAGGACGCCCTGGGCGCCGAGCTCCATCATCCGCTGCATGAAGGACTCGTACGCCGACCGGCTCGCACCGGCCGCGCTGCGGGCGATGATGAAGCGGACGCCCACGTCCCGTGCGAACGGCAGCAGCTCCGTCAGCTTCGCCAGCGGGTTGCCGCTGGACGTGGACACCAGGTCGTAGTCGTCCACGACCACGAAGAGGGACGGGCCCTGCCACCAGCTGCGCTCCCGCAGCTGCTGCGCCGTGACGTCCGCCGACGGGGAGCGGCGCCGCATCAGGTCGGCCAGCGCGTCCACGTGGTGCTCCATGTTGTTCGACATGGGCACGTACTCCGCGAGGTGGCTCGCCGGGGCGACGTCGAGCAGCGCCCGCCGGTTGTCGATCACGAAGAACTTCGCCGCGCTCCCGTCGTACCGCTCCGAGATCTGCTTGATCAGCAGCCGCAGCAGGTTCGACTTGCCCGACTCGCTCTCGCCGAAGACCAGGAAGAACGGGTCGCGGTCGAAGTCCACGAAGACCGGCTCCAGACCGTTCTCGTCGATGGCGAACGCGACGCCGCGCCCCGGCTCCGCGTGACCGGCGGGCAGCTCGTGCACGGGCAGTTCGCGCGGGAGCAGCCGCACCTCCGGCGCGCCGGGCGCCGTCCAGTGGCGCGTGACCTCCTGCGTCATCGCGGCCGTCGCCTCCGACAGGTCGCTGTCGGAGCTGATGCCGTCGATGCGCGGCACGGCCGCCATGAAGTGCAGCTTCTCCGGCGTCAGACCGCGGCCGGGCACGCCCGTCGGCACGTTGACGGCGACCTTGCGGTCCAGTTCGGAGTCCATCGTGTCGCCGAGCCGCAGTTCCAGCCTGTTCATCAGGTGGTCCTTGAGGTTGGCGCGGACCTCCATCGAGCGCGAGGCCGTCAGGATCACGTGGATGCCGTAGCCGAGCCCGCGCGCGGCGATGTCGACGACGGCGGCCTCCAACCCCTCGTACTCGGTGCGGAAGTTGCCCCAGCCGTCGATCACGAGGAAGACGTCGCCCCACGGCTGGTCCTTCACCGAGACGTCGCCGCGGGCCCGGAGCCTGCGGTACGTCCCGATCGAGTCGATCCCCGCACTGCGGAAGTACTCCTCGCGGCGGGACATGACGCCGTAGACCTCGGCCACCGTGCGGCGCACCCGCTCCGGGTCGAGCCGGGACGCCACCCCGCCGACGTGCGGAAGGCCCGCCACCGAGGACAGACCGCCGCCACCAAAGTCGAGGCCGTAGAACTGCACCTCGTGCGGGGTGTGGGTCAGCGCGAACGCCGAGACGATCGTCCGCAGCAGCGTCGACTTGCCGGACTGCGGGCCGCCGATGATCTGCATGTGGCCCGCGGCGCCGGAGAAGTCCCGGTAGAGCGTGTCGCGGCGCTGCTCGTACGGCTTGTCCACGACGCCCAGCGGTACGACGAGCCTGCCGGCCCCCTCGTACCCCGGCTGCGTCAGGCCGCGGCCCTCCACACCCGCGAGACCGGGCAGGACCGCGTCGAGCGGCGGCGGGTTGTCGAGCGGCGGCAGCCACACCTGGTGCGCCTCGACGCCGCGCCCTTCGAGGCGGCGCACGATCACGTCGAGCACCGAGTCGGCCAGGGCGTCGTCCTCGGGGGTCCGGGCCTCGGGGACCCGCCCCCGGGCGGCCGGTTCCACGTGGTGGACCGGGACGTGCGCCGCGGTGAACAGGGCCGGCCGGCGGTCCACGGGCAGCGGCCCGCCCGGCACGGCGGCGTGCTGGTTCGTCCGGTACACCCCGGAGACGTACGCCGCCTTGAAGCGGACCATCTCGTCGGTGCCGTACTTGAGGTACCCGGAACCGGGGACGTTCGGCAGCGTGTAGGCGTCGGGCACGCCGATGGCCGCGCGGGACTCGGCGGCGGAGAACGTCCGCAGGCCGATCCGGTACGAGAGGTACGTCTCCAGGCCGCGCAGCCGGCCCTCCTCCAGGCGCTGCGAGGCCAGCAGCAGGTGCACGCCGAGCGAACGCCCGATGCGGCCGATCTGCACGAACATCTCGATGAAGTCCGGCATGGCCGTGAGCAGCTCGCTGAACTCGTCGATGACGAGGACGAGCGACGGGATCGGCTGGAGCGGCGCGCCCGCCGCGCGGGCCTTCTCGTAGTCGTGGATGTTGGCGTAGTTGCCCGCGTCGCGCAGCATCTCCTGGCGCCGGTTCAGCTCGCCCCGGATGGAGTCGCCCATGCGGTCCACCAGCGTGAGGTCGTCCGCCAGGTTGGTGATCACCGCGGCGACGTGCGGCATCTGCGACATGCCGGCGAAGGTGGCGCCGCCCTTGAAGTCCGCGAGGACGAAGTTCAGCGTCTCCGAGGAGTGCGTCACCGCCAGACCGAGGACGAGCGTGCGCAGCAGCTCCGACTTGCCGGAACCGGTCGCGCCCACGCACAGGCCGTGCGGGCCCATGCCCTCCTGGGCCGCCTCCTTGAGGTCGAGCATCACCGGGACGCCGTCCTCGCCGACGCCGATCGGCACCCGCAGCCGCTCCGAGCGGGAACGCGGACGCCAGGTGCGCGCCACGTCCACCGACGCCGCGTCGCCGAGGTTCAGCAGGTCGGTGAAGTCCAGGTTGGCGAGCAGCGGTTCGTCGTCGTCCGAACCGGTCGCGACCCGCAGCGGGGCGAGCTGGCGGGCGAGCGCCTCGGCGACGTCCGGGTCCAGCCGGTCGGGCGTCCCGTCGTACACGTGCCCGTGGCCAGACTCCAGACGCAGCGAGTCGCCCTCCACGATCACGGACAGGTCGCCGCGGGGCCCGTTGTTCCGGCCCTGCACGACCTCGATGATCGTCACGCCCTGGATGCCCTCGGGGGAGGCGAGCGCCGAGGTCTGCGGGACCGACCGGCCGTCGAGCACGACGACGAGGTGCGGGTGGTCGAGCAGCGGATGGGCGGCGCCCTGGAAACGGGGGCGCCCTTCGAGCCGGGCGTCGAGCATGTCCTGCAGCTCGCGCGCGTCCGTGGTGATCAGGCGCCGGCTGCCCGCGCCGTCACCGGGGCCCGAAGCCTGCACGTGCGGCAGCCACTTGGCCCACTCCCAGGCGGGCGCCGCCCCGGCGTCCGCGGCGACGGCGACCACCAGGTCCTCGGGGGAGTGCAGCGCCGCGAGCGAGCCGACCATGGCCCGCGCGGTGGAACGCGCGGAGTCGCCGTCCCCACTCACGGTGAGGTGGTAGAAGGCGCGGAGCGACACGGCCATGGGCAGGCCGTCCAGGGTGCCGTGCGCGGTGAGGAACTGCCGCATGGCACCGGCGGTCAGCGGCTCCAGCTCGTCCACGGGGGCGGTCTCGGGGGCGACGAGCGGAGTCGCGAGCTGCTGGCTGCCGAGGCCGACGCGGACCTGCGCGAAGTCGTCGTCGCCGATGCGGCGTTCCCAGACCCGGCTGCCCTCGGCGACCAGCGCCCACAGCTGCTCGGGCGCCGGGTGGAGGTAGAACTGCGCGTCGCGCTGGAGACGGGCGGTCCTCAGGACGGCCCGGCGCGTCTGGGTCAGGTACTTCAGGTAGTCGCGCCGCAGATCGGCCAGCTGCCCCTGCGTCCCCCGCCGGTAGCGGACCAGCATCGCGATGGCCATGGCGACCGTCGAGGCGATCATGATCATGCCCATGATCCGCATGATCGGGTTCGGCGTCATGAAGAAGAAGACCACCGAACCGCCCATGCCCAGCATTGGCAGGAGCTGCATCAGAGCGCCCTCCTGCTGCCCCCTGGGCAGCTCCGGAGGAGATTGCAACTGCACCTGCTCGTTCGGCACTTCGGACGGCAGGGCCCGTGGTGGGCGCTTGACGACGATCTGACTCACAGCTCACCAATTTCCGTTGCCGGACGGAAAGTTCCTCTGGGCGCCCCCGTGGCGACGAGATCCATCCGCGGGGTGGGATCTTACTTTGGTGCGCGGTCACGGGTGGGCGGTAGGGTGACGCGAAACGTTTGCGCACCCATGAGCTATCGCAAAAATAGGGTCATTCGGAGCGCATCGTCCGGAGCGCACCGCACCCGGCCCCCACGGCGCCCGGAGTGCGGCGCCAGGCCTGCCGGCCAGTATCACCACGAGGGGAAGCAGCAGGTGAGTATGACGGCCCCAGCCACGGCCGCCGGACCGGGTCAGTCGGCCCCCGCGCCCGTGTTCCACGGCGGCACCGGCTTCTGCCGGGTCACGGTCGTCGCGCCCGACGGACGCGTCGACGTCGCCCTGCCCGAGGACGTCGCGGTCGCGGACCTCTGTCCGGAGGTCCTCCGCCTCTCCGGCCAGACCCCCGCGCCGGGCGCCCCGGTCGGCTACCACCTGGTGCGCCGCGACGGAACCGTCCTCGACGGCGGCCGTTCGCTCGCGGCCCAGCGCATCCTCGACGGCGAACTGCTCTCGCTGCGCCCCTTCGCCGAGTCCCTGCCGCCCGCGGTCTTCGACGACGTCTCGGACGCCGTGGCCTCCGCCGTGGCGCGCGACCGCACGCTGTGGTCCGACGCGCTGATGCGCGGCGCCGGACTCCTCGGCGGCTCGGTCCTCCTCGTCCTGCTCGCGTTCGTCCTGTGGACGGCCGACCCCCGGCACGACATGCACGGCCTGCCGGGCGTCCTCGCCGCCGTCACCGGCGTCCTGCTCCTGGCGCTCGCCGCCGTCCGCGCCCGGGTGTACGACGACAGGGGCTCCGCCGTGGCCCTCGGCACCGGCGCCCTGGCGAACGCCGCCGTCGCCGGCTCCGGACTGCTGCCGCTGGCGGCGGGCCAGGGCATCGGCAAGCTCCAGTTCCTCCTCGCCTGCGCCGCCGTCCTCGTCTTCGCCGTGGTCCTCACGATCGTCTCCCCGGGCGGCGACGGCCCGTTCGTCGCGTTCGTCCTCGCCTCCGCCGTCGGCCTCCTCGTCGGCTTCACGGCCGTCCTGACGACCCTGGAGCCGTCCGAGACCGCCGCCGTCTGCGCCCCGCTCGCCGTCGGCGCCCTCGCCTTCCTGCCCGGGCTCTCCACCCGGTTCGCCCGGCTCCCCATCGGCTTCGACCCGCCGAGGACCGCCGTCGGCGGCTACGGCTCCGAGGCCGAGCCCCAGGGCCCGGTGGACGCCGCCCGCATCGCCGCCCAGGCCCGCCGCGGCCACGAACTCCTGGTCGGCCTCGTCGGCGGCTGCGCCCTCGTCGCCGTCGGCGCCTCGGCCGTCCTCGGCTTCTCCGAGAACGTCTGGGGACAGCTCCTGGCCCTCGCCACCGGCGTCGCCATGCTGATGCGCGCCCACCTCTTCCGCTACACCGCGCAGGTCGGCTGCGCCCTCGCGGCCGGCCTCGGCGCGCTGGTGCTGCTCGGCCTCGGCCTCTGCCTCAACCCGCCCACGGAGCTGATCCAGGAGGCCCTCAAGGGCGACGGCACCGGTCTGGACATCCGTACGATCTGGCTCTCCGCCGCCGTCGCGGGCGTCGCCGCGCTGATCACCGCCATCGGCCTGATCGTCCCGCGCAAGGGCGTCACCCCCTTCTGGGGCCGCTTCCTGGAGATCGCCGAGACCTTCGTCCTGCTCACGCTGCTCCCCCTCTGCCTCGCGGTCTTCGACGTCTACCACTCCGTCCGGGCACTGACGTCCTGAGCCCTGGTACGCTGTGTGACGGCCGTTTGTGTACGCGCTCCCGGAAGCTCCCGAAGCCTCTGGAAGCTGCGCCCATCGGACCTTCGCCCGCCGAGTCACGGAAGCTTCCCCTGAGAACTGGACCAGGGGCACTCGCGGGCGCACGAACCAAGAGGAGATCCGCGTGGCTCTCGACGCCGCCGTCAAGAAGCAGATCATGGCCGAGTTCGGCACCAAGGAGGGCGACACCGGCTCCCCCGAGGTCCAGGTCGCGATGCTGTCCCGTCGCATCTCGGACCTGACCGAGCACCTCAAGCAGCACAAGCACGACCACCACTCCCGCCGTGGTCTGCTGATCCTGGTCGGCCAGCGCCGCCGCCTGCTGCAGTACCTGGCCAAGAAGGACATCCAGCGCTTCCGCGCGCTGGTCGACCGCCTCGGCATCCGCCGCGGTGCGGCCGGCGGCGCCAAGTAAGACGCCGTGAAAGGGAGCGGTTCCCACTGTCGGGGGCCGCTCCCTTCGCCGTACGTACGGCCGCGCGCGACGCCGTACGTGCCGCTGTACGTGCGCGAAGTGCGCACGGACATTTAGTCTGGTAGCCACAACCCCATAACGACGAGCGAGAAGCCGCCGGCCAGCCGCCGGTCCTCGGTAGTGGCCCCCGGAACCGAATCCCCGGGTGCTTCGATCGAAGACCGGCCCGCCCTCCGAGCCTCTCCGCCGCCGTCGCACACCGTCCCCGGCCACACGGGCCCCGGACGCAAAGACGAACACGTAGGAGAACCCCATAGTGGAGAACGAGACCCACTACGCCGAGGCCGTCATCGACAACGGAACCTTCGGCACCCGCACCATCCGCTTCGAGACCGGCCGTCTCGCCAAGCAGGCCGCCGGCTCCGCCGTCGCCTACCTGGACGACGACACGATGGTCCTCTCGGCGACCACCGCCTCGAAGCGCCCCAAGGACCAGCTCGACTTCTTCCCCCTCACGGTGGACGTCGAGGAGCGGCAGTACGCGGCCGGCAAGATCCCCGGCTCCTTCTTCCGCCGGGAGGGCCGTCCCTCCGAGGACGCGATCCTCACCTGCCGCCTGATCGACCGCCCGCTGCGCCCCTCCTTCAAGAAGGGCCTGCGCAACGAGATCCAGATCGTCGAGACGATCATGGCGCTCAACCCCGACCACCTGTACGACGTGGTCGCGATCAACGCCGCCTCCGCGTCGACGATCCTGGCGGGCCTGCCCTTCTCCGGCCCCATCGGCGCCACCCGCGTCGCCCTGATCAAGGGCCAGTGGGTCGCCTTCCCGACGCACACCGAGCTCGAGGACGCCGTCTTCGACATGGTGGTCGCCGGCCGCGTCCTGGAGGACGGCGACGTCGCGATCATGATGGTCGAGGCCGAGGCCACCGAGCGGACGATCGAGCTCGTCAAGGGCGGCGCCGAGGCGCCGACCGAGGAGGTCGTCGCCGCCGGTCTCGAGGCCGCGAAGCCCTTCATCAAGGTCCTCTGCCGGGCCCAGTCGGACCTCGCCGCCAAGGCCGCCAAGCCCACCGGCGAGTTCCCGGTCTTCCTGGACTACCAGGACGACGTCCTGGAGGCGCTCACCGCCGCCGTCAGGGGCGAGCTCACCAAGGCGCTCACCATCGCCGGCAAGCAGGAGCGCGAGGCCGAGCTCGACCGCATCAAGGAGCTCGCCGCCGAGAAGCTCCTCCCGGCCTTCGAGGGCCGCGAGAAGGAGATCGGCGGCGCGTACCGCGCGCTGACCAAGAAGCTGGTCCGCGAGCGCGTCATCAAGGACAAGGTCCGCATCGACGGCCGTGGCCTGACGGACATCCGTACGCTCGCGGCCGAGGTCGAGGCCATCCCGCGCGTGCACGGCTCCGCCCTCTTCGAGCGTGGCGAGACCCAGATCCTGGGCGTCACCACCCTCAACATGCTCCGCATGGAGCAGCAGCTGGACACCCTCTCCCCGGTGACCCGCAAGCGCTACATGCACAACTACAACTTCCCGCCGTACTCCGTCGGCGAGACCGGCCGCGTGGGCTCGCCCAAGCGCCGCGAGATCGGCCACGGCGCCCTCGCCGAGCGCGCCATCGTGCCGGTCCTCCCGACCCGCGAGGAGTTCCCCTACGCGATCCGCCAGGTGTCCGAGGCCCTCGGCTCCAACGGCTCGACGTCGATGGGCTCGGTCTGCGCCTCCACCATGTCGCTGCTGAACGCCGGTGTGCCGCTCAAGGCCGCCGTCGCCGGCATCGCCATGGGCCTGATCTCCGAGGAGATCGACGGCCGGACGCACTACGTCGCCCTCACCGACATCCTCGGTGCGGAGGACGCCTTCGGCGACATGGACTTCAAGGTCGCCGGCACCAAGCAGTTCGTGACCGCGCTCCAGCTCGACACCAAGCTCGACGGCATCCCCGCCTCGGTCCTGGCCGCCGCGCTGAAGCAGGCCCGCGACGCGCGTCTGCACATCCTCGACGTGATGAACGAGGCGATCGACGTTCCGGACGAGATGTCCCCGAACGCGCCGCGCATCATCACCGTCAAGATCCCCGTGGACAAGATCGGCGAGGTCATCGGCCCCAAGGGCAAGATGATCAACCAGATCCAGGAGGACACCGGCGCCGAGATCACGATCGAGGACGACGGCACCATCTACATCGGTGCCCAGCAGGGCTCGCAGGCCGAGGCCGCCCGCGCCACGATCAACGGCATCGCCAACCCGACCATGCCGGAGGTCGGCGAGCGCTACCTGGGTACGGTCGTCAAGACCACCACCTTCGGTGCCTTCGTCTCCCTCATGCCGGGCAAGGACGGCCTGCTGCACATCTCGCAGATCCGCAAGCTCGCCGGTGGCAAGCGCGTGGAGAACGTCGAGGACGTGCTCGCGATCGGCTCCAAGGTCCAGGTCGAGATCGCCGAGATCGACCAGCGCGGCAAGCTCTCCCTGGTCCCCGTGATCGCGGACGAGGACGGCGCCGCCGAGGGCGACAAGGACGACACCGCCAAGTGACGTCCCGTAGTTCCCGCGCGACGGCCCGCCCCTCTTCGGAGGGGCGGGCCGTCGCCCGTACCCAAACGCTTCTCCCGGGCAAGGACGGTGTCGGCACGGTCCGCCGCACGACCCTCCCCGGCGGCCTCCGCATCGTCACCGAGACCCTCCCCTCCGTGCGCTCCGCCACCTTCGGCATCTGGGCGCACGTCGGCTCCCGCGACGAGACGCCCACGCTCAACGGCGCGACCCACTACCTGGAGCACCTCCTCTTCAAGGGCACCCGCAAGCGGTCCGCCCTCGACATCTCCGCCGCGATCGACGCGGTCGGCGGCGAGATGAACGCCTTCACGGCGAAGGAGTACACCTGCTACTACGCCCGGGTCCTCGACACCGACCTGCCGCTCGCGATCGACGTCGTCTGCGACATGCTCACCGGCTCGCTCATCCTCGACGAGGACGTGGACGCCGAGCGCGGCGTCGTCCTCGAGGAGATCGCGATGACCGAGGACGACCCCGGCGACGTCGTGCACGAGCTGTTCGCGCAGACGATGTTCGGCGACACCCCCCTGGGCCGCCCGGTCCTCGGCACCGTCGACACCATCAACGCGCTCACCCGGAGCCAGATCGCCCGCTTCTACAAGAAGCACTACGACCCGACCCACCTGGTCGTCGCCGCCGCCGGCAACGTCGACCACGCCACGGTGGTACGGCAGGTCCGCCGCGCCTTCGAGAAGGCCGGCGCCCTCGGGCGCGCCGACGCCGTCCCCGTCGCCCCCCGCGACGGCCGCCGCGCCCTGCGCGCGGCGGGTCGCGTCGAGCTCCTGAACCGGAAGACCGAGCAGGCCCACGTGGTCCTCGGCATGCCGGGCCTGGCCCGCACCGACGAGCGTCGCTGGGCCCTCGGCGTGCTGAACACCGCCCTCGGCGGCGGCATGTCCTCCCGTCTCTTCCAGGAGGTCCGCGAGAAGCGCGGCCTGGCCTACAGCGTGTACTCGTACACCTCGGGCTTCGCCGACTGCGGCCTCTTCGGGGTGTACGCGGGCTGCCGGCCCGGCCAGGTCCACGACGTCCTGAGGATCTGCCGGGACGAGCTCGCCAAGGTCGCCTCCGACGGCCTCACGGACGAGGAGATCCGCCGTGCCGTCGGCCAGCTCTCCGGCTCGACCGTGCTCGGACTGGAGGACACCGGCGCGCTGATGAACCGCATCGGCAAGAGCGAGCTGTGCTGGGGCAGCCAGATGTCGGTCGACGACATGCTGACCCGGATCGCGGACGTCACCCCGGACGAGGTCCGGGAGGTCGCCCGCGATGTACTGGAGCAGCGACCCTCGCTCGCGGTGATCGGCCCGCTGAAGGACAAGCAGGCCGACCGCCTCCGGCGAGCGGTCTCCTGACCCACGAGTCCCCCTAAGGAAGAGCAATGAGCAAGCTGCGCGTGGCGGTCCTCGGAGCCCGGGGCCGCATCGGCTCCGAGGCGGTCCGGGCCGTCGAGGCCGCCGAGGACATGGAACTGGTCGCGGCCCTCGGCCGCGGCGACGAGCTGGCGAAGCTCGTCGAGGCGCAGGCCCAGGTCGTGGTCGAACTGACCACGCCCGACTCGGTGATGGAGAACCTCGAGTTCTGCCTGAGCCACGGCATCCACGCGGTCGTCGGCACCACCGGCTGGACCGAGGAGCGCCTCGCGCGCCTGCGGGCGTGGCTCGACGCCTCGCCGGGGACCGGCGTCCTCATCGCGCCGAACTTCTCCATCGGCGCGGTCCTCACCATGAAGTTCGCCCAGATCGCGGCCCCGTACTTCGAGTCGGTCGAGGTCGTCGAGCTGCACCACCCGAACAAGGTGGACGCCCCCTCGGGCACCGCCACCCGCACCGCCCAGCTCATCGCCGAGGCCCGGTCGAAGGCAGGCTGCGCCCCGCAGCCCGACGCCACGGCCACGGCCCTGGACGGCGCCCGCGGCGCCGACGTCGACGGCGTCCCGGTGCACGCCGTGCGCCTGCGCGGGCTCCTGGCCCACCAGGAGGTGCTGCTCGGCGGCGAGGGCGAGACCCTCACCGTCCGGCACGACTCCCTGCACCACTCCAGCTTCATGCCGGGCATCCTGCTCGGCGCCCGTCGCGTGACCGGCATCCCCGGCCTCACCTTCGGCCTGGAGCACTTCCTGGACCTGGGCTGACGGCCGTGGGCGGAAAGATCACGTACGTCTTCCTCTCCACCGTGCTCGTGCTCGTCTTCGGCGTGGTGGCGATGGAGGGCGTCCTGCTGCTCCTCACGGGCGAACCGGCCGCCATGGGCATGGGCGCGGTGGCGTTCCTGCTGCCGCTGGTCGGCGGCTGGTTCCTCTGGAAGAACACCCGCTTCGCGCGCCGGGCGAACCGCCTCGCCGCCGAGCTGGAGGCGGAGGGCGGCCTGCCCGTCGACGAGCTGAGGCGCACGGCGGGCGGCCGGATCGACCGGGACTCGGCCGACGAGGTCTTCGCCCGGCGCAAGGCCGAGGCGGAGGACTCGCCCGAGGACTGGCGCTGCTGGTTCCGGCTCGCGGTCGCCTATCACGACGCCCGCGACACCCCCCGGGCCCGCAAGGCGATGCAGCGGGCCATCGCGCTCCACGAGGGGCGCCCGGTCAGCGCGTAGCGGCGGCCGGGGCCGTGCCGTACTCGGCGTTCCAGGCCTCGACCGTGTCGGACGCCCGGTCGAAGGCCTCGACCCGGGAGAGGAAGTCGGCGTTGTGGTCGGTGAGCAGCAGCAGCTGCTCACCGCCCTGCCGGCCGAGCACCAGGGCCTGGCCCTGGACGGTACGGGGGAGCCCCAGCCAGCGCACCGGCTGCTGGACGGTCCGTACGGACGTCACCTTGGCCCACGGCACGGTGACGGTCGAGAGGAAGCCCACGCGCCGCACACCGGCCCGGCTCACCCAGGTGCCCATCCGCAGCATCCGCAGGGTGGCCACGATGACGGCTCCGGCGAGGCCGAAGATGACGGACGCGCCGCCGACGGAGCCCGCCGCGGCGACGATCACCGCGGCGAGCAGGACGAAGGAGGCGAGCAGCAGCGAAAGCGCCGCCGCCCCGACCCGCCAGGACCCCGGCCGGTACGGACGACGCCACTGGTCGTGGTCGTCGAACGGCAGGGCGACCTGGTCGTTCGCGTCAAAAGCACGGTCGGCCGTCAGAAAGGGCAGGGGCACGACAGATCCTCACTCACAAGCACGCTCGAAGGGGCGATGCCCGGTGAGGCTACCTCAGCGGTTGTCGGAGGCCTCGGACTGCTGCTGACGAGTGGCCGAGTCGCCCGACTGGAGCGAGGGCATCCCGAGGATCAGCGACCCGACGAGGCCGGCCACGACGGTCAGCCCGAGCAGGGTGCGCCCCACGAGCTGCGAGGCGCTGGGGCGCTCACGGGGCGGTGGAGTGACGTTACTGCGAAAACTTTCGGCCTCCGCGACGAACGCGAACGGTACGGGCTCTCGCCGGCGGAACATCAGGGTCACTCTCCTCGGGTGTCGTCGTGCTTCACCGGTACAGACGGCGAAACCGGTCGTTTGGTGCCCCTTTCCGCCAAGGATTTCACCAAACCGGCCGAATGCAGTCCTCCGGTAGGAGGGGGGTCCGACCTGTGGAGGACCCCTCGTCGGCCCCTCGTTAAAGTGGGCGGCTGCACCCCGACTGGAAGGACCGCTGGTGAGCGACAGCCCCACCGAGAACGTGAAGATCGACTTCCGGAGCGACGTCACCGTCGACCTGGTCAAGAGCGCGGCGGCCGACTCCGACGTCCTGTGGGCCGCCCGGGTCTCCACGGCGGGCGAGCAGTCCCTCGAAGAGCTCCAGAAGGACCCGGAGCGCTCGAAGGGCCTCATCAACTTCTTGATGCGGGACCGCCACGGCAGCCCGTTCGAGCACAACTCGATGACCTTCTTCATCAGCGCCCCGATCTTCGTGTTCCGCGAGTTCATGCGGCACCGTGTGGGCTGGTCGTACAACGAGGAGTCGGGCCGCTACAGGGAGCTCCAGCCGGTCTTCTACGTCCCCGACACCTCCCGCAAGCTCGTCCAGGAGGGCCGCCCCGGCAAGTACGTCTTCGTCGAGGGCACCCGGGAGCAGCACGACCTGGTGAGCCGCACGATGGAGGACTCGTACCGGCAGGCGTACGAGACGTATCAGGAGATGCTGGCCGCCGGCGTCGCCCGCGAGGTCGCCCGTTCGGTCCTCCCGGTCGGCCTCTTCTCCTCGATGTACGCCACCTGCAACGCGCGCTCGCTCATGCACTTCCTGGGCCTGCGCACCCAGCACGAACTGGCCGCGGTCCCGTCCTTCCCGCAGCGGGAGATCGAGATGGTCGGCGAGAAGATGGAGGAGCACTGGGCCCGGCTGATGCCGCTGACCCATGCCGCCTTCAACAAGAACGGGCGCGTGGCCCCGTAGGGCACACATGTCCGACTCGTGACGCGAAGTGTCCGTATTGCGACGTTTCACGAAGTTCATCTAGGCTGATCAAACGGACCCGGCGCTGTCTGAACCCCCGAGCAGACAGCGCCGGGCTCCTCTTCTCCCGTCCCCCAGGGGGACACCCGGCGCTGAGCAGCGAGTAGCGTGTTACCCATGGCTCCGATCTCCACTCCGCAGACCCCCTTCGGGCGGGTCCTCACCGCCATGGTCACGCCCCTCACGGCGGACGGCGCACTCGACCTCGACGGCGCCCAGCGGCTCGCCACCCACTTGGTGGACGCGGGCAACGACGGCCTCGTCGTCAACGGCACCACCGGCGAGTCCCCCACCACCAGCGACGCGGAGAAATCGGAGCTGGTACGAGCCGTACTGGAGGCGGTCGGCGACCGCGCCCACGTCGTCGCCGGCGTCGGCACCAACGACACCCGCCACTCCCTCGAACTCGCCCGCACGGCCGAGCGCGACGGCGCCCACGGCCTCCTCGCCGTGACGCCCTACTACAACAAGCCCTCGCAGGAGGGCCTGTACCGGCACTTCTCGGCCATCGCCGACGCCACCGAGCTCCCGGTGATGCTCTACGACATCCCCGGCCGCAGCGGCGTCCCGATCGACACCGAGACGATCGTCCGCCTCGCCGAGCACCCGCGCGTCGTCGCCAACAAGGACGCCAAGGGCGACCTCGGCCGCGCGAGCTGGGCCATCGCCCGCTCCGGCCTCGCCTGGTACTCCGGCGACGACATGCTCAACCTGCCGCTGCTCTCCGTGGGCGCCTGCGGCTTCGTCTCCGTCGTGGGCCACGTCGTCACCCCCGAACTCCGCGCCCTCCTCGAAGCCCACCTGGGCGGCGAGGTGCAGAAGGCGACCGAGATCCACCAGAAGCTGCTCCCGGTCTACACCGGCATGTTCCGCACCCAGGGCGTCATGACCACCAAGGCGGCTCTCGCCCTCCAGGGCCTCCCCGCCGGCCCGCTCCGGCTGCCGCTCGTGGAACTCTCCCCGCAGGAAACGGAACAGCTCAGGCTCGACCTGGCCGCCGGCGGGGTAGAACTCTGACAACGGACTTCACAACTGAACAAGGTCTCGACAACTGAACACCGGAAACGAACACAGACGACAGCAAGTGCACGATTGTCATGCGCGCCACGTGCCAGGGGGTACGTGGCGCGCGTGGTGAGGAGAGTCTTTTGAGTCATCCGCATCCCGAACTCGGCGCCCCGCCGAAGCTGCCCAAGGGCGCCCTGCGCGTCATCCCGCTCGGCGGCCTCGGCGAGATCGGCCGCAACATGACGGTCTTCGAATTCGACGGCCGCCTGCTCATCGTCGACTGCGGCGTCCTCTTCCCCGAGGAGGAGCAGCCCGGCATCGACCTGATCCTCCCGGACTTCACCATCATCCGGGACCGCCTCGACGACATCGAGGGCATCGTGCTCACGCACGGCCACGAGGACCACATCGGTGCCGTCCCCTACCTGCTCCGGCTCAAGCCGGACATCCCGCTGATCGGCTCCAAGCTGACCCTCGCCCTGATCGAGGCCAAGCTCCAGGAGCACCGCATCCGCCCCTACACCCTCGAGGTGAAGGAGGGCGACCGGGAGACCCTGGGCGCGTTCGACTGCGAGTTCATCGCGGTCAACCACTCCATCCCGGACGCGCTCGCGGTCGCGGTCCGCACTCCCGCGGGCATGGTCGTCGCCACCGGCGACTTCAAGATGGACCAGCTCCCGCTGGACGGCCGCCTCACGGACCTGCACACGTTCGCGCGGCTCAGCGAGGAGGGCATCGACCTCCTGCTGTCCGACTCGACGAACGCCGAGGTCCCGGGCTTCGTCCCGCCGGAGCGGGACATCTCGAACGTCCTGCGCAACGTCTTCGCGAACGCCCCGAAGCGCATCATCGTGGCCAGCTTCGCCAGCCACGTGCACCGCATCCAGCAGATCCTCGACGCCGCCCACGAGTACGGGCGACGGGTCGCCTTCGTCGGCCGCTCGATGGTCCGCAACATGGGCATCGCCCGCGACCTGGGCTACCTCCGCGTCCCGGCCGGTCTCGTCGTGGACGTGAAGACCCTCGACGACCTGCCGGACGACGAGGTCGTGCTCGTCTGCACGGGCTCCCAGGGCGAGCCGATGGCGGCCCTGTCCCGCATGGCCAACCGCGACCACCAGATCCGGATCGTCCCCGGCGACACCGTCATCCTGGCGTCCTCCCTGATCCCGGGCAACGAGAACGCGGTCTACCGCGTGATCAACGGCCTGACCCGCTGGGGCGCGAACGTCGTCCACAAGGGCAACGCCAAGGTCCACGTCTCGGGCCACGCCTCGGCCGGCGAGCTGCTGTACTTCTACAACATCTGCCGTCCGAAGAACCTCATGCCGGTCCACGGCGAATGGCGCCACCTGCGCGCCAACGCCGAACTCGGCGCGATGACGGGCATCCCCAAGGACCACATCGTCATCGCCGAGGACGGCGTCGTCGTCGACCTGGTCGACGGCCGCGCCCGGATCACCGGCAAGGTCCAGGCGGGTTACGTGTACGTCGACGGCCTCTCGGTCGGCGACGTCACCGAGACCTCCCTCAAGGACCGCCGGATCCTCGGCGAGGAGGGCATCATCTCGGTCTTCGTCGTGGTCGACTCGTCGACGGGCAAGATCGTGGGCGGCCCGCACGTCCACGCCCGCGGCTCCGGTATCGAGGACTCCGCCTTCGACGCGGTGCTCCCGAAGATCGACCAGGCGCTCAACAAGTCCTTCCAGGACGGCGTGGTCGAGCCCCACCAGCTCCAGCAGCTGATCCGCCGCTCCGTCGGCAAGTGGGTCTCCGACACCTACCGCCGGCGCCCGATGATCCTCCCGGTCGTCGTGGAGGTCTGACCAGCGCGTTACCGGAGCGGGGCCCCTCGATTTGCATCGGGGCGCCCCGCTCCAGTACGTTTACGGCTCCGCCAGAACGGGAAGCCCCGGCGCCGACGTGCGCCCGGAAGGCCGAACGGGAGGCGGGAAATCCGACTCAGAACTTCTGATAAAGTCGGAAACGCCGAAAGGCCCCCGAAGTGAAAACAAAAGGGACCGGAAAGCACCGAGGAAATCGGATCGGAAAGATCTGATAGAGTCGGAGACGCAAGACCGAAGGGAAAAGCCCGGAGGAAAGCCCGAGAGG
>NZ_JBIBBZ010000020.1:0-117459 GCF_042900925.1 Streptomyces sp. NPDC012825 | reverse complement strand
CATCCGTGCCCGGGAGCAGCGGCGCTATCCGCTCCCATGCCGCATCCGTCAATTCCCCTCGACCCATCACAAGATCAATTATCAGACACGACCTAAGGGACGGGACCTTCGTGACGGAGGTGGGTCAGCCCGGGATGAGGCCGTCGTCGGAGAGCATCTCCCTGACTTCTTCGAGGCTCGCGTCCGGGGCCGGGAGGATCAGCTCCGACGGCTCCAGGACGTCGTCCGGGAGCGGTTCGCCGAGACGGCGGACGGCGTCGAGGAGGGCGCCGAGCGTCCGCCGGAAGCCGTCCTCGTCCCCGGTCTCCATCTCCGCGAGCAGTTCGTCGTCGAGTCCGCTCAGCTCGCCGAAGTGGCTGTCGGCCAGCTTCCGCTGGCCCTCCCCCATGATCCGTACGATCATGACGCGTCCTGTCCTTCCGGTCCTCCCGGAGAGCCGGGGGCTACTTCTCGAAGCGCGGGTGGGACTGCTGCTGGTTCTGGTGCCGCGGCGCCGCCGTGCCGTCGCCGCCCTCGATCGCCTGCTGCTGCGCCGACGGGCCGCCGGCTAGCTCGGCCTTCATCCGCTGGAGCTCCAGCTCGACGTCCGTGCCGCCGGAGAGCCGGTCCAGCTCGGCCTGGATGTCGTCCTTCGCGAGCCCGGACCGGTCGTCCAGCGCGCCCGAGGCGAGCAGCTCGTCGATGGCGCCGGCGCGCGCCTGCAGCTGGGCGGTCTTGTCCTCGGCCCGCTGGATCGCCAGGCCGACGTCGCTCATCTCCTCCGAGATGCCGGAGAACGACTCCGCGATCCGGGTCTGGGCCTGGGCCGCCGTGTAGGTCGCCTTGATCGTCTCCTTCTTGGTGCGGAAGGCGTCGACCTTGGCCTGGAGACGCTGGGCGGCGAGGGTGAGCTTCTCCTCCTCGCCCTGGAGCGTCTGGTGCTGCACCTCCAGGTCGCTGACCTGCTGCTGGAGCGCGGCCCGCCGGGACAGCGCCTCGCGCGCCAGGTCCTCGCGGCCGAGCGCCAGCGCCTTGCGGCCCTGGTCCTCCAGCTTGGCGGACTGGCCCTGCAGCTGGTTCAGCTGGAGTTCGAGCCGCTTGCGGGAGGTGGCGACGTCGGCGACGCCCCGTCGCACCTTCTGCAGCAGCTCCAGCTGCTTCTGGTAGGAGTAGTCGAGCGTCTCGCGCGGATCCTCGGCCCGGTCAAGGGCCTTGTTCGCCTTCGCGCGGAAGATCATCCCCATACGCTTCATGACACCGCTCATGGGCTTCGCGCGCCCCCTTCTGACGGACTCGGCTCCAGCTCTCCAACAAGGTCCACAGTACGGGCCCCGACTCCATTACCGCACTGTTCGGAGCGGGATGCGCTCCTCCCCGAGGACGACTGCGTGCGGCGCCCCCTCCCGCGCAGGGAGGAGAGCGGAGTCCGGGGGAACCCGCGCCCTTCTCCCGTACGTACCGGCCAGGACGCAGTCCGTTAGCGGATCGTTCCCGCCCGGCATGGGGTTCATGCCCCCCACCCCGTACCCTTGGGTTTTGTGTTCCGTAGCCGTTCGAAGGACGAGAAGGCCCCCACCGACAAGGTGACGGCGGACCTCTCCACCAAGCAGCCCCGCGACCCCGAGGCCCCCAAGGGCCGCCCGACGCCGAAGCGGAGCGAGGCGCAGACCCAGCGCCGTCGCGCCTCGACGGTGCCGCTCGACCGCAAGGAGGCCGCCAAGCGCCAGCGCGAGGCCCGCCGCTCCGACCTGTCCCGTCAGCGCGAGGCGCTGGCCAGCGGCGACGAGCGCTACCTGCCGGCCCGCGACAAGGGTCCGGTCCGCCGCTTCGTGCGCGACTTCGTGGACTCGCGGTTCGCGATCGCCGAGTTCTTCCTGCCGATGGCCGTGGTGATCCTCGTGCTCTCGCTGTTCGGGAACACGAACCGGTCGCTGCAGAACATCTCGCTGCTCCTGTGGCTCGGTGTGATCATCCTGATCGTCATCGACTCGGTCGGCATCTGGATCCGGCTCCGGAAGCAGCTCAACGTCCGCTTCCCGAACGAGCCGAAGCGCGGAGCCGTGGCCTACGGTCTGATGCGTACCCTCCAGATGCGCCGACTGCGACTGCCGAAGCCGCAGGTCAAGCGCGGAGAGCGGCCCTGAGCGCCGACCGCTCGGAGTTCGGCGGACCCGCGTTCGAAGGGTCCGCGTCGGAGGCGGCGGCTCCCGTGCTGCCCGTCGTCGCGCACTGGCCCGCCGGAGCCGGCGGGCTGCGCGACACCATCCGCCACGAGATCGTCGCGCGCCAGCTCGACGAGCAGATAACCGGCCGGTATCCGGTGGGGCAGCGGCTGCGCATCCTCGACGCGGGCATGGGGCAGGGCGCGCAGGCCCTGCGCCTGGCCAGGGCCGGTCACACCGTGACCGGCCTCGAAGCCGATCCCGAACTCCTGAAGGCGGCCCGCGAGTCGCTGGCGACGGAGCCCGCCGGGATCCGCGAGCGGGTGCGGCTGATCGAGGGCGACGGGCGCGAGACCGGGGTGCACTTCCTGCCCGGCAGCTTCGACGTGGTCCTCTGCCACGGCGTGCTCATGTACGCGGACGAACCGGACGCGCTGCTCGCGGGCCTGGCCCGGATGCTGGCCCCGGGGGGTCTGCTCTCCCTGGTGGTGCGGAACGCCGACGCCCTGGCCATGCGGCCGGGGCTCGCCGGGGACTGGGCGGGGGCGCTCGCGGGCTTCGACTCGGACGTCTACACCGACGACGGCGGGGTGAAGGTGCGGGCCGACCGGCTCGACGCGCTCACGGCGACGCTCGCGGGGATCGCGGCGCCGCTGCACGCCTGGTACGGGGTGCGGGTCTTCACGGACGGCGTCCCGGCCGAGACGGGCCTGCCGGCCGCCGACGAGCTGGACCGGCTGTTCGCCGCCGAGGAGCGGGCGGGACGCACGGAGCCGTACCGGCGGATGGCGGCGCTGCTGCATCTGTGCGGGGTCCGGGGGTAGCGCGGGGTACGGGGAGGCCGGGGCGGCCCCCTGATCGGGTGCGCTCGCCGGGCCCGGGGCGGGGACGGAACGGATACTCCGGACATGGACGTATCCCGTGCCCACGCCCGCGCCCGTGCCCGTCGTCTCCTCCTCTCCCTGGCCGCCGGGGCCTGCGCCGCCGCGCTCGTCGGGAGCTGCTCCTCCGCCGGGGACGCGGCCGGGCCCGAGCGGTCGACCCGGGCGGCGGTCCCGCGCCCGGCCAACGAGCTGGAGGACGACTACCGGGCCGTCATCAAGGACGTCCTGCCGTCGGTCGTGCAGATCGACGCGGCGAACAGCCTGGGCTCCGGGGTCGTCTACGACGCCAAGGGGCACGTCGTCACCAACGCGCACGTGGTCGGCCAGGAGAAGAGCTTCAAGGTCACGGCGGCCACCGGAGGCCAGCCGGTGACGGCGCGGCTGGTCGCCTCGTACCCCGAGCAGGACCTCGCCGTGATCCGGCTGGAGACCGTGCCGCAGGGGCTGAAGGCGGCGCGGTTCGGGGACTCCTCCACGGTGGACATGGGGCAGATCGTGCTCGCGATGGGATCCCCGCTCGGTCTGTCCGGCAGCGTGACCCAGGGGATCGTCTCGGCCACCGGCCGGACGGTCAGCGAGGGGCGGGCCGGCGGCGGCACGGGCGCGACCATCGGGAACATGGTGCAGACGTCGGCCGCGATCAACCCGGGGAACAGCGGAGGCGCCCTGGTGAACCTGGACGGCGAGGTCGTCGGCATCCCGACGCTGGCGGCGTCCGACCCGGAGCTGGGCGGCGGCTCGGCGCCCGGCATCGGCTTCGCCATCCCCGCGTCGATGGTGCGGACGGTCGCGGACCAGATCGTCAAGGACGGCAAGGTGACGGACTCGGGCCGGGCGGCCCTGAACATCACCGGGCGCACGGTCCTGGACGACGACTACGAGCCGGCGGGCGTCGCGGTGGTCGAGGCGCCGGCGAACGGGGCGGCGGGGAAGGCGGGCCTGAAGCCGGGCGACGTGATCACGCGGCTCGGCGACGCCGACGTCACCACGATCACCTCCCTGTCGGAGGCGCTGGCCTCGCGGAAGCCGGGCGAGAAGGTGGCGGTGACGTACACGCGGGGCACGGAGACGGAGAAGACCGAGGTCGTGCTGGGCGAGATGTAGCCGACGCGAAAGGGGGTGCGGGGAGCTCGCCCCCGCACCCCCTTCCCGTCGCCGGGCGCCCTAGCCCTCCGCGTTCAGGGGCATCGGGCCGTAGATCTTCGTGCCGTCCTCCGAGAGGGTGACCTGGTCGGCGCCGCCGCTCAGGAGGTCACGCCAGTGCTCGCCGATCCAGCTCTCCGCGTCGCCCTGGGTGGTGAACTCCTCGGGTGTCACCACCGGCTCGACCTCCGTGCCGTCGGACTTCTCGAACCGCCACGTCCATGCCATGTCCGCCTCCTGGCGCTCACCGGATGATCGGTTTCCTGCCCGCAGCGTAGCCGGGCGCGCACGCCTCGCGGTGGCGCGGGAGGATCTGAGGGTGGAACTGACTCTGCTCGGCACCGGCGCCCCGCTCGGCCTCCCCCGTCCCGACTGCCCCTGCGCCGTCTGCGCGCTCTCCCGGGGGCCACGCGCGCGTGCCGCGACCGCGCTGCTCGTGGACGGGGCCCTGCTGCTCGACCTGACCCCGGGGGCCGCGCTCGCGGCGGCCCGGTCGGGGCACTCGCTCGTGGGCGTCCGGCAGGTGCTGCTCACGCATCCGCACGACGGGCCGGCCGTGGAGCTGCCTGCCGGACTGCCGACGGCGGGGAGGGTGCCGGACGGACGGGAGTTGACGCTCATCAGCGGGCACCGGGTGCGGGCGGTGCCGATGGACTCCCCCGGCACCGGGTACGAGGTGACCTCGGCGGACGGCGAGCGGCTGCTCTACCTGCCGCCGGGCGGCTCCCCGGCCGGGCTCGGCGAGGACCACCGGGCGCCGTACGACGTGGTGGTGGCCGATGTGACGGGCCGTCCGGACGGGCTCGCCCGGCTGCGGGCGACCGGGGCCGTCGGCCCGGCCACGGACGTGATCGCGGCGCACCTGGACCACGACGCGCCGGCGGGCGCCGAGCTGGACCGGCGGCTCGCGGCGGCGGGGGCGCGGGCGGTGCCGGACGGGGCGACGCTGTACGTGGGCGAGTACCACGAGGTGCCGGACGTGCCCCGGCGGACCCTGGTGACCGGCGGGGCCCGGTCGGGCAAGTCGGTGGAGGCCGAGCGGCGCCTGGAGACCTTCCCCGAGGTGCTGTACGTGGCGACCGGCGGGACCCGGGAGGGCGACCGCGAGTGGGCGCAGCGGGTGGGCCTGCACCGGGAGCGGCGGCCGGCCTCGTGGCGTACGACCGAGACCTGCGACCTCGTGCCCCTGCTCGCGGAGGACGGGCCCGCCCTCCTGGTCGACTGTCTGTCGCTGTGGCTGACGCACGCCATGGACGAGGTGGGCGCCTGGGACGACGGGGCGTGGGCGGACGGCGGGGAGAAGGCGCTGCGGGAGCGGACGGCGGAGCTGGTGGCGGCGGTGCGGGCGACGCGCCGGACGGTGGTGGCGGTGACGAACGAGGTCGGCTCGGGCGTGGTGCCCGCGACGGCGGCGGGGCGCCGGTTCCGGGACGAGCTGGGCCGGCTGAACGCGTCCTTCGCCGACGAGTGCGAGCAGGTGGTGCTCGTGGTCGCGGGACAGCCGCTGGTACTGCGCGGGTAGGGTGCGATCACCGATGGCCCTGGCTGATGTGTCTCAAGGCGGAACCGTGAACCTGGACGACTTCTCCGATCTGATCGAGCGCCCCGACGGGGGGGTACGGCGCGACGCCGAGGAGCGCCGGGAGCGGCTCGTGGTGCCGCCGGGGGCCCTCGGGAGGCTCGACGAGCTGGGCGAGTGGCTGTCCGCCGCGCAGGGCTCGGTCCGGGTGCGGGCGATCGAGCAGCCGAAGGTCGTCCTGTTCGCGGGCGACCACGGAGTGGCCTCGCTCGACGTGTCGGGGCGCCGGGCCGGCACCGCGCACGAGCTGGTGCGGGCGGTCCTGGACGGGGCGAGCCCGGTGGCCGTCCTCGCCCGGTCGGTGAACGTGCCGGTGCGGGTCGTGGACGCCGGTCTGGACTGCGACCCGGAGCTGCTGCCGGCCGAGGTCGTGCGGCACCGGATCCGGTGGGGCAGCGGCCGGATCGACGTGGAGGACGCGCTGACGTCCGAGGAGGCCGAGGCCGCGCTCCGGCTCGGCGTCGCGATCGCGGACGAGGAGGCGGACTCGGGCACCGACCTGGTGGTGCTCGGGGACCTGAGCGTCGGCGGCACGACCCCGGCGTCCACGCTGATCGCGGCCCTGTGCGGGACGGACGCCTCGGTGGTGACCGGCCGGGGCGGCGCCGGGATCGACGACCTGGCGTGGATGCGCAAGTGCGCGGCGGTCCGGGACGCGCTGCGGCGGGCCCGGCCGGTCCTCGGCGACCAGCCGGCGCTGCTCGCGGCGGTCGGCGGCGCGGACCTGGCGGCCATGACCGGTTTCCTGCTCCAGGCGTCGGTGCGGCGGATGCCGGTGATCCTGGACGGCGTGGTCGGGGCGGCCTGCGCGCTGGTGGCGCAGCGGGCGGCGTTCCGGGCGCCGGACTGGTGGCTGGCGGGCCAGGTGAGCGGCGAGCCGGCGCAGTCGAAGGCGCTGGACCGGATGGCGCTCAACCCGTTGCTCGACCACGGCGTCCATGTGGGTGAGGGAACCGGGGCACTGCTCGCGCTTCCCCTGGTCCAGGCCGCGGCGGCGTTCGCCGCGGAGCTGCCCGAGCGTCCGGAGCCGACCACTCCGGAGGGTGGGGGCGACATTCCGGGAGTCCCCGGGGCCTGACGGGGAGCACGGCGGATTCGCATCGTCTCCGGGGCGGCCGTACGCGACGCGCGTGCGGTCGTCTCCGGCGTCTCCGCACGGAAAGCGGTGCCCCATATGATCGCTTTTCATGGGAGAGGTCCGTTTGTCCGCCGAAGGAGCGCCCCGGGGCGCCACCGCCCGTTCACGGCGCGCCGCCGCGTTCGCCGTCTGGTACCTGCGCGTCGTCACGTTCGTCAATCTCCTGAGCGCCGTCTGGGTCTCGTTCGGACAGGACCTGCGCCGGCACAACGAGGACGACCACTTCACCCCGTACCTGCTCACGGCCGGTTTCGCCTCGGGGGTCTTCACCCTCTTCCTGGCGGTCACCATGCGCCGCCGCAAGCGGGCGGCGTGGATCCTCAACCTGGTGCTCGGCGGGCTCTTCCTGCTGCTCTTCGCCCTGGTGATGTTCTTCCCGGAGATCCGGCGGCACGCCCAGAACTGGGTCTCGCTGGTCCTGACCGCCGCCTTCGTGCTCGCGCTGCTGCTCGGCCGCAAGGAGTTCTACGCGAAGGGCGACCGCTCCAACCCGCTGCTCGCCGCGGTCGTGGCGGTCGGCGGACTGCTCGTCACCTCGCTGCTCGCCGCCGTCCTGGTGACCGTCACCGACACCTCCGCCGGCCACTCCACCTTCGTGGACCGCTGGCGCTACGGCCTGATGCGGCTGGTCACGCTGGCCTCCGACGACTCCCGGTTCACCGGGATCGACACCCCCGGCTGGGTGGACGTCACCATCAACGTCCTGTCCACGCTGCTGCTGTGCGCGGTGCTCTTCGCCGCCTTCCGCTCCCGCCGGGCCGTGGACCCGCTGACCGAGGAGGACGAGCGGCGGCTGCGGGCCCTGCTCGACAAGTACGGGGACCGCGACTCGCTCGGCTACTTCGCGCTGCGCCGCGAGAAGAGCGCGGTGTGGTCGCCGAGCGAGAAGGCGGCCGTCGTCTACCGGGTGGTCGGCGGGGTGTCGCTGGCCTCCGGCGATCCGATCGGGGACCCCGAGGCCTGGCCGGGCGCCATCGGGCCCTGGCTGGCCGAGGCGCGCGAGCACGGCTGGATCCCGGCGGTGATGGGGGCGAGCGAGGAGGCCGGGACGATCTACGCCCGGCACGGTCTGGACGCCCTGGAGCTGGGTGACGAGGCCATTGTGGAGACGGACGAGTTCACGCTGGACGGGCGGGCCATGCGGTCGGTCCGGCAGGCCTTCAACCGGGTCGAGCGGGCCGGGTACGAAGTCCGGATCCGGCGCCACGAGGACATCCCCGCCGAGGAGATGGCCGCGCTGGTGCGCCGGGCGGACGACTGGCGGGACGGGGCGACCGAGCGCGGCTTCTCGATGGCGCTCGGGCGGCTCGGCGATCCGGGGGACGGCCGCTGCGTGATGCTGGAGTGCACGGACGGCGAGGGGGAGCCGCGGGCCCTGCTGTCCTTCGTGCCGTGGGGGCCGCGGGGGCTCTCGCTCGACCTGATGCGCCGCGACCGGGAGGCCGAGAACGGCCTGATGGAGTTCATGGTCATCCAACTCCTCCGGCGCTCCGGGGAGATCGGGATCACTCAGGTCTCGCTGAACTTCGCGATGTTCCGTTCCGTCTTCGAACGCGGCTCGAAGCTCGGGGCGGGGCCGGTGCTGCGGATGTGGCGTTCGCTGCTCGGCTTCTTCTCCCGGTGGTGGCAGATCGAGTCGCTGTACCGCGCCAACGCCAAGTACCGACCGATCTGGGAGCCCCGATTCATGCTCTTCGAGAAGAGCGCCGACCTGGTGCGCATCGGCCTGGCCGCCGGGCGGGCCGAAGGCTTCCTGGAGGCCCCGGGGCTGCCGAAGTGGCTGCACCGCGGGCATCTGGAGGGCGGGCGTTGAGCGGGGCCTCCCGGGAAGGCCGGGGAGGCGGCGTCCGGGGGTTCGCCCGCCGCGAGTGGGGGCCGCTGTTCACCACCGTACGGACGGCGCTCGTCACGAAGAGGTGGCGGGCGATACCGATGACACTGGCGGCGGTCTGCCTCACGGCCCTGTTCCAGCTCGTGCAGAACCAGGACCGGGGGTACGGACCGGTCCACGACATCGGCTTCGTACGGGCCGGGGACCCGCTCTGGCTCGCGCTGCTCCGCACTCCCCTCTCGCTCTTCGTGCCCGCGCTCGACCTGCCCGTCTGGGGCGCCCTCGCGCAGGTGCTGCTCGTGTTCGGGATCGCGGAGATCTGCCTCGGCCGGTGGCGGACGCTCGCCGTCGCCTATCTGGCGACGCTGGCCGGCACGCTCTACGCGCGCGTGGGCATCGCGGTCGGCCCGGACGGCC
This sequence comes from Streptomyces sp. NPDC012825, assembly GCF_042900925.1. Classification (NCBI taxonomy): domain Bacteria; kingdom Bacillati; phylum Actinomycetota; class Actinomycetes; order Kitasatosporales; family Streptomycetaceae; genus Streptomyces; species Streptomyces sp. NPDC012825. The sequence continues at coordinate 108,326 of NZ_JBIBBZ010000020.1, read as the reverse complement.
CCTTCGGCCTGCCGGCCTCCGACGCGCTGGTGGTCGACACCGGCCCGTCGGCGGCCGTCGTGGGCCTCGCCGTCTACGTCTGTCGGCGTTACCGCGCCCACCGGACCGGCGGCCTCGTCGTCCTCGCGATGCTCGTGGAGGTCGTGGTCAAGCCGAACCTGGCGGGCAAGGAACATCTGGCGGCCATCGCCGCCGTCCTCGTCCTGATCGCCGTCCTGGCCCGGCGCGAGCGGCGTCAGGGCGGGGCCGAGCCGGGCCCCGAGACGCGCTCCTGGAAGCCGCCGATCAGGTCCTGAAAGCGGCGGCGGACCTTGGTCCAGCGCCGGTCGTGGCGGTACGTGCGGAGCCGGGAGCGGGCCCTGGCCCGGTGGCGGCGGCGGTAGAAGCGCTTGGACCACCAGGAGCCGGGGCGGGCGAGCCGGACGGCGCCGATGATCGCCACGAAGGGCACGAAGACCCCCATCACGGCCATCCGGAACTTCCCCTTCACCAGGCTGACCAGGATGAAGAGGAAGTTGAGCACGATCGTGACGAGGAAGGTCGCCCGGTCCTGGCGCTCGTCCTCGGTCAGGTCGTTCACGCCGAGCGGCGAGAAGCCGCTCAGGGCCAGCATGACCAGGGCCGCGGTGAGTACGACCGCCTCGACGCTCTTGCGGCCGTCCTCGCTCCAGTACACGTCGTCGAGGTGGAGGATCAGCGCGAACTCGTCCAGGACGAGGCCCGCGCCGATCCCGAAGACGACGGCGAAGACGACCGCGCCGACGCCGTGCCGGCCGCTGGCCACCGCGCCGAAGCCGCCGACCACGGAGAGGACCACACCGGGCACGACATGATGGATGTGGAGCCCGCCCGAGGAGACGTTCCCGAACGGTCCCTTCCCCGCCCGGATGAGGCGGGTGACGGTCCGGGTGACCAGGAACGTCACGACAAATGAGGTCAGCGCGAGGAGCAGCGGGAGCTTCCCCGGTTCGAGGACGTTCCGCGAGAACCAGTGACCCATGCCACCCCCTTCCGAAATGTACGTAATGCGCAATCTACCGTCCGGAACCGGCGATTACCCTGCCCGGATGGACGGCCTGCGTTTCGCCTTCGGCACCCTCACGGTGCTCCCCGCCCGCATCACCCGCTGGGACCGGGACGCGGCACGCGCCGGCATGCTCTGCGCCCCGCTCGCCGGGCTGACCGTCGGCCTGGCCTCCGCCGCGCTCGGCGGATCGTTCCTCCTGCTCGGCTCGGGCCCGCTGGTCGCGGCCGTCGTCACCGCCGCCGTCCCCGCCGTCCTCACCCGGGGCCTCCACCTCGACGGCCTCGCGGACACCGCCGACGGCCTCGGCAGCGCCAAGCCGCCCGAGGACGCGCTGCGCGTCATGAAGCAGTCGGACATCGGCCCGTTCGGCGTGATCGCCGTGGTCCTCGTCCTGTTCGCCCAGGTCGCCGCCCTCTCCCACCTGTACGGGGAGGGCTGGGCGCACGGCGCCGTCGCCGCCGTCCTCGCCGCCACCGTCGCCCGCCTCGCCCTCACCCACGCCTCCCGCCACGGCGTCCCGGCGGCCCGCCCCGAGGGGCTCGGCGCGATCGTCGCCGCGACGGTCCCGGTCCGCTCCGCGACCCTGGCGACGGCCGCCTTCCTGGCCCTGGCCGCCGGGACGGGCCTGCTGCTCTCGCCGTACGACGCGGTCCGCAACGTCCTGGCGGCCGGCGCCGCCCTGGGCGCGGCGGCGCTGCTGCTCCGCCGGTGCGTGCGCCGCTTCGGCGGGGTGACGGGCGACGTGTTCGGCGCGGTGGAGGAGACGGCGGCGACGGCGGCCCTGCTGGCGCTGACGCTGGGGTGATCGTTTCGTGACCGGCGGCCGGACAACCATCGGTGCCGCCGCCCGGTCAGGAGGACGTGACCAGACCCCTCGCCCGTACCGTCGGCGCGGCCGTCGGAGCCGTCCTGCTGCTCGGCGCCTGCGACCCGGGAGCAGCGGACGCCCCCGGCGCCGCCCGTCCCGCTCCCCTCTTCTCCGAGCCGGCCGCCCGGCAGATCGGCCTCGCGCTGCGGCACACCCGGGAGACCGGCGGCGCCGACCTGCGCCAGACGGTCACCTTCACCTCGGAGAAGGGCGACGCCGTCCAGACCCTCACCGGGCGACTGGACTTCGCGGGCTCGCGCGGTGAGGCGGTGCACACCTGGCGCATCGCCCCCGGCTTCTCCGAGGAGGCCCGGAGGACGATCCTCGGCACCCTGCCCGGACGCGGCACCGGCGACACCTCCGGCCGGTACGTGGTGGACACCCGGGCCATCCACTACCGGGCCGCGTCGGCCGGGTACTGGCTGCGGTACGACGGCGACGTCGAACCGTTCCCGGGCACCGACTCGATCGACCACCTCCGGGGCACCGGGAGCCCGATCGGCGGCACCCTCCTGGAGGTGCTCGGCGGCGTGCGGCCCGCCGGGGTGCGGGAGCTCGCGGGCGGCGGGCGCTCGTACCGGGCGGACTTCCCGCTGGCCGAGGCCCTGGAGCTCTTCCCGTACGACCTGCGGCGGGAGTTCGTGCCCGCGCCCCTGAACGCCGGCTCGCCCGGCGCCCCCGTCCCCGTGGCCGTCGAGGTGGACCGCGAGGGCAGGATCACCCGGGCCTCGGCCGACCTGACGTCCCTGCTGGACGAGGGGAGGAGCGGGGCGCTCGACGGAGTGACCGGGATCCGCGCGGAGCTGGCGCTGGGCGGCTTCGGCGCGCCGGAGCCGCCCGTCGACACCGCTCCCGGCGGGCGGGTCCTGGCGGGCGCCTCGGCGGTCGTCACCATCTACGGGGCCCGGCCCGGCGACTGCCTGGACTTCAACACCGGCATGCGGCATCGCAGGCTGGTGGTCCGGGTGCCCTGCGCCGGCCCCCACGACGGCGAGATCGTCGAGCAGCACTCCCTGCCAGGCGCCTTCCCCGGAACGGAGGAGGCCGCCGAGCGGGCCGAGCGGGCCTGCGCGGCGGCCGGGGAGCGGCGCGCCCCCGGAGCCCCCTGGCGCACCTGGTCGACCGAGGAGGAATGGACGGAACGCGGCGAGGGCCGGGCCACCTGCTACGCGGTCAGCAGGGCTGCCGCCACGCCCCCAGCTCGTACCGCTTCCGCATCGAGCTGAGGCCCAGCTGCCGGACCTCCGGGCAGAACTGTTCCGTCGTCAGCTCGTACTCGACGTGGAAGACGGCCTTGCCGGCCTTCACGAACGGGGTGAGCCGGTCGCACTCCTCGTACTGGGCGCACTGCTCGTTGACCGCGAAGTCGAAGTCCGCGAGGAGCTCCGGGATCTGGTCGAGGTCGTTCTTGAGGCCGACCGCGAGGCCGCGCTCGTGGGCCAGACGGGCGATCAGGCGGTTGTAGCGGAGCTGGTCGGCGGCGGTGAGGGGGAAGCCGGTGCGGTTCTTGTAGCCGTCCATGTTGTCGGGTTCGACGGCGTCGAAGCCCTTGTCGCGGCACATGTCCAGGCGTTCGGCCATCAGGGGGCCGAGGACGTCGGTGCGGCGGACGTCGAGCCAGCGCTCGCCCTTCCAGCCGTTGCCCCCGCCGAGCACGGCCTTCGGGAAGCGGCCGGCGTCGGGGCGGAAGTCCTCCCAGGCGCCGGTGGAGAGGTAGCAGACCACCTTGCGGCCCCGGGCGTGCAGGTCCTTCACGGCGGACGCCGGATGGTCGAAGCCGTCGATGTCGTACACGGGGACGTCGACCGCGGGGTCGAGCCGGCCGCTGAGCTGCCACTGCCAGGCGAGACCGGGCTTCGGCCGCCAGCGCTCCCCCGCCCGCTTGGCGTCGGGGGCGGGGCCGGGGGTCGTCGTGCAGGCGGTGGCGAGGAGCAGCAGCCCCGCGAGCAGGGACAGCGGTCGTCTCATCGGGCGGGCTCCGGGAGGTGCGGGAGGGTTCCCCAGGGGTGCGCGCCCGCGCCGGGGACGGCGCAGTGCACCGGGGTGGCGGGGCGGAACCCGGCGGGGGCGGCGTAGACCAGGTGGCAGTAGTGGGGGGCGACCGGCAGGTCGAGGGTGCGGTAGGTGTCCCAGGGGCCCTCGAAGGTGACGAGCAGGTCGGCCTGGGCCTCGTAGCCGGGGTCCGGGCGGGCCCCGTGGTTGAAGACCAGGGTCGCGGCCCCGGCGGCCCGGGCGGCGACCGCGATCCGGCGGTAGTGGGCGAGGGCGCCGGGCGCGGTCGCCACCTGGTCCAGGAAGGCGCCGTCGACGGCGTACCAGTCGCGGTGGCGCAGCAGTTCGCCGACGACCTCGGCGTGCGGGCGGCGCCCGTAGGCCGTGTCCACGTAGCCGAGGACCCGGACGCCGGCCGCGCGCAGCCGCCCGGCGGCGTCGGCGAACGCCGGGTCGGGGGCCGGACCCGCGCCGCTCGCCGGGTTGAGGACGACGCCGTACAGGGAGGGCGCCGCACCGACGAGCGCCGCCCAGGCGTCGGGGCGTTCGGCCGGGTGCTCGTAGAACGGCACCAGGAGGGACGGGGTCGTCAAGACACCCCCTAAGGGCGATGGGCGGTCGGTCGTACCAGCAGAACACAGGTGAGGACGGCGAGCACGGCCGCCGCTCCCCCGGTGGCCGCCGGGCCCGCCCCGGGCAGCGCGGTCTGCGCGGCCGCCACGAGCAGGCAGACGGTGGCGGCGCCGAGCACCGCGCCGAAGGCCTGGAGCAGCAGTCCGAGCCAGAGCGCGGCCCCGACGAGGAGCAGGGCGAGCAGGTCCGGGAGCTCCGGCCGGGGCGCCCCGGGCCGGAGCGGGGTCGCGGCGAGGAGGAGGGCGGTGAGGACGGTGAGGTAGCCGCCGACGCAGAGGACGAGGGTGCCGGTGACCGCCCGCCGGAACTCGCGGGCGGTGGTGAGGGTCCGCAGCCGGCTCAGGCTCTCGCCCCGGAAGCGGTGCAGCAGCCATTCGGCGGGCCCCATGGAGAGGGTGAGCGCGACGACGGCCGCCGCGCCGCTCACCGGGGTGGTGCCGGTGCCCGCGTGCAGGACGAGCAGACCGCTGCCGAGGCCGAAGAGCCCGTACGGCAGCGAGGCCCCGCGCGGGGGTCCGCCGCGTCCCGCCGCCGTCCGCCGGAGGCCCGGCCGCAGGGCGAGCGCGGCGAGGACGCCGGTCGAGGCGAGGGAGGCGAGGAGGAGACCGATCCGCAGGGGGTCGGGCAGGTCCCAGCGGAAGGCGGGGACGGCTCCGGCGAGCGGCACCAGGGCGCCGAGCAGGGCCCGTTCACGGCCGAGGACCAGGAGGACGGTCGCGGCGGCGAGGTAGAGCGCCTGTCCGGCGGCGAAGACGGCGGCCGGGGTCTCGCCGGGCGCGGCGACCGCGAGGGCGACGCCCGCCCCGGCGAGGGCGCCCGGGGGCGCGCCGGTGAGCAGGGCGCGGGCGGCGGCGGGCCGGTCGCCCAGGCCGAGCCAGGTGTGCGCGCGGTGGGACAGGGCCTGGTTCCAGACCCAGCCGGTGAGGGCCCCGGCGAGCAGCGGGACCGTGCCGCCGGGGAGCCCGGACCGGCCGGGCTTCCCCGCGAGCAGCGGGGCGGCCAGGACGTACGCGAGACCGGGCAGGGCGAAGACGAGCCCGCGCAGGAGGCAGTTCGCGAGGCCGGCGAACCGGGCCCCGGCGGGCGGCGCCTGCGGCGCGGGATGGCGCCGGGCCACGCGCGCGTAGAGGTCCTCGGCGAGGGCGAAGGAGTCGGCGCGGCCGTAGGCGAGCCGGATGTGGTCGTCGGTCATGCCGTCGGACTCCAGGAACGCGGCCACCTCGTCGGGGTGCACGGCGGCGGCGACGAACCCGTCGAGCCGCTCGGCGAGCGCGTCGAGGGGGTCGGGGGCGAGGTCCGTGTCCGGGGCCTTCGGCGCGTTCCCGTGACGGGGCCTCGGGATCGCCGGGAGGGCGTCCCCCTCCTTCGGGGGTTTCGGCCGGGGGGAGCCGCTCATGCCGGGGTGCCTCCCGCCACGAGGTCCGCCGGGGCGCGGTGGAGGGCGGGGGCCCGGACCGTCCGAGGCGCCGGGTCGGGCCGGTCGGGGCGGGAGGGCGGGTTCGCGCCCGCCAGTTCGCGGTAGATGCGGCGGAAGCCGTCCACCGAGCGGTTCAGGGTGAAGCGGTCGACGACCCGCTGCCGGGCCAGGCGGCCCAGTTCGGCGCGGCGGGCGTCGTCGCGGAGGAGGGCGGAGAGGGCGGCGGCCATGACGGCCGGTTCGCGGGGCGGGACGACGAGCCCGGTGTCGCCGACGGCCTCCCGTACCCCTCCGACGTCCGTGGAGACGGTGGCGCGGCCGCAGGACATGGCCTCGATGAGGGAGAAGGGGAAGCCCTCGCTGATGGAGGAGAGCACGACCACGCTGCCGGCCGCGTAGGCCGAGGGCACGTCGGAGACGCGGCCCTCGAAGGAGACGCCGTCGGTGACGCCCAGTTCGGCGGCGAGCTTCTCCAGGCGGGTTCGGTAGTCCTCGTTCCCGGCGGGCACCGGCCCGAACAACCGCAGCCGCAGCGCGGGGAGTTCGGCGCGGCAGATCGCGTACGCCCGGATCAGGGTCTCCAGGTCCTTGACGGGGTCGACGCGTCCGCACCAGCTGAGGGTGGGGACGGCGGGCTCGGGGCCCGCCTCGGGGAAGAGGGCCGGGTCGACGCCGTTGTAGACGGTGCGGATGCGGTCGGCGGGGGCGCCGCCGCGCTCCTCCCAGCGCCGGTTGTACTGGTTGCAGGGGGTGATGAGGTCGGCCTTGCGGTAGCCGAGGGTGTTGAGCTCGCGGTAGAAGGCGAGCATCAGGGCCTTGACGGGCCAGGGCTGCGTGTCGGTGCGGTAGCCGAGGTACCGCTCGCGGAGGTAGATGCCGTGTTCGGTCAGCAGGAAGGGGACCCCTTCGAAGTGCTGCGCGGCGAGGGCCGGCAGCGTGGCGAGGCCGCTGGAGACGGCGTGCGCCACACCGCCGGCGGATATCCGGGCGGCGAGCGGGCGCAGGGCGTGTTCGAGCAGGTCGGTGGCGGTGAGCGCGTCGTGGACGGTGGGCCGGGCCGCGCGCGTCGGGAGGTGCGGCATGCCCCACGTCCACATCAGGGAGCGCAGGGCGCTCTCGGAGCGGAGGGCGGCGGTGAGCCCTCCCCGCCGGGCGAGCGCGGCCAGTTCGTACAGGCTCGCGCCGAAGTCGTAGCCGGTCCCCGGGTCCAGGAGCGAGAGCAGGAGCCGCTCGTAGGTGTCGAGGAAGCGGCGGCGGTCCCGCCCCCGGGGGGCCCGGCGCGCGCGGGCGGGCGCCGGGCCCCAGAGGGGGAACGCGGTGTGCCGGACGACGTTGGACGGCAGGTCCCAGGTGACGGGCTCCCGTCCGCTGCCGGTGAGGGCGAGGACGTCGAAGTCCACCTCGGGCATGCCCCGGACGAGCTGGTCGCACCAGGTGCTGACCCCGCCGTGGACGTGCGGATAGGTGCCTTCGGTGAGCATGGTGACGTGACGGCCACTGCTCGGCATGTGCGGTTCCCCCCGGAACGTACTTCGGTTGTCTCGGTGCTTCGGTTGTCTCGGTGCTTCGGCTGTCTCGGTACCGCGGTGCTTCGGCGCCCCGGTCAGGTGGCCGGAAGCGTCAGGGTGACGGCGCTCTGGAGCAGTTCGGGCGCGGTCCAGGCCGAGCGGGTGCCGGCGTAGGCGGCACCGAAGGCGGTGGTGCCGAGGAGCAGCTTCTTGCGGGTGCCCTCGGGGGCGGTCACGGGCGCGGTGACGCCCGCAGGGGCCTTGACGGTGACGGTGGCGCCGATCCGGTAGGCGGTGACCTTCCCGGCGGCGAGGACCTGGTCCCAGGCGGCGCGGCGGGTCAGCTCGGTGCCGACGTCCCGCTGGGCCGGGTTCACCAGGGGCGCGGAGGACGCGAACAGGCCCCGGTAGTCGGCCAGTACGCGGTCGAGGACGGGGTAGAGCAGCCGCTCCTCGGCCAGGTTGGACTGGTGGACGTAATGCGGGCGCGGGTCGTTGCCGAGGACGTGGGAGAGCGCGATGCGCGCCTCCTGCGGGACGATGTGGTCGGCGTAGCCGGTGGCGACCGGCAGCGGGGCGGGCAGGCAGGTGGAGGCCGGGTTGGACTCGCAGACGCCGCTGCCGCCGTCGGCGCGGGAGGTGTAGACCCAGTTGTACTCGTCGGCCATCTCGGCGGCGGTGCCCACGTTGTAGTACACGTTCATGGGGTGCCGGGGCACGGTCTTCGCGGCGCCGGTCGCGGTCCCGACCGTGCGCTGCTGCGGCTCGCGGGAGTCGTCGCTCGCGATCCACTTCACGCCGTTGTCGGCGAGCGCGCCGGCGAGGTTCGGGTTGTCGACGGGCTGCTGGGGCAGGGTCCTCAGGCCGGAGTGCTCGCCGGTGACGAGTTCGGAGCGGTCGACCGCGATGCCCTTGCGGACGGCCCAGTCGTGGTTGTCGCGGATCTGCGCGGACAGTTCGGCGCGGCTCACCCAGAGGGTGGTGCCCTTGGCGTCCTTCGCGCACTGCCAGGGCACGACGGTGGTGTCCTGGACGCAGCCGAGGAAGGGGTGGGTGTAGGTGTGGTTGATCCAGCGGTACTGGGCGCGGTCGGCGACGAGCCGGTCGGTGAGCGGGTCGGTGCCGCCGTGCCCGGTCCGCCACTGCTCGCCTTGGCCGCCGTTGTAGACCATGTCGAGGGTGAAGCCGGAGGCCTTCTGCCAGGCGGCGGCGTACTGGGCGTCCGCGGCGGTCATGCGGATCGGGTTCGCGCCCTCGCCGTCGTCGCCGACGCAGTCGAAGTCGCCGGGGGTGCAGTCGCGCGCGGAGTCCCAGCGGGCGTCGGGGGCGAAGACGTCGTCGACGTGGACGGAGAGGTAGTTGCGGCTCTGTCCGAGGTGGATGCCCTGGGTGAGCCACTCGACGATGCCGCGGGCGAGGGTCCGGAACTGCCGCTGGTACTGGTTGTAGGCGAAGGTGACGACGAGTTCGCGGCGCCCGTCGGCGGCGTACTCGCCGACGAGGCTGGCCCGGCCGCCGCCGGCGCCGTCGACGGGCACGTCGAGGTAGCTGGTGTAGCCGGCGCGGGGGCGGCCCGCGTAGCCGTAGCTCTCGGCGACCGTGGGGTCGTTGTCCTCGAAGGTGAGCGATCCGGCGAGGTAGCCGAAGGGGCCGGCCTTGCCCGCGGCGGTGACGGAGGTGGTGACCCCGTCGAGGACGCCGGACATGCCGCCCTCGGTGGTGTAGTCGAGGCCGACCCCCGGGTGCGACCAGGTGTAGGCGTCGACCTGGGGGATCCCGAAGGTCCGCTCGTACGCCTGGAGCGCGGTCTGCTCGGCGGAGTCGGGGCCGAAGGCGGTCTCGTGGGGCAGGACGACGCCCTGGTACTTGGCGCGGGGGCGCCCGTCGACCGTGTCGCTGAGGAACGCCTGGTTCACGGCCGGCCGGTTCGGGTCGTTCAGGTCGATCCTGCGGTACGGGACGCCGGAGCCCTTCAGCTCGGCGGTGATCGCCCCGACCGCGCTGCCGCCGTCGTCGACGACGAGGACGGTGAGGTCGATCCGGGGCGCCGGGGCGGTGGCGGCCCGCGCGGACGGCACGGCGGTGGCGACCAGCGCGGCGGCGGCGAGGGCCGCGATCCGGGCCGCGCGGGGCGCGGAGCGGGCGGCGCGGGACGGGGCGCGGTCGCCCGGGGCGGTGCCGGGCGCGTTTCTGGGCGTACGGATTCGGCCGGAGTCCATCGGTGGTTTCCCCCCTCTGCAGGACCGCGCCGGACCGGGACGGGACCGGGCGGACCTGTGGAGATGTTGCAGATGGCGCGAAGGCGAGGGTGTCACCCTTGCGTGAATGAGGTGAGTGTGGGGGGAGCTGCCCGATCCTGGCCGGTAAACATGAAAGAGACACCACGGATGAGTGAATCAACGCCGCCGTGAGCGAACCGGGTGAGCGAGCGTAGGCTCGTTCCCGGCGCTCTCCGGGCCGAAATACGATGCGGCGGGCACGGTCGGCCCATCCCTCGACCGCCACAGAACTCAATGGAAGCGAGAATTCACCACCGTGACTGCTCTCACTCTCAGCACTGCCGGCGCGGCGACGCTGCGCGCCGACGCCCTCGTCGTAGGCGTCGCCAAGTCCGGGAAGGAGCTGATCGTCGCTCCGGGCGCCGAGGCCGTGGACAAGGCCTTCGAAGGCCGGCTCGCCGCCGTCCTGGAGACCCTGGGCGCCTCGGGTGCCGAGGGTGAGGCGACCAAGCTGCCCGCCCCCGCCGGTCTCAAGGCCCCCGTCGTCCTGGCCGTGGGCCTGGGCGGCGCCCCCGCGGACGGCGAGGCGTTCGGCACGGAGACCCTGCGCCGCGCCGCCGGCACCGCGGCCCGTGTCCTCTTCGGCGCGAAGAAGGCCGCGTTCGCCCTGCCGGTCGCCGAGGCCGAGGCCGTCTCCGCCGTGGTGGAGGGCGCCCTGCTCGGCGCGTACGCCTTCACCGCGTACCAGGAGAGCGGCAAGGACGCGAAGAAGCCGCTCGCCGAGGTCGTCCTGATCGGCGCCAAGCCGCGCGACAAGGCCCACAAGGCCGCCGCCGACCGCGCCCAGGCCGTCGCGGAGGAGATCAACCGCGCCCGCGACCTGATCAACACCCCGCCGAACGACCTGACCCCGGCCGCCTTCGCCGCCGCGGTGCAGACCGCCGGCAAGGAGCACGGCCTCAAGGTCCAGGTCCTCGACGAGAAGGCGCTCGCCAAGGGCGGCTACGGCGGCATCCTCGGCGTAGGCGCCGGTTCCGAGAACCCGCCGCGCCTGGTCCGCGTCGCCTACACCCACCCGAAGGCGGAGAAGACCCTCGCCCTGGTCGGCAAGGGCATCACCTACGACTCGGGCGGCATCTCCCTCAAGCCGGCCGGCCACAACGAGACGATGAAGTGCGACATGAGCGGCGCCGCCGCCGTGTTCTCCACCGTCGTCGCCGCGGCCCGCCTCGGCCTGGAGGCCAACGTCACCGGCTGGCTGGCGCTCGCCGAGAACATGCCGTCCGGCTCCGCCACCCGCCCGGGCGACGTGCTGCGCATGTACAGCGGCAAGACCGTCGAGGTCCTGAACACCGACGCCGAGGGCCGGCTCGTCCTGGCCGACGCGCTGACCCGCGCCTGCGAGGAGAACCCGGACGCGATCGTCGACGTGGCGACCCTGACCGGCGCGATGATGATGGCGCTCGGCAGCCGCACCTTCGGCATCATGGCCAACGACGACGAGTTCCGCTCCACGATCCACGAGATCGCGGAGGAGGTCGGCGAGGCGTCCTGGCCGATGCCGCTCCCGGCGGACCTGCGCAAGGGCATGGACTCCCCCACCGCCGACATCGCGAACATGGGCGAGCGGATGGGCGGCGGCCTGGTCGCCGGCCTCTTCCTCCAGGAGTTCGTGGGCGAGGGCATCACCTGGGCCCACCTGGACATCGCGGGCCCGGCCTTCCACGAGGGCGCCCCGTACGGCTACACCCCCAAGGGCGGCACCGGCTCCTCGGTCCGCACCCTGGTGCGCCTGGCCGAGCGGGCCGCCGAGGGCGAGCTCTGACGAACCACCGCGCGCTCCCGCGCGACGGCGACGGCCCCGGGCTTCCGTGCCCGGGGCCGTCCCCGTTCCGGCCCGCCCCGCCCGCCCGGTCCGCCCGGTCCGTCCGCTCCTTTCCGGTACGCCTCCGTCCGGTACCGCCCCGTCCGGTTCGTTCGCTCCCGACGTAACCGCGACGGAATCCGTAGGTGCGCGCGCGGTCCGGGCCCTCCGTACGGACGATCGGCCGTCTCGGAGAACGGCCCCGCGTCCCGCCATCCGTCAACAAGTGCGAAGATGGGTTCTCGGCAGGACAGGGCCCCCATCACAGGGCCGAAAAATAGCGGCCGAACACCAGCCGCCGCCCGGTCACGCACGACCGGCGACGAGCGCACATGCATGGAGGACGTGACGTGGCGAACGACGCCAGCACCGTTTTCGACCTAGTGATCCTCGGCGGCGGTAGCGGCGGTTACGCCGCGGCGCTGCGCGGAGCGCAGCTGGGCCTGGACGTCGCACTGATCGAGAAGAACAAGCTCGGCGGCACCTGCCTGCACAACGGCTGCATCCCGACGAAGGCCCTGCTCCACGCCGGCGAGGTCGCCGACCAGGCGCGCGAGGCGGAGCAGTTCGGTGTCAGGGCCTCCTTCGAGGGCATCGACGTCAAGGGCGTGCACAAGTACAAGGACGACGTGATCGCGGGCCTGTACAAGGGTCTGCAGGGTCTCGTCGCCTCCCGCAAGGTGACCTACATCGAGGGTACGGGTCACCTCTCCTCCCCGACCTCCGTCGACGTGGACGGCCGCCGCGTCCAGGGGCGTCACGTCCTGCTCGCGACGGGTTCCGTGCCGAAGTCGCTGCCGGGTCTGGAGATCGACGGCAACCGGATCATCACCTCGGACCACGCGCTGACCCTGGACCGGGTCCCGGAGTCCGCGATCATCCTGGGCGGCGGCGTCATCGGCGTCGAGTTCGCCTCGGCGTGGAAGTCCTTCGGCACCGACGTCACCGTCATCGAGGGCATGAAGCACCTGGTGCCGGTCGAGGACGAGAACAGCTCGAAGCTCCTCGAGCGCGCGTTCCGCAAGCGCGGCATCAAGTTCAACCTCGGCACCTTCTTCCAGTCCGCCGAGTACACCGACAACGGCGTGAAGGTCACCCTGGCCGACGGCAAGACCTTCGAGGCCGAGGTCCTCCTGGTCGCCATCGGCCGCGGCCCGGTCTCCGCCGGTCTGGGGTACGAGGAGCAGGGCGTCGCCATGGACCGCGGCTACGTCCTGGTCGACGAGTACATGCGCACCAACGTGGAGACGATCTCGGCCGTGGGCGACCTCGTCCCGACCCTCCAGCTGGCGCACGTCGGCTTCGCCGAGGGCATCCTCGTCGCCGAGCGCCTGGCCGGCCTCAAGACCGTCCCGATCGACTACGACGGCGTGCCGCGGGTGACGTACTGCCACCCCGAGGTCGCCTCCGTCGGCATCACCGAGGCGAAGGCCAAGGAGATCTACGGCGCGGACAAGGTCGTGGCCCTGAAGTACAACCTCGCGGGCAACGGCAAGAGCAAGATCCTGAAGACCGCGGGCGAGATCAAGCTCGTGCAGGTCAAGGACGGTGCCGTGGTCGGCGTCCACATGGTCGGTGACCGCATGGGCGAGCAGGTCGGCGAAGCGCAGCTGATCTACAACTGGGAGGCGCTGCCGGCCGAGGTCGCGCAGCTCATCCACGCCCACCCGACGCAGAACGAGGCGCTCGGCGAGGCCCACCTGGCCCTGGCGGGCAAGCCCCTGCACTCCCACGACTGACGCTCACGTCATCACAGGGCGCGACGACCACTTTCCGCAATTCGTTAGGAGCAACTGAAACCATGTCGGTTTCCGTAACCCTGCCGGCGCTCGGCGAGAGCGTCACCGAGGGCACCGTCACCCGCTGGCTCAAGGCCGAGGGCGAGCGCGTCGAGGCCGACGAGCCGCTGCTCGAGGTCTCGACCGACAAGGTCGACACCGAGATCCCCGCCCCCGCCTCGGGCGTCCTGGCCTCCATCAAGGTCGCCGAGGACGAGACGGTCGAGGTCGGCGCCGAGCTGGCCATCATCGACGACGGCTCCGGCGCCTCCGCCGAGGCCGCCGCCCCGGCCGCCGCCTCGGCCCCGGCGCAGGAGGCCCCGGCGCAGGAGGCCCCGGCTCCGGAGGCCCCCGAGGCCACGCCGTCCACCGAGACCGAGCAGCCCGCCCCGGCCCCGACGGCCGAGGCCGCCTCCGGCGGCGGTTCCGCCGAGGGCACCGACGTCGTGCTGCCCGCCCTGGGCGAGTCCGTCACCGAGGGCACCGTGACCCGCTGGCTGAAGTCGGTCGGCGAGACCGTCGAGGCCGACGAGCCGCTGCTCGAGGTCTCCACGGACAAGGTCGACACCGAGATCCCGGCGCCGGCCTCCGGCGTCCTCCTGGAGATCGTCGTCAACGAGGACGAGACCGCCGAGGTCGGCGCCAAGCTGGCCGTCATCGGTGCCGCGGGCTCGGCTCCGGCCGCCGCCCCGGCGCAGGAGGCCCCGGCCCCCGAGGCCGCCCCGGCCCAGGCCCAGGCTCCGGCTCCGGCTCCGGCTCCGGCTCCGGCGCAGGAGGCCCCCGCGGCTCCGGCGCCCGCCCCGGCCGCTCCGGCAGCCCCGGCTCCGGCCGCCCAGGCCCCGGCTCCGGCCGCCCAGGCCCCGGCTCCGGCCGCCCAGGCCCCGGCTCCGGCCGCCCAGGCTCCGGCCCAGGCCGCCCCGTCCCTCGCCCCGGCCGTGGTCACCCCGGTCCCGTCCACCCCGGCCCCGGCCGAGGACGGCGCCTACGTGACCCCGCTGGTCCGCAAGCTCGCCACCGAGAACGGTGTCGACCTGGGCTCCGTCAAGGGCTCCGGCGTCGGCGGCCGCATCCGCAAGCAGGACGTCCTCGCGGCCGCCGAGGCCAAGAAGGCCGCCCCGGCTCCGGCCGCCGCCGCCCCGGCCGCGTCCGCGCCGAAGGCTCCGTCCGCGGAGGCCTCCCCGCTGCGCGGCCAGACCGTCAAGATGACCCGCATGCGCAAGGTCATCGGCGACAACATGATGAAGGCGCTGCACGGCCAGGCGCAGCTGACCACGGTCGTCGAGGTCGACATCACCAAGCTGATGCGACTGCGCGCCCGTGCCAAGGACGCCTTCGCCGCCCGTGAGGGCGTCAAGCTCTCCCCGATGCCGTTCTTCGTGAAGGCGGCGGCCCAGGCGCTGAAGGCCCACCCGGTCGTCAACGCCCGGATCAACGACGGCGAGGGCACGATCACCTACTTCGACACCGAGAACATCGGTATCGCGGTGGACTCCGAGAAGGGTCTGATGACCCCGGTCATCAAGGGTGCGGGCGACCTCAACATCGCCGGCATCTCGAAGAAGACCGCGGAGCTGGCCGGCGCCGTGCGCGCCAACAAGATCACGCCGGACGACCTGGCCGGCGCGACCTTCACCATCTCCAACACCGGTTCGCGCGGCGCGCTGTTCGACACGGTCATCGTGCCCCCGAACCAGGCCGCCATCCTGGGCGTCGGCGCCACCGTGCGCCGTCCGGTCGTCGTCGACCACCCGGACCTGGGCGAGACGATCGCGATCCGCGACATGACGTACCTCGCACTGTCCTACGACCACCGGCTGGTGGACGGCGCCGACGCCGTCCGCTACCTGTCGGCCGTCAAGGCGATCCTGGAGGCCGGCGAGTTCGAGGTCGACCTCGGCCTGTAGTGGCGTGCGGGCGGGCTCCGGCCCGCCCGCAACGTAACGAGCCTCACCTGCGGCGCCCCCGTCCGGAAGTGTTTCCGGACGGGGGCGCCGCCGTATTGTCTAAGGGTCAACACTCCCCGAGGAGCCCTTCATGACCGTCCCCGTCGTCCACTCGCTGCGCGAACAGATCCGCGAGCACATCGTGGAGGGGATCGTCAGCGGCCGCTGGAAGCCGGGCGAGCGGATCGTGGAGCGCCGGATCGCGACCGAGCTGGAGGTCAGCCAGACCCCGGTCCGCGAGGCGCTGCGCGAGCTGGAGTCGCTGCGGCTGATCGAGTCGGCGCCCAACAAGGGCGTCCGGGTCCGCAACCTCACCGCCGCCGACCTGGAGGAGAGCTACCCCGTACGGGCCGGTCTGGAGCAGATCGCGGCCGAGCTGGCGGCCGGACGCCTCTCGGCGGACTGTTCGGCCCTGGAGCCGCACGTGGCGGCCCTGTACGAGGCGGACGCGGCCTCCGACGGGACGGCGCAGGTGCGGCACACGGTGGCCTTCCACCGCGAGCTGGTGAAGGCCGCGGGGAACGCCGTGCTGCTGCACACCTGGGAGACGCTCGGCATCGAGGTCTTCACGGCGCTCTCGATCCGCTGGCTGGGGACGGTCCAGAAGTCGTACGCGGAGGAGCACCAGGACCTGGTGGAGGCCTTCCGGCGGGGCGACCCGAACATCGGCGCCCTGGTGAAGGCGCACGTCCTGGGCTGCGCGCCGCGCGCCTGACACCGTCGCCTCCTCCTGAGCGGGTCCTCGTCCGGGGGCCCGCTCATTCGTGCGCGCACCCCCTCAGGGATCCGCTCCCACCTGCGAAAACAAGGCACCGGGTGCCCCCTTTCACGGCACCCTGTGCCTACTTTCTCGATCTGAAGAGGTTTTCCCCTTCAACCCTTTGATCGATCATCGATCGCCGGTTTACAGTCTTCGGCGGGCCCTACCCGGCCCTCCGCCCTGTCCTGCCAGACAAGGGCCCCATCTCCACCCCCACCTGTCCGGAAGGCGGCGATCATGACCGATCCCGTAGGCAAGATTCCGAGCGAGCTCGACCAGCTCCCGGACCGTGACACCGAGGAGACCGCCGAGTGGGCGGCCTCCCTGGACGCCGTCACCAAGGCCGCCGGCCCGCACCGGGCCGCCTACCTGATGCGCCGCACGCTCCAGCACGCCGAGGGCGCGGGCCTCGCCCTCCCCAAGCTCCTGGAGACGGATTACGTCAACACCATCCCCACCCCCGCCGAGCCCTCGGTCACCGAGTCCGGCGGCGACGAGGAGATGGAGCGGAGGATCACCGCCTGGAACCGCTGGAACGCGGCCGCGATGGTCTCCCGCGGTTCCAAGTACGGCGTCGGCGGCCACATCGCCACCTTCGCCTCCGCGGCCTGGCTGTACGAGACGGGCTTCAACCACTTCTTCAAGGGCAAGGAGTCCCCCGACGCCCCCGGCTCGGGCGACCAGCTCTACATCCAGGGCCACGCCTCCCCCGGCATCTACGCCCGCGCCTTCCTCGACGGACGCCTGAACGAGGCGCACCTCGACAACTTCCGGCAGGAGTCCGGCGGCCAGGGCCTGCCCTCCTACCCGCACCCGCGCCGCCTCCCCTGGCTGTGGGAGTTCCCGACCGTCTCCATGGGTCTGGGCCCGCTCTCCGCGATCTACCAGGCGCGCTTCAACCGCTACCTGACCAACCGAGGCATCAAGGACGTCTCCGCCTCGCACGTGTGGGCGTTCCTCGGCGACGGCGAGATGGACGAGCCCGAGTCGACCGCGGCCCTCGCGCTCGCGGCCCGCGAGGGTCTGGACAACCTGACCTTCGTCATCAACTGCAACCTCCAGCGCCTCGACGGCCCGGTCCGCGCGAACTTCAAGATCGTGCAGGAGCTGGAGGCCCAGTTCCGCGGCGCCGGCTGGAACGTCGTGAAGTCGCTGTGGGGCAGCGCCTGGGACGAGCTGTTCGCGCTCGACACCACCGGCACCCTGGTCCGCCGCCTCCGCGAGGTGCCGGACGCGCAGGTCCAGACGTACCAGACCCGCGACGCCGCCTACATCCGCCAGGACTTCTTCGGCAAGGAGCCGGCGCTCGTCGAGATGGCGAAGCTGCTGAGCGACGACAAGATCCTGGAGTGCTTCCACCTCTCCCGCGGCGGGCACGAGCCGCGCAAGGTGTACGCCGCGTACAAGGCCGCCCTGGAGTTCAAGGGCGCGCCGACGGTCGTCCTGGCGCAGACCGTCAAGGGCTTCACCCTCGGTGAGGGCTTCGCGTCGAAGAACGCGAACCACCAGATGAAGAAGCTCTCCACCGACGAGTTCAAGAACATGCGGGACCTCCTCGGACTCCCCATCTCCGACGCGCGGTTCGCCGACGGCCAGGTGCCCTACGGCCACCCCGGCGCCGACTCCCCCGAGGTCCGCTACCTCCAGGAGCGCCGCGCGGCGCTCGGCGGTCCGGCCCCGGCCCGCCGCGTCCACCCGCTGGCCCCGCTGCCGGCCCCGGCCGAGAAGGCGTTCACCGTCTTCGACAAGGGCTCCGGCAAGCAGTCGATGGCCACGACGATGGCGTTCGTCCGCCTGATCAAGGACCTGATCCGCGACAAGGAGACCGGCAGGCGCTGGGTCCCGATCGTCCCGGACGAGGCCCGCACCTTCGGCATGGAGAGCCTCTTCCCGTCCCTCGGCATCTACTCGCCGAAGGGCCAGACGTACGAGCCGGTCGACCGCGACCAGCTGATGTACTACAAGGAGGCCAAGAACGGCCAGATCCTCAACGAGGGGATCACCGAGGCCGGTTCGATGGCCGACTTCATCGCCGCTTCCACCGCGTACTCCACGCACGGCGAGGCGATGATCCCGTTCTACATCTTCTACTCGATGTTCGGCTGGCAGCGGACCGCCGACCAGATGTGGCAGCTCGGCGACCAGCTCGGCCGCGGCTTCCTCGTCGGCGCCACGGCCGGCCGCACCACCCTGACCGGTGAGGGCCTCCAGCACGCCGACGGCCACTCGCCGGTGATCGCGGCCACCAACCCGGCGGCCCTGACGTACGACCCGGCGTTCGCCTACGAGGTCGCGGCCATCGTCAAGGAGGGTCTGCGCCGGATGTACGGCGAGGCCGCCGAGGGCGAGGACCAGGACGTCTTCTACTACCTCACGGTCTACAACGAGCCGATGCCGCAGCCCGCCAAGCCGGCCGGGATCGACGAGGGCATCGTCAAGGGCCTCTACCGCTTCAACACGGCCGAGTCCGCCGGTGTCGACCTCCCCGCGAACCCCTCCCGCATCCAGCTCCTCTCCTCCGGCACGGCCATCCACTGGGCCCTGGAGGCGCAGAAGCTGCTCGCCGCCGAGTGGGGCGTGGCCGCCGACGTGTGGTCCGCGACCTCCTGGACGGAGCTGCGGCGCGACGCCCTGGAGGCGGACGCGGCGCTGCTGCGCGGCGAGGAGCGGGTGCCGTACGTCCGCGAGGCCCTGGCGGGCGCCGAGGGCCCGGTGCTCGCGGTCTCCGACTACATGCGCCAGGTCCCGGACCAGATCGCGCAGTGGGTCGAGCAGGACTGGTCCTCGCTGGGCGCCGACGGCTTCGGCCTCTCGGACACCCGCGACGCGGCCCGCCGCCACTTCGGCGTCGACGCGCAGTCGATCGTCGTCGCGGCGCTCGCGCAGCTCGCGCGGCGCGGCGAGGTGCAGGCGTCGGCCGTGAAGGAGGCGCGCGAGCGCTACGGCCTGTAAGGGTCCTTCCCTTCCACGGGGCGGGCGGCACGCATGATGGAGTCATGCGTGCCGCCCGCCTCATCAAGTTGGTCCTGCTGCTCCAGTCCCGCCCGTCGATGACGGCGGCCGAACTCGCCGCCGAGCTGGAGGTGTCGGAGCGCACGGTCGCCCGGGACGCGCTCGCCCTCTCGGAGGCGGGGGTGCCGGTCTACGCGGACCGGGGCCGGGCCGGCGGCTACCGGCTCGTCGACGGCTACCGCACCCGGCTGACCGGGCTCGCCCGGAGCGAGGCGGAGGCGCTGTTCCTGTCCGGACTGCCGGGCGCGCTGCGGGACATGGGCCTGGAGGACGCGGCCTCGGCGGCCCGCCTGAAGGTGTCGGCGGCGCTGCTCCCCTCGCTGCGGGACGCGCCCCGCACGGCGGCCCAGCGCTTCCACCTGGACGCGCCCGCCTGGTACCGGGAGCCGGTGACCCCGGAGCTGCTGCCGGCGCTCGCGGAGGCCGTCTGGGACGACCGGTGCGCCCGGGTCCGCTACCGGCGCGGGGACGGCACGGAGGTGGAGCGGGAGCTGCGGCCGTACGGGCTCGTCCTGAAGGCGGGCGTCTGGTACGCGTGCGCGTGGACGGACGGCTCGTTCCGTACGTACCGGGTGGACCGGTTCACGGCGGTGGCGGTGGGCGGGGAGCGCTTCGCGCGCGACCCGGACTTCGACCTGTCCGCCTTCTGGGCGGACCGCTCCCGGGAGTTCGCGCGTTCCCTGCTGCGGGCCGAGGCCGTGCTGCTCCTGACGGAGGAGGGGGCGCGGCGGCTGCCGTACGCGACGGACCGGGCGGCGGCCGAGGAGGCCCTGGCGGCGGGCACGGCGGAGGCGGACGGCCGGCTGCGGGTGACCCTGCGCGTCGAGAGCGAGGAGGTCGCCCTCGGGCAGCTCCTGGGGCTCGGCCCGGAGGCGGAGGCGGTGGCCCCGGCCGCGCTCCGGGAGCGGTTCGCGGAGGCGGCGCGGGGACTGGGGCGGTTGTACGGGTGAGCCCCGGTGACCGTGCGGGCTGCTACCGGTAGTCGTCCGCCGACACGTCCTCGTCCGTCTCCTTGGCGACGACGAACCCCCACGCGTCCGGCCGCGAGCCGTCCGCGTCGGTGAAGCCGTACTCCTTCGCGAGCTGTCCGCTGGAGAGCGAGCGGCCGTTCCAGCGGGCCCGGTCGGGGTCGGCGGCGAGGGCGGCGACCGCGCGGCCGACGTAGACCGGGGACTCGGCGACGGCGAAGTCGGGGAGCTTCCCGACCGCGTCGCGCCAGTTCTCCTCGGTCACGCCGAAGTGGTCCAGCATCTGCTCCGAGCGGAGCCAGCCGGGGGTGAGCGCGACGGCCGTGCCGCCGGACGGCGCCAGCTCGCGGGCGAGGCCGAAGGCCATCCGGATCGGGGCGTTCTTGGCGAGGTCGTAGTAGACGTTCTCGCGGTAGCGGGTGGCGTTGTACTCCTGCGTGCCGTCGGTGACCTCGACGAGGAGGCCGCCGGGGTGCCGGGTGAGCAGCGGCGTGGCCGCCGCACTGGTGATCAGGTGGCTCTTCACGCCCAGTTCCAGCATGCGCAGGCCGTCGGCGAGGTCCATCTCCCAGATCTTCTTCCCGAAGCCGGCGACGACGAGGTGCTCGCCGCCCCAGATGTCGTTGACGAGGACGTCGAGGCGGCCCCGCTCGCGGTCGATCCGGTCGATCAGGACGCGGACCCGATCCGGTTCCAGGTGGTCGGTGGGGACGGCGACGCCCTCGCCGCCGGCGGCCGTCACCAGTTCGGCGGTCTCCTCGACGGTCTCGGTGGTCCGGCCGACCTCGCTGACCTTCTCGCGGGTGGTGCGCCCGGTGACGTAGACGGTGGCTCCGGCGGTGCCGAGCTGCACGGCGATGGCCCGTCCGGCTCCCCGGGTGGCCCCGGCGACCAGGCAGATCCGTCCGCGCAGGGGCTTGCTGTCAGATGTCTCGGTGGTCATGGGCCTCACCCTGGCAGGAAAGTACGACACCTTCTGTCCGGATTCATTTCGGACTTCCGGGTGCGTCGTCCCCGCCGGGGCACGATGCTGGTCCCGTGATGGACGAGACCGAGTTCTGGAAGATCATCGACGCCGCCCGGGAGGACGCCGAGGGCGACGCCGAGGAGCAGGCGGACCTGCTCGTGGAACGGCTGACCCGGCTGGACCCCGACTCGGTGCTCGACTACGCGCGCCACTTCGAGGCCCGCTACAACCGCGCGTACCTCTGGGACCTGTGGGGCGCGGCGGCCGTGCTGTTCGACGGGGCGGGCGAGGAGACCTTCGACGCCTTCCGCTGCTGGCTGATCGGTCAGGGCCGGGAGGTGTACGAGGGGGCCGTGCACGATCCGGACGCGCTGGCGGAGCTGCTCGACGACTTCGACGTGGAGATCGACGGGGACGGCGAGGAGATCGGTTTCGCGGCGGACGAGGCGTACGAGGCGCTGACCGGGGCCGAGACGCCGGACCTGGGGATTCCGATGCCGGGGGGCGAGCCGCTCGGGACCCCGCTCGACCTGGCGGACGAGGAGGCCCTGGCGGTCCGCTTCCCCCGGCTGTGGGAGCGCTTCGGCACGGGGTGACGCGGTGACGCTCTGACCGGGCGGGCTCAGAAGTGGGTGCCGCCGTCGACGCGGACCTCGGTGCCGGTGATGAACCTGCCGTCCTCGCTCGCCAGCATCGCGACGACCCCGGCGACGGTCTCGGGGCCCGCGAAGCCCCGGCCGAGGGCGGGGGCCAGCTTCACGAAGAGCGCCATGTCGGCGTCGGCGGGCAGGCCGGGGCCGACGGACCGGCGGCTGGCGCCGGTGCCGTCGGTCATGCCGGAGGAGATGGAGCCCGGCTGGACGGCGGTGAAGCGGATGCCCTGCTTGGCGTACTCGGCGGCGAGCGCGTGGGTCATGGACTGGATGCCGCCCTTGCTGGCCGCGTAGGCGGACATGTACGGGTGGGCGAACGCCGCCGAGGTGGAGGAGAAGTTCACGACGGCCGGGCCCTCGCCCGCCAGGAGGGCCGGGACCGCCTCGCGTATCACCAGGAAGGTGCCGGTGAGGTTGGTCCGGATCACCTGCTCGAAGGCGTCGAGGGTGGTCTCGTGGGTGTGCGAGGAGCGCAGGATCCCGGCGGCGTTGACCAGGACGTCCAGGCCGCCGAGCGCCTCGACGGCGGCGGCGACGCCGGCCCGTACGGAGGTCTCGTCGGCCACGTCCAGGAGGACGGTGGTGAGGCGGACGGCGGCGGCGCCGGCCCGGTCGGCGGTGTCCTTGAGGCCGTCCTCGCTGATGTCGGCGGCGACGACCCGGCCGCCCTCGGCGAGCATGCGCAGGACGGTGGCCTGGCCGATGCCGGAGCCGCCGCCGGTGACGAGCGCGCGGCGTCCTTCGTAACGGGCTCCGTGACGGGTGGGGTGGTTCATGGGAGGGCCTTTCGAGGGCGGGTTTCGCCGGAGGAATGCTGTCACCGTACGCCCAAGTGGCACGTTTTGCCATCAATGCACTTCGCGCACCCCTGGCAGTCACGGGCGTACCCTTGGCGGGTGAGCGACAAGACGCCCTCCCGGGCCCCCTCCCTGACGGAGCGCCGCAAGGCCGCCACGCAGCTCGACATCGCCCGCGCGGCCGTCGAGCTGTTCACCGAGCGCGGCCCGGACGGCACGACGGCCGAGGACATCGCCCTGCGGGCCGGGGTCGCGCTGCGCACCTTCTACCGCTACTTCCGCTCCAAGCAGGACGCCGTCGCCCCGCTCCTCGCGGGCGGCGCCGACCGCTGGCGCGCCGACCTGGCGGCCACCGCCCCGGGCACACCCCTGGCCGACGCCCTGGAGCGGTCCGTCGTCACGTCGCTGACCCCGGCGGACGCGGAGGCCGGGGAGGAGCTGCTCCGGACCCGGGGGCTGCTCCGGGCGGCCGCCGACGACCCCGCCCTGCGGGCCGTCTGGTACCGGGTCAACCAGGAGTCGGAGGAACGGCTGCGCGAGGTCCTCGCCGGGCTCGCGGGCCCGGACGCCGACCCACTGGGGGTACGGCTCGCGGCGGCGGCGGCCACGGACGCGATCCGGCTCGCCCTGGAGAGCTGGGCGGAGGGGGAGCCGGGGGACGGCGGGGACGGACCGGCGCCCCTGGCGGCCCGCTGCCTGCGCGAACTGACCCGGGGCATCGACCTGTTGATGCCGTGACAGCAGGGGCGGGACCCCTCAGTACGGCCGGAAGGGTGGGGCCCTTCAGTACGGCCGGAGAGGCGGGACCCTCAGTACGGCCGGGGGCGGGCCCCTCAATACGCCCGGAGGGGCGGGCCCCTCAGCCCACCAGCGACCGCCCCATGCACACGTCGTCCACGTACTCCCCGTCGATCAGGAACTCCCCCCGCAGGACGCCCTCCACCGCGAAGCCCTCGGAGGCGTAGAGCGCGCGGGCCGGGGCGTTGTGGCCGAGGACCCGCAGGGTGAGCCGGGTGGCGCCCCGCTCCCGCGCCCGGTCCGCGGCGGCCCGCAGCAGCGCCCGGGCGACGCCCTTCCCCCGGGCGGATTCGGCGACCACGAGGCCCTGGATCTGGAGCACGTGCGCGTGCGAGGCGAGCGGGATGGACTGCACGACCCGGACGTAGCCGACGAGCGCGCCCCCGCGCACCGCCACCAGATAGTCCCCGGGAAGGTGGCGCTCGTCGAAGAAGGGGCCGTACGGCGGGACCGGCGCGGGCACCACCGCGTGGAGGGTGGACCAGGCGGCCCGGTCGAGGGCGCCGAGCCCGGCGCCGTCGCCGGGTTCGGCCGTGCGTATCCGTGTCTCCGGCTCGGTCATGCCCGTCACTGTGCCATGCCCCGCCCCGGAGGGGGCAGGATGGCCCCATGCAGCGTTCCGCCTCCCGCAAGCGTGTCGCCGTCACCGGCGCCTC
Source organism: Streptomyces sp. NPDC012825 (assembly GCF_042900925.1). Lineage (NCBI taxonomy): Bacteria > Bacillati > Actinomycetota > Actinomycetes > Kitasatosporales > Streptomycetaceae > Streptomyces > Streptomyces sp. NPDC012825. Next base: position 84,466 of record NZ_JBIBBZ010000020.1, on the reverse strand, counting down.
CGGGCTCATCGGCTCGGCCCTGGTCCGCTCCCTGCGCGCCGACGGCCACGACGTCCTCCGTCTCGTCCGCCGCCCGGCCCGTACCGCCGACGAGGTCGAGTGGGACCCCGAGCGGCTGTACGTGGACGCCGCCGGGCTCGTCGGCGTGGACGCCGTCGTGCACCTGGCGGGCGCCGGCGTCGGCGAGCGGCGCTGGAACGAGGCGTACAAGAAGGAGATCCGGGACAGCCGGGTGCTCGGCACGACGGCGGTCGCGCGGGCGCTCGCCTCGCTCGCGGAGCCGCCGGAGGTCCTGGTGTGCGGCACGGCGCTCGGCTGGTACGGCGACACCGGCAGCCGCGCGGTCGACGAGGGCGCCCCCGCCGGGACGGGCTTCCTGCCCTCGGTCTGCGTGGAGTGGGAGGCCGCGGCGGCCCCCGCCGAGGAGGCCGGCATCCGGGTCGCGTACGCCCGCACCGGTCTGGTGGTGGCCCGCGAGGGCGGGGCGTGGGGGCGGCTCTTCCCGGTCTTCCGGGCCGGGCTCGGCGGGCGGATGGGCGACGGCCGCCAGTACTGGTCCTTCATCTCCCTGCACGACGAGGTGGCCGCCCTGCGCCACCTGGTCGACACGCCGTCCCTGTCGGGTCCGGTGAACCTGACGGCCCCCGAGCCGGTCACCAACCGCGAGGTGACGGCGGCGATGGCCCGGGTGCTGCGGCGGCCCGCCCTCCTCACGGTCCCGGCGCCGGCCCTGCGGATCGTCCTCGGGGACTTCGCGCAGGACGTGCTCGGAAGTCAGCGGGTGCTGCCGGGGCGCCTGTTGGAGACCGGTTTCGACTTCGCGTTCCCGACGATCGACGACGCGATCCGGGCCGCGGCCCGCTGACGCCCCCTCGTCCGTGCTCCCCCGTGCCGCGCGCACCCCGGTGCGCGCTCCTGGCACCCGCGGGAGCGCTGCCTACGCTCGACGCGGACCGTGAACTCCGGCATTCCGGAGGCCCGTTGGGGGCATAGGCCTCCCACCGGCCGCGCCGACCTGGGGAGGGGCACGTGCTCAGCAGCGCAGACGACACCGTCAGCAGCACGGAGAGCAGCACGAACAGCACGAACAGCAGCACCACCGACACAGTCAGCACCATCGACACGGGTGGCACGGGCGGGACCGGCGGCACCGTCGACGTCGTGGTCGTGGGGGCCGGGGCGGCGGGGCTCGCGGCCGCCCACCGGCTGACCCGCGCCGGCCTCTCCGTCGCCGTCCTGGAGGCGGAGCCGTGGATCGGGGGCCGGATGGCGACCGCCTCCGTCGACGGCTTCCGGCTCGACCGGGTGGGCCCGCTGCTCACCCTGTCGTACGAGGAGCTGCGGGCCCTGCCGGGACTCGGCGGCCTCGCGCTGCGCCCCTTCGCCCCCGGGGTCCTCGTGCACAGCGACGGCCGGTACGCGCGATGGGGCGCCCCGCACCCGCGCCGGACGGCCGGAGCGCCCCGGGCGACGGGCGGACGGAGCGCGGGGGGAGCGTTCAGCGTGGCGCGCGCCCTCGCGAGCGCCCCCCGGCATCCGGCGGCCTCGCTCGACCAGGCCCGGCTCGGCGCGTCCCTCGTCCGGCTCGCGGCGACCCCGGCGCAGCGGATCCTCGCCCGGCCCGAGCGGACCGCCCGCGAGGCCCTGGACGCGCGGCTGCCCGCCCGGACGGTCCAGGGGGTGCTGCGGCCGCTGCTCGCGGCGCTCCTGGCCGACCCGGACCTGAGCACGTCGAGCAGGCGGGCCGACCTGGCGCTGCGCGCCTTCGCCCGGGGCCGGCTCGCCGTGCCGGAGGGCGGCGCGGCGGCGCTTCCCGAGCTGCTCGCGGCCGGCCTTCCGCCGGGCACGGTCCGCACCGGCGTACGGGTCACGGAGGCGTCCGTCTCCCGGGTCACGACGGCGGAGCACGGGGTGTTCCGCTGTCGCTCGGTGGTGCTGGCCACGGGGGCGCGCACGGCGGCGGAGCTGCTGCCGGGGCTGCGGACGCCCGCGTTCCACCCGGTGACGGTCCTGCACCACACGGCGCCCGTCGCGCCCACCGGGGACCCGGTGCTGCTCCTGGAGTCGGACCCGGACGGCCCCGTGGCCCACACGGCCGTGATGAGCGCGGTCGACCCGGGCCGGGCCCCGGCGGGGCGGACCCTGATCACCTCGACGGTGCTCGGGACGCCGCCGGACGACACGGAGCGGCGGGTCCGCAAGCACCTCGCCACGCTGTACGGCACGTCGACCGACGAGTGGGAGCTGCTGGCGCTCCGGCACACCCCGGACGCGGTCCCGGCGATGCCGCCCCCGCACGACGGCCACCGCTCGGTCCGGCTGCTCGCGGGGCTCTACGTCTGCGGCGACCACCGCGCCACGAGCACCCCCCGCGGCGCCCTCGCCTCGGGCCACCGCGCGGCCCGCGCCCTCCTGACGGACCTGGGCGTACGACTCCCGGCGGAGCCCCTGGCCGTGGAGGCGGCCTAGGGGGCGGGCCCGGACCGTCCGGGCCCGGCCCCGGTCAGCCGATCGCGGCCACCCGGTCGCGGTAGGTGCGGGCCGGCGCCGCGTCCCGGTAGGGCTCCAGGCGGCGCTCGAAGTCGCGTACGTACTCCACGGCGCGGGCCGAGCGCATCTCGGAGGCCTCCTTGGCGGCCTCGGCGCCGAGCACGCAGGCCTGCTCCAGTTCGCCGAGGGCGAGCCGGGAGGTGGCGAGGACGACCCGGCAGAAGAGGCGGCTGCGGGCGAAGCCGGGGGCGCGGAGCTGGAGGGAGCGCTCGGCGTGCTGGGCGGCGTCGCGGTGCTGCTGGAGGTCGCGGTGGCTGTGCGCGAGCTCGTCGGCGAGCTGGGCCTCGTCGAAGGTCCGGGCCCAGTACGGCACCTCGTCGCCGGGCCGGGCCGCCCCCAGGGCCCGCTCGGCCCGGACGAGCGAGGCGCTGCACGCCCGCCCCTCCCCCAGGACCGCGTGGCCGCGCGCCTCGACCGCGTGCAGCATCGCCTGGACGACGGGCGGCGCGGCGGGCCCGACGCCCTGCTGGGCGACCCGGGCGAGCTGCACGGCCTCCCGCCCGTGGCCGAGGTAGACGGCCTGGTGGCTCATGGTGAGGAGCACGTACGAGCCGTACGCCCGGTCCCCGGCCGCCTGCGCGAGGCGCAGCGCCTGGACGAAGTAGCGCTGGGCGAGGCCGTGGGCGGCGATGTCGTACGAGGTCCAGCCCGCGAGCCGGGTGAGGTCGGCGACGGCGGCGAAGAGGCGGCGGCCGGTGGACTCCCCGTACGTGCCGCGCAGCATCGGCTCGGCCTCGTGCTCCAGGTAGCGGACGAGTGCCTGGCGGGCGTGGCCGCCGCCGTAGGCGTGGTCGAGGGTGCGGAAGAGCTCGCCGACCGAGCGGAGGGCGGCGACGTCGCCGCCGGAGACGCGCTGTCCGGGCCCCCGGTCCGTACCGCGCTGGCGGGGCACGGAGAAGCGGCCCTGGGCCGGGACCCGGGGGTCGTGCGGGGGCGCCCCGGCGGAGGGGCGGGAGGGGGCGGGCTCGCCCCGCGCCACCCGCTCGTCGGCGCGGCCGATCAGCCAGTCCCGGCTGGGGACGACGAGGCCCGCCGGGGTGAAGGCGATCTTGCGGAGTTCGGCGTGGCTGCCGGAGTCCTTGCGCCACAGGCCGCCGACGATGTCGACGGCCTCCTCGGGGGTGGCGGCGAACTCCAGGCCCGCGTAGACGGGCGCGCAGGCGTCGAGGCCGAGGTCCTGGGCGGAGAGCCGGCGGCCGAGGCGGCGGGTGAAGACCTCGGCGATGAGGGCGGGGGTGGTGCCGCGCGGCTGCTGACCCCGGAGCCAGCGGGTCACGGAGGTCTTGTCGTACCGCAGGTCGAGGCCGTGTTCCAGGCCGAGCTGGTCCACCCGTCTGGCGAGGCCCGCGTGGGAGAACCCTGCTTCGGCGATGAGCGCGGCGAGCCGGCTGTTCGGGATGCGCTGCGGGGGTCGTTCCGTCATCGGCTGTGCGGTCTCCTGTTTTCCGGGTCCGGGCGGCACCCCTGCGGACCCTCCTGGAACGGCGCGAATTTAGCGGCCCCCACGGCCCGTACCACTACCTTCGCCCCACATTCATCCGATCGTGTGAGGATTGGGGGGACCGCTGACGTGGGCGCTCCCGTCCGCCTCCCCCGGGCCCCGTCCGCCCGCCGGAGGGGCGGTCCCGGCGCCGCCGTACAGTGGCACGGGCGCGAATGACGCATGGTGCCGAACCGGCCCGGGATGATCCCCGGTCCCCGGTCTCCCGGCACAGGAGGAGGCATGGCCGTGAGTGAGCTGCGATTCGTCCGTCTCGGCTTCGGCGAGGACGCCGTCGACTACCGGGTGGCCTGGGACAGGCAGCGCGAGGTGCACGCCGCGCGGTTCGCCGACGAGATCGACGACACCTGTCTGCTCCTGGAGCACCCGCCGGTCTACACGGCCGGCCGGCGCACGGCGGAGAGCGAGCGCCCCCTGGACGGGACGCCGGTGGTGGACGTGGACCGCGGCGGGAAGATCACCTGGCACGGTCCCGGCCAGCTGGTCGGCTACCCGATCATGAAGCTGCCCCGCCCGGTGGACGTCGTCGCGCACGTGCGGCGCCTGGAGGAGGCCCTGATCCGCACGGCCGCCGACTTCGGCCTGGAGACGACGCGGATCGAGGGCCGCAGCGGGGTGTGGGTCCTGGGGGAACCCCGACAAGCAGCGGGGCAGCGGCCGTCGCTCGGCGGACTCTCGCTCGACTTCGACCCGCGCCTGACCGACGAGGAGTTCGACCCGCGCCTGAACGGACCGGAGTACGCGCCCTCCAACGCCGGCCAGCGCCGCGAGGACCGGAAGCTGGCGGCGATCGGCATCCGGGTCGCCAAGGGCGTCACGATGCACGGCTTCGCGCTCAACGTGAACCCGGACAACGCCTGGTTCGACCGGATCATCCCGTGCGGCATCCGCGACGCGGGCGTCACCTCGCTCGCCAACGAGCTGGGCCGTGACGTCACGGTCGAGGAGGTGCTGCCGGTGGTGGAGAGGCACCTGCGGGAGGTCCTGGAGCACGCGGAGCTGAAGCCGCGGGCCGTGGAGCCCGCGTCCGTCTGACCCCGGGCCGCCCCGTCCGTACGGCCCCCGGGAATGCGGGGGCGATGGCCAGAGGTTGGCCGGACGTAGGCAGGCATGGAAGCCACGGGCGTACCCTGGTGTACGCCGAAGAATCGAAGCTACAGGAGCCGATGTGTCCGCAGTCGCACCCGACGGACGCAAGATGCTGCGCCTGGAGGTCCGGAACGCCCAGACCCCCATCGAGCGCAAGCCCGAGTGGATCAAGACCCGGGCGAAGATGGGGCCCGAGTACACGAAGATGCAGGGCCTCGTGAAGAGCGAGGGCCTGCACACGGTCTGCCAGGAGGCGGGCTGTCCCAACATCTTCGAGTGCTGGGAGGACCGCGAGGCGACCTTCCTCATCGGCGGCGACCAGTGCACCCGGCGCTGCGACTTCTGCCAGATCGACACGGGCAAGCCCGAGGCCCTCGACCGCGACGAGCCGCGCCGCGTGGGCGAGTCGGTCGTCACGATGGACCTGAACTACGCCACGATCACCGGCGTCGCGCGCGACGACCTGGAGGACGGCGGCGCCTGGCTGTACGCGGAGACCGTGCGCCAGATCCACCAGCAGACGGCGGGCCGCGAGACGGGCCGCACCAAGGTCGAGCTGCTGGCCCCCGACTTCAACGCGGTGCCGGAGCTCCTGGAGCAGGTCTTCGAGTCCCGCCCCGAGGTCTTCGCGCACAACGTGGAGACGGTGCCGCGCATCTTCAAGCGCATCCGCCCCGGCTTCCGGTACGAGCGCTCCCTGGACGTCATCACGCGGGCGCGTGACTACGGTCTGATCACGAAGTCGAACCTGATCCTCGGCATGGGCGAGACCCGCGAGGAGATCAGCGAGGCGCTCCAGCAGCTGCACGACGCGGGCTGCGAGCTCATCACGATCACGCAGTACCTGCGCCCCTCGGTCCGCCACCACCCGGTGGAGCGCTGGGTGAAGCCGCAGGAGTTCGTGGAGCTGAAGGAGGAGGCCGACGAGATCGGTTTCTCCGGCGTGATGTCGGGCCCGCTGGTGCGCTCGTCGTACCGCGCGGGACGTCTGTACCAGCAGGCGATGGAGAAGCGGGCGGCCGTGCAGAGCGCGGAAGCAAGCGCACCGACTGGTGTGTGAATCCGAGCACAAGTAGTTACCGGCCGGTAGTGGCCGGATCCGGTGCGGTCCGTACGACCCCGCAGCTCAGCGGGCCCGTACGGACCGCACCGCCGTTTCCCCACTGGGCCGACCGGCCGCACCGGCGTTTCACCCGTGTTTGACCGCCGGGTCACGTCCTGGTAACACCGATCTGTGAGCCTGGTTCCACCCACCGCCACCGCTCGCCCCCACCCCGCCTCGTCTCACCCGCCATCGAGGGAGGACCCCGCCATGCCGGCCGCATCGACGCACGTCCGCGTCACCGCGATCCCGTCCGTCACCGACGCCCTGAGGGCCGTGGAGTCGCTGCTCCTGGGCTCGGGACAGCGCACCGCCCGGCGCAACGCCTGGAACTCCGTCCTGGAGGACCGGCGCCGCGCCAGGGACCGGGTCGAGGCCCAGCGCGTGATGGAGGTCGCGTCGGGCCGCGCCTCCCGGGCCACGTAAACTTCAGGACATGGCGAGGAAGGCAAACACGAGCAGCGCTGACGCTGCCAACCCCGGGCGACTGAAGCAGATCGCCCTCACGTACAAGATGACCCGGAAGGCCGACCCGAAGGTCGGTCTCGTCGTCGCGGGCGTGGGCATCGGCGTACTCGGTGTCCTCCTCGCGATCGGCTTCCTCATCGGTCATCCGGTCTACCTGGGCATCCTGGGCTTCGTCCTGGCGCTCCTGGCGGCGGCCATCGTCTTCGGGCGGCGCGCCGAGCGCGCGGCCTTCGGGCAGATGGAGGGCCAGCCGGGCGCGGCGGCGGCGGTGCTGCAGAACGTCGGACGCGGCTGGACGACGACCCCCGCGGTCGCGATGAACCGCAACCAGGACGTCGTCCACCGCGCGGTCGGCCGGGCCGGCATCGTGCTGGTGGCCGAGGGCAACCCGAACCGGGTCAAGACGCTCCTCGCGGCGGAGAAGAGGCGCATGAACCGCGTCGTGGTGGACGTGCCGGTGCACGACATCATCGTCGGCGACGGCGAGGGCCGGGTGCCGCTGAAGAAGGTCCGCACGACCATGCTCAAGCTGCCCCGGGTCCTCACCGGCCCGCAGGTGACCGCGGCCAACGACCGGCTGCGGGCGATGGGGGACCTCATGAGCAACATGCCCTTGCCGAAGGGACCCATGCCGAAGGGCATGCGGATGCCGCGCGGTGGAAAGGCGCGCTGACGCGCCCGAGCGAACACGCGAGAGGGGCTCCGGACCACACGGTCCGGAGCCCCTCTCGCGTACGCGCGGTGTCGTCAGACGCGGACCTGGACGGCGCCGGAGAGGCGGTCGTGGAGGCCGCGGCCGTCGCGGTCCCAGACGAGGGCCGGGATCGCCAGGCAGAGGAGGAGCGAGCGGAGGGCCGCGCGCACCGGGCCGAGCCGGCCGCCGCGGACGGAGACGACGCGCAGGCGGAGGAGGAGCTTGCCGGGCGTGGCGCCGACGGTGCCGACGGTCAGGGCGCTCGTGACGAACAGGATGGCGAGGGCCCAGTTGCCGGTGGCCTGGCTGTAGCCGTCGGTGACCAGGCCGTATGCGATCAGCATGCAGAAGGCCCAGTCGACGGCGAGGGCGCCGAGGCGCCGCCCGGGGCGGGCGATCGAACCGGGCCCCTCCTCGGGCAGTCCGAGCTGCTGACCGCGGTAGCCGAAGTCGACGCCCGCTTCCTCGGCCGCCGCGCGGGGGCCGGAGAGCCACGATCCGATTGCTTGCCTGTTGTCCACCCGACCACGGTACTGTGCCCGTTTTCGATCTCTTCGGCCCGGGTAGCGGATGGAGGTCCGGTGGCCCCCAGAGGGGCGGGAACCAGGCATGCCCGGAGCAGGACCGGCACCCACCCCGGTTAACTTCGACGAAACAATTGGGTCATGCTTGAGAAATCCCGTCTGCCTATGGTCGGGTCCAGCGTGTGCCACCGCACTGGCCGCACGAACGAGCTGCAACCCCGCCCCTCCCCGGGCCGGGAGTAGGAGGAGTGGGATGTCCCAGACGCACGGGTTCCAGAACGCCGAAGAGGCTCAGAAGTTCATCAAGGACAACGACGTCAAGATGGTCGACGTCCGGTTCTGCGACCTTCCGGGCGTGATGCAGCACTTCACGATCCCCGCCTCGGCCTTCGACCCGTCGGAGGAGCTCGCGTTCGACGGGTCGTCGATCCGCGGCTTCCAGGCCATCCACGAGTCGGACATGTCGCTGCGCGCCGACCTGTCGACGGCCCGCGTGGACCCCTTCCGCCGCGACAAGACGCTGAACATCAACTTCTTCATCCACGACCCGATCACGGGCGAGGCGTACAGCCGCGACCCGCGCAACATCGCGAAGAAGGCGGAGGCGTACCTCGCCTCCACCGGCATCGCCGACACCGCGTACTTCGGCCCCGAGGCCGAGTTCTACGTGTTCGACTCGGTGCGCTTCGAGACCTCGGCGAACCAGGGCTTCTACCACATCGACTCCGAGGCCGGCGCCTGGAACACCGGTGCGGAGGAGAACAACCGCGGCTACAAGGTCCGCTACAAGGGCGGTTACTTCCCGGCCCCGCCGGTCGACCACTTCGCCGACCTGCGCTCGGAGATGTCCCTGGAGCTGGAGAACGTCGGCCTCCAGGTCGAGCGCCAGCACCACGAGGTCGGCACCGCCGGCCAGGCCGAGATCAACTACAAGTTCAACACGCTGCTGGCCTCGGCCGACGACCTGATGCTGTTCAAGTACATCATCAAGAACGTCGCCTGGCGGAACGGCAAGACCGCGACCTTCATGCCGAAGCCGATCTTCGGTGACAACGGCTCGGGCATGCACGTCCACCAGTCGCTGTGGGCCAACGGCGACCCGCTGTTCTACGACGAGACGGGCTACGCGGGCCTGTCGGACACCGCCCGCTACTACATCGGCGGCATCCTCAAGCACGCCCCGTCGCTGCTCGCCTTCACCAACCCGACGGTGAACTCGTACCACCGCCTGGTCCCGGGCTTCGAGGCCCCGGTCAACATGGTGTACTCGCAGCGCAACCGCTCCGCCGCCATGCGCATCCCGATCACGGGTGCGAACCCGAAGGCCAAGCGCGTCGAGTTCCGCGCGCCGGACCCGTCCTCGAACCCGTACCTCGCCTTCTCGGCGCTGCTCCTCGCGGGCCTCGACGGCGTCAAGAACAAGATCGAGCCGCTGGAGCCGATCGACAAGGACCTGTACGAGCTGGCTCCGGAGGAGCACGCCAACGTCCCGCAGGTCCCGACCAACCTCGAGGCCGTCCTCTCCGCCCTGGAGGAGGACAACGAGTACCTCCAGGCCGGTGGCGTCTTCACCTCGGACCTGATCGAGACCTGGATCGACTACAAGCGCACGAACGAGATCGCCCCGATCCAGCTGCGGCCGCACCCGCACGAGTTCGAGCTCTACTTCGACCTCTAAATCGCGGGGCCCGTCGTACGAAGGCCGTCGCTCCCGGAAGTCCGGGGGCGGCGGCCTTCGCCGTGCCCAGGGCCCCGTCAGCGCCCGTAGCGGATCAGGGTGCGGACCATGCGGCAGGTGGTGTCCGAGGGCGGGTGGATGCCGAGCTGCTCGGCCGTGGTGCGTATGGTCGCGTTCGTGGCCTTCGACGGGACGTAGACGCCGGCGTCGAGGAGGGCGATCGCGAGGCGCATGGCCTTCAGGCGCCGGTTGTGCGTGACGTACCACTCGCGGGGCCGGCCCGCGGGGAGCGGCTGCTTCTGGAGCGGCTTCCAGGGTTCGAGGGACGGCGTCCGGATCATGGCGAGAGCCATGGGCTACCTCCTGGCGAACGGCGGGGTGGGGGGCCTCCTCGGGACCCTCACCTTCACCCATTATTTTACCGGCCCCCACTGACAATCGTCCCTGGCCAGGACCGGTTTTCGGCGGTGCGGAAGGGGGGCGCGGGGGTAGCGTGGGCGCCATGGAGATCTGGATCAATCCCGCCTGTTCCAAGTGCCGCGGCGCCCTCGCCCTCCTCGACGCCGAGGGGGCCGGGTACACCGTGCGGCGCTACCTGGAGGACGTGCCCTCGCCCGACGAGATCCGGGAGGTGCTCGGGCGGCTCGGGCTCGAACCGTGGGACATCACCCGGACCCGGGAGGCCGAGGCGAAGGAGCTCGGGGTGGAGGAGTGGCCCCGGGACGCGGAGGGCCGCGACCGGTGGATCGAGGCCCTCGCCGCGCACCCGAAGCTCATCCAGCGGCCGATCATCACCGCCGAGGACGGCACCGCCGTCGTGGGGCGGACCGAGGAGGCCGTGCGGGACGCCCTCTCCCGCCGCTGAGATCAGGGCCTCGCCGTCAGGCGTTCCGCCTCCGTCAGGATCTCCGTGAGGCGGAGGCCGAAGCGGGCGTCGCAGGGGTGGGGGACGCCCGTGCGGGCCGACGCGACCAGGGCGTCCACGGCCGCTCCGAAGGCGTCCACCGCGCCGTCCCAGAGCGGCAGCTCGGCGCGGCCCTTCGTGCCGTAGAGGGTGAGGGCCGCCTCCGCCGCCTCCGGCGGGGCGCTCAGGGTGAGGGTGGCGGTGCTGCTCGCCCCCGACGCGTGGCGCAGGATCAGGTGGTGGGTGTCCGCCGGGCCCCGCGCCGCCGTGATCGCCGCGACGTCCCCCAGGATCGGCAGGTAGACCGAGAGGACGTGCGGGCCCACGTCCCACAGGCCGCCCTTCTCGCGCCGCCAGGGCGAGGCCGCGTACTCGCTCGTGGAGCCGGAGCCGTACAGCGAGCCCAGCCAGTGCGCCTCGCCCAGGAACCAGCCGTCCGCCGCCGCCTGCTCCTCGATCCAGGAGGCCGTCGGCTCCGCGAACCGGAGGGTGCAGAAGACCACCGAGGCGACGCCCGCCGCCCCGACCGCCTCCGCCACCTCGCGGGCGCCGGCCACCGTCGTGGCGACCGGCTTGTCCAGGAGGACGTGGCAGCCGGCGGCCGCGGCCCGCACCGCCAGCGGGGCCTGCACGTCCGGCGGCAGGGCGAGGGCCACGGCGTCGCTCGCCGCGAAGAGCGCGTCCACGTCCGCGTACGCGCGCGTGCCCGACGCGGCGGCCAGCGCCTCCGCCGCCTCCGGGCGCCTCCCCCACACCCCGCTGAACTCGACGTCCGGATGCCCGGCGAGCGCGGGCGCGTGGGTGTGCCCGGCCCAGGGGCCGGTGCCGAGGAGTCCTATGCGGGGCCTGGCCCCGAGCTTCTTCGCCATGGTCACAGTCTGCCGGGTGGTTGCGCCGGGAGCCGGGGGCGGGTGGCCGCCGTGCTCGACGACAGCTTCTCGTCGTCCGGTTCGGCGGTGAGGCGGCGCCGTCCGCCGGCCGTGGCCCCGGGCCGCCACTTCCTCCTGGAGGCCCTCGCGGCGCCGGGCTCGTAGACCTCGCTGTGGACCTCCGGCGGGGACGATCCGCTGCTCGTCCGGCCGTACGGGCCGACCCCGCTCGGCCTGCGGGTCCTGGACGCCCCGGAGAGCGGCCCGGAGCGGCTCGTGATCGTCCCGGACGGCTGGGACGACGCCCCGCCGGGACTCGCGGGCGAGGTGCTGCGGGTGTGGCGGACACGGCTCGATCCGGAGCGGCGGACCGGTGTCGTGCACCTCAACCCCGTATACGACGCCGGGGGTTTCGACGTGCGCCGGCTCGCGCCGGGCGTGCCGACCGCCGGCATCCGGGACGCGGAGGACCTGGCGGCCCTGGTGGAGATCGCGCAGTTCGCGGAGCTGTGGGCCCGTCCGGACCGGCGGGTGGAGGCGTTCCACGCGGGAGGCGGAGGGTGACCCGGATCGATCTCGGCGGGCTCGACGTGCGGCCCGCGCGGGTGTGGGGCGGGGTGCGGCTCGTACGGGCCGAGCCGGTGCCCGGCCTCCGGCTGCGCCGGGAGGTGTACGAGGGATTCGGGCGGCCGCGGTGGACCTCGGCGGCCGGACCGCGTACACCTCGTACGTCCCGCACGGCTTCGTCGCCGACCGGTCCGGTTCGCGGCAGGACGGCGAGTCCGCCGCGTGCGGGACCCGGCTGGGGGACCCGGCGCCCCCGTGTGTGCCCGTGCGCCGCGTCCACCGGCCGGCCAAGCGCCGGCGGGGCGAGCGGCGGCTGCGGTTCCTGCCGCTGCGCCTGGCCCTGGAGGGCTACCTCGCGCTGCACTTCGGCGGGCCGTCGATGGTCTGGGACGACCGGTCCCGGGAGGCGGCGCGGTGCGGGCTCTCGCCGCGGGCCGAGGCGGCGTACGCCGGGTGGGACGTGCCGGGGCTCGGGGAGGCGCTGCGGGTGTTCGAGCTGCGTCCGGGCCGGTGCGGGACGCTCCTGTACGTGGCCGACGCCCTGGCCGCGGCCTTCGTCGTGCCGCATCCGGAGGACTACCGGGTCCTGCACCCGACGCTCGTCGAGGACCTGTACGGGGAACTCGTCCACCGGTACGCGCACCACGGCGTCCCGGTGCCCGAGTTCGCGGCGCGGATCGGGGCGGCGGGTCCGGGCGGGCTCCTGGACGCGCACGTCGTCGCACGGAAGGTGCGGGAGGGCCGGGAAGGCTGAGTAACACGGGGTTCACAAACGGGCAACCGGCGGGAAATCCCGTGTTGCGAAGCTGCGGTCCGAAAGCAGTCGTACGGTCCGGCCCCGGCCGGGTCCGTACGGAGACCGCAGCTTCTCGCAGCGCCGCGAGCCGCCGCGGGCAGCCCCTCCCGCCGCCTCCGGGCGCCGGGGGAAACCCCAGCAGCACGCCACGCGCCCTAAGGATGAGCCCCGTGACCTTCAAGGCTGAGTACATCTGGATCGACGGCACCGAGCCGACCGCGAAGCTCCGTTCCAAGACGAAGATCATCGCCGGTGAGGTCCCGGCCCTCGACGAGCTGCCGATCTGGGGCTTCGACGGCTCCAGCACGAACCAGGCCAAGGGCCACGCCTCGGACCGCGTCCTCAAGCCGGTCTTCGTCTGCCCGGACCCGATCCGCGGCGGCGACGACGTCCTGGTGCTGTGCGAGGTCCTCAACACGGACATGACGCCGCACGAGTCCAACACGCGCGCCGCGCTCGCCGAGGTCGCCGGGAAGTACGCCGCGCAGGAGCCGATCTTCGGCATCGAGCAGGAGTACACCTTCTTCAAGGGCTCGCGTCCGCTCGGCTTCCCCGAGGCCGGCTTCCCGGCCGCGCAGGGCGGTTACTACTGCGGTGTCGGCGCGGACGAGATCTTCGGCCGCGACGTCGTCGAGGCGCACCTGGAGAACTGCCTGACGGCCGGTCTCGGCATCTCCGGCATCAACGCCGAGGTCATGCCCGGCCAGTGGGAGTTCCAGGTCGGCCCGCTGGCCCCGCTGGAGGTCTCCGACCAGCTGTGGATCGCCCGCTGGCTGCTGTACCGCACGGCCGAGGACTTCGACGTCTCCGCGACCCTGGACCCGAAGCCGGTGAAGGGCGACTGGAACGGCGCGGGCGCGCACACCAACTTCTCCACGAAGGCGATGCGCGAGGGCTACGACGCGATCGTCACCGCGTGCGAGTCCCTGGGCGAGGGCTCGAAGCCGCTCGACCACGTCAAGAACTACGGCGCGGGCATCGACGAGCGCCTGACGGGCCTGCACGAGACCGCCCCGTGGGACGAGTACTCCTACGGCGTCTCGGACCGCGGCGCCTCGGTCCGCATCCCGTGGCAGGTCGAGCAGGACCGCAAGGGCTACATCGAGGACCGCCGCCCGAACGCCAACGTGGACCCGTACGTGGTGACCCGCCTCCTGGTGGACACCTGCTGCGAGGCCCTGGAGAAGGCCGGCCAGGTCTGACCGCGAGCTCTCCGAGTGTCTTCCGGAGGGGCGCCCGCCGTTTCGTACGGTGGGCGCCCCTTCCGTCATGTGGGACGGACGACACAGGTTTCGGTCGTCCCGGGGGTCGTCCCCGTGTTTCCCTTCTGGTTCAATAGGGATATGGCCACCATGCAGAACGACACCGCGACGGGTCGTCACGACCTCGAGCCGTTCTGGCCTTCCCGGCAGCATCACGACTTCGACCGGGTGTGTTGCCGCGCGAGGAACGCGTCGGCCCTCTAAAGCCCTGATCGGTCCGGTCCGATCCCCGGCCTTCGGCCGACGCGCACGACGTACGACGCCTGTCCGTCCGTTTCTCCGCGCGAAAGAGCTGACCTGCCATGGCCCACACCCAGAGCGCCTCCCTCACGGCCGTCCGTCCCGGCCGGCACCGACTGCGTGCCGTCGATCCGAACGAGGTCGTCGACTTCTCCCAGGTGGCGGACTTCCTGCCGCCCGGCGCCACCCTGCTGCCCGCGCCGCAGCACGCCCTGCCCACGCTGCCGGGCCGTCCGCCGATGGTCGGGTACCTCGTGCTCGTCCCGGCCGACCAGCAGCCGCACCTGCCCGCGGCCGCCGTCCCCTCCCCCGTGACCGCGCCCGTCGCGGCCGAGGAGCGGGGCCCGGTGGCCATCGACGACGTCCAGCGGGTCGCCGTCGTGGACGGGCAGCCGCTGGACCTGACGTACCTGGAGTTCGAGCTCCTCGCCCATCTGGTGGCGCACCCCCACCGGGTGCACACCCGCGACCAGTTGGTCACGACGGTGTGGGGTTACGGACACGTCGGCGACGGGCGTACGGTCGACGTGCACGTGGCCCGGCTGCGCCGCAAGCTGGGCGCCGAACACCGCCACACGATCCAGACCGTGCGTCGGGTCGGTTACAAGTACACGCCCTGATCGGGCGGTTCGGTTCGTCCTCGCCCTCGCCTTCGCCTTCGCGGTGAGGGTGGGGGTGGGGGGCGCCGACAGGCCCGTGTCCGGGCCTTGAGCGGTGGGGTCGGTGACACCGGGCCGTATCCCGTCCCGGCGCGTCCGCCCCCGGCGGAATCCCCCGGGAGCGGAATCGCCGGCCCGGTCCCGGGCGGTCGGGCAGGCTCGGATCATGAAGCTGCTGATGCTCGGAGGTACGGAGTTCGTGGGTCGCGCGGTCGTCGAGGCCGCGCTCGACCGGGGGTGGGAGGTGACGGTCTTCCACCGGGGCCGGCACGCTCCCCCGGCCGGGGTCCGGACCCTGCTCGGTGACCGCACCGCCGGTCCCGACGGTCTCGCCGCCCTCGCCGGGGGCTCCTGGGACGCCGTCGTGGACACCTGGTCGGCGGCCCCCTCCGCGGTGCGGGACGCGGCCGGACTGCTCGCGGACCGGGTCGGGCGGTACGCGTACGTGTCGAGCCGTTCCGTGTACGCCTGGCCCCCGGCGGCCGGGCTCGCGGAGGACGGTCCGCTGGTGGAGGGTTCGCCGGACGACGGGGACGTGCCGTACGCGGAGGCCAAGCGGGGCGGGGAGCTCGCCGCCACGGCCGCCTTCGGCGCCGACCGGACGCTGCTCGTCCGCGCGGGCCTGATCCTCGGACCGTACGAGAACGTGGGCCGGCTCCCCTGGTGGCTGAACCGGACGGCGCGCGGCGGCCCGGTCCTGGCCCCCGGGCCCGCGTCGTCGCCCATCCAGTACGTGGACGTGCGCGACCTGGCCCTGTGGACGCTCGACGCGGTGGCGGCCGGGCTCTCGGGGCCGTACAACCTCGTCTCGCCGCCCGGGCACGCCACCATGGGCGGGCTCCTCGACGCCTGCGCGCGGGTCACGGGTTCGGGCGCCGAGCTGCGCTGGACCGCGCCGGAGGAGCTGCTCGCGGCGGGGGCGGAGCCGTGGACGGAGCTGCCGGTGTGGCTGCCGCCGGGCGAGACGTACGACGCGATGCACACCGCCGACGTCTCCCGCGCGCTCGCGGCCGGGCTGCGCTGCCGTCCCGTGGCGGAGACGGTCGCGGACACCTGGGCGTGGCTGGAGTCCCTCGGCGGGGTCGCGCCCCAGCGGCCGGACCGCCCGGGGGCCGGGCTTTCACCGGAACGGGAGGCGGAGGTCCTGGCGGCGCTGGCCGGGCGGTGAGGGGCGGGCGGCACCCGGCCGGGGCATGAGGGTCCGGGCCGGTGCCCCGAGGGAGCAGCAGGACCTGCCCGTACCGGTGTGATCGCTTACGGTCGACGGGAAGGGTGCGAAGCAGTGCGAACCGGAGGAGTCGACGTCATGGCCGCCATCCCCGCCGTCTCCGTCGCCAACCTCCGTGACCTCGGCGGTCTGTCGCTCGCCGGCGGGCGCGCGGTCCGGGCGGGGGTCGTGCTCCGTTCGGCGCAGCTCGACCGGCTCGACCCGGACGATCCCGCCGTGGCGGGTCTGGGGATCCGTACGGTCGTGGACTTCCGGACGGACGGCGAGCGCGCGGAGCGGCCCGACCGGCTGCCCGCCGGCGCGCGGCCGCTCGTCGCGGACGTGCTCGCGGACTGGCCGGCCACCAGCGGGCTGCCCCCGGCCGCGCGTCTGAAGACGCTGCTCTCCCAGCCCGCCCTGGCCGAGGAGCACCTGGGCGGGGGCCGCATGCGGGAGGCCTTCGCCCGCACCTACCGGGCCTTCGTCTCCGCCGACTCCGCCCGCGCCGCCTACGCCGTCCTCCTCGCCGAGCTGGGCGCGCCGGACGCCGGGCCGCTGCTCTTCCACTGCACGGCGGGCAAGGACCGGACGGGGTGGGCGGCGACGGTCGTCCTGTCGCTGCTCGGGGCGGACGAGGGGACGGTGCGGGAGGAGTACCTGTCGGTCAATCCGGCGGTGCGGCAGGCGTTCGCGCCGATGATCGAGGGGTTCACGGCCCAGGGCGGCGACCCGCAGCTGGCGCTCGACCTGATCGGGGTGCTCCCGGAGTACCTGGACGCGGCGCTCGACGAGGTGGCGGTGCGGCACGGTTCGATGGAGAAGTACGTACGGGAGGGGCTCGGGGTGCCGGACGAGGTGACGGAGCGGATCCGGGAGCGGTTGACGACGGGGGGCGGTTGACGACTTCCGGTTCCGGTTCGGAACCGGGGGCCGGGGCCGCGCCCCGTCGCCCCTCCCTCGCAAAAAGGCCCCGCACGCACCTGTTCCCGTCGCTTACCCCTCAGTACATTGACGGCATGTCTCATACGCAGCCCGCACCGGTGGCGTCGGAGCACGTCGAACTCAGAGCCCGCAAGGTCTCCTTCGACTGGGAGGAGACGCCGCTCCACTGGGTTCCGGGTGATCCGTTCACCACGCACACCATCAATGTGCTGCACCTGCTCCTCCCGGCCGGCGAGCGCTGGTTCGTGCACGTCTACAAGCAGGCGCTGCCGTACGTCACGGACGACCGGCTCCGCGAGGACGTCATCGGGTTCATCGGCCAGGAGGCCGTCCACTCCCAGGCCCACGACGACGTCCTGCCGCACCTGCGGAAACTGGGCCTCGACCCCACCCCGTACACCGCGCAGGTCGACTGGTTCTTCGAGAAGCTGCTCGGGGACCGCACCCTGCCGCCCGGCCGGCCGCGCCGCTGGTGGCTGAGGGAGCGGGTCGCGATGATCGCCGCCATCGAGCACTACACCGCCTTCCTCGGCGACTGGGTCCTCAACGCCGACGCGCTCGACCGGGCCGGCGCCGACCCGACCATGCTCGACCTGCTGCGCTGGCACGGGGCCGAGGAGGTCGAACACCGCTCGGTCGCCTTCGAGCTCTTCACGCACCTGGACGGCGGCTACCGGCGCCGCGCCCGCACCTGGGCGCTCGCCTTCGGCGCGCTGGTCTTCCTCTGGCAGCGGGGCATCCGCTTCTTCCTGGAGAACGACCCGAGCCTGGTCGACCCGAAGGCCTCCTTCGCGGACTTCGTCCGGAAGGGGCGGCAGGGCGTGCTGCCCTCCACCCCGGCCATGCTGCGCTCCATCCCGCGCTACCTCAGCCGCTCCTACCACCCCTCCCAGGAGGGCGACACCGCGCAGGCCGCGGCCTACCTCGCCTCCTCCCCCGGCGCCAACGGGGGCCGCTGATGCCCCGGTTCGCCTCCGTCGCCCTCGCCGCCGGGGCCGCCCTGCTCGTCCGCCGGGCCGTCCGCCGCCGCCTGTCCACCGCCCCGCTGTGGCCGATGCCCGCGCTGGACGAGCCCGTCTCCGGGTACGGCCGGGGCCACACCGTCCCCCGCAAGGTCCGGGTCGCCGCCCGTACCGCGCCCGCCGAGGGCGTCGTCGAGCTGCGCCTCGAAGGCGCCGGGCTGCCCGCCTGGCGGCCGGGGGCCCACATCGACCTGGTCCTGCCCTCCGGGCTCGTCCGGCAGTACTCGCTCTGCGGCGACCCCGCCGACACCGGTTCGTACACGGTGGCCACCCGGCTGATCGGGGCCGGGCAGGGCGGCCGGGGCGGTTCGCGCGAGGTCCACGAGCAGCTCCGCGAGGGCGTGGAGGTCGAGATCCGGGGCCCCCGGAACCGCTTCCCGCTCGTCGACGCGCCCGCGTACGTCTTCGTCGCCGGCGGCATCGGCATCACCCCGGTCCTGCCCATGCTGCGCGCCGCCGGGGCGGCCGGGGCCGACTGGCGGCTGCTCTACTGCGGCCGGAGCCGCGCCACCATGCCGTACCTCGCCGAGGTCGAGGCGCTCGGCGGCGACGGCCGTACGACCGTGGTCGCCGAGGACGAGTCCGGCCTGCCCGACCTGGGGTTCCTCGCGGACCTGCCGGAGGGCACCGCCGTGTACTGCTGCGGTCCCGACGGTCTCATGGACGCGGTCGGCGCGGCGCTGCCCGAGGGCCGGACCCCGCGCCTGGAGCGCTTCTCGGCGTCCGCGGCGACCGGCGGCACCGCCTTCGAGGCCGAACTGCGCCGCTCCGGCCGCACACTGGCGGTGGCGGCCGGCCAGTCGCTCCTGGACGCGGTCCGCGAGGAGCTGCCCGACGTCCCGTACTCCTGCCGGCAGGGCTTCTGCGGGACCTGCAGGCAGCCCGTCCTGGCGGGCGAGGTCGACCACCGGGACGAGCTGCTCACCGACGCCGAGCGGGACGACTCGATGCTGATCTGCGTCTCGCGCTGCGCGGGGAAGCGGCTCGTGCTCGACCTGTGACCGCTACGGGAGGACCAGCCAGTCCAGGGCGAGGGCGGTGAGCAGGCCGCCCACCAGGAGCCATGTGCCCAGTCGGGTACGGCCGTTGCGGGAGAGTTCGATCACGATCCCGCAGAGGATCATGGCGAATCCGTACACGCCGACGACCAGGACGGACGTACGGCTCGCGAGGCGGACGACGAGCACCACGGCGAGGGCGACGAGGAGGACGGAGGCGGCGGCGACGCGCAGCCGCCTGGCCTGCTTGGGGGTGAGGCCCGCGACGGGCCGCCCGTCCCCGTCGCCCTCGCCGTCCCCGTCGTCCTCGTCGGACTCGTCCTCGTCGGGCTCGTCCGGCTCGTCCTCGTCCTCGTCGAATCCTTCCTCCTCGTCGGCGAGTTCGTCGTCCGCCTCCTCCGCGAGGCCGTCGGCGAGCTCTTCGGCGGGCGCGTCGGCGGGCTTCGGGACCCCGGGTGCCTTCGGGGCCCCGGTCGCCGGGGTGTCCTGGTCGGGAGCGCTCATGGGGCAGGAGCGTAACGGACGCCGTTAGGCTGTTCGCATGACGACCGGGGTACGCCGCAGGATGGGCGTCGAGGAGCGCAAGCAGCAGCTGATCGGGGTGGCCCTCGAACTCTTCAGCCACCGCTCTCCCGACGAGGTGTCCATCGACGAGATCGCCGCGGCCGCCGGGATCTCGCGGCCGCTGGTCTACCACTACTTCCCCGGCAAGCAGAGCCTCTACGAGGCGGCCCTCCGGCGGGCCGCCGACGAGCTGGCGGCCCGCTTCGTGGAGCCGCCGCAGGGCCCGCTGGGTGCCCGGCTGCTGCGGGTGATGGGGCGTTTCTTCGACTTCGTTGACGGGCACGGCCCCGGGTTCGCGGCCCTGATGCGGGGCGGTCCGGCCGTCGGCTCCTCGACGACGAACGCGATGATCGACGAGGTGCGGCAGGCCGCCTACGAGCAGATCCTCGCGCACCTGGAGGTCGAGGAGCCCTCGGCCCGCCTGGAGTTGGTGGTCCGCTCCTGGGTGTCGCTCGCCGAGACGACGGCGCTGCTCTGGCTGGACGGGCGGCGGGTGCCGCGCGCGGAGCTGGAGTTGCAGCTCGTGCACGACTTCGCGGCCCTCGCGGCGGTGAGCGCCGCGTACGACCCGGGGACGGCGGAGATCCTGGTCGGGATCCTCGCCGACGAGCCGGCCGACGGCCCCTTCGGGGACCTGGTGGCCCGGCTCGTCTCCCTCGTACCCGCGCGGCTGCCGGGAGCGGCCCCGTCGGACGCGCTGCCCGGCGTACCCGATCAGCGTCCGCGGGAGGACGGCCCGTAGCTCCGCGCGTACGACGGGGCGTCCCCGGGGGGTGCGGGCGCTCCCCCCGGGGTTCGGTCATCCGGCCTTGAACACCGCCACCGTCCGCGCCGGGACCGTGAAGGTGCCCGAGCCCTTCTCGTGGGCGGCGGTCTTCACGACCGGGTCGGAGCCCTTCGCCTGGACGGGGTGCAGGGCGTAGTCCCTGCCCGCCAGGTCGGTGACCTTCTGGGTCTGCGTCTCCGGGGTCGCGTTGAGGACGACGACCAGGTCGCCCAGGCGCATGGTGATCACGCCGGGGGTCTCGTCGCGGCCGGAGAGCGGGAAGGTGAGGGCCGAGCGCACCCGGTCGGCGGTGGCCAGGGAGAAGACCGGTTCGGTGGTGCGGATCTTCTGGAGGTCCCGGTGGGCCGCCGAGGCGCCGTCGATCTGCGCGCAGCCGACGGTGAGGGACGGGTTCGTCAGGAGCGGCTTCGCGAAGCCCCACTTGGGCTCGTTGTCGGCGGCCGGCGGGAGGCCCCGGCCGAAGCCGTTGCCGTCGCGGCAGTCCCAGTGGATCGCGTTGAACCAGTCGCCGCTGTCGTAGGAGTTGCGGTCCAGGGACTTGGAGCGCAGCAGGTCCGAGCCGGCCTGGGAGAGCGCCGGGCCCTGCGAGAGGGTGGCCGTCGCCATGGCGAGGACCTGCATGCGGGCGCGGTCGGCCGGGGACGTGTCCGCCGGGAGCTTGAAGGCGAGCGCGTCGTACAGGGACTCGTTGTCGTGGGCGTCGGCGTAGGCGAGGGCGTCGCCGGGGGCGGCGGCGTAGCCGGCCGGGGAGCCGTTGTAGTCGACCTCGGAGCCCTTGACCGTGCGGCCGGAGGTGTCGGTGAAGGCGTAGTCGGCGAGGTTGCCGGTCAGGCCGACCTTGATGAGGTCCTGGTAGTGCAGGAGGCGGGCCTTCTGCTCGGCCGGGGTGCCGTTGGCGGGCGAGGTGTTGGGGTCGGTGAGGAGGCCGGAGGCGAAGCCCTGCACGCCGGGGTCCTCGTCGAAGGGGCCACCGCCGCGCACGGCGTCGCGGGCCCGGTCGGAGAAGGTCGCGATCCCGGTGCCGGCCATGTTCTTCTGGGTGGCCTGGACGAAGCGGGCGTCGTCGGCGACCTCGCCGAAGTTCCAGCCCTCGCCGTAGAGGACGATCGCCCTGCCGTCGACGCCGTCCTTCGCGACGGTCAGGGCGTCGAGGGCCTTGCGGACGGCGAGGATGTTCTCCTTCGGGTGGTGGCCCATGAGGTCGAAGCGGAAGCCGTCGACCTTGTACTCCCTGGCCCAGGTGACGACCGAGTCCACGACGAGCTTGCCCATCATGGCGTTCTCGGGCGCGGTGTTGGCGCAGCAGGTGGAGGTGGTGACGGCGCCGTCGGCGTCGAGGCGCTGGTAGTAGCCGGGCACGATCCGGTCGAGGACGGACTTGTCGGACTGTCCGGCGGCGACGGTGTGGTTGTAGACGACGTCCATGACGGTGCGCAGTCCGTCGCCGTTGAGGGCCTGGACCATCCGCCGGAACTCGACGGTGCGGCGGGTGCCCTCGGGGTCGGTGGCGTAGGAGCCCTCGGGGACGGTGTAGTGCAGCGGGTCGTAGCCCCAGTTGAAGCCGTCCTCGGCCGCGGCGGCGGTGACGCAGGCCTGCTGCTCCTCGGAGTCGGGGGCGTACGCCGTGAGGTCGCAGGCAGGGGTGGCCTGGTCGCCCGTCTTCTCGGGGACGGTGCCGATGTCGAAGGCCGGGAGGAGGTGGACGTAGGAGGTGCCGGAGGCGGCGAGGTCGCGCAGGTGCTTCGAGCCCTCGCTGTCCTTGTCGGTGAAGGCGAGGTAGGTGCCCCGGTGGTCGGCGCGGGCCGTGAGGTCCGCGATGGAGAAGTCGCGGATGTGGAGCTCCTGGATCTGGGCGTCCCGCAGCGGCACGGCGGCGGGCTTCCTCAGGCTCTTCCAGCCGGTGGGGGCGAGCCTCGGGTCGGTGAGGTCGACGGCGAGGCTGCGGGCGGAGTCGGTGGTGAGGGCGGTGGAGTAGGGGTCGGTGACCTTGTTGGTGACCGTCTTCTGGACGGTGGGGGCCCAGACCTTCACCGCGTAGCGGTACGGCTTGCCGGTCCAGGACTTCGGGCCGGTGGCGGACCAGACGCCGGTGGTGTCGTCGCGGCGCATGGCGACGGTCCGGCCGTCGAGTTCGAGGGCGACCGACTGGGCGGTGGGGGCCCAGACGGAGAGGGTGACCCCGTGGCGGCCGAAGACCGGGCCGAGGGCGGCTCCGGTCGCCTTCTTCGCGTACAGGTCGTCGAGGACGCCGGCGGTCTGGACGCCGGTGGCGGCGAGCAGGGCGCCGTTGGCGGCGCGCTGGGTGGCGATGAGCTGGCCGCGCAGGGAGTCGCGGATCCGGTCGGCGTCGCGCGGGTCGACGGTGAAGGCCGGGTACTCCTCGAGATGGGGGTACTCGGCCTTCTGGGCGTCGGTGAGCGCGGCCCGGTTCAGCCGGAGCCACTGGCCCTCGGTGTTCAGGGCGCCGCCGGTGACGGCGATCCCGCCGTCCTTCGCGTACACCAGCTGCTGGCTGGTGGCGTCGGTGGCCTTCACCTTCCAGACGACGGTGTTCCGGTCGATCCACTGGGCCGAGGCCTTGGCGAGGTCGAGGTCGGGGGCGCCGCCGACGGTGGGCAGGAGGTACTTGGGCTCCCCGCCGAGCAGCCAGACCTCGTGGCCGTAGGTGGCGAGGTCGAGGGACTGGTCGGTGGGCAGGTCCTTCTGGTCGCCCTTGTGGAGGATGTACGACAGGGAGGCCGCGCCCTCGGCGAGCGGCACCTCGTAGACGGCGCCGTACGCGTCGACGCGGACGGGCATGAGGGGCTTGGACCAGTCGGTGGGCTGGGCGGCGCCGGTCCAGGTGTGCAGGCCCCAGCCGTCGTAGTCGCCGTCGGCGCGCTGGTAGTGCAGGACGGCCTTGGTCCTGTCGGGGGTGACCGGGGCCGGGTCGGTGTCGGACTGACCGTCCTGACCCTGGGTGATCCAGACCTCCCCGGTGCGGCCGAGGTCGACGGTCCGCCGCGGGCCGTCGGCGGCGCCGTCCTTCTCGACGGTGTACGGGATCGTGGCGGCGCCCTCGGGGACCTTGACCCAGGCGAAGGCGCCGTGGGCGTCGCGGCCGGTGAACGCGGCCTCCTGACCGGCGGCCTTCAGCTTCCAGCCGTCGTAGTCCCCGTCCTGGCGCTTGTAGTGGACGATCGCGTGGGTGCGCTCGACGGCGACCGGCTTCTCGGGGGCCGGGGGCGCGCCCGCCGTGGTGGCGGCGGTGGCGCTCGCGGTGCGGCCGGCGCTGTCGACGGCGACGGCCTTGTAGCGCAGGGCGGTGCCGGCGGGGGCGGTCACGTGCTGGGTGACCTTGTAGGGGGCGTGGTCGGCGGTGCCGAGGGTCTGCCAGCGTCCGTTGCCGACCTGGGCGGCGAAGACGACCCGGTTGAGCTGCCCGCCGGTGACGTCGGCGGAGAGCTCGACGGTTCCGGTGGCTCCGGCGGCGGGGGCCTCGAGGGCCAGGGAGGGCTTCACGGCCGGGGCGGGGAGGGGCCGGTCGGCCTTGAGGACCAGGGAGGAGAGGGCGGGGACGGTGACGGTGACCCTGCCGTCCTTCGCCGTGACGGCGCCCTGACCCCCGTACAGGGCGCGGAAGGCCGCCGAGTCGACGGGGATGCCGACCGTCTTCTCGCCGGTGGAGCCGTTGGTGGCGACGAGGTACTCGGTGCGCGCCTTCGCGTCCGTGCGGGAGAAGGCGTAGACGGAGCCCTCGGCGTACCGCTCCCGCTGGATGCCGTCGCGCAGGGCCGGGTGCTCGCGGGTGAGCTTCGACAGGGCGGCGACCGAGCGGTAGACCGGGTGGCCGGTGTCGTACGCGTCGGTGGCGTGGGTGCGGTCGGTGCCGAGCTGGTCGTCGTCCAGGTAGTCGGCGGCCTTCGAGGCGAAGAGGGGCTGGCGGGCGTCCTTGTCGCCGCCGGCGCCGGTGAAGCCCTGCTCGTCGCCGGAGTAGATCACCGGGTTGCCCCGGGAGAGGAACATCAGCTCGTTGGCGAGCCGGGCCCGCTCGAGGAGTTCGGCGTCGGTGGCGTTCGGGTTGTCCTGCTGGAGGAAGGTGCCGATGCGGCCCATGTCGTGGTTGCCGAGGAAGGTGACCTGCTCGTAGGCATTGGCCTTGTCGGTGGTGTACCGGTAGTCCTCGGCGAAGACCTCGGCGAGGCGGTCGGCCCCGGCGCCCTGGGAGGCGAAGGCGCGGGCCGCGTCCTGGAAGGGGAAGTCGAGGGTGGCGTCGAGCCGGCCCCGGGTGACGTAGGGCGCGGTGACGGCGGTGTCGGCGGAGTAGACCTCGCCGAACATGAAGAAGTCCTCGCGGCCCCGCTTCTTCGCGTAGGCGTCGAGGGCGGTGGCCCACTGGGTCCAGAAGTCCAGGTCGACGTGTTTGACGGTGTCGATGCGGAAGCCGTCGATCTTGAAGTCGCGGACCCACTTCTCGTAGATCCGCTCCATGCCCGCGACGACCTCGGGCCGCTCGGTCCACAGGTCGTCCAGGCCGACGAAGTCGCCGTACTCGGCGGACTCGCCGGCCCAGGTGGAGTCGCCCCGGTTGTGGTACATCGTGGGGTCGTTGAGCCAGGACGGGACCTTGACGCCCTTCTCCGCGTCCGTCTCGACGACCGGCGTGTACGGGAAGGAGTCCGCGTCCACCCGGCCGATCGCGTCGCGGTCGTCGAAGGGGCGGCCGTCCTTGTCGAGGTAGGGGTACGCGCCCTTGGGGCGGTAGCCGTACGCCTTCTCGGCGTGGTCGACGGTGTCGGCGGTGTGGTTGGTGATGACGTCGAAGAAGACCTTCATGCCCTTGGCGTGGGCGGCGGCGATCAGCCGCTCCAGGTCTGCGTTGGTGCCGAAGTGGGGGTCGACCTGGGTGAAGTCGGTGATCCAGTAGCCGTGGTAGCCGGCCGAGGCGTTCTCGCCCTCGCCCTGTACGGGCCGGTTCTTGAAGATCGGCGCCATCCAGATGGCGGTGGTGCCGAGGCCCTTGATGTAGTCGAGCCGCTGGGTGAGGCCCTTGAGGTCGCCGCCCTGGTAGAAGCCCTTGTCGGCGGGGTCGAAGCCGGTCCGGGTGCGGCTGCCGGTGAGGCCGCCGCGGTCGTTGGACGGGTCGCCGTTGGCGAAGCGGTCGGGCAGGACGAAGTAGAACTGCTCGCGGGTGAGGTCCTGGCGGGCGGGTTCGGCCGCGAGCGCCCGGTCGGACGGCGGGGCCGGGGGCTTCGGAGCGGCGGTCGCGGGGACGGCGGGCACGAGGGCCGCGCACAGGGCGGCGGCCAGTGCGACCGCCGTTCTCTTGCGTATCACGGGGTTTCTCCCTGGAGGTACGGGAAGAGGGGGCCGCCCCGGGTGGGGCGGCCCCGCGGTGCGGGGTCGGTGGGTGGGGTACGGCCGGTGGGGGGTCGGCCGTGGGTCAGTTGCGGAACGTGTCGTTCAGGACGAGCTGTCCGGAGGCGGGGACGGTCGCCGTGCGGTTGGCGCCCGTCTCCCAGGTGACGTTTCCGGCGGCGTCCTTGCGGAGGTACTTGTACTCGAAGGTCGTTCCGGCGGGCAGGGAGAGCGTCAGCTTCCAGACCGGGTAGGCGGCCGGGTCGAGCTTGGGGGCCGAGACCGGGGACCAGGTGCCGAGTGCGGCGAGGTTCCCGGTGACGTGGATGTTCTGGCCGACGACGGTGGTCGCGGTGGCGTTGAAGGAGGTGCCGGTGGTGACGGGCGGCGGGGTGGTGCCGCAGCTCTTGGCGTTCGCGTGCAGGGCGAGCGCGGTGTCGGCGCCCAGGGTGGCCGTGAACCGGCCCGATCCGTCGACCGTCACGGGGTTGTTCGACTGCACGTCGCAGTAGGTGCCGGCGGGCAGGGAGGTCTGGTAGGTGCGGGTGAGCGCCGAGGACTCGTGGTTGATCGCCACGTACGCCGTGGAGCCGCGGCCGAACGCGATGGCGTTGTTGCCGTTGTCCCACCAGTCGGTGACGGCCTGGCCGCGCGCGGTGTTGCGGAAGGCCACCATGGAGGAGATCTCGCGCCAGGCGTGCTGGCACTTCCAGCCGTCGCTGTAACAGGCGTTCACCTGGCCGCCGTTGGGCGGGCCGGCGTCCTTGTCGGTCCACTCGTAGCCGGAGTGGACGTCCGGGGAGCCGTAGGGCCAGGCGAGCATGAAGACGGAGGCGAGGGTGTAGTGCGCGCCGTCCTTGTAGGACAGGGTGTCGCCGCCGCGCTCGGTGTCGTGGTTGTCGACGAAGACGCCGGCCCGGCCGGAGGGCAGGTGGCCCCAGGCCTCGCCGAAGTTCTTGAGGTACGCCAGCTTCTCGTTCCGCAGGACCCGCTTGAGGTCGCGGGCGTAGCGGAACTCCTGCACGTCGCCGCTGCCGAGGTACTCGCTCGGGGAGACGGCCTCGCCGGCGCCGAAGATGGCCTCCTGTTTCCAGTACGCGCCGGGCTTGGTGAGCCGCGACTTGATGTTCGCGAGGTCGGCGGCCGGCATGTGCTTGGCGGCGTCGATGCGGAAGCCGTCGACGCCGAGGGAGAGCAGGTCGTTGAGGTAGCCGGCTATCTTTCCGCGGACGTGGTCCTCGCCGGTGTCGAGGTCGGGGAGCTTGACCAGTTCGCAGTTCTGGACGTTGGCCCGGTCCTGGTAGTTCGTGATCTCGGCCCGGCAGTCGTCCATGTCGGCGCCGGAGTAGAGGCCCGGGTAGTCGTACTTGGAGAACGGGGTCCCGCCCGTTCCCGTGCCCGACCCGTTCGCCATGTGGTTGATGACGGAGTCCACGACGACCTTCACGCCCGCCGCGTGACAGGTGTCGATCATGTTCTTGAAGGCGGTGCGGTCCCCGAGGCGTCCGGCGATCCTGTAGCTGACCGGCTGGTACGAGGTCCACCACTGGCCGCCCTGGAGGTGCTCCTGGGGCGGGGAGACCTGGACGTAGCCGTATCCGGCGGGCCCGAGGCGGTCGGTGCACTCCTTGGCGACCGAGGAGAACTTCCACTCGAACATCACCGCGGTGACGTCCTTCTCACCGGGCGGTGCGGCCTGGACGGGAGTGTTTCCCGTGACGGCCACAGCGGCTCCCGCCACGAGGGCGAGTGCAGCGGCCACGGTCTTTCTGGCCATGTTTCCTCCTGCCGACTTCACTGTCGCAAGAAGTTGCCGAAAACTTCAGCAACTGTTTTCAGCCGTGACCGTACGAGTGGCCCGACGCCCGGTCAACCCTCCGGACGCCGCAACGCAAGTTGTTACGAAAGGACTTGCGGTCCTTCGGCGGCCGGGGGCCCGTCCGAGGCGGCCCGCGCCGGCGGCTGCGCCGTGGAACCGCGCACCACCAGCTCCGGCTGGAACACGAACTCGGTGCGCTGCACCGGGTTCCCCTCGATCTCCTCCAGGAGCGCGCCCACGGCGGCCGTGGCCATCGCCTGTACGGGCTGGCGGACGGTGGAGAGCGGCGGGCTGGTGAAGGCGATCAGGGGCGAGTCGTCGAAGCCGACGACGGAGACGTCCCGGGGCACGTCGAGGCCCCGGGCGCGGACCGCGCGGATCACGCCGAGCGCCATCAGGTCGGAGCCGCAGACGATGCCGGTGCAGCCCTCGCCGAGCAGGATGTCGGCGGCGGCGTGGCCGCCCTCGACGCCGAAGAGCGTGGGCCGGACGAACCGTTCGGCGTCCGCGCGCCCGACGCCGAGGAGCTCGTACAGCTCGGCGGCGAAGCCCTCGGCCTTGCGACGCGAGGGGACGTAGCGGGTGGGGCCGATGGCGAGGCCGATGCGTTCGTGGCCCAGCTCGACCAGGTGCCGCACGGCCATCCGCGCGGCGGCGCGGTCGTCCGGGGAGACGAAGTTGGCGTCGACGTGCTCGTTGTAGCCGTTGATGAGGACGAACGGCACGCCCCGGGCGGCGAGCCGGGCGTAGCGGGCCGGGTCGGCGGTGGCGTCCGCGTGGAGCCCGGAGAGGAAGACGATGCCGGACACCCCGCGCTCCACGAGCTGCTCGACCAGCTCGTCCTCGGTGGCGCCGCCGGGCATCTGGGTGCACAGGACCGGGGTGTAGCCGTGCCCGGCGAGGACCTGCTCGACGACCTGCGCGAACGCCGGGAAGATCGGGTTGGTCAGCTCGGGCACGACGAGCCCGACGAGGCCCGCGCTGCGCTGCTTGAGGCGTACGGGACGCTCGTAGCCGAGCACGTCGAGCGCGGCGAGCACCTTGTGCCGGGTCGCGCCGGCCACCCCCGCCTTGCCGTTGAGGACGCGGCTGACGGTGGCCTCGCTGACGCCGGACTGGGCCGCGATGTCCGCGAGCCGCGGGGCGCCCGTTCCGGCGCCCCGCGGCAGGGGGATCGTCACACCGCCCACCAGACGGTGGTGTCGGCGGGCAGCTCCACCGTGTCCGCGCCGGGGGCGACGGGCTCGTTGGAGAGGAGGAACCGGCCGGGCAGCGGGACGGAGAGGGCCCGGCCGGTGGTGTTGGCGGTGCAGACGAAGCCGTCGCGCCGGAAGGCGAGGACGCCCTCG
The DNA here is from genome assembly GCF_042900925.1 of Streptomyces sp. NPDC012825. NCBI lineage: Bacteria > Bacillati > Actinomycetota > Actinomycetes > Kitasatosporales > Streptomycetaceae > Streptomyces > Streptomyces sp. NPDC012825. The sequence continues at coordinate 55,538 of NZ_JBIBBZ010000020.1, read as the reverse complement.
GGGGCCTCCAGCCACTCGACGGCCTCGCCGGCGCCGAGTCCGGGCTGCGTCCGGCGCACCGCGAGCGCGCTGCGGTACAGCTCCAGGGTGGAGCCCGGGTCGCCGGTCTGCGCCTCGACGCTCAGCGCGCCCCATGTCGCGGGCTGCGGCAACCAGGAGCCGCCGGCGCCGAAGCCGTACGAGGAGCCCTCGACGGTCCACGGGATCGGGACCCGGCAGCCGTCGCGGAAGCCGTCCTGGCCGCTGGCCCGCCAGAAGGACGGGTCCTGGCGGACCTCGTCGGGCAGGTCGGTGGCGTCGGGCAGGCCGAGCTCCTCGCCCTGGTAGACGTAGGCCGAGCCGGGCAGGGCCAGCATGAGGAGGGTGGCGGCGCGGGCCCGGCGCAGGCCGAGTTCGCGGTCGCCGGCCTCGCGGAGCTGGGTGCCGAGGCCCGCCGGGTTGGCGAAGCGGGTGGCGTGCCGGGTGACGTCGTGGTTGGAGAGCACCCAGGTGGCGGGGGCGCCGACCGGGCGCATCGCGGCGAGCGAGGCGTCGATGACGGTGCGCAGCTCGGTGGCGTCCCAGTGGGTGCCCAGGTACTGGAAGTTGAAGGCCTGGTGCATCTCGTCGGGGCGCACGTAGTTCGCGGTGCGGTCGACGGTGGGGGTCCAGGCCTCGGCGACGAGGATGCGCTCCCCGTCGTACTCCGAGAGGACCTTCCGCCAGGAGCGGTAGATCTCGTGGACGCCGTCCTGGTCGAAGAAGGGCATGACGTCGTTGCCGAGCAGCTTGAGCTGGTCGTGGGCGCCGATGTCGGGCAGGCCGGCGGCCTTGACCAGGCCGTGGGCGACGTCGACGCGGAAGCCGTCGACGCCCATGTCGAGCCAGAAGCGCAGGATGGAGCGGAACTCGTCGCGGACGGCCGGGTGCTCCCAGTTGAAGTCGGGCTGCTCCGGGGCGAAGAGGTGCAGGTACCAGTCGCCGGGGGTGCCGTCCGGGTTCGCGGTGCGGGTCCAGGCCGGGCCGCCGAAGATGGACTCCCAGTCGTTGGGCGGCAGTTCGCCGTTCGCGCCCTTGCCGGGGCGGAAGTGGTAGCGCTCGCGCAGCGGGGAGCCGGGGCCCTCGCGCAGGGCCCGCTGGAACCACTCGTGCTGGTCGGAGGAGTGGTTGGGGACGAGGTCGACGATGATCCGCAGGCCCAGGGCGTGGGCCTCGCGGATCACCGCGTCGGCGTCGAGCAGGGAGCCGAACATCGGGTCGATGGCCCGGTAGTCGGCGACGTCGTAGCCGGCGTCGGCCTGCGGGGAGGCGTAGAACGGCGAGAGCCAGACGGCGTCGACGCCCAGGTCCCTGAGGTACGGCAGCCGGCTGCGGACGCCCTCCAGGTCGCCCATGCCGTCGCCGTTGCCGTCGGCGAAGCTGCGCGGGTAGACCTGGTAGATCACGGCGTCTCTCCACCAGCCCGTGTGCGTTCCGGTGGTGGGGACGTCGGCCGGGGCGGCGAGATGCTGGGTCATGTCTTCCCTGTGAGTAAGGAGGGGCGTGCGGGGGCGGTGGTCGGGCTCAGCCCTTGACGGCACCGGCGGACATGCCGGTGACCAGGTGTCGCTGGGCGAAGAGGAACACCAGCGCCGCGGGGATGGCGATGAGCACGGAGGCCGCGGACATCGGACCCCACTGGGCGCCGTACTGGTTGACGAACTTCTGGAGTCCGCCCGCGAGGGTGAGGTTCTCGTCGCCGACCATGAAGGCGGAGGCGTAGGCGACCTCGCCCCACGCGGTGATGAAGGAGTAGAACGCGGTGACGGCGATGCCGGGCTTGGCGAGCGGCAGGATCAGCCGCCAGAAGGTGCCGAAGGGGGTGAGGCCGTCGACGTAGCCGGACTCGTCGATCTCGCGCGGGATGGTGTCGAAGAAGCCCTTCATCATCCAGGCGCAGAACGGGACGGCGATGGTCAGGTACGTGATGACCAGGCCGACCGGCCGGTTGAGCAGGCCCATCGACGCCATGATGTTGTAGATCGGCACGATCAGGACGGCGACCGGGAACATCTGGGTGATGAGCAGCGTCCACATCAGGCCGCGCTTGCCGGGGAAGCGGAAGCGGCTGACGGCGTAGCCGGTGGTGGCGGAGATGAAGACGCCGACGAGCGTGGTGAGGCCGGCGACGAGCAGCGAGTTGCCGAACCAGGTGAGGAACGGGGTGTCCTTCAGGAGGTTCGTGTAGTTCTCGAGGGTCGTCTCCTTCACGAAGTCCGTGGTGGAGGCGTACTTGGCCGGCTTCAGCGAGGTCAGCAGCACCCAGAGGACCGGGAAGACGGCGATCACCGAGGTGACGATCAGGGTGAGGTGCAGCCCGGCCGAGGCGAGCGGCGAACGGCGGCCGCGGCGCGGGGCGTTCGCGACCTGGGGGGTGGGGGTCGTGGTGGTCACCAGACTTCTCCCTGCTTGCGGAGGACGCGCCGGTAGACCGCGGCGAAGGCCATCAGGAGGACCAGGATCAGCACGCCCCACGTGGAGGACTGCGCGAAGTCGCGCGGGCTGATCTCGAAGGAGAACTTGTACGCCTGGGTGACGAGGATCTGGGTGGCCTCGCCGGGCCCGCCCCGGGTGAGCAGGAAGATCACCGGGAACATGTTGAAGGTCCAGATGGTGGAGAGCAGGATCACCGTCGTGGAGACCGAGCTGAGGCCGGGCATGGTGATGTGCCGGAACCGCTGCCAGGCGTTCGCGCCGTCCATCTCGGCGGCCTCGTACAGCTCGCCGGGGATGGACTGGAGGCCGCCGAGGAGGGCGACCATCATGAAGGGGACGCCGAGCCAGACGTTGACGGCGATGACCGCGAGCTTCGCGACCGTCGGGTCGTTGAGCCAGGGCACGGCGGAGATCCCGCCGCCGGCCAGGATCTCGTTGAGCAGGCCGCGGCGCTCGTCGAAGAGGAAGCGCCAGGCGAAGACGGAGACGAAGCCGGGGACGGCCCAGGGCAGGATCAGCAGCATCCGGTAGACGGAGCGGCCGGCGATCCTGCGGTTGAGCAGGTTGGCGAGGCCGAGGCCGAGGGCGAAGGTGATCGACACGCAGGCGACCGTCCACACGACGGTCCAGACGAGGGTGTCGAGGAACTGGCTCCCGGTGAGCGCGTCGACGTAGTTGTCCACGCCGACGAACTCGTAGGTGGCGGGGATCTGGTTGACGCCGATGGACCGGGCGACGTTCCGCTCGTTCGCGTCGGTGAACGACAGGTAGATGCCCCGCACCAGCGGGTAGCCGATGATCACGCCGATCACGGCGACCACCGGGGCGACCATCGCCCAGGCGTACCAGTGGGTGGCGAAGGAGCGCTTGGGGGTGCTCCGGCGCTTGCCAGTTCCGCGGCTCCGGCCGCGGGCGACGGTGTCGCCCGCGGCCTTCGCCACCGACTGGCCGGTGGTGTCCACGGCCATCAGCCGGCCTGCCTTCCTTCTTACTTCCAGTCCTTCAGGAGCTTGCGGTAGGACTCGCCGATCGCCTTGGCGCCGGCCTCGGGGGTGGTCTGCCCGGTGAGGACCTTGGTGTACTCGACCTTGACGGGCTCGAAGAGGCTGCCGCCCTCGGGGATCCACGGGCGCTCGACGGACTTCTGCACGACCGGCTTGAAGAAGGAGATCATCTCGTTGGACGCCACGTCGGGCTTGATGTAGACGGACTCGCGGGTCGGGAGGAGGCTGAGCTGCTTCGCGACGGCGGTCTGCGTCTCGACCGAGGTCATGTACTCGGCGAAGGCGTAGGAGGCGTCCAGGTTCTTGGAGCCCGCGTAGACGGCGAGGTTGTGGCCGCCCTGCGGGGCGCCCTGGCCGCCGGAGCCGGCCGGGACCGGGGCGATGCCCAGGTTGGCCTTGTCGGCGAACTCCTTGCCGGCGTAGGTGTCGGCGACGGCCCACGGGCCGTTGATCATCATGGCGACCTTGCCGTCCTTGAAAGCGGCCTGCATGTTGTCCCAGCCGTTGGTCGCGTCGGTGATCGCGGCCTTCGAGTCGACCAGGTCCTTGACGACCTCGAGCGCCTTCACGCCGGGCTCGCCGTCGATGGTGACGGTCTTCTTCTCGGCGTCGACCAGGTCGCCGCCCTCGCCGTACAGGAAGGAGAGGAACCAGTACGGGTCGTCGCCGCGCAGGTAGAGGCCGGTCTTGCCGGTCTTCTGCTTGATCTTGGCGGAGACGGTCTTGAGCTCGTCGATGGTCTTGGGGACCTCGACGCCGGCCGCCTTGAAGATCTTCTTGTTGTAGAAGACGCCCATGGAGTCGATGACCTGCGGGACGGCGTAGGTCTTGCCGTTGTACTTGGTGGAGGCGGCGGCCTGGTCGAGGAAGTCGTCGGCGCCCTTGAGCGCGGCGGTGCCGTCCAGCGGGGCCAGGTAGCCGAGGTCCGCGAACTCGGGGGTCCAGGCGACCTCGGAGCGGATGACGTCGGGCGCGCCGGAGCCGGACTGCGCGGCGTTCTTGAACTTGTTCTGCGCCTCGCCGAAGGGCACGTTCACGTACTTGACGGTGACCTTGGGGTGCTTCTTGGTGAAGTCCTCGGCGACCTTCTTGAAGACCTTGTCCTCGGAGCCGACCGTGGAGGTGTCCCACCAGGTCACGGTGCCGGAGAGCTCGCCCGAGCCCTTCGATCCGCCGTTGTCGGTACCGCTGTCGCTCCCGCACGCCGCCAGGGTCACGCCCAGGGCGGCGACCAGCGCGGTGGCCGCTATGCCACGCCGCATGTGAACTCCTTCAACTGATCCCGGGGGGACGAGGGGCTGGAACCTTCCTCATGCGACCGCTCCCTCGCGGCGCTCCGGGTTGGCAGGAACGTAACAGGGATGAAAACGAGCCGAAAGACCTTGCGGGATTTTTCTGCAAGACCCGGCGATCGTTACATCCGCGTGTCCCTAAGGTTGCCGAGGGGTCGCTTGACAGGGGTGGGAGTGCGCCCTTCCGCACCTCGCGCGCCCCCGGCCCGCTCCCGGAGCTCCCCGCAAGGACTGCAAGACCTTGCAGAGCGACGACTCCCGGCCACCGGGGGCGGGGCGCACGGGGCGGTGGGCAATACGCCCCGTGACCGGTACAGTCCACTCCCATGACCGCGCGGCTCTCCGACATCGCAGCCCAGGCGGGGGTCAGTGAGGCCACAGTCAGCCGCGTGCTCAACGGAAAGCCCGGCGTGGCCACCGCCACCCGCGAATCCGTCCTCGCCGCGCTCGACGTGCTCGGCTACGAGCGGCCCGTGCGCCTGCGGCAGCGCAGCGCGGGGCTCGTCGGCCTCATCACCCCCGAGCTGGACAACCCGATCTTCCCCGCCCTGGCGCAGGTCATCGGGCAGGCCCTGACCCGGCAGGGGTACACCCCGGTCCTCGCCACCCAGACCCCCGGCGGGTCCACCGAGGACGAGCTGACCGACATGCTGGTGGAGCGCGGTGTCGCCGGCATCATCTTCGTCTCCGGGCTGCACGCCGACACCACGGCCGACACGTCCCGCTACGACCGGCTGCGCGGCAAGGGCGTCCCGTACGTCCTCCTCAACGGCTTCTCGCCCAAGGTGCGGGCGCCCTTCGTGTCGCCCGACGACCGGGCGGCGATGCGGCTCGCGGTGACGCACCTGGCCGCGCTCGGGCACACCCGGATCGGGCTGGCCGTCGGGCCGAAGCGGTTCGTGCCGGTGCTGCGCAAGATAGAGGGCTTCCAGAAGGGCATGGAGGAGCGGCTCGGCCTCTCCCCCGAGGAGTCCGAGGAGCTGATCCGGCACTCCCTCTACACCCTGGAGGGCGGCCAGGCGGCGGCGGGCGCGCTGATCGCCGAGGGCTGCACGGCGGTCGTCTGCGCGAGCGACATGATGGCGCTCGGCGCGATCCGGGCGGCCCGGCAGCAGGGACTCGACGTGCCGAGGGACGTCTCCGTCGTCGGCTTCGACGACTCCCCCCTCATAGCGTTCACCGATCCGCCGCTGACCACCATCCGGCAGCCGGTGCAGGCGATGGGGCAGGCCGCGGTCCGCGCGCTGCTCGAAGAGGTGGGCGGCACCCCGGCCCCGCACTCCGAGTTCGTCTTCATGCCCGAGCTGGTGGTCCGGGGTTCCACCGCCTCCGCGCCGTCCGCCGTCAGGCCTCCTTCCCAGGGCTGAGCGGGTGCGCGCGGGACCCGACCTTGGGATGATCGGTCGGGGGCGGCCATCTGGCAGACTCTCTCCCCATGGGTGAAACGACCGTGAAGAGTTTGGACAACCGGACGACCCCGTCGTCACCCATCGTGGCCGACGGCGGGCTGTCGCGGCTGCGCACCCGCGTGCCCCGGCGCCCCACGATCTGGTTCGAGATCCTGCTCATCGCGGTGAGCTACTGGACGTACTCGCTCGTCCGCAACGCGGTGCCGGAGCAGAAGGCCCAGGCCCTGCGGAACGCCGACTGGATCTGGCGGGCCGAGGAGTCCCTCGGGCTCGCCTTCGAGCACACCGTCAACCACGCCGTGAACTCGGTGACGTGGCTGATCGTGACGATGAACTACTACTACGCGACGCTGCACTTCGTCGTGACCATCGGTGTGCTGGTGTGGCTGTACCGGTGGCAGCCGGGCCGTTACGCGGCGTTCCGCACGGTCCTGTTCGCCACCACCGGCGTGGCCCTGGTCGGCTACTACCTGTATCCGCTCGCGCCGCCCCGGCTCATGAACGGCCAGGACTTCGTGGACACGGTCCTGGTCCACCACACCTGGGGCTCGATGGCCTCGGGGAACCTGAAGCACGTGTCGAACCAGTACGCGGCGATGCCGTCGATGCACATCGGCTGGTCGCTCTGGTGCGGGATCACGATCTTCCTGCTCGCGAAGGCGCCCTGGGCGCGGATCCTGGGCCTGCTCTACCCGACGGCGACCCTCGTGGTGATCGTGGCCACCGCGAACCACTTCTGGCTGGACGCGGTCGGCGGCATGATCTGCCTGGGCTTCGGCTTCGCCGTCTCGTACTTCTGGTACGGCTCGCGGCCCCACCGGCTGCCGAAGCTGGTCGAGCCGGTGGAGCCGGTGGAGCCGGTGGGCGTGGTCGCGCACGGCGGTCCGCTCCCGGCGGCGCACCGCGAGGGCGACCTGGACCGGCCGGTCGACTCCCGGCGCTAGGGCGTGTCCCCCCGGTACGTGATCCGGCCGCCGGCGACGGTGAGCCGGACCGGGGCGTCGGCCGTCTCGTCCGCCGGGGCCTCCACCGGGTCCACGGCGAAGGCGGTGAGGTCGGCCCGGTAGCCCGGGGCGATCCGGCCCGCGACCGCCTCCTCCCCCGCCGCGAACGCCGCGTGCGTGGTCATCCCCTCCAGGGCCATCAGGCCCGTGAGCCCGTGCCGGGCCGAGGCCGCGCCGCGCGGGGCGCGGGCGGTGGCGAGGACCTGCCGGGCGTCGTGGTGGGCGATGGGCCAGTCGGAGCCGAGCGCGAGGTGGGCCCCGGCGTCCCGCAGGTCGCGGCAGCGCCAGGCGCGCCCGGCCCGCTCCTCTCCCAGCCGTACGGACCACTCGTCGGTGCGGTCGGCGCGGGTGTACGCGGTGTGCGGGGGTTGCATCGAGGCGACGACGCCGAGCGCGGCGAAGCGCCCGAGCTGGTCGTCGGGGACGGTCTCGATGTGCTCGATCCGGTGCCGGGGGCCGCCCGTGCCGAGTCCTTCGACGGTGTCGAGGACGTGGCGGACGGCCGCGTCGCCGATGGCGTGGGTGGCGGTGCCGACCCCGGCGCGGTGCAGGCGGGCCACGGCGGCGGAGTACGCGGCCGGGTCGGGCCAGAAGGCGTCGGTGCCCCGGCCGTGGCAGTCGGCGTGCTCCAGCCATGCGGTGCCGCCCTCGACGGTGCCGTCCATGAAGAACTTCACCCCGCCGATCCGCCACATCCGGCCGGCCCGCTCCTGGAGCCGTACGAGGGCGTCGAGCTCCCCGGTGGTGGCGCCGGGCATGCACCAGGGGGCGAGGCGCAGGCGCAGCGGCAGGTCGCCGTCCTCCTCCAGGGCGGCGAGCAGACCGGGCACGTCGTGGCCGCCGAGGTCCATGACGTGGGCGGAGGTGAGGCCGGTGGCGGCCATGCCGGTGAGCAGGGCGACGAGCCGGTCGCGGCGCTCGGCGTAGGGCAGGACGGGCAGGGCCGGGGTCATCAGGTCCATGGCGGCGTGCTCGACCAGGTGCCCGGTGGGGCGCCCGTCGGCGTCGCACACGACCTCGGCGCGCTGGGTGAAGGCGCGGGGCCCGTCGATGCCGGCGGCATGGAGCGCGGTGGCGCTGACGAGGGCGGAGTGTCCGTCGTAGAGGCGCAGGTGGGCGGGGGCGCCGCCGAGGGCGTCCTCGATCAGGTCGTGGTGGACGGGCCGGCCGCCGAAGGCGTTGTGGTCGAGGCCGAAGCCGAGCACCCAGCCGTCGCGGCGGTCGGCGGCCCGGAGCGCGGTCCGCAGTCCTTCGAGGTCGGTGACGGCCGAGAGGTCGGTTCCGGCGGTCATCTCCAGGCCCCAGACGGGGTGGCTGTGGGCGTCGGTGAGGCCGGGGGTGAGGGTGGCTCCGGCGAGGTCGACGGTCTCGGTGCCGGGTCCGGCCCAGGCGCGGGCCTCGGCGTCGGTGCCGAGGGCGGTGATCAGTCCGTCGCGGACGGCGACAGCGGTGTGGCCGGTCGGCCGGGGGTCGCGGACGCGGGCGTTGACGAGGACGAGGTCGGGTGCGGGCACGGGGACTCTCCAGGTGCGGACGGTTCGGACGGCTCGGACGGCTCGGCGGCGAAGCGGGCGTAGACCTCGGGGCGGGTGCGGCGGAGCCGGTACGCCAGGAGGAGCCCGAGGAGGAAGACGGCGGGGGTGACGGAGAGCAGGACCGTGTTGACGGCGGTGGAGGCTCCGGTGAAGAGGTCGACGTGTCCGGCGACGAGGGCGATAGCCCCGGCGAGCAGGACGAAGGCGGTGACGGGGGCGACGACCGTGCGCAGGACGCCCTCGTCGTGCGGGATCCGGCGGAAGAAGAACGGCACGGCGAGCGCGGCGAGGAGCTGGAGCACCATCAGGCCCAGCATCCCGGGGGTGTTCACCCAGAGCAGGAGCTGCTGGTACGGGTCGGCCCCGGCGAGCGCGAAGGCGAGGACCACGAGTGCGCCGAGCGCGGTCTGGGCGGCCCCGGCGACGTACGGGGAGCGGTGGCGGGGGTGGATCCGGCCGAAGGCCTTCGGCAGGACGCCCTCTTCGGCGAGGGCGAGGGTGTAGCGGTTGATGGCGTTGTGGAAGGCGAGCAGGGAGGCCAGGACGCTGGTGACGATGAGGACGTGCATCAGGTCGGCGGCCCAGGGCCCGACGTAGGTGGTGATGGCGGCGAAGAAGAGGCCGCCGGGATCGGTGGCGGCGGCCCGGACGACCTCGTCCTCGCCGAAGGCCTGGATCACGGTCCACACGACGAAGGCGTAGAAGAGGCCGAGGAAGGCGACCGCGAGGTAGGTGGCGCGGGGGACGGTGCGGGCGGGGTCCCGGGCCTCGCGCCGGTAGATGACGGTGGACTCGAAGCCGGTGAAGGCGGCGAAGGCGAAGGCCAGGACGGCGGCGGTGCCGCCGGTGAGGACGTGGGCGGGGGCGAGGCCGCCGAGGGAGAGGCCGTGGGCGCCGCCGTCGAGCAGGACGCCGCCGGCGAGGAGGACGAGGATGCCGGTCTCGGCGACGAGGAGGACGCCGAGGACCTTGGCGCCGAAGTCGATCGAGCGGTGGCCGCCGTACCAGATCAGCAGGAGGCCGGCGAGGGAGACGGGCAGCCAGGGGACGTCGTGGCCGAGGGTGGCGGCGGCGGTGTCCGAGGTGGCGGAGCCGAGGAGCCCGTACACGCCGATCTCCATGCCGTTGTAGCCGAGCATGGCGACGAGGGCGGCGGCGATGCCGATCGGGGTGCCGAGGCCGCGCGCGATGTACGCGTAGAAGGCGCCGGCGCTGCGGACGTGGCGGCTCATGGTGGTGAAGCCGACGGCGAAGACGGTGAGGGTGAGGCCGGCCAGGAGGTAGCCGACGGGGGCGCCGACGCCGCCGAGCAGGATGGCGACGGGGGCGACGCCGGCCATGACGGTGAGGGGGGCGGCGGCGGAGACGACGAAGAACGAGATGTCGGCGGTGGTGAGGGTGCCGGTCCTCAGTCCCGGGGGCGCGTCGGGGGCGGGTGCGGACATGGCGGGGGCCTTCCGGTGGCAGATGTGTCGGGATGTCCGGCCGGACGTAAACCTAAAGCCTTTCGGTTTGCGCAATGTAGCCTCGCTCCCGACGATCCGGAAGACCCGAACGAAGACCTGGACGAAGATCCGAACAGAGAGTGAGGCTCCATGGGCCGGCCGCGCAGACCCCTCCTCGACCGGGAGCGCATCGCCACCACGGCGCTGGAGATCGTCGACGAGCGGGGCGAGTTCAGCGTCCCGCAGGTCGCGAAGCGGCTCGGAGTGCAGACGGCGTCCGTCTACCACCACGTCGACGGGCGGGAGGGGATCGTGGAGCTGCTGCGCGAGCGGGTGGCCTCCGCCATCGAGGGCGGGGTCCTCGACCAGGAACCGTGGGACGCGGCCCTCACCGCCTGGGCCCGCTCCTACCGGGCCGCGTTCGCCGCCCATCCGCGCGCCATCCCGCTCCTCACCACCTCGCCGGTGCGCGCGCCCCGGGTCCTCGGCCAGTACGAACGGGCCGTCGGGCGCCTGCTCGACGCGGGTTTCGCCCTGCCGGACGTCATGCCGGTGATCATCGCCCTGGAGAACCTCGTGCTCGGCTCGGCCCTCGACATGGCCGCCCCCGAGTCGATGTGGGAACTGGCCGACGAGACGGCCACCCCCCGCCTGGCCCGCGCCCTGGGGGCGATGGGGGCGGGCAGCGCGGACCGGTCCTTCGAACTGGCCCTGGCGGGGTACCTGGCGCACGTGCGGGGGCTGCTGGACGAGGCGTGAGCCCCGCCGGAGGCGTCACGCCCCGTAGAACAGCTCCTCGACGACCGCGCGGGCCCGGCGGGTGATCCGCCGGTAGTCGTCGACCATCTCGCCGACGTGCCCCGACTCGTACCCCAAGTACCGCGCCACCGCCGCGAGTTCGCGCGACTCGGAGGGAAAGGTGTCGCCGGGGCGGCCGCGCACCAGCATCACCGCGTTGCGGACGCGGGTGGCGAGGACCCACGCCTCGTCCAGGGTCTGCGCCTCCTCGGTGGGGATGAGCCCGGCCGCGTGGGCGGCGGCCAGCGCCTCGCGGGTACGGGTCGTCCGCAGCCCCGGCTCGGCCCAGCCGTGCCGCATCTGGAGGAGCTGGACCGTCCACTCGACGTCGCTCAGGCCGCCGCGCCCCAGCTTGGCGTGGAGCGTCGGGTCGGCGCCGCGCGGCAGCCGCTCGGACTCCATCCGGGCCTTGAGGCGGCGGATCTCGCGGACCGCGTCCTCCCCGAGCCCCTCCGCCGGGTACCGCAGCGGGTCGACCAGCTCGATGAACCGCTCGCCCAGGTCGGCGTCGCCCGCCATGTGCTCGGCGCGCAGCAGCGCCTGGCTCTCCCAGACGAGCGACCAGCGGCGGTAGTAGGCCCCGTACGACTTCAGGGTGCGGACCATGGGGCCGCTCTTGCCCTCCGGCCTGAGGTCCGCGTCGATCAGCAACGGCGGGTCGGCCGTGGGCACTTGGAGGAGCCGGCGCATCTCGGTGACCACCCGGTTCGCCGCCCGGGCGGCCTCCTGCTCGTCCACGCCCTCGCGCGGCTCGTGCACGAAGAGGACGTCGGCGTCGGAGCCGTACCCCACCTCGTGACCGCCGAAGCGGCCCATGCCGATCACCGCGAACCGGGTCGGCAGCTCCTCGCCCCACTCGGCGCGCACGGCGGCCCGCAGCGCGCCCGCGATCGTGGCCGCGTTGAGGTCGGTGACGGCCTCCCCCACCCGGTCGACGAGCGCGCCCGGGTCGGGCTCGCGGGGGCTGTCCTCGGTGCCGTACGAGCCGATGAGGTCGGCCGCGGCGGTGCGGAACAGCTCCCGGCGGCGCACCCCGCGCGCCGCCGCGACCGCCTGCTCGGCGTCGTCGGCGCGCTTGACCGCCGCCAGGACCTCCTGTTCCAGGTGGTCCCGGTCGCGGGGCTTCAGGCCCTCCGGGTCGCCGAGGAGCGCGACCGCCTCGGGGGCGCGGAGCAGCAGGTCGGGGGCGAGCCGTCCGGCGGAGAGGACCCGGGCGAGGTTCTCGGCGGCGGCCCCCTCGTCGCGCAGCAGCCGCAGGTACCAGGGGGTCTTGCCGAGGGCGTCGGAGACCTTGCGGAAGCCGAGCAGTCCGGCGTCCGGGTCGGCCGAGTCGGCGAACCAGCCGAGCAGCACCGGCAGCAGGGTCCGCTGGATCGCCGCCTTCCGGCTCACCCCGGAGGACAGCGCCTCCAGGTGGCGCAGGGCGGCGGCGGGGTCCGCGTATCCCAGCGCTTCGAGGCGCTGTCCGGCCGCCTTCGGGCTGAGCCGGATCTCGCCGGGGGCGAGCTGGGCGACGGCGTCGAGCAGCGGGCGGTAGAAGATCTTCTCGTGCAGCCGGCGGACGACGGCCGCGTGCCGCTTCCACTCCTTGGTGAGCGCGGCGACCGGGTCGGTGCGCAGGCCGAGGGAGCGGCCGAGGCGGCGCAGGTCGGTCTCGTCCTCGGGGACGAGGTGGGTGCGGCGCAGCCGGTAGAGCTGGATGCGGTGCTCCATGGCCCGCAGGAAGCGGTACGCCTCGTCCAGCTGGGCCGCGTCGGCCCGGCCGACGTAGCCGCCGGCGGCGAGGGCCGCGAGCGCGTCGAGGGTGGCGCCGCTGTGCAGGGTGGCGTCGCTGCGTCCGTGCACCAGCTGGAGGAGCTGGACGGCGAACTCCACGTCCCTCAGGCCCCCGGGGCCGAGCTTCAGCTCGCGTTCGATCTGGGCGGCCGGGATGTTGTCGACGACCCGGCGGCGCATCCGCTGCACGTCGGGGACGAAGTTCTCGCGCTCGGCGGCCTGCCAGACGAGCGGGGAGACGGCCTCGATGTACCGGGAGCCGAGCTCCTGGTCGCCCGCGACCGCGCGCGCCTTCAGGAGGGCCTGGAACTCCCAGGTCTTCGCCCAGCGCTGGTAGTAGGCGAGGTGGGAGGAGAGGGTGCGGACGAGGGGACCGTTGCGGCCCTCCGGGCGCAGGTTGGCGTCGACCGGCCAGATGGTGCCCTCGACGGTGGTCTCGGAGCAGATCCGCATCAGGTGGGAGGCGAGCCGGGTCGCGGCCTGGATCGCCTTGCCCTCGTCGGCGCCCTCGGCCGGCTCCCCGACGAAGATCACGTCGACGTCGGAGACGTAGTTCAGCTCGTGGCCGCCGCACTTGCCCATCGCGATCACCGCGAGCCGGCACTGGGCGGCGTCGTCGGGCGCGGCGGCCTCGGCGAGGGCGAGCGCGGCCCGCAGGGTCGCCGTCGCCAGGTCGGCCAGCTCGGCGGCGGCCTGGGCGACGTCGGTGGTGCCGCACACGTCACGGGCCGCTATGGCCAGCAGGCAGCGGCGGTAGGCGACCCGCAGCGCGACCGGGTCGCCGGCGCCGGCGAGCCCCCGCTCGAACTCGGCGACCCCCGGGTGCAGGTCGGCCGCCTCGTACGTGACGAGGGACTCCCAGTCACGGGGGTGGCGGGCCAGGTGGTCGGCGAGCGCCTCGGAGGCGCCGAGCACGCCGAGGAGCCGGTCGCGGAAGGGCTTGGCGGAGAGCAGGGTGGCGGTGAACCGCTGCCGCTCGGCCTCGGGCTGCGCCTCGACGAGCCGGACCAGGCCGCGCAGGGCGAGGTCGGGGTCGGCGGTGGCGCCGAGGGCGTCGAGGAGCACGGAGTCGCCGCGCAGCGCGGACAGCTCGGGCACGTCCAGGAGCCGCTCGGCTCCCGAGGGGTCGGTGAACCCGTGCCGCACCAGACGTGAGAACGTACTGCTCCTGCGTCCCGGCACCGTCATTCCGCCGCTCCCTCCGAGCACGTCCGAGCCCCGGGGCGAGCCCGTCGGACCCGGGGGGACCGAGCCTATCCGGCGCGGGGGGCGGGGGCGTGCAGGCCTTCGGTTCGCAGCGGATCACACGTGATGTCCCGCACATTGATCGCTTTTCGGGCCCGATGAACCGTATTTCTTGAAAGTCCGTCTTGCCGAGCGCGAGACCCGCCCGTCCGTTCGAACGGCACCCCGGCGGCTGCTGGGGCGCGTCCGCCTGTCCGCTTGCCCGTCCGCCCGTCCGCCCGCCCGCCCGCCCGTCTGTCCGCTTCCCCGCCTGTCCGCCCGCTGCCCGTCCGTCCAGCGGTCCTCTTCGAAAGTGCGCCACCGACCCATGCCCGTCCGCCGCCTCCGCCGCCCCCGCCGTTCCGATCTCCCGTCCCGCCGCGGGGCCGCCGTGACGGTGGTCACGGCCGCCCTCGTGGGCGGCGCCCTCGCCGGGGCCCTCACGGTGACGGGCACGCCCGACGGGCCGGAGGCGCACGCGGCGACGGGTGCGAAGGGGGCGATGCACGCGCAGGTCCCGTCGTCTGGCCGGACGGCGGCGAAGGCCCTGCCGGTCCCGCCGGTCCCGGCCTCCGCCTCGGTGATGCAGTTCGTCGCGCACCCGGACGACGACCTGTTCTTCATGAACCCGGACATATCCCAGTCGCTCCACTCCGGCAGCCCCCTGACCTCCGTCTACCTCACGGCGGGCGAGTCGGACGGCGTCAACGCGCGCCCGCGCGACGCCGCCGGGACCGCGGCCGACAAGGCGGGCTACGCCGAGGCCCGGCAGAACGGCATCCGCGCCGCGTACGCCGAGATGGCGACCGGCAGCAGGACCAGCCCCTGGGAGCGGGTCGCGATCCCCACGGCCGGCGGCGCGTGGGCCGAGCTGGACACCCTGCGGGCGAAGCCGCACGTCAAGCTGGTGTGGCTCCAGATGCGCGAGGCAGGTTCCATCAGCGACGACCGCCCGCACAGCCTCAACGGCCTCTGGCACGGGCGCGTGACCGAGCTCGGCTCCCAGCTCTCCGCCGGCACCCCGGCCGCCGCCGGCTTCTCGTACGACAAGGGGCAGGTCGTCGCCACGCTGACCGGGCTCCTGGAGCGCTTCCGGCCGACCTTCGTACGGATGCAGGACCCGACGCCCGGCACGTACCCGGGGACGGGGGCGTACCGGGACCACCAGGACCACCTGTACGGGGCGCGGTTCGTCCAGGAGGCCCTGGCCGGGTACGCGGAGACGCCCGGGCACCCGCACGTCGGCGTGCAGAACTACCTCGGCTACCCGACCAGCGCCCTGCCGCACACCCTCGACGCCGAGGCGGCGGGCGCGAAGCTGAGGACCCTGAAGACGTACGCGTGGCTGGACGGGGTCGCGGACTGCGGGAACCTCGCGGGCTGCGGCGACCTGAAGGTGGCCGCGCGGCCCGCCGGGCGGGGCTGGACGCAGACCGTCCGCTACGCCCGGGGCACCTCGACCTCCTGGGTGCAGCGGGACCCCGACGGCGGCCTGCGCGCCTTCTCCGTCCTCGACGGGCGGCTCGCGACCTGGCGGAAGGCGGCGGACGCGGTCGCCTGGCGGGGCCCGGAGCTGCTGCCCGGCGGCGGCCTGGACAGCGGCGTCACCTCCGTGCCCCTGCCCGACGGCCGGATCGCGGTCTACGGCACCCGGACGCTCCTCGCGGACTACCGCCGCGAGGTGGTCACCACCGTGCAGGCGGCGCCGGGCGGGGCCTTCGGCCCGTGGCGGTCCCTGGGCACCCCCGAGCCGGACGACGCCTCCGGCACCTCGGACGTCAGCGCGCCCGCCGTGACCGTGGGCGCCGACGGCCGGGCGACCCTGGTCCTGCGGGACAGCCGCCACCGCCTCACCGCCCGCGAGCAGCTCGCCGGCGGGGGCTGGGGGCCGTGGCGGGTCCTCGGCGGCGCGGAGGTGTACGGCGACCCGGTGGCGGCGACGGACGCCGCCGGGCGCGGGTACGTCTTCGCGAGCACCCCGAAGAGCGTGCTGGTCTGGGCGCGGCGGCACTCCGGCGGGCCGCTGACCGGCCCGGCGCCGACCGGTCTGCCCGCGACGACGCTGGCGCTGAGCGCGTCCCCCGCGCCGGACGGGGACGGGGTGCGGCTCTGGTTCCGCAAGCCTGCCTCGGGCGACCTGCGGAGCGCCGACTTCTCGGGTACGGCCCCGGTCTCCCCGTTCCGGGAGCTGCCGGGCACCGGGGTCGCGGGCTTCGGCCCGGTGAGCGGCGGCGACGGCCTGCTCGCGGTCCGCTCCCGCACCGGCTTCCTGGCGACGGCCTCGCACGGCCGGACGGGTACGGGGAGGACCGGGGCGGGGACCCCGCCGGTGTGGGCGCAGGAACGATTCCTCTTCTCGGGGGCGCCGGACGCGGGCACGGACGGGGTCGCGGCGATGGGCCTGGACGGCCGACTGCACTGGACACCGGCGGGACGCTGAGCGACCCGGGGCCTCGCGGTCCCGGGCTCGCGGTCCCGGGCCCCGGGGGATCAGCCGCCGAGGAGTACGGGAAACGCCTCCATGTCGTTCTGCGTCATCACGGGGAGGTTGCGCAGCTCGGCGTCCGGCACCGCGAGCCGCAGCCGGGGGAAGCGGGCGAAGAGGGCGGGCAGGGCGATCCCGGCCTCGACGCGGGAGAGGGCGGCGCCGGGGCAGATGTGCGGGCCGTGGCCGAAGGTCATGTGCCGGATCGGGGCGGACCGGGTGACGTCGAACGCGTCGGCGTCGGGACCGTGCTGTTCGGGGTCGCGGCCGATCGCCCGGTAGGAGATGACCACCCCCTCGCCCTTCGCGACGACGCCGTCGCCGACCTCGACGTCCTCGGTGGCGAACCGCATGAGGAGGTGGGTGGTGGGGGTGTCCCACCGCAGGGTCTCCTCGACGACGGCCTCCCAGGAGACCTCCCCGTCGAGGACCAGTTTCAGCTGGTCGGGGTGGGCGAGCAGGGCCCGTACGGCGTTGAGGACGAGGCCGATCGTGGTCTCGTGCCCGGCGGCGACCATCGCCTTGAGGTTGCCGATCACCTCCTCCTCGGTGAGCGGCTCGCCGCCCTCGTCGGCGAGGATGAGCGCGGAGGTCAGGTCGTCGGTGGGCCGCGCGGTCTTCTCGCGGACGAGACCGGCGTAGAAGACGTCCAGGTCGGCGAGGAGGGCGAGGCGCTCGTCCTGTGGGGTGAGCATCGAGAAGAACTTCTTGTACTGCCGGGTGAGCATGGCGTTCGCGGCGGGGTCGACGCCCATCAGCATGCCGACGACCCTCATGGGCAGCGGCTGCGCGAACACGGACTTGAGGTCGACGACGGCCCCGTCCCGGCCGCCCTCCTCCAGCGCGTCGAGGAGTTCGGCGGTGAACCTCTCGATGTCGGGGCGTATCGCTTCGAGGCGGCGGGGGGTGAGCGCCTGGGAGGTCTTGGCCCGCAGCCGGCGGTGCTCGGCGCCGTCGACGGTGAACATGGACCGTCCGGCGTCGATCATGCCGATGAGCGGCCACGCGTGCGTGACCTCGCCGCTGCGCCACAGGCCCCAGGCGTCGAGGTCCTTCACGAGCCGGGGGTCGACCAGGAGCCGCCGGGCGTCGGCGTGCCGGGTGACGGCCCAGGCGGGCACCCCGAGCAGGTCGATCCGGGCCAGCGGCCCGGCGTCGCGCAGCCGCGCCGTCTCGCCGTCCAGGTCCTGGACCATCGGGTCGATGACGACGGTCCCACCGTTGTGGGCGGCGGCCTGTGCCGCGGCATGGGGGCAGGTCACGAGAGGTCTCCTGTCGTACGAACGGGGGTGAACCGGACGGGGAGCGAGGTGGTGCCGCGCAGGAAGGCGGAGGGCCGCCGGACGAGTTCCCCGGCGGGGACGGCGAGTTCGAGGTCGGGCAGCCGGTCGAGGAGGACCTCGATGCCGGTGCGGACGATGATCTCGGCGATCTCCTGGGCGGGGAAGGGGCAGCGGTACTCGCCGTGGCTGAACGCCAGATGGGCACCGGCGCCACCGTGCGCGCCCCGGTCGCCCTGGCGGATCAGCGGGTCGGTGTTGGCCGCGCCGAGGCCGAGGAGCAGCATGTCCCCGGCCCGGATCTGCTGCCCGCCGAGCCGGGTGTCCCGTACGGCCCAGCGTCCGGCGAGGATCTGGGTGGGGGCGTCCTCCCAGAGCACCTCGGTCGTGGCCTCGGAGACGCTGCGGCGGCCGCCGGCCATCGAGTCGGCGAACGCGTCCTCGGTGAGCATCAGGCGCAGGGAGTTGCCGAGCCAGTCGGCGGTGGTGAGGTGGCCGGCGGCCGTGACGGCCATCAGGTCGAGCGTGTACTCCTCGTCGGTGAACGCCTCGGGGAAGGCGAGCATGCGGGAGGTGACGTCGTCGCCGGGCGCAGTCCGCTTGGCGGCGACCAGACGCGCCATGTGCTCCGCGAACCTCCGATGGGCGTTCTGCGCACCGGGCCCGCCGTCGGCCAGGTCCTTCAGCACCCCGGCGATGTCCTCGCCCTCGGCGTCGGGGAAGCCGACGAGGCGGGCGAGGACGAGGACGGGGAGGGGCTCGCAGAAGTCGGCCACGAGGTCGGCCGTGCCCCGGCCGCAGACGGCGTCGACGAGCCGGTCGGCGAGCTGCTCGCAGTGCCCGCGGATCTCGAACGGGTCGGCGCCCTCCAAGGCGGGCACCACCATCCGGACGTGGCGCCGGTGCTCCTCCCCGGCGGTGAAGTAGATGGACGGCAGGGGCCGCCCGACCATCGGCAGCAGCGGCCAGTCGTCGGGGATGTGCGGCCACTGGTTCCACAGGCCCACGTCGCGCGGGAACAGTTCGCCGTCGCTGGTGACCCGGTGGAGCTCGCGGTACCCGACGACCAGCCAGGCGGGTACTCCGCCCGGCAGCTCGACGGGGACGACGGGCCCGTGGTCGCGCCGCATGGCCCGGTAGAGGGCATGGGGGTCGACCTGGAACCCGGGCCCGTCGAGCGACACGGCGGGTGGGGCGCCGGCGTGGGCGGGGCACGCGGAGGGCGGCTGTTCGGCGTGAGGGCGCGTCATGAGTCCTGAACTCCCGACTCCTGGGGCGACAGCCGCACGTGTCGCGTTCCTGTGATCAACGCTGGCTCACTATAGGGAGGTTGTGTGTCGCAGGAGCCCTCAATCACGATCAATTCCGCACAGCGGGCGGAAGGGAAGGGGCACTTGGCGACCACCACCGGAACAAGGGGGAGCAAGGAGGAACATTCCCACCCTCGCGAGTCTTCTCCCCGCAAGAACCGGACGACGGGAACGACACTTTTTCGTCAGGTCGGTGACGGCGAGCCGAGGTGTGCGACGCACCTTCGTGGACGACGGTGGACGAGCCCGGCCCCGAGCCCTCGGAACGGAATGAGGAGAACCATGAACTGGACGCTGGAAGTCGTCCCGGTCCCCGTGACGGACATGGACCGGTCGAAGGAGTTCTACGGCGAGAAGTGCGGCTTCACCATCGACCTGGACGACGAGGTGGCCCCCGGCATGCGGATCGTGCAGGCGACCCCGCCGGGCTCGCGCTGTTCGATCGCGATGCTGAGCGGGATGCCGCCGATGCCGGGCACGAAGGAGACGCCCCCGGGCGGCCTGCACGGCCTCCAGCTCTGCGTCACGGACATCGAGGCGGCGCGGAGGGAACTGGTGGACCGGGGCGTCGAGGTCTCGCCGGTGATGCACGTGGGCGCGACGGGCTGGGAGGAGGGGAAGGGCGACACCTGGAACTCGTTCATGACCTTCGAGGACCCGGACGGCAACGGCTGGGTGGTCCAGGAGGCGCCGTCGGAGCTGTCGGAACGCTGAGGGGGCACGGGGGAGGCACCGGGGAGTCCCGGAACCCCGGCTGCCCCGGCCGCCCCGGAACCCTGAGCGCCCGGGAGCCCCGGCCATCCCGGCACACCGACCATCCCGGAACCCCGAGCGCCCCGGAACCCCGGCCGCCTCAGAACCCCAGATAGAAGTGCCGGAGCCCGTCGATCTCCGCGACACACCGCATCCCGGCGGCCTCCATGACCCGGTGCGAGGCCGGGTTGTCCAGGTCGGCGTCCCCCTTCACCCCGGCGACGCCGGCCATCCGGGCGGTTTCGACGAGCGCGCGCAGGGCCTCGGAGGCGTACCCCCTCCCCCGTACACCGGGCACGAGCCCGTACCCCACGGTCACGACCCCGACCTCGTCGGGCGGCCCGTGGAACCCGATGCCCCCGACGGCGAGCCCGCTCTCGAGCAGCCGCACCTCATAGGCCCGGAAGACCCCGGGGTCCCCACGTCCGAAGACCCCCCGCAGAAACCCGCCGCACCCCCGGACGTCCCCGTCCTGGGGGTACCCCTCCGCCCAGAGGTCCTCTTCACGGGGCGCTCGCGCGACGATCCGCTCGGCTTCACGGACGCTCAACGGGTGCAGCAAAAGCCGCGCGGTGACGACGGGAGGAACCTCCACTCCGGAGGTCCACGGGATCACCGCGCCTCCATCGGCTCGACCCGCCCGAGCGCTTCCGCGAGCGGAACGCCGGTCCGGGCGGCGGCGATACGCCGGGCCCGCACCTGGGCCCGGGTCCGGGGCCGGAACTTGGGCTCCCGCCCGCACCCGCACGCCTCGAACCCCTCGTACCGCAGTCCGGCCCGGAGCACGACCGCGACGACCGACCACGCCTTCCGGTCGCTGCGCCGGGGCGCCGCGAAGTCGTGCCCGGCGCACAGCATCGGTTCGGAGCAACGGGGGCACGGGGGCGCGGCGTCATGGGAGTACCGCTTGAAGCTGACGCGGCAGGAGACGCACGCGTAGTGCAGCTTGTGGTAAAAGGCGTAGGTGCACATGCCTGGACCGTACTGAGAACACCGGCCCGAGGCCCACCGGTTAAACCGCCACTTCCCTACGAAACGAACCGCCGCCCATCATGAGCGCGCACATGGGGCCCGGCCCCCTCAACGGCATCGAGAAGCCGCACGGCGTACACCTCGCCCATCCGCTCCCGGCCCCCGGTCTCCTCCAGAACCCCCCGGACGACCCCTTCCTGCAGGGTCTCGCCGAGCTCAAGAACGCCACCCGGCAACTCCCACGCACCGTTGTCGGCCCGTCGAATGGCCGACAACCTCCCGTCCTCACCGACGACGGTACCGGCTACGGACACGGAGTGCAGGGGCGACATCGACCGACCTCAGGCAGTCTCCAGAACGACGGAGGGAAGCGGCTCCTCCAGGACGCGGGCGCGGGGCAGGGAGAGGCCGAAGTGGCGTTCGACGACGTGGAGCGAGGTGCGGTGGGCGTCCCTGTAAGGGAGGTTCTCGTCGGGCAGACCGGCCTCTCCGAGCAACCGCTCGACCTGCGGGGCCACCTCGGGATCCCCGTCCACGCCGGCGGAGCCCCACGAGTGGTCGAGGCGGAGGTTGAAGCCGCACATGAGCCGCTCGTCGTGGAAGTAGTGGAACCACGGCGGTACGGGCTTGCCGTTGTCCTCGTCGAACTCCAGGTGGAAGACGTGGGCGCCGTCGCGCGAGACGGGTGGCGTGATCTCGAACTCGCCCTGCCAGAGGCCGTACAGAACGGCGAAGACCCACTCGCCGTCCCGGCCGACACGCACGGCGGCCTCCTCGTGGAACTCCCCGTACTCGTCCTCCAGCTCCCCGAGCAGATCCGCACCGGTCAACTCTCCCAACGACCGCAGGACGCGCCGTTCCCCGCACACCGCCCCCGCGAGCCGGGACACCAACTCCTCCTCGCCCAGGCCACGCGTCAACAGCACGCTGTAGCCGCCATGGGTGATCGACTGGGGAGCGGCGAGCCAGGTTGTTCCGTCGGTCATGCCGTCATTGTGGCCCGGCCCGAGCGGAGCCGGGTGAGCGGCCTCCCCGAGGGGTTCCACCACACCCGACGCCGGGAACTCGTGGAAACCGCCGCGGATCTCCGGCGTCCCTACAGCACCGGCAGGTTCTTCCGCAGCTCGAACGCCGTGACCTCCGAGCGGTACTCCTCCCACTCCTGCTTCTTGTTGCGGAGGAAGTGGCGAACTCGGCCACCGGCCTCGGGCATCTGCTGATGATGCAGATCGCAGCGACCGGGAACCGGTGACTGCTGGTGGGTGTTGGTGTCCCTGGGCTGCCCTCGGACGGCCCAGGGACGGCCCGGCGGCAGGCACCCGTAGGCGACCCTCCTCGCAACCTCCGTTCGCCTGCCCTACGGGCACCAGCATGTCTGACAAGGCAGTCGCATCACAGCCTGAGGCTGTCACTCAGCGTTCGTGTTCTATACGCTATGCGCTCGTGCGTCGATGGCGCCGCCTGGGAAGGAGCCACAAGAGGAACATGAACCGACGCCCGCTCCTTACATATCTCGATCAAGCATGGAATCGCCTGTTTCGCGGGCGAGGGCGGTCAGAAATACCAGACATCATCAATTGGGCAGATATTAATTCCTGCTGGCCCGAAGTGCGCAAAAATGTTGTAGCAGCACTTCGGAGCGGCCAGGTAGGTCCCGATTATGTAGAAGTGTTAGACCTTCCCAAAAATACCGTTGCTGTACGCCCGATTGCGCGCCTAACAGTGCATGATCGGCTCATTTATGACACGCTTGCGTTCTCCATTGCCGAGCTAGTTGAGGCGCAGCTGCGCGATAGCGTCTATAGCGCTCGGTGGGGCGATAATGGCGAGTCCTTTTGGTCACCCATTAACTCCTGGGTTTCGATGCAGAAGCGCGGTGTGCAGATGCTATCCGAAACCCCTTTCCAACTGGCCCGAACTGACGTCGTTTCATTCTATGAGCACATTGACATCGAAACGTTGGCAGTAGACATTCAAGCCACTGGAGCTTCAACCTGGGTAACAGAAAGACTAATCACTTATCTTCGAATGTTTCAGTCATCGAGCCACGCTTGGGGGATACCGCAGGGCCCTGACTCTTCAGCCATTTTGGCAAATCTCTACCTTCTCCCTGTAGATGAGTTCGTCCATAGGTCACATTTCAAGTACCTTAGGTATTCAGATGACATGATGATCTTTGACACCGAGGGAGAGGCTCTTCGAAATAGCCTGCTTGAAATAAACGCGATCCTTCGATCGCGTCGCCTTTCGATGTCCACAACTAAAACCGACATCTATGACGAGGCACAGGCCGTTTCACAGCTTGAAAACCTGGAAAAAGACGCCATCAACTACGGGATAAAAATCAGAGAGGTTGGCGCCGAAGAAAGGCTCTACAAACTATTTTTGGGAGCAATCGAAGGGAAGCAAGTCGATCGAGATATCAAGTTCGCGCTCTTCCGTATGGGGAATCTAAGGGATGATCGAGCCCTTCCGTGGGCACTTCGACACCTCAAGGAAAGTCACCACTTGGCGGTTGAGCTGATCAAGTACCTTGAATGCTTCCCTGAACGTCTGCCCGCCGTCACCAGGGCCTACGTGTCCACGATGCATCAGGCCGCCGGCCACAAGTACGACAGCCTGGAGCAGCGAATACTGCAAGCCGCGACGCGCCAGAAAATCCGCTCGCCCGAAATCCGAGACGCAGCCTGGGCAATACTGGCGAACAAGAATAAGTCCAGTCTTCCTCGCGAGTTCGCTGCCCGATACCTTGGAAAGGTGAGCAGCATCGCTGATGGGCAACTATTGCGTCGGGAGTACGAACATGAATCCGACGTTAACGTTCGACGTGCACTACTCGTTGCAATGTACGAGGCACGCTCAGTTTCACGCCCACTCCTTGAGCGGCTGGCGCAATCAAACTCCAGACTAATGTGGGTTAGTCGTTACCTGCTCGGCAGCCCCGTCGTGCCCCTACCTCGCTAGGAGAGGTTTTGCTGCGGCTCACTATCTACATACTTCTAGCGATTTCAGCTGGAGTATCGAGTTTCTTCATTACGAATTCCACTGTCGTCAACATGACGGCCGGCCTCAGCGTTGGACTTTTTGTTCCGGTCATCGATGAGATGGCGCAGAACTGGGGAAACATTAGGCACCTTTGGTATTCGCTGCGCTATCGCAAGCGCTCTATTCGCGTCTCGACGTCGTACCTATTTAAAATCTGCCTTGACGGAAAGTACCTACTGATCCGGGGGTCGCGATATCGAACCCAATTCCAACCGGTGGGCGGGGTTCATAAAGTTTCGCCCCAAGGCAACGCCACACTTTCCGCCATGGGAGTAACGGACGATGACCTGATACCCCTTGACGCCGTGAGTTATGGCGATCTACGTGTTCGGGTCCCAGGGAAGAAAATATTTCAGTTTTTCAAATGGTTCGATTCTCGGCAAGGGCGTGAAGATTCCCCTTGGCGAGAATTTCAGGAAGAATTGCTGTCGACCGGCATTCTGCCGCAAGAAAAGTTTCCACACATTATGCATAACTACCTCAAGCGAGAGGTCGATCCGATTCGCTACAGCGAGTGGGCTGAGTCGCTAGAGATTCTTGTAGCAGACGTTTACGAGCTTGTGCCGAATCAGGAACAAGAAGAAGCCTTTCGGCAGCTAGCTACCGCTGAACATCCAGACATTGCGTGGGTCACCTCCCAGCAAATCAGACGTCGCGGTGCCGTCGCGGGGCAACCTCAGACCATCGAAATCTCGTCGCACAGTCAGAGGATCTTGTGACGAGGTCGACAGAGCGGCTTTAGGCTGGAGCTGCTTTAACGCGAGCAATCATGGTCCCAGGAGCTTCGGTGCGTCGGGCAGCCTGTGGGCCTGCCCGGTGAAGCACGAAGTTGGGTCGTCTGCGAGGCTCGCGTCAAAGGGGCCGATAAAGCCGTGGAGTCGACTGACTCAGCCACAGAAGGATCCGCCATCCAGCGACTTAAGTTGTCAGGCATGCAGCCGACGGTCGGGCTGCAGCGGACGGAGACAGGAGCGCGGGCCCGAACGACGGACCGCACGCGGCGCTGCTCACTATGTTGGATTTCAAACTGCCCGACGGATAGCGCTCGTACGTCGTCTAACTTGCATCTCCTGCGGACCGAGGTCGCTATGCCGAGATCCTGACCCACATGTGGACCGCGAGGCCCCGAAATCGCCCCTCTGCGGGCGCCAACCGCCGCCTGCTCGCTACCCGCGCCGGGTCCGAGCGATCTTCGGAAGAGAGGTTCACATGGCTAAGTCATCTGTCCTGCTCCCCGGATACGCTGGCTATCATCAGTCGCCGATCAGGGAGAGTGCGCCGAGGATGGGACCCAAGACGCAGAGGGTCTACGAGACGATCCGATCGTGGATCGAGTCCGGGCGCTACGGGCCTGGCGACAAGCTGCCGTCCGAGCGTGCGCTGAGCGTCGAGCTGGAGATCGGCCGCACCGCGCTGCGTCAGGCGCTCGCCCGTCTGTCGAACGAGCACTTCATCAAAGCTCACGACCGCAGTTCCTACCGTGTCCTCGGCGGCGAGAGCGTCCCGACGCCGGCGGAGATGGAGCCGTGGAAGATCCATGGCTCTCGCAACGTCTATGAGAACCGGTGGGTGACTCTGGACTTGGTCGACGTCGAGCCACCCGGAGTAGAACGCTTTGAGCACCATGTCGTCCGGCTCTTCCGCGTAGCGATCACGGCCGTGATCGACGACCAGGACCGCGTGCTCATGCTGTGGCGGTACCGCTTCGTGCCGCAGCAGTGGGGCTGGGAGTTGCCCGGTGGAATCGTGGACGCGGGCGAGGACCCTGCCACCACGGCGGCCCGCGAGACCGAGGAGGAAACGGGGTGGCGTCCTGGCCCCGTCGAGCACGTCGTCAGCTACCAGCCGATGATCGGCATGGTTGACTCGCCACATGAGATCTTCGTGGCCCGCGGCGCCGAGAAGGTCGGCGAGCCGACCGACGCCGAGGAGGCCGGGGAGATCGCGTGGATCCCCCTCGACGACATCCCGCGCCTGATGACCGAGGGCAAGCTCATGGGCTCCGGCACGCTCGTGGCACTGCTCCACATCCTCGCGTCCCGGTCTAGAGGCGCCCGGTAAGAAGCTCCACGCGCCGGCGGTACCGCACGGAGCCCGTGCGGTTCGCCAGCAACCGAGCCTTCTGAAGGTGGGTCCGCGCTTCGTCCAGCTCACCGCGGGTCAGGTGCGCCTGAGTGAGGTCGCAGTGGATACCGGAGTTCGCACGGACGAAGGTCTCATCGGCGCTGCGAAGCGAGGCGTACAGCTCCTCCATCGCTGAGGCATCACCGAGCTTGGCTAGGACGTTTCCCCGCCACCTCGACAGGTGGCCGGTGTTGAGGAAGATGCTCAGCATGTCGGCGTCGCGCACCTCGCCATCGTCCGGAAGGAGCGCGGTCGCTTGCTCAAGTGCCGCCCTCGCTGCCGACTCCATCTCCGGGCCGCCGACAGCGGCACACAGCTCCGCCTCAGCCGCCGCCAGCCACGCCCGCAGGCGAGGCGACTGACGTTCGGTGTGGGTGCGCTGTGCGTCTCGCACCAGTTCGACCGCCAGATGAGGCCGGCCGGCGTCCGCGAGTACGTACGCCTGCTCACCCATGGCGTGTGCGAGGTACAGCGGGGATTCGGCGTCCTGGGCCGCCTTCTTGGCGAGTTCGTAGCGGCGCCATGCCCGGTCCACGGCCCCGGCGTCCAACGCCTGCCAGGCGGCGAGGGTGGATGCTCCCGCGAGGGCAGTCGCGATGGGCCGCCGCGCTCCCGGCAGCACGGCGAAGGTCAACGCTTCCTCCATCGCCGCCAAGTGGCCGTTCATCTGGTCGACGAGGCCGGTCGCGCCCATCTGTCGGTCCATGGTGCGCAGTAGCTCGGTCTGGGCCAGGAACGCCGGGACCATGGACTGACTCAGACTGCCGGCCGCATCGATCCGGCTCAGCAGTTCCGCGTAACCGTCCGCCTGAGGCTCGGGGGTTTCATCCTCACCCCGCAGCTCGGTGTCGGTGGCGCCCAGGAGCGGCCGCAGGATCGCGGCGTAGCGATCCGTGATGGCGCGTCGCCCGTTCTCCCACTCCGACACGTAGGTCTTGAGGCTGGCCGCCGAAGCGATGTCGAGCAGCCGCTGCTCCGCGAACCGCCGCATCTCGTGAATTAGTCGGTCCTGTGACCACCCTCGCGCGGTCCGGATCGCCTTTAACCCCTTAGCCACGCCGCCTCCGTAAAGCCGCAGGTGAGAGCTGGTTAACCCCCTTGAGGTTAACCCCAGTTGGCTACCGAGGCACCCCACTTGGGCCGTTCTCTAGAGGAGCACACCGACACGCAATCCGAACCAGGGGTTGCATCTGGTGCGCACCAGATGCCAATCTATTGGTGCGCACCAGATGGACCGTAAAGGCCCTAACGGCGTGTGCTCAAGGCGGGGACGCTGCAATCCCGCTGAAGGCCAGGGGACAGGGCGTCGGCCCAACTGGCGAGGTGGCCCGGTGACCGCGAGCAACGGCCGGAGAGTGGGGACACGGTCCCCCTTGCAGTGCTCCACCCCTGTTGCCCGACGCCAAGGAGGTCGCGATGTTCCGACGAAGAACCCAGGCGCCGCCCCCGCTGGACCGGCATGGCGGCCACGCCCACCGCGTCACCTGACCACCACAGCCGCTTGCTGCGGCCGGTTGCCTCCTCCGCCCGTCCGGGCCCTTTTACCGGGTGCCGTACGGGCGGGGCCGAGGGGAGCCGGATGGTTCCAACGGCGAGACCCCCCGGTGCTCGAACACCGGAGGGTCGGTTCGGGCCGTTCGTACCTGGAAGGAACACACCCAATGTTGTCCATCGCTGCACTTCAGGCCGTTGTTACGGCCAATCCGTTCGACGGTGAGCCGTCGGACGAGGAGCTGGAGGCGATCGAGCAGGAACTTCCGCTGATCCTGGCGGAGGTCGACCTGCTCGACGCGCAGATCATGACGCTGGACCGTCCGGCCACCAAGCTGGACGAGCGGCGGATCCGCCGGGCCCGACACCGGGTCGTGGCGGCCCGCCGGGACCTGACCAACCGCGCTGGCACGGTGCGGTCGGGCGGTGCCGCGTGAGTGCCCTGAGGCTGGCGGACTTGTCCGCCCCGCTGCTCACGCTGCGGCTGCTCAACGCCGAGTTCGGGCACCTGCCGGCGCCTCACGTGACCGTCTCGACGGTCTACCCGGAGCGGCTGGAGCTGACGTTCCACGACGACTTCGCCGCCTTCGAGGCCTGGCGCGAGGCGCTGAACATCGCCCCCGGGGCGGTTGTTCACCGCGTTCAGTCCGACGGCCGGACCGGCGTCCTGCGCGTTCACGGGACGTTCGCCGGGGCCGAGCTGGAGCTGACCGGCTATGCGCCGGTCCCGGCCACGGCGCCGGTTCTGGCGGGTTCGGGGGTCGGGTCGTGAACGGTGTTCAGATCGGTTCAGCCGAGCGGGCCCTGTCGGTCGGCACCTGGCTGATCGTGTCCGGCGCGATGCTCTATTCCGTCCTTACCGTCACTCCGCTCATGCGGGCCCACACGGCGGATGAGTGGGACTGGACGGCGCCGATCCTGCCAATCGTGGTGGACGCGGCGGTCGTCATCGTGGTCCGTCTCGACTCGGTCCTGGCCCGCCTCGGCGGGCATGGCGGCCGGTGGCCGGTCGTGCTGCGGTGGATGACCGGCGGTATGACCCTGGCCCTGAACGTGGCGGACTCCGCGCTGAGGAAAGACCTGGTCGGGGTGGCGGTGCACGCGGTGGCGCCGCTGCTGCTGATCGTCACCGCCGAGACCGGACTCGCCTACCGACGGGCCATCACCGACGCGCTCGCCGCCGCCCAGCAGCGTGAACGGGCCGAGCGGGCCGAACGCGAGAAGGCGACTGCCGAGCGGGCCGAGTTGTCCGAGAAGCGGGCCCGGGAGGCGCGGGAGTTCGAGGCGCGGATGGCCCGTGAACAGCGCGAGCACGAAGCCTCCCTGGTCCGTGAACAGGCCGAGCGGGAAGAGCACGCACGGCGTGAGGAGCGCGAGCGGACCGAGGCCGTCGAAAGGGCTCAGCGGGAGGCGCGTGAACGCGCCGAGCGCGAGCGTGAACAGCAGCGCATCGAGCGTGAACGCCGTGAACGCGAGGCCACCGAGCGCATGGAAAAGGAGCGCCAGGAGCGTGAGGAGCGGGCCGCCCGTGAACAGCGCGAGCGGGAAGAGCGCGCCGAGCGTGAACGCGCCGCACTGCTCGCCGCCGGCCCCGCGAGCGTGAAGCAGTCCGAGGAGCAGGCCCGCAAGACCGTCACCGCCGCCTTCCGCGCGAGCGTGCCGGTGCGGCAGGCCGCCGAGCTGTGCGGCTGGTCGGTCGGCTGGGTCTCCACCCGCTACCAGGAACTCCGCGACACCACCCCCGCCCGCTCCCTGGAAGGAGCCGCCCAGTGAAGCTCTCCCCCAACACCAACCCGACCGAGCCCTCGAATCTGCTGATCCGGTTCCACAACCAGACCGGTGCCGCTGTCGACATCACCGGCACCGAGCGCGGGCACGCCTCGCGCTGGCACTGCCACGGCTGCGGCGAGTGCTCCGGGAAGCACGGCCTCTCGTTCGCCCGCGATGAGGCGAACCACCACGCCACCACCTGCCGGGCCTCTCATCACCGACTGCGCTGATGGCGAGCCTGCCTGTCTACGGCTGGCGCTTCGCCCCGGAGGGCCTGGCCACCTTCCGCCAGCTCCGCGCCCTGGGGCTGCGGCCTGGCGGTCAGCCGGTGGTGGCCCAGCTCGAACGGCTCCGCCGACGGCGCGGCCCGCTGATCGCCTACCTCTACCGCGTCGACCAGGCCAAGCCCGTCCGCCCCATGACCCCCGCCAAGCGGGCGGCCCTGGCCAAGGCGAACACGGCCCGGCAGGTCTGCCCGGAGTGCGGTCGGGATGCCGGATACCGCATCCCCGCCTCGCTCGGCATGTGCGTCCCCTGCGCGGACGCCCCCACCCCACTCGCTTCCTGATCTGGAGGTTTCCCTCGTGGATCGCAGCACCGCGCAGGGCTCGCACGTCTACGTGCTGACCCTGCAGAACTCCCAGCACAGCGCATGCACCGTCTCCGGCACCTACACCCCGGCCCCGGGCGTGACGCGCTTCGACGCCCTGACCCAGCTCCGCATCGACATGGTCCGCCAGTACCCCTCCATGGAGGGCGCGGTCGTCCTGTACTTCGCCCTGGAGCCCAACCACCTCACCCCCGCCGGGGAGGTGGCCCGGTGACGGACCTCAGCACCGAGCAGGTCACCGCCCCCGCCCCGCCGCCGTCCCCGCCCACCCCTGCGCCCCCGCCGCCCGCCGAGCAGGCGGCGGTCAAGGAGACGGCGAAGGTGGAGCACACGGCGGGTGGGTGGCCGGTGGTGCCGTTGGCCACGACCGGCGCGAACAGCACGGTCACCGGTCTGGCCGCTGCCGCCCTGGTGGGTGGTCCGGCTGGTATCGCCACCGCGGTCGCCAGCGTGGCAGTGGTTGGCGGTGCGGTTCTGGCTCGCCGGGCAGTCCGCAACCGCACCGTCAAGACCACCCGCGCCGAAATGAAGACCAAGAACGTGCCCGCACCCCGGGTCTCCCGGCAGAGTTCCGGCGGCACACGGGGCGCCAGCACCACGGGTGCGGGTGCGAAGCGGGGCGGCTCCGGTGCGTCGTCCCGCTCCGGCAAGCCCACCCCGGGCAAGGGCCGTTTCACCGGGTCGACCACTTCGGGCGCCTCTTCGGCCCGGACGGGCCAGTCGGCGGGGCGGGTCGGGCAGGTGAAGGCGTTGCGGCAGGCCGCGAGCACATCGGCGCCGACCCGGTCCCAGCGCCGCGCCCAAGCCACGCAGAACCGGCGGCATGCCGCCGACACCCGCCGCAACAGCCCTGCTTCCCGCCAGACCGCCCGCACCGGCAGCTCTGCCGGAATGGGCACCTCGGGCCCGAAGAGCCAGGGTCGGGACCGGAGTCGAAGCCTGGCGTCCAAGCTGGGTGGGAAGGTCCGGGCCGGTCGTGACACCGCTGTTCAGCGGGCCCGGGCGGCGCGGGACCGGCAGGCGGCGAAGGCGGTGGACGCTTCCCGCGGGAAGGTCCGCGCCGCCCTCGCCGCGAAGCAAAAGCGGGCCATGACCCGGGCGGTGCGCAAGCAGGCCCGCAAGGCGCTGCGGAAGTCGGCGCTGCGCAAGCAGGGCCGCCGCCTGCTCGCCGCCCTCCTGGCCGCCCCGGTCGGCGCCCTGGGTCTGCTGACCACGCCGCTGGGTCGCAAGCTCGGCATCAAAGCTCTCCAGCACCCCGGCCGGCGCCTCTACCGGCGCCTGATGCGCACCGCCGAAGAACAGCAGGCCCTGCGCGATCAGAAGATCCGTGAGCAGCAGGCGACCGCCGAGGCCGCCATCGACGCCGACCTGGCTCCTGAGCAGCAGATCGGCGGCATCGTCCAGCGTCCCGCCTTCCTCGCCCCCGCCCTGCCCGCATCGCCCGTGGAGGTTGTGAACGTGTCCGGTTTCAAGTTCGAAGAGGCCGCCGCCGAGATGGAGAACGCGGCCCGCACCTACGAGCCCGAGACGGCCATGGAGATCCTGTCCATGGTCGACAACCTCCCCGACGCGCTGACGTCGGTCGCCAACACCTTCCGGATCCTGGCCGAGCGCTCCGACTCGGAGTTCCCGCTGGAGAAGGACATCGCCGGCGCCTTCGACGAGATCTACGGCGCGCTGATGCGCGCGGTCGACTCCTCCGCCGATCTGTCCCCGCTGTTCCGGCAGGTTCACGAGCACGACATCGCCCGGCACACCGACCCCCGCAACGGCCCCGAGGCCGAGAAGGGCTGGAACGTCTGATGAAGACCACCACCGACACCGTCACGACGGGGCCGGTGTGGGACTGGGCAGCCGGTCACGGACCCGTGACCGGCGCCCTGTCCGCCACCACCGGAGCCCTCGCCCTCGCGACCACCGGAGCGGCCACCGGCATGCCGCCCGCCTGGGCCCTCGCGGTCGGCACCGCCGGTGCCATCGGCCACACCATCTCCACCCTCCGCGAACGCCTCTCCGCCCGTACCCTCACCCTCCGCGCCTCCTCCTGGCTCCTGGGTGCCGGATGGACGACGTGGGCGATCGCGGACGGGCCGCTGACCTGGCAGGCCATCGGCTCCCTCGCCGTCCTCGGCGTCGGCATCGGCACCGCTTCCCGATCCGTCGGCTTGTACGAGGACGCGCGGGAGCTGGAGCTGATCGCTCTGGCGGACCGGCAGGTCAACGCCGAGATCCAGGCCGAACGCCGCACCCTCGCGGCCGAGTGGGTCGAGCGGATCCAACGCGTTTCCGGGGTCACCGTGACGGTGCTGGCGATCGAGAAGTGGCCCACCGCCACCGGCTTCACCATCGACGCCGAACTCCCCGGCGCGACCACCTACGACCGGATCGCCAAGGACTCCGCCCTGCTCTCCGCCGACGCCCGCCTCCCGCACGGCTGCACCGTCGCCGCCACCCCCGGCATCCACCAGGGCCGGGTCCTCATCGACATCTCCACCGTCAACGTCCTGGCCGGAGAGATCCCCTACCCGTCCGAGTAC
Organism: Streptomyces sp. NPDC012825; assembly: GCF_042900925.1. Lineage (NCBI taxonomy): Bacteria > Bacillati > Actinomycetota > Actinomycetes > Kitasatosporales > Streptomycetaceae > Streptomyces > Streptomyces sp. NPDC012825. The sequence goes on along the minus strand of NZ_JBIBBZ010000020.1, from coordinate 23,220 downwards.
GGCCCGCTGTCCATCCACACCGGCCTGCCCTGGGGCGTGCGCTCCGACGGCCGGGACGTCCTGGTGCACCTGCGTGAGCAGTGCGCGCTGATCGTGGGACCGACCGGGTCGGGCAAGACCAACATGGTCCACGACGTCCTCGCCGGGTTCGCCCGCGCCACGGACATCCTGAGCTGGGTCATCGACCTCAACGCCGGATCCGCCGGCCTGCCCTGGGTGCGCCCCGCCTTCGACGGCGACGGCACCGCCGACCGGGAGACGCGGCCCGGGATCGACTGGCTCGCCTCCACCCCCGAGGAGGCCGAGCTGATGCTCGACACCGCTCTGCGAGTGGGCAAGCACCGCAAGGTCGTCTACCAGGATCTGATGGCGAAGGAGAACACCGACCTGCTGCCCATCTCCGCCCGGATCCCGCAGATCATGATCCTGATCGACGAGGGCGCCGAGATCCTGACCAGCAACGATCCGAAGATGCGCAAGCTCGCCGCGAAGATCGTGGAAGTCATCCGGCTGCTGCGGTCCATGGGCATCCGCACCGTCCTCACCGCCCTCGGGGCCACCGGATCGGTGCTGGGGAACCTGATGATCCGCCGCGAGGCCAAGACCCGGGTCTGCCTGACCGGCGGCGAGGTCGAAGGCATGGACCTCTCCCGCATCTTCCAGGGCTCCCGAGGCCTGCGGCCCGAGCAGGCCCCCTACAAGGGCGCCGGATTCATCGGCAGCCCCGAATCCGCCCCCGGCCTGTTCAAGTCCTGGCGGATCACCCCCAACCAGATCGCCGACATCGTCCGCGCCACCTCCACCCTCCATCCCCGGCTGGACGAGCCGTCCGCGAAGGTCGCCGGGCCCGACTACGCCCGCCGCTGGGATGCCAGCCGCACCGCCTGGATGCGCACCACCGATGAGACCGGCACACGACCGGTCCCGCCGGCCGAGACCCGCCCGGCGCGTCCGGGCGGGCTGAACCTCTCCGCCCTGCGCGACGCCCCCGCACCGGCCGCTCCGGCGGCCGACGAGGACACGCTCGCCGCACAGTTCATGGCCCAGATCGACGCCCAGTTCGGCACCACCAGCGAACCCGGCACCCCGGCCGAGGACGAGTCGGAACAGCCGCGCGGACTGAACCTGTCGGCGTTCCGGATCGAGCAGCAGGACAGCGAAGCCCGCACCGCCGCACTCGCCGTGCTCCTGGCCGCCGGCCCCGAAGGCACCGGAGCCTCGGCCATCGCCCGCGCACTCGGCGAGGAACACGGCACCAGCCGTCAGACCGTGGTCGGCTGGCTCAAGGAGTGGACCGAGGAAGGCACCGCGGTGCGTGTCGGTACGGGCACCAAGACCCGCTACGTCCACCGCCGCCACGCCCCCAGCTAGGCGTCACCGCGCGGCTTTCTGCTCCTGGTGCGCCAGGTAGATCCCCCGCAGCGTGCACAGCAGCCCGGTCGCCACGCCGAGCCCGACCACCCACATGAGCCAGGTGCTGAAGAAACCAGCGCTATCCGTCGCCATCACGTAGCCGGCCACCAGCCAAAGGACGGTACCGACGACGTTGCCCACCAACCGAACACGCGGACTGAACTTCACTTCTACATCCCCCCAATAGGCAACGGCAGCAGTGCCGTTGTCGGGCAAGGCGTCACGAGACCATCACCGCGCCGCACGCCGCATATCGTCTGTCGCCCGCCACCGCCCAACAAGGGCCTCAAGTGCCTCGCAGAGGGCCAAAAGCGCCTTGTGACCTGCAAGGCGACAAGCGACAAGACAAGACAAGCGACAAGCCACGCGACAAGCCGGACGACAAGCAGACCACCGGGCAGCACCCCACACACGGGGGTGCTGCCCGGCCCGTTGAAGGGACCCCGTTGTGCCCGAACCCACCCCGTACGAGATCACCACCCCCCACCCCTGGAACCCGCAGCGGCTGCCCGCCGGACAGCCGATGATCCTGCCCGCCCAGATCCCGCCGGGCGTCGACTGGGTCACCCTCCCCAACGGCGTGCGCACCCTCGCCTACACCCACCCCACCGCCCCGCAGCAGATTCCGGTTACCGCCCCACAGCCGGTTCCGACATGGGCCAAGACCACCGCCCTGCTCGCCCCCACCGTCGGCGGCGGGATCGCCGCCGGCGGCATCGGCCTCTCCTACGCCGCCCCGGGACTCATCGCCATGAGCCACGCCCTGTGGTCCGCCGCCGCCCTCGTCGTCGCCGCCGTCATCGCCGTCCCCGTCCTGCTCCGCACCGCCCGCCGCTCCATCGGCAGCGGCATCAGTGCGGGCGCGGGGCAGGGCGGCGGGGCGACGCACATCACGCAGAACATCACCGCCACCGGCATGTTCGGCCGCGCCAACGGAACCATCCACCACTGCTGACAAGCCGAAGGCGGCCCCCGCGACTCGCCAAAGAACCGGGACCGCCTTCGTAATCCAGCACCGAACAAGAGAACTGGAGACACCAAGCATGACCCAACCCACCGACATTCGGCGAGAGCACACCGCCCGGCCGTTACTGCTCGACCTGTTCTGCTGCGCCGGCGGCGCCGGTACCGGCTACCGGCGGGCTGGGTTCGACGTCGTCGGCGTCGACATCGCCCCGCGCCCGAACTACCCCTTCACCTTCCACCGGGCCGACGCCCTGACCTTCCTGGCGGACCTGATCGCCACCGGCGAGATCGGACGGTTCGCCCTCGTCCACACCTCCCCGCCGTGCCAGGCCGGATGCGCGCTGACCGTGGGCACCAACCGGTCCAAGGGCTGGGGCGGCAGCCACGTCGACCTCGTCCCGCCCACCCGCGTGCTGTTGGAGGCGTCCGGCCTGCCGTACGTCATCGAGCAGCCCAACGGCCGCGCCGAGATCCGCAAGGACCTCACCCTGTGCGGCGAACAGTTCTCCCTCGGCGTCCTGCGGCACCGGAACTTCGAACTCGGCCACTGGTCCGTCGCCCGGCCCGCCCACCCCAAGCACCGGGGCCGGGTCCGGGGGTGGCGACACGGGGAGTTCTTCGACGGCCCCTACGTCGCCGCCTACGGCAACGGCGGCGGCAAGCCCTCCGTGCCCGAGTTGCAGACGGCCATGGGCATCACCTGGACCGACGTCCGCGAGGAGCTGACCGAGGCCATCCCTCCCGCCTACACCCACTGGATCGGCGCCCAGTTCCTCGCCCAGATGCGTGCGGGGGTGGCCGCGTGAACAGCATCCCCACCACCGCCCTCGGCCTCGCCGAAGGTGGGCTGCCGGTGCTGCCCCTGCGGGCCGACAAGCGGCCCTTCGGCAACTGCCGCGCCTGCGGCGACTTCGCCTGCGGCGGGCGGCCGAACATGCGGGTCCCCGGCCCGTGCGCCTGCCCGTGGCCGTGCCACGGCTGGGCAGCGGCCACCACCGACCCCGCCGTCGTCGCCTCCCCGCAGTGGGCGGCGGCGTGGCGGCGGGCGCGGGCGATCGGCTACCACCCCGGCGGCGCCGGCGTGACCGTGGTCGACCTCGACAATCAGGCCGCCGTCACCTGGGCCCGGGAGAACCTGCCGCCCACTACGACCGTGGCCACCACGCGCGGCGAGCACTGGATCTACCGAGGCACCGTCCGGTCGGTGAACGCCATCCGTGAGGGCGTGGACATCAAGTCGGCCATGTCCTACGCCCGCTGGCTCGGCCCCGGTACCGGCCCCCTGGCCGACGTCCCGGCCGCCGTGCACGAGTTGGTCAAGGTGAGGCCCGCCGTCCGGCCCGCGCCCCGCGCCGTCACGGTGCCCGCGCTCGCCGGGGGCGGGGAATGCCCGCATCGCTCGCCGGTCTACCTGGAGCGCGGGATCGCCATGGCCGAGCAGCGCATCAGCACGGCGACGAGCGGGGTGCATGCGGCGGTGTACCGGACGTTCCTGGCGGTACTGGCCGCGCACGGCCGGTGCGGCTGCCTGACCGAGGCGCACATCGGGCGCCTGTTCACCGCCGCCCAGGCCAGGGGCGAATCCGCCCGGCACTGCACCGACGCGTGGGCCAACGCCTCCGCGGCTTTGGGGATGTAGCCATGTCCGAGGACGAGAAGAACCCGGCCCGCCAGATCATCAGCGATTACGCGCGGGAGCACTTTCGCTACTTCCGCACGGTCGACGGCACCGTCTACGCCCAGCGCAATGGCCACCCCGTCGCCCGCCCGATCCGCTCCCAGGGCACGACCGGGAGCCACCGGCAGGAACTCATGGTCGGCCTGTTCCGCGACGGGCTCGGCGTCTTCAACGGAACCGCCTTGAAGGAGGCACTCGACTTGATCGAAGCACTCGCGCTCACTGAGGACGTCCAGCCCATCCACATCCGCGTCGCCCCCGGCTTCGACGGCGCGACATGGCTCGACCTGGGCCGCGATGACGGCCAGTCTGTCCGCATCCACCCCACCGGCTGGGAGATCCGCACCCCCGACCCCCGCGAGGTCTGCTGGCGGCGTACCCAGCTCACCGGGGAACTCCCGCTGCCCGTGAAGGGCACCGACGGCAAGGGGATCGACCGGCTGATGCGGCTGTGCAACTTTGCCAGCGCCCAGGGCGAGGCCCTGGCCCTCGCGTGGCTGGTCGGCTGCCTCGGCCCCGACGCCCCCGTCCCCGCCCCGTTCCTCACCGGCCCGCAGGGAGCGGGCAAGTCCACCGCCGGGAAGATGCTGGTGCGGATCATCGAGGGCATGAGCGGCGACCTGCGCCGCGCCCCGAAGGACGAGGAGAACCTGATCACCGCCGTCGCCGCCGGATGGATCACCGGCCTGGACAACCTGAGCCACCTCGGCCCCGACCTCTCCGACCTGATGTGCTGCATCGTCACCGGAGCCGAGAACATCAAGCGCGCCCTGTTCACCGACGGCGACGTGGTGCGCTCCCGCTACCGCCGGCCGATGCTGCTCACCGGCATCGACGTCGGCGTCATCCGCCCCGACCTCGCCGAACGCCTCCTCCCCCTCCGCCTGGAGCGGCCGAGGGTGCGGCGGACGGAGGCGGAGCTGTGGGGCGAGTTCGCCGAAGCGCTGCCCGTGATCCTCGGCTCCGTCCTCGACCTCGCGGTCGAGATCCGTGCGGCGCAGGCCGACATCCCGACCGACCTGCGGATGGCGGACTTCGCCCACCTGTGCGCGCAGCTGGATGCGGCCCGGAACTTCGGTGCCCTGGAGGCCTACCGGGCGAGCCTGGACGACCTCAACGACGACGTCATCGAGGGCGACATCCTCGCCCAGACCGTCCTCAAGCGCGCCGCCGACATCGAACCGGGCAGCGAGGTGCGGATGACGTCGGCTGAGTGGCTGCATGCCCTGACCCAGCTCTACACCGACGAAGGAGAGTTCCGGCCCCTGCCCAAGGGATGGCCCACCACCGGCAAAGTCCTCTCCGACCGCCTCAAGCGCCTCCAGCCCGTCCTGGCCGCCCGGGGTGTCCTGGTCGACTGGGGACGCACCAAGACCGCCCGCTACATCGAGATGACCCGGCCCGTGCCGCCGACCAACGAGCAGCAGACGGCGTTCTGACCGCAGCAGCGGGACCGCTCGCGCACAAGCAAGAGGAGCGCGCCTCGCCCCGGCGTCGGGGTGCTCCTCTTGCCCTTCGGCGGCTCGCCGCCGCCCAAAGGGCGTGCCGCTTCGCGGCTCCCCATTCGCGTCTGAAGGCGCACACAACAACAGAGACAACCCCCGTCTTTTTCCTAAGTAGAAAGACGCTGCGTCACCCGCGTCACCACGGCCCCGGAAACCGCACCTGACCTGCACGGACAAGGGTGACGCAGAGCCCGAATCTCTGCGTCATCCTGCGTCATCTGCGTCACCCCGGTGACGGATGGCCGCGTCACGGGTGACACACGCCGCCGCTCCCTGCGTCACCTGAAACCGCAGGTCAGACCCCCGAATGACGCAGATGACGCGATGACGCAGAAATTCCCACCTCGGACACACGCGCCTCCCCAAGGCGCCCTCTCAGCACTGGCAAGCCAACTGTTCACAAGCCAGAGGAGAGCCAATATGGCATCCGCCGTGACCACCCTGCGGGCCGGACTCCCGGACCGGTACCTCACCCCCGAGGACATCGCCGAACTCTTCGATGTCCCCCTGGAGACCGTCTACCACTGGCGCAAGAAGCGCACCGGCCCGCCCGGATTCCGCGTCGGCCGCCACGTCCGCTACGACCCCGCCGCCGTCCGAGCTTGGGTCACCCAGCAAAGCGAGTTCGACGCTGCTGCCTGATCTGCCCCTCACCGGTCTATGCCGCCCCCGTCGTGGGGCGGCACAGGCCTTTCCATACTTCGAAAGGAACCGCACCCGCCCATGGCCGGCCACGTCCAGGACCGCTGGTACAAGACCGAGACCGACGCCGACGGCAAGGAGCGCCGGGTCAAAACCGACCGCTACGGCACCGGCATGCGTTACCGGGCCCGCTACATTGGGCCCGACGGCACTGAGAAGTCCAAGAGCTTCCCGGACAAGCAGAAGCGCCTCGCGGACAAGTGGCTCTCCGCCATCGAGGCCGACATGAGCCGCGGGCAGTACATCGACCCGTCCGCCGGACGGATTACGTTCCAGCAGTACGGCGAGAAGTGGCTCGCCTCCCAGACAACGGACCCGACGACGCGCACGACGGTGGGCGTCCACCTCCGTCTGCACGCGTTCCCGTACCTCGGAACGCGTCCGATCGACTCGTTCCGGCCCGAGCACATCCGCGAGTGGCTCGCGGCGCTGGAGAAGGCCCTTCCCGTGTCCTCGTACCGCCGGGTCATCTTCGCCAGCGTCTCCGCCGTGCTCGCCGCGGCCGTGGACGACGAGCTGCTCGCCAAGAACCCGTGCAAGTCGCGTTCGGTCCGGCCGCCAGCGCCGGTCGAGCCGCGGGTGAGGCCGTGGGCGGCGGAGCGGGTGTTCGCCATCCGCTCGGCGCTGCCGAAGCGCTACCAGGCGATGGTCGACATCGGAGGGGGGTGCGGTCTCCGCCAGGGCGAGATCTTCGGACTGGCGGAGGAGCACGTCAGGTTCGACACCGGATGGCTCCACGTCGCGAATCAGGTGAAGGTCGTGAACGGGCATCTCGTCTTCGGGCCGCCGAAGCGTGGAAAGGAGCGGGACGTCCCGCTCCCCCGCTAGGTCGCCCGCGTTCTTCACGAGCACGCCGAGGAATTCCCGCCCGTCGACGTCTCACTGCCGTGGCTGAAGCCGGACGGGCCGCTCGTCACGAAGCGGCTGTACTTCTCGCTCACCGGCGGCGGCGCCGTGCGCCGGACCGACTTCAACACCCGCGTGTGGAAACTCGCCCTCGTCCAGGCCGGCGTGATTCCGGAACCCAAGAAGGGCGCGCGTCACCAGGCGGCCCGCGAACACGGAATGCACGCGCTGCGGCACTTCTACGCGTCCGTGCTCCTCGACGCCGGCGAGAACATCAAGGCGCTCAGCTCGTACCTCGGTCACGGTGACCCCGGGTTCACGCTCCGGGTCTACACGCACCTGATGCCGAGCAGCGACGGACGGGCCCGCCGGGCCGTGGACGGGCTCTACGAGGGCCCCGGTTCGACGTCTGACGGCCCAGAGACGGCCCAGGCCGAGTAGGGCGCCTGAGGGCCGACGGTTCGCGACCGTCGGCCCTCAGCCTCAGTTCTAGTCTCTACATGTCCTGACCTGCGCTTACAGCACCGGCAGGTTCTTCCGCAGCTCGAAGGCGGTGACCTCCGAGCGGTACTCCTCCCACTCCTGCTTCTTGTTGCGGAGGAAGAAGTCGAAGACGTGTTCGCCCAGGGTCTCCGCGACCAGTTCGCTCTTCTCCATGAGGGAGATCGCCTCGCCGAGGTTCTGGGGGAGGGGCTCGATGCCCATCGCTCGGCGTTCCGAGTCGGAGAGGGCCCAGACGTCGTCGTCGGCGCCGGCCGGGAGTTCGTAGCCCTCTTCGATGCCCTTGAGGCCGGCGGCGAGGAGGACGGCGTAGGTCAGGTAGGGGTTGGCGCCCGCGTCGATGGAGCGGACCTCGACGCGGGAGGAGCCCGTCTTGCCCGGCTTGTACATGGGGACGCGGATGAGGGCCGAGCGGTTGTTGTGGCCCCAGCAGATGTACGAGGGGGCCTCGCCGCCCGAGCCGGCCGTGCGGGAGGAGCCGCCCCAGATGCGCTTGTAGGAGTTGACCCACTGGTTGGTGACGGCCGAGATCTCGCCCGCGTGCTTCAGGAGGCCCGCGATGAAGGAGCGGCCCACCTTGGAGAGCTGGTACTCCGCGCCCGACTCGTAGAAGGCGTTCCGGTCGCCCTCGAAGAGGGAGAGGTGGGTGTGCATGCCCGAGCCCGGGTACTCCGAGAACGGCTTCGGCATGAAGGTGGCCTGCACGCCCTGCTCCAGGGCCACCTGCTTCATGACCAGGCGGAAGGTCATGATGTTGTCGGCCGTGGAGAGCGCGTCGGCGTAGCGGAGGTCGATCTCCTGCTGGCCCGGCGCGCCCTCGTGGTGCGAGAACTCGACGGAGATGCCCATCGATTCGAGCATGGTGATCGCCTGGCGGCGGAAGTCCATGCCCACGTTCTGCGGGGTGTGGTCGAAGTAGCCCGAGTTGTCGGCCGGGGTGGGCCGGGAGCCGTCGAGCGGCTTGTCCTTCAGGAGGAAGAACTCGATCTCGGGGTGGGTGTAGAAGGTGAAGCCCAGGTCCGAGGTCTTGGCCAGGGCCCGCTTCAGGACGTAGCGCGGGTCCGCGAAGGACGGCGAGCCGTCCGGCATCAGGATGTCGCAGAACATCCGGGCCGTGCCCGGGGCCTCCGCGCGCCACGGCAGGATCTGGAACGTGCCCGGGTCCGGCTTGGCGATCATGTCCGACTCGTAGACGCGGGCGAAGCCCTCGATCGCGGAGCCGTCGAAGCCGATGCCCTCGTCGAAGGCCTGCTCCAGTTCGGCCGGCGCCACGGCCACCGACTTGAGGAAGCCGAGCACGTCGGTGAACCACAGACGCACGAAGCGGATGTCGCGCTCTTCGAGCGTACGGAGCACGAATTCCTGCTGCTTGTCCATTTCCACACCCATCCTCGCTGGTCAGGCCGCCTGATCCCACCGCCTCGGGCACATCGGGGGCACCTGAGCATCCCACCACATGGTTTCGCGCACGTTGCACACCCATACTGCCTGCTCGGTTGTGACTCAGGTAACGGGGGACGGAACGTTCCCCCTCGGCCGTTCCCGGTCCGTCGCCCGTCCTCCGGCGGCCAGTGGTACCCCGTTCGGCCCACAGGCGGCCTTCGCCCACTACGATCTCCGCCCATGGGGGCCCCACGGCTCGTACGCCCGTCCCGGCACGCGCGTCCCATGGCACTGGTGAGTGCCGTGGCGACGCTCCTCGCCGCGCTCTTCTTCTGTTCGGGGACGGGGCCGGGGGCGGGGGCGTCCCATCACGGGGCGGTTCCGGAGCGGCAGGGGCAGGCCGCGACCGCCGTCGCCGTCGAGTACGTCTGTCCTTACGACCGCAGCGGCTGCTCCCTCTTCCCCTCCCTCTCCCCCGCGGTGCTCAGCGCGCCCCCGCTCGATCCCCCGCTCCAGGCGGCGGACGGGCCTCCGCGCCTCGCCCCGGTCTCCGGCGACGGGCCGGCGCGCCGCTCCGGCGTCCGGCCCCGCGCGCCGGACCTGCACGTCCTTCAGGTTCTCCGGACCTAGGCGGAGGACGGGCGGCCCGTCCGCCCCGACGCCGCACGTCCGTGCCCGGACCGAACTCCATCCCCACCTCCCGAAGAAGGACGACCCACCATGGCCGCCAACCGCTCCGCCAACGCCGACCGCCGCGCCCGGATAGAGGAGATGCGCCGCGCCGAACAGTCCCGCGAGCGCCGCAACCGTCTGATCACCATCGGCGTCTCGACCGTCGTCGTGCTCGGCCTCGTCGGCTTCGGCAGCTTCGTGCTGATGAAGAAGTCCGACGAGCAGGACCAGAAGGAGGCCGCGGCCAAGGCCCCGATCTCCGCCGAGAAGACCTGGGACCCCGCCAAGCTCGGCCGCAACCACGTCCAGACGGCCGTGAAGTACGACATGAAGCCGCCGGTCGGCGGTGACCACAGCCAGGTCTGGATGAACTGCGACGGCGACGTCTACACGAAGCCGATCCCGGAGGTGAACGCCGTGCACTCCCTGGAGCACGGTGCCGTCTGGGTGACGTACAACAAGAAGGCCCCCAAGGCCGACGTGGATCAGCTGGCCGCGAAGGTGGGCAAGACCAAGTACACGCTGATGAGCCCCGTGGACGACCAGGCCGGGGCGATCATGCTGTCCGCCTGGGGCAAGCAGGTGACCGTGGACGGCGCGGACGACCCGCGCGTCGACGCGTTCTTCACCAAGTACGTGCAGGGCACGCAGACCCCCGAGCCGGGCGCGGCCTGCACGGGCGGGCTCGACGCCGGTGGCGCGGGCGGCGCGGGGATGGGCCGGTGAGGCCGAACCGCACGCAGGGCGCGGCGATCGCCGCCGTCGCCCTCGCGCTGCTCTTCGCCGGAGGTGCCGTCACCGTCGCGTCGGCCGACCGCGACGAGGTCCCCGCGACCCCGGTCTCCGCCTCGGCGGACGCCGGGTTCGCCCGGGACATGTCGGTCCACCACCAGCAGGCCGTCGAGATGTCGTTCATCGTCCGGGACCGGACGAAGGACGAGGCCGTGCGCCGGCTCGCGTACGACATCGCCAACACGCAGGCCAACCAGCGGGGCATGATGCTCGGCTGGCTCGACCTGTGGGGACTGCCCAAGAACGAGTCCGGCGTCGAGCCGATGACCTGGATGGGCATGGGCGGCTCGGGCGACACCGGTCCGCTGGACGGGGCGCTCATGCCGGGCATGGTGACCAAGACGCAGATCGAGGAGTTGCGCGGGGCCAGTGGCCGGGAGGCCGAGGTCCTGTACCTGAAGATGATGACCGAGCACCACAAGGGCGGGGTCCACATGGCCGAGGGCTGCGTCCAGAAGTGCACCGTGGGCGCCGAGCGCGCGCTCGCCCAGGGCATGGTCGACGCGCAGAAGTCCGAGGTGCTGCTGATGGCGGACATGCTGAAGGAGCGCGGGGCCTGACCCCGGCCCCTCGGAGGAGGGCCCCGGCCCCCGTGACCCGCTGCGGTCGCGGGGGCCGTGCCGTGCGCCGAGAATGAAGGGGCTCGGGGATTCGTACGACGACGTTCGACGACGAAAGGTACGCGACCCCATGACCACGGCGAAGGACATCATGCACCCCGGGGCCCAGTGGATCCCGGCTCACGAGACGCTCGACCGTGCCGCGCAGCTCATGCGCAACCTGAACGTGGGCGCCCTGCCCATCGCCGACGAGAACGAACGCCTCTGCGGCATCCTCACGGACCGCGACATCGTCGTCGGCTGTGTGGCCATGGGCCACGACCCGTCCAAGGTGACCTGCGGTGAGATGGCCCAGGGCACCCCGCGCTGGGTCGAGGCGAACGCCGACGTGGGCGCCGTCCTGGAGGAGATGCAGGGCCACCGGATCAAGCGGCTGCCCGTCATCGAGGACAAGCAGCTCGTCGGCATGATCAGCGAGGCCGAGCTGGCGCAGCACCTGTCGGACGAGCAGATCAAGGCGTTCTGCATGAGCGTCTACGCCTCCTCCTGACGCTCCCCCTCGGACGAAGGGCGGGACGGGGTGGGGGGGGACGGAGCGGGGCGGGACCGGTCCTGGACTCCCGGCCCGGTCCAGGAACCCCGACCCGGTCCCGGGCTCCCGGCCCGTCCCGGCCCCGGTACCCCTGCACCAAGACATAGCGTCGGTCTGACGATTAGACTGGGCACGTGCCTCAACTACGCCTCGCCCTCAATCAGATCGACTCGACCGTCGGAGACCTCGCCGGGAACGCCGAGGCGATCGTGCACTGGACCCGGCACGCCGCCGGGCAGGGCGCGCACCTCGTCGCGTTCCCCGAGATGGTGCTGACCGGATACCCCGTCGAGGACCTCGCGCTGCGCTCCTCCTTCGTGGAGGCGTCCCGGGCGGCCCTGCGCGGGCTCGCCCGGCGGCTCGCCGAGGAGGGGTTCGGGGAGGTGCCGGTGGTCGTCGGTCACCTGGACCGCTCGGAGCGGGCGGAGCCCCGGCTCGGCCGGCCGGCCGGGTCGCCGGAGAACGCCGCCGCCGTCCTGTACGGCGGCGAGGTGGCGCTGCGGTTCGCCAAGCACCACCTGCCCAACTACGGCGTCTTCGACGAGTACCGCTACTTCGTGCGGGGCGACACCCTGCCGGTCGTCCGGGTCCACGGGATCGACGTGGCCCTGGCGATCTGCGAGGACCTCTGGCAGGACGGCGGCCGGGTCCCGGCGGCGCGCGCCGCGCGGGCGGGGCTGCTCCTGTCGGTGAACGCCTCGCCGTACGAGCGGAACAAGGACGACACGCGTCTCGAACTGGTCCGGACGCGGGCCCGGGAGGCCGGGTGCGTCACCGCGTACCTGGCGGCCACCGGCGGCCAGGACGAGCTGGTCTTCGACGGCGACTCGATCGTCGTGGACGCGGCGGGCGAGGTCGTGGCGCGGGCCCCGCAGTTCGTCGAGGGCAGTGTGATCCTGGACCTGGACCTGCCCGCGTACGACCCGGACGCACCGGAGGGGCCGGTCGGGGAGGACGGGCTGCGGATCGACCGGGTGGTGCTCTCCGAGAAGCCGCTGCCCGCGTACGAGCCGGAGCTGACGGGCGGTTGCGCGCGCCGGCTCGACGACGACGAGGAGGTGTACTCGGCGCTCGTCGTCGGCCTGCGCGCCTACCTCGCGAAGAACGGTTTCCGCTCGGTCCTGGTCGGCCTGTCGGGCGGCATCGACTCCTCGCTCGTCGCGGCGATCGCCTGCGACGCGCTCGGCGCGGAGAACGTGTACGGGGTGTCGATGCCGTCGAAGTACTCCTCCGGGCACTCGCGCGGCGACGCGGCCGAGCTGGCCCGCCGGACCGGGCTCCACCACCGCACGGTGTCGATCGAGCCGATGTTCGACGCGTACATGGGGGCGCTCGGCCTCACCGGGCTCGCGGAGGAGAACCTCCAGGCCCGGCTGCGCGGCACGGCCCTGATGGCGCTGTCGAACCAGGAGGGGCACCTGGTCCTCGCGCCGGGCAACAAGTCCGAGCTGGCGGTGGGGTATTCGACACTGTACGGGGACGCGGTCGGCGCGTTCGGGCCCCTCAAGGACGTGTACAAGTCGGACGTCTTCCGGCTCGCGCGCTGGCGGAACCGGGCGGCCGAGGAGCGCGGCCGGACGCCGCCGATCCCGGAGAACTCGATCTCCAAGCCGCCCAGCGCCGAGCTGCGCCCGGGGCAGGTCGACACGGACTCGCTGCCGGACTACGAGGTCCTGGACGGCATCCTCGCCCTGTACGTGGACGGGGACCGGGGGCGGGACGCGATCGTGGCCGCCGGGTACGACGAGGAGTTGGTGACGCGGACGCTGCGGATGGTGGACGCGGCGGAGTACAAGCGGCGCCAGTACCCGCCGGGCACCAAGATCTCGGCGAAGGGCTTCGGCAAGGACCGGCGCCTGCCGGTCACGAACCGCTGGCGGGAGTCCCCGGCCGGCTGACCCCGGCCCCGGCTTCTTCGGCGGTTTCGAGGGGGCTTCCCGCGACGACGCGGGAGGTCCCCTCCGGCGTACGGCGGTCGAGCAGGCCCGCCACCGCCGCGACCGCCAGGCCGACGACGCTGAGGCCCGCGCCGACCAGGGTCGGGGAGGTCCAGCCCCAGCCGGCGGCGACGGCCGCGCCGCCCGCCCAGGCGCCGCCCGCGTTCGCGAGGTTGAAGGCCGAGTGGTTGGAGGCGGAGGCGAGCGTGGGCGCGTCCGCGGCCTTGCGCATGACCAGCATCTGGAGCGGGGTGGTGGTCATGAAGCCGACCGCGCCGAGCACGACGACCGTGACCAGGGCCAGCCAGGGCACGTGGACGGTGAACCGGAAGGCGACCAGGGCGAGGACGAGGGCGGCGAGCGAGCCGTACAGGGTGGGGCGCAGGGCGCGGTCGGTCAGCGGTCCGGCGGCGAGCGCGCCGCCGGTCATCCCGAGGCCGAAGAGGGCGAGGACGACCGTGACGGTGGAGTCGCCGAAGCCCATCACCTCGGTGGTCATCGAGGCGAGGTACGAGTAGACGGCGAAGACGCCCGCGAAGCCGAAGACGGCGGTGAGCAGGCCGAGCAGCACCTGCGGGCGGCCGAGGGCGCGCACCTCGCGGCCCAGGCTCCGGTGTCGGTCGGCGGGGATCGGCGGGACGAGGCGGGCGAGCGCGGCCACGGCGAGCAGGCCGATCGCGGCGACCACGAGGAAGGTGGCCCGCCAGCCGAGGTGCTGGCCGAGGAGGGTCGCGGCCGGTACGCCGAGGATGTTGGCGACGGTGAGCCCGAGGAACATGGTGGCCACCGCCCGCGCCTGCCGGTCCTCGCGGACGAGGCGGGCGGCGACGACCGCGCCGAGGCCGAAGAACGCGCCGTGCGGGAGGCCGGCGAGGACCCGGCCCGCGACGAGCCAGCCGAAGCCGGGGGCGAGCGCGGAGGCGAGGTTGCCGACCGTGAAGAGGGCCATGAGCAGCAGGAGCATCCGCTTGCGCGGGACGCGGGAGCCGAGGGCGGTGAGCAGTGGGGCGCCGACGACGACCCCGATCGCGTACGCCGAGACGAGGTGTCCGGCGGTGGGGACGGAGGTGCCGAGGTCCTCGGCGACCTGGGGCAGGAGGCCCATCATCACGAATTCGGTGGTGCCGATGCCGAAGGCGGAGACGGCCAGGGCGAGCAACGCCAGGGGCATGGGAGGGGAAGCCTTCCGGGGGTGGGGGCGAGGATTAGTTCGCTGTCTGAACAAATTGTCGCAGACGGCGTGTTCCCGGTGGCTTCCGGAGGATGAAGGGGACGTTTCGGCGCGGGGCCGGTTCAGAACGCCACGCGCGCGGCTACCGGGAGGTGGTCGCTCCGCGTGGCGGGCAGCGCCCAGGAGGAGACGGGCTCGACGCCCTTGACCATGATCTGGTCGATGCGGGCCATCGGGAACGAGGCCGGCCAGCTGAACCCGAAGCCGTCGCCGGCCGCGCCCTGGGTGGAGCGGAGCTGCGAGGTGACGGCGTTGAGGGCGCGGTCGTTCATGGTGCCGTTGAGGTCGCCGAGGAGGACGAGCCTCTCGTGCGGGTCGCGGGAGATGGCGGCCCCGAGCGCGTCGGCGCTGTTGTCGCGCTGGTTGGCGGTGAACCCGGCGTTCATCCTGACCCGCACCGACGGCAGGTGGGCGACGTACACGGCCACCTCGCCCTTCGGGGTCACGACGGAGGCGCGCATGGCGCGGGTCCAGCCCATGTGGATGTCGACGGGCTGCGCGCCGCGCAGCGGCAGCTTGCTCCAGAGGCCGACGGTGCCCTGGACGGAGTGGTACGGGTAGGCCTCGGCGAGGCCCTCCTCGTAGACCGGGACCATGTCGCCCTTGAGCTCCTCCAGGGCGAGCACGTCGATGCCGGAGGCGGCGAGCTGCCGGGCGGCGCCCTCGGGGTCGGGGTTGTCGGCGTTCACGTTGTGGGTGGCGACGGACAGGTCGCCGCCGGAGGCCGACTTGTCGGCGACGAGCCCGCCGAAGAGGTTGAGCCACACCACGGCCGGCAGCAGCAGCGCGATCAGCGCGGTGGCGGACCGGCGCAGCAGGGCGAGGACGAGCAGGAGCGGCACGAAGAGGCCGAACCAGGGGAGGAAGGTCTCCGTGAGGCTGCCCAGGTTGCCGATCCGGTTGGGGATGTCGGCGTGGAGGACCATGACGAGGGTGAGCGCCACGGCGGCCAGGGCGATCAGGACGCCCCGGCGCCAGATCCCCCGGTCGCGGCGGAGCCGGTCGAGGGCGGTCCGGAACCGGGAACGGGGACGCTCGCCGTTCGCACCGCCGTACTCGGTCCCCGTCGTGTCCACCCGCGTCATCGCTGCCCTCACTGCCGTGCGCCGTGCCGTCTTGCCTGCTGCCGTGACCCGACGTCGACACTAGGCGATGAGGGGGCGGCCGTACTCCCCCAGGGACGACACCGCACGCGTGGCGGGTTCCTGCGGGGTGCGGAGGCGGGGCTGTTGTGACAGAACGCTCATATTCGCGGCGGTCCGCGGCCCCGGGGCCGGGGGTGGGTCAGGCGCGGGGGCGCAGGCCGTCCAGGACGGTGTCGACGACCCGTTCGGCGAGGCCGGGCTCCAGGTCGGAGGAGCCCGGACGGATCATCGTGCGCAGCAGCAGGGGGCCGACGAGGAGGTCGTTGACGAACTCGGCGTCGAGGTCGTCGCGGAGTTCGCCCCGTTCCATGCCCCGCAGCACCGCGTCCAGGCCGAGGCGGCGGCGCGGTTCGACGGCGGTGAGCTGGTAGGCGTCCCACAGCTTGGGATAGAGCTGCATCTGGGAGAAGACGGTGTGGAGGAGGGCGGAGGTCCGCTTGGCGAGGCCGCGCTGCCGCAGGGACTCCAGGAGCGCCACGAGGTCGTCCCGGGCCGAGGTGCCGGGCAGCACCGGGTCCGGGGGCTCCAGGGAGCGCAGCAGGTCGACGAAGAGGTCCTCCTTGCCGGACCAGCGGCGGTAGATGGTGGCCTTGCCGACCCCGGCGGTGCGGGCGATCCGCTCGATGGACAGCTCGGTCAGCGGGACCCCCTCGTCCAGGAGCCCCCCGACCGCCTCGAAGATCGCCTGCTCGACGGCCTCGGACCGGGGACGGCCCCGGCGGGGGGCGGGAGCGGAGGGGCCTCCGGGGCCCGGGGCGGCGCCCCCGGGCCCCGGAGCCGACGCCTTCCCGCTCCCCGGAGGTGTCGTCGTCCCGCTCCCGGGAGGTGTCGTCGTCCCGTCCCCCGGAGCGGCCACCCCGCCCTCCGGAGGTGTCGTCGTCCCGGCTTCCGGCCTCTCGCCGGGAGCGTCCCCGTCGGCGTGGGGGGCCGGGTTCTCGCCGTTCTGGAGCGACACGTGCGTTCCGCCTCTCGTCCGGGGGCTGCGGGCTACCGTCGGGCCGATTCTCCCGCTCCGGCGCCGGGCGCCGGTACCGAGGCCCGGGGGGTGTCGCCCTCCGGGCCGCCGGGCGCGTCCGGGGCGGCGCCCGGGGACGCCGGGGCGCGGCCCGGCAGGAAGGCGGCGACGACCACCGCGCCGACCAGGGCGATCGCGGCCGAGGCGCAGGCCGTGACGTGCATGGCGTCCAGGAAGGCCCGGTACGCGGGGGCCACCAGGTCCCGGCCCGCCGGACCGAGCTTCTCGGCGACCGCGAGCGTGCCCTCGACGGACTCGCCCGCCGTGGCCCGCAGCGCCGCCGGCACCCCGCCCAGGTGCCCCTCGATCTCGCCCCGGTACACGGAGGAGAGCACCGAGCCGAGGACGGCGACGCCGAGCGCCCCGCCGACCTGCCGGAAGGTGTTGTTGATCGCCGAGCCGGAGCCCGCCTTCTCGCGGGGCAGCGCCTGCATGATGGCGACCGTGACCGGCGGCATGATGTGCGCCATGCCCG
The DNA here is from genome assembly GCF_042900925.1 of Streptomyces sp. NPDC012825. Taxonomy (NCBI): domain Bacteria; kingdom Bacillati; phylum Actinomycetota; class Actinomycetes; order Kitasatosporales; family Streptomycetaceae; genus Streptomyces; species Streptomyces sp. NPDC012825. Next base: position 5,807 of record NZ_JBIBBZ010000020.1, on the reverse strand, counting down.
CGCCCTGGAGGAAGAAGACGACTTCGAGGGCCCAGACCGGGGTCGAGGTGTCGAAGAGGGCGAAGGCGGCGAGGCCGAGGGCGACGAGCAGCATGCCGGCGGCGCACACGGTCCGGGCGCCGAAGCGCTCGACGACGAGCCGGGCGCGGGGCGCGAACGCCATCTGGGCGACGGCCAGCGGCAGCAGGAGCAGGCCGGACTCCAGGGCGGTGTAGCCGCGGACGCTCTGGAGGTAGAAGGCCGAGAAGAAGGTCACGCCCATGAGGGCGAAGAAGACGAGCGCGATCGCGGCGACGGCGGCCGAGAACGCGGGCTTCCCGAAGTACGACATGTCGATGGCCGGGTGGTCGCTGCGCCGTTCGTGCAGGACGAAGCCGACGAGGACCGCGAGGCCGCCGAGGACCGGGGCGAGGACGGTGACGTCGGTGAAGTCCGCCAGCTCGCCGCCGCGGATGATCCCGTACACCAGGAGGACGAGGCCGACGACGGAGAGGAGCACGCCGGGCACGTCGACGCGGCCGGGCCTGGGGTCCCGGGAGTCGGGCACGAGCCAGACCATCAGGGCCAGGGCGAGGAGCACGACGGGCACGTTGACGAGGAAGATCGATCCCCACCAGAAGTGTTCGAGCAGGACGCCGCCGGTGATGGGACCGATCGCGATGGCGAGGCCGACGCCGCCGGCCCAGATGCCGATGGCCTTGGGCTGCTCGTCGCGCTCGAAGACGTTCATGAGGACGGCGAGGGTCGCGGGCATCACGAAGGCGGCGCCGAGGCCCATGACGGCCCGGAAGGCGATCAGTTCGCCCGGGGAGCCGGAGAACGCGGCGAGGGCGGAGCCGATGCCGAAGACGGTGATGCCGAAGAGCAGCACCTTCTTGCGGCCGAGGCGGTCGCCGAGCAGGCCGGAGGTGAAGAGGAGCCCGGCGAAGACGAGCGTGTAGGAGTTGATGGCCCACTCCAGCTCGCTCTGGGTGGCGCCGATGCCGGTGGGGGCGGGGGCGGCGATCGTCCTGACGGCCACGTTCAGGATCGAGTTGTCGAGGACGACGATCAGCAGGCTGAGCATGAGGACGCCGAGGACGGCCCAGCGACGCCGGTGGACGGCCTCGGGGACGCGGGGCCCGGCGGGTATCGCGGGTGCGGCGGGTGCGGTGGACGGCTGTGACATGCCGACCAGCGTAGGGCCATTTCGATACGAGACCGTCTCGTATCGAAAAAGCTGGACGAGTCTTTACGCTGCGCCGGCACGCGGGTCCGACGCCGCGCCGCTTCACGTCCCCGCCGGGCTTCACACATCGCGGGGGTGTGAACAGCGCCACTTCGGCCCACTTTCCCGTCCGCCCGCCGAAGTGCCACCATGGACGTGGTCCGGGGACGCCGTGAGGGCGCCTCGAGATGACGACAAGGAGCCGTGCACCATGACGCTTCAGGCTGCCCAGAAGCCGCCCGCCGCCTCCGGCGACAACGACAGGTCGCTGTACGGGGGGAAGGGCACCCGCCGCCTCACCGTCCACGACATCGCCGCCGCCAAGGCCCGCGGCGAGAAGTGGCCCATGCTCACCGCCTACGACGCGATGACCGCCTCCGTCTTCGACGAGGCCGGCATCCCCGTCATCCTCGTCGGCGACTCGATGGGCAACTGTCACCTCGGCTACGACACCACCGTGCCCGTCACGATGGACGAGATGACCTTCCTCTCCGCCGCCGTCGTGCGCGGGACCAGGAGGGCCCTCGTCGTCGGCGACCTCCCCTTCGGCTCGTACCAGGAGGGGCCCGTCCAGGCCCTGCGCAACGCCACCCGGCTCGTCAAGGACGCCGGCGTCGGCGCGATCAAGCTGGAGGGCGGCGAGCGTTCGCTGCCGCAGACCGAGCTGCTCGTCCAGGCCGGCGTCCCCGTCATGTCCCACCTGGGCCTGACCCCGCAGTCCGTCAACACCATGGGCTACCGGGTGCAGGGCCGCTCCGACGAGGCCGCCCACCGGCTCCTCCGCGACGCCAAGGCCGCGCAGGACGCGGGCGCGTTCGCGGTCGTCCTGGAGCTCGTGCCGGCCGAGCTGGCCGCCGAGGTCACCCGTTCGCTGCACATCCCGACCATCGGCATCGGCGCGGGCGCCGGGACCGACGCGCAGGTCCTCGTCTGGACCGACATGGCCGGTCTGACCGGCGGCAAGGTGCCGCGCTTCACCAAGCAGTACGCCAACCTCCGCGAGACGCTCGGCGATGCCGCGCGCGCCTTCGCCGAGGACGTCTCCGGCGGGGCGTTCCCCGCCGAGGAGCACACCTTCCACTAGGGATCCGGGGATTCCACCAGGGATCCGGGGAAGACCCCCGAAAAGCCACTGCGGCACCTCCGACAGCCCGCCGACATCCCCCATCGGCGGGCTGTCGGCCGTCTGTCGGGGTCCTGTCGGTGGGGTCCTGTTCCATGGTGGACATGACGCGATCACACACCAACGCCGTCGAGGTACGGGGCCTCGTGAAGCACTTCGGCGCGACGAAGGCCCTCGACGGGGTCGACCTGGACGTCCGGGAGGGCACGGTCCTCGGGGTCCTCGGCCCCAACGGAGCCGGCAAGACCACCCTCGTCCGCTGCCTGTCCACCCTGCTCGTCCCGGATTCCGGGACCGCCTTCGTCGCCGGGTACGACGTGGTGCGCCAGCCCCGGCAGCTGCGCCGCACCATCGGCCTCACCGGCCAGTACGCCTCGGTCGACGAGAAGCTGTCCGGCTGGGAGAACCTCTACATGATCGGGCGGCTGCTCGACCTCTCCCGCAAGGACGCCCGGGCCCGCGCCGACGAGCTCCTGGAGCGCTTCTCGCTCACCGAGGCCGCCAAGCGGCCCGCGATGAACTACTCGGGCGGCATGCGCCGGCGGCTCGACCTGGCCGCCTCGATGATCGGGAACCCGGCCGTCCTCTACCTGGACGAGCCGACGACCGGTCTCGACCCGCGCACCCGCAACGAGGTGTGGGACGAGGTCCGGCGGATGGTCTCCGAGGGCGCCACGGTCCTGCTCACCACCCAGTACATGGAGGAGGCGGAGCAGCTCGCGAGCGAGCTGACCGTCGTCGACCGCGGCAAGGTCATCGCCGAGGGCAAGGTCGACGAGCTCAAGGCCCGGGTCGGCGGCCGGACCCTGAAGGTGCGCCCGGCGGACCCGGCCGACCTGACCGCCATGGCCGCCGCGCTGCGCGAGACCGGTCTCGACGGCGTCGCCGGCGCGACCGTCGTCGCCGACGAGGGCGCGCTGTACGTGCCGATCCTCGCCGACGAGCAGCTGACCGCCGTCGTGGGCCTGCTCGGCGCGCGCGGCTTCGGCATCGCCCACATCGGCACCCATCTGCCCAGCCTGGACGAGGTGTTCCTGGCGATCACCGGCCAGAAGACGACCGTGTCCGACGCGCTTCCCGAGGAGGTCGCCGCATGAGCACCGCCACCACGACCACACCGCTCTCCAAGACCCCCGTCGGCGGCCCGGACCGGGGCACGGGCCCGGCGCGGACGCCGGCCGGCGAGGGCCGGATCGGCCTGCGGGCCAACCTGCGCCACATCGGCGCCCTGGCCCGGCGCAACGCCCTCCAGATCAAGCAGGACCCGGAGTCGATGTTCGACGCGGTCCTGATGCCGATCATCTTCATCCTGCTGTTCGTGTACGTCTTCGGCGGCGCGATCGCCGGCAAGGGCAACAACGACGCGTACGTGAACTACGTGACGCCCGGCCTGATGGCGATGATGGGCATGAACATCGCCATGGCCGTCGGAACCGGCGTGAACGAGGACTTCAAGAAGGGGGTCATGGACCGGTTCCGGACGATGCCGATCGCCCGGTCCTCCGTCCTGATCGCCAAGATCGTCGTCGAGGTCGGCCGGATGCTGATCGCCACCGCGATCCTGCTCGGCATGGGCTTCCTGCTCGGCATGGAGATCAAGACCTCGGTCCTCGACCTCTTCGCCGCGATCGGCCTGTCGATGGTCTTCGGCGCCTCGCTGATGTGGGTCTTCATCCTGCTCGGCCTCACCATGAAGACGAGCCAGGCGGTCCAGGGGGTCGCGATGCTGGTCCTGATGCCGCTCCAGTTCGGCTCCTCGATCTTCGCCCCGCCGACCTCGATGCCGGGCTGGCTGGAGACCTTCACCGACTACAACCCGCTCTCCAACCTCGCCGACGCCGCGCGGAACCTCGTCAACGGCGGTCCGCTCGCCCACTCGGTGTGGATGACCCTCGGCTGGTCGGTGCTGATCACGGTCGTCACGGCGCCGATCGCGGTCGCCAAGTTCCGCAGGAAGACCTGAGCCGGGGTCCCTCGGGGGTCAGGACTCGGCGCGCTCTCCGATCGCGTCGGCGGCGCGACCGAGCAGGGCGGCGGCCTCTTCCAGGGAGAGGCCGTCGCCCTCGGCGCGTGCCGCCCCGAACTCCGCGTCGCCGAGCACGGACCGGGCGAGCGCGGTGGCCCGCTCCAGCTGTTCCCGCTCGGTCGGCGGCGGCAGGTGCTCCGCCGGGAGCAGTCCTTCCCTGGCCCCGAGCAGCACCGCGCCGGTGCGCGCCTCCGGTCCGCCGAGCCCGGCCAGGGCCCAGGCGGCGACGACCAGGTGCGTGGCCGGCATCTGCGGGCCGATCATCATGGACAGCGGGACCAGTGAGCGCTCGTACGCCTCCGCGGCGAGGGCGAGCGCGGAGGCGTACCGGCCGTCCAGGACGTCCAGCCAGCCGAGGACGCCGAGGGTGAAGCCCTTGAAGAGGGCGAGGGTGTCCGAGTCGAACTCCCGGAGCAGCGCGTGGAGGTGCTCGCGGGCCTCGTCGGTGCGTCCCTCCCGGGCGAGTGCCACGCCGAGGAACATGCGGGCGCCGACGCGGGGTTCGTGGCCCAGGCCGTGGTCGTCGGCCAGGATCTCGCGCAGGATCGCCTCGCCCTCGGCGGGCCGTCCGGCCTCGACGAGCGTGCCGGCGTACCGGGCCCGCAGGAGCAGCACCTGTGCCTGCGCGCCGATCCGTTCGGCGTGGCCGATGGCGGCGGTGAAGTCCGCGGCGGCCGCCTCGAAGTCGAGGAGCCGTTCCTTGGCCTCCGCGCGGGAGGAGAGCGCCTCGGCCGCGCCCCAGGCGTCGCCGAACCGTTCGAAGATCTCCAGGCTCTCGTCGGCGTCGGCGATCGCCTCGGCGGCCCGGTCGCCCCGGTTGGCGAGCATGTTGGCGCGCAGCTGGAGGATGTTGGCGAGGTCCCAGTCGTAGCCGTAGCGGCGGCAGGCGTCGACGGTGGTGTCGAGCCGCTCGCCGAGCCGGCCGGCCTCTCCGATGAGGAGGACCGCGAAGACGGCGAAGGAGCCGGGCAGCCGGCAGGACTGGGGCAGGCCCGGGTCGTGGACGGCGGTCATCTCGCGCAGTCGCCGCACGCCCTCGGGGGAGGTCCAGCGGCCGGTCTCGTGGCTCATGTTGATCAGTTCGACGAGCCGCACCCCGCGCCGGGCCTCCCAGCGCTGTTCCTCGGAGAGCGGCGGCGGGGCGGCCGTGCACGGCTCGTACAGGGGGACGACGGGGGCGGCGGGCGGTGCGAACGGGTCGGGTCCGAGGGCCGCGGCGGCCTCGGCCCAGTGCAGGGCGTCGGTGCGCAGGTCGCGCATCTGCCAGTACCAGAGCAGGGAGTGGACGAGGACGAGGGCCTCGTCCTCGTCGCGGGCGTCGACGGCCCGGCGCAGGGCGGTGCGGAGGTTGCCGTACTCGGTCTCGAAGCGGGCGACGGCGGCGACCTGCCCCGGCCCCCGCAGCTGCGGATCCGTACGCCGGGCCAGCTCCCGGTAGTACGTCAGATGCC
>NZ_JBIBBZ010000019.1:57613-118281 GCF_042900925.1 Streptomyces sp. NPDC012825 | reverse complement strand
CGTAGTGCGCGACCAGCCCTTCCTCCAGGGAACGGAGGAGGGCGTCGGGCGTGGCAGAGCGCAGGGCGCGCTCGATCGCGACGAATCTGTCCATTGTCCGGTTACCGCCTAGTCTCAGAACGCATGCTAAAAGGGGGCTTCTCTCATGTCTCGGCGACCGGAGGAAGCATCGCGGCGGAACGGTGCGGAGGGATCCGCCGCCGGCGTGGCGCTCGAGGTCCTGGAACTGCTCGAAGTGCTGTGGTCCCAGGGAGAGACGGTGTCGACGGCTCCGCTGTCCTCCTCCCAGGTGCGTGTGCTGTACGTGCTGGAGCGCGAGGGAGTGGTGAACCTGCGCACCCTGGCCGGGAAGCTCGACTCCATGCCCTCGTCGGTCAGCCGGATGTGCGACCGCCTGCAGGCGGTGGGCTTCATCGACCGTGGCCACAATCCCTCCGACCGCCGCGAGCTGGAGCTGCGCCTGTCACGCAGGGGCGCGGGCTACCTCAGGGCGTTCCGCGCCCGCCGCGAGGAGGTCCTGCGCGAACTGCTGGGGAAGATGACCCCGACCGAGCGGACCATGCTGGTGCGGGGGCTGTCCGGCATCCGGACCGTCGCCGGCGCGGGGTCCCCCCGCGAGGAGACGGACGCCGCCACGGAATCGGCCTGACGCCGACCACTGCGCCGTTCGGTGCACGTTTCCACCTTCCCGAGGACTGCCGGAGGCGGTCTGCACGCCTCGTGATGCTGCGACAGATTCGTTCCTCGGGCAGATACTTGTCAAATGACAAGTATTGCCCTCGTGCAACCGGGGCAGGGCAGCCGGGTGCGTGGCGGGGGTCCGCGGAAGGGCGGGGTTCCGCTCCGTGAGGTCGTCCCCGCGGGGTCAGACCTCTCCGTCGCGGTCGCGCAGCAGCAGCCGCAGAGCGGCGCGCAGACCGGCGAGTCCGGCCCGTACGACTTCGCCCTCGGCGCGGTCCGGCAGGAGGGGGGACGGCCCGGCCAGCCGCTCGGCCCGCATCTCGGCGAGCAGCAGCCGCCCGGCCGGCGTGGCGGTGACGATCCTGACCCGGCCGTCGCCCGGCGCCGGAGCGCCGGCCACCAGACCGGCCTGCGTCAGCTTGGCGGTCACCCGGCTCAGCGAGGTGCTCGGCACGGAGAGCAGGCGCGCCAGCCTCCCGGGGGGCAGTCGGCCGAAGTGCTCCAGCAGGACCAGCGTCCGGTAGGCGAGACTCGCGGGCTCCCGCCGCAGCTCCAGGTCCTCCCACAGCTCCAGCATCGCGGCGACCGCCTCCGCGTCGTCCGGGAGGCCGGGATCTTCGTCCGGGAGACCGGATTCTTCGTCCAAGAGGCCGGATTCGTTGTCCGAGGGGCCGGAGGCCCGGTCCGGTTCGTCGTTCATAGGCGGGGAGGAATCGAGGGCAATTCACCTCCGTCTGCCCCGCGCGGACCTCTTCATTCCCGGCGGAGACCGTCCGGATCACCTCGGCGCCCGAAGCGGGGGTCCCGGAGGGGTGAGGGTGAACACTCCCGCCTTCCGGCCCACTTCGTCCGGCGTCGTGAAATACTTGTCGCGCGACAACTATTGCCCGGCGGTCCGCCGGCGGGAACAGGGGGGCGAAAGCGTGACGACGGCAGTGCCGGGAGCCGAGGACGGCCGTGCGGGCGTCCCTGGAAGCGAGCCCGCCGACGGGTTCCTGGCCGAGGCGTTCGAGCTTCTGCCGGACGCCGTCTCGGTCTCGGCGGCGGTACGGGACGCCGGCGGCCGGGCCGTCGACCTGCGCTTCGAGTACGCGAACGCGGCCGCCCGGAGCGGCCACGCGGCCGGAACGGCGCCCGTCGGGGGCCCGCGCGGCGGGCTGTGGTCCCGGGCGGCCGACGGCGGCGTCCTCGCGACCTGCCTGGACGTGCTGAACACCGGCCTGCCGGAGCACGGGGTGTTCTCCCCGGCCGGGGAGGGCGCCCCTCACGCGGCGGACCGCGAGTACCGGGCCTACCGGCTGGGGGACGACCGCCTGCTGCTCGTCCTGCGCGACGGCGGCGAGCGCCTCGTACGGAACGGGGAGCGCGCGGGGGCACGGCCCGGCGGCGGGAGCGGTGGGGACGGTACGGGCGGCACGGGTGGTGTGGGTGGTACGGGCGGTGTGGACGGACGGGAGCCGCTCCGGATCCTGGCGGACGCGGGCGCCGCGCTGGGAGCCTCGCTCGACCGCGGAGCGACCCTGGACGCCGTCACGGCCTCCGTCGTCCCGCACGTCGCCGACGGCTGCCTCCTCTACCTCGTCGACGACACCGGCCTGCCGGTCCTGGCCGCCCTCGCCCACCACGACCCGCGCCGGCGGCGGGAACTGCGCGACCTGACCGCGTCGTCGCCCCCGCACCCGGACGCAGAGGACGGGGTCGGCGCCGTCGTCCGCACCGGACGCCACGAACGGGGCGCCGACGTCGCCCGTGCCCTGGGCCGCCCTCCGCACGGCGACGAGCACCGCCGCCCGCGGCCCGCGCACGCGTGGCTGGCGGTCCCCCTGGCCCGGTCCGGCACCGTGATCGGGGCCATGGTGCTGGTGAGGTCCGCGTCCGGGCGCTCCCCCTTCACCGAGGGGGACGTCCCCCTCGCCGGGGAGCTGGCCCGCCGCGCGGTTCCGGCGATCGAGAACGCCCGCCGCCACGCCGAGCAGGAGGAGGTGGCGCGCAGGCTCCAGGAGAGCCTGCTGCCCCGCGTCCCGCCCGACGTGCCGGGTCTCGAACTGGCCGCCCGGCACCACCCCGGCGAGCGGGGGACCCTGGTGGGCGGGGACTTCTACGACGTGTTCCCCAGCGGCCCCCGGGACTGGACCGTCACCGTCGGCGACGTCGCCGGCAAGGGTCCGCGGGCCGCGGCGTTCACCGGTCTCGTCCGCCACACCGTCCGCGCGGTGGGCCGGAGGACCGCCGCGCCCGGCGCCCTCCTGCGCGCCGTCAACACCGCCGTCCTCGACGAGCCGCCGTCCGTCCGCCGCTTCTGCACGATGGCCTGCGCGACCCTGCGCCCGGACGGCTCCGGGGCGCGCCTCACCCTGGCCCTGGGGGGCCATCCGCTCCCGCTGCTGCGCCGGACCGACGGTTCCGTCGTCCCGATCGGCCGTCCCGGCACCCTCCTCGGAGTCGTGGCCGAGCCCCGCCTGCGTACCGTCCGGCACACGCTGCACCCCGGCGACCTGCTCCTCTTCTACACCGACGGCGTCACCGAACGTCGCTCGAACGGCGTCATGCTCGGCGAGGCGGGCGTGCACGCGGTCCTCGCGCGCACGCCGGACGCCTCGGCCGAGACGACCGTGCGCCTCCTGGAGGAGGAGGTCGCCGCGCGCGGTCCCGGGGGGCCCTCCGACGACTTCGCCATCCTCGGTGTCCGCGTGCGCCGACACCGGAACACGCGCGCCTCGCGGGCGGCGCCGGGCGGGGGCGGCGGCGGTACTAGCGGCGGTCGGGCCCCTGGGCGATGAGCCGCTCCAGGAGTTCCTGGAAGTCGTCGCCGACGACGATCCGCAGGTCGCCGCGCTCCTCGTCGTGCTCGCTGAGCTGGGTGAGGGCGCCGTCGCGCCACCAGAAGACGTACGGGCTGATGGCGCCCGGGGTGTCCTCGTACCCGGTGGCGGCGAAGGAGGCCATGGCGCCGAGGGCCGGGATGATGGTGGTGTCCCGGATGGGGTGGAAGGCGAGCTGGTGCCGGAAGGGCAGGGCGACCAGGGCGCCGTGCTCGCCGATGGGGAGGCCGGTGACGCGCCGGGCGACCCCGTCGAGGTCGAGGACGCGGCTCGCGGTGTAGAAGGAGTCCCCGAGGAGGACCTCGAAGCACATGCCGTCGGCGTCGCGGACGGTCTCGTGCCCCTCGACGGGCAGTCCGCGCAGGTTGTGCAGGGCCCGGTCGCGCAGCTGCGCGTGGTTCCCGAGCCGGGCGAGGGCGTCGTCGGTGAGCATCATGACGCTCTCGGGCAGGTCGAGGGCGAGGACCTCGTACAGGCCGGGGGCGACGGTCCTGGCGTACCCGAAGGAGGCGGCGTCGATGCCGTCGCCGCTGACGACCCGGGGGTACAGCTGGGAGCGGATCCGCTCGGGCGGGAGGGTGTCGAGGGCGGAGGGGCCCTCCATGGCCCGGACGACCAGCTCGACGTGACGGCGGACCAGTCCGGGCCAGACGCGGGGGCCGCGCCGGTCCTGGTGGCAGACGGCGGCGAGGTTGGCGAGCCCGAAGCGGCGCCCCCGGTCGTCGACGACGTGGTCCGCGTAGACGGAGACCTCCAGGCCGAGTTCGGCGAAGGTCTCCCGGACCCGGCCGCGGAAGAGCGCGGCCTCGTTCCGGGAGAAGTACGCGAACTCGGGATCCCTCGGCGCGTCGTCGCCGTCCCGCCTGGGTCCCCGCCGCAGCCAGCCCACGCCCGCCCGCCTTCCGTCGCCGTTGGGCCCAGGGTAGCGACTGCGGGTGTCGGCTCCCTTTCGGAAGGGTCAACTCCGCTGCTCGCGCTACGGGTTCGCGGCGCTTCCGCTCAGGAGCCGTCGGGGGCGGTGAGGAGCGCGCGGGCGTAGTGGGCGAGGGAGCGGTTGTAGCGGGGCAGCAGGGGCGCGAGGGCGCCGAGGGCCAGGGAGGCGGCCTCGCGGTCGCGGCCGGTGTCGGCCAGGGCGAGCGCGAGGAAGGCGTCGACGGCCCCGGCGAGGCCCTTCTCGTCGGCGTCGAGCCGGTCGGCGGGAAGATCCCGTTCGGCGGTGAGGAGCTCCACGGCGAGGTCGGGCCGGCCGAGGTTGCGCAGGCTGCTGGCGAGCTGGATCACGGCCCGGCGGCGGCGCAGCCCGGTGAGCCCGAGGTCGAGGGCGCGCCGGTAGAGCGCCACGGCCTCCTCGGGCAGGCCGGTGGAGTCGTGGGCAGCGCCCTGCTCGAAGAGGGCGGCGGCGTCGCCGTCGGGCCGCTCGGCGGCCAGTTCGGCCACGCGGGCACGGAAGTCGGCGGGCTCGTGGTCGTCGATGCGCTCCCAGAGCGCGGCGATCCGGCGCTCCCAGTCCTGGTCGTCGGTCATGGCGGCGTCGTCGGTCATGGCGGCACCCTAGAGGACGCCACGGCCGCGCCGGAGGCCGGGCGGCGGGCCGACCACCAGCTCGACGCCGGGTAGGCGGGAGCCGACGCCGCGCCCCTCCGGATCCGGGCTCCGTCGGGGTCCGCGCGCGGGTCGCGAGGCGTTCGAATTGTTGCGTGTCCATGTCGGACACGGCCGCGGCGGGCGTGGCGATTGACGCGGGTAGATCCATACGTATTACTTTTGGCTCCATGCCGTCCATCGCACTCGTCACCCTCGTCGTCCGTGACTACGACGAGGCCGTCGCCTTCTACACCGACGCCCTCGGTTTCGACCTCGTCGAGGACACCGACCGGGGCGACGGCAGCCGCTGGGTCGTCGTCAGGCCGCGCGACGCGGCCGGGGTCGGGGGCCTCGGGAACGCGGGCCTGCTGCTCGCCCGCGCCAAGAACGAGGTCCAGGAGGCCGCGATCGGCAACCAGACCGGCGGCCGGGTCGGTTTCTTCCTCCACACCGAGGACTTCGCCCGCGACCACGCCCGGATGACGGCGGCGGGCGTGAAGTTCCTGGAGGAGCCCCGCCACGAGCCGTACGGCTCCGTCGCCGTCTTCGAGGACCTGTACGGCAACCGCTGGGACCTGCTCCAGCCGGCGGACGCCTCCGCGCCCGGTCCCGCTCAGGACCGGAATCCGCCTACGGGAGCCTGATTCCGGACCAGGCGCCGACCGCGCACTGTCCGTCGGCGTCGTTGCCCGTGGAGACGACCGTGCCGTCGGCGCGCAGGCCGAGGGTGTGCGTCGAGCCGGCCGCCACGGCGACGACGTCGCGCCAGTCGCCGACGTCGCACTGTCCGTGGCCGTTGTCCCCCGTCGCGAGGGCCCGTCCGGACGCGGTGGCCCCGACGGTGTGGTGGCTGCCCGCGTCGAGCGCCACCACCTCCTCCCAGTCACCGACTTCGCACGCCCCGGTGGTCCGGTCCCCGGTCGCCACCACCCGCCCGTCGGTGGTGAGGCCGACGGTGTGGACGTACCCGGCCGCGACGGCGGCGAGGTCGCGCCACCCTTCGACCGCGCACTGCCGTCGCCGGTTGTTGCCCGTGGCCACTGCGGAGCCGTCCGACCGGACGCCGACCGAGTGCCAGTCACCGCAGGAGAGGGCGACCGTCTCGCGCCAGGACCGCACGTCGCACTGCCCTTCCGCGTTCCGGCCGACCGCCACCACCCGGCCGTTCGCGAGCAGCCCGAGCGTGCGCCGCCAGCCCGCGGCCACGGCGGTGACTCCACGCCATCCGGCGACCTCGCACTGCCCGTCGCCGTTCCACCCCGTCGCCAGCACCGTGCCGTCCGACCGCAGCCCCACCGTGTGGGACCTGCCCGTGTTCGTCGCGGTGTGGACGTTCCCGGCCGCCACCATGACGACGTCCTCCCAGCGCTCGACCCGGCACTCACCGGACGCCGTGCCGCCCACGGCGAGAACGGTTCCGTCCCCGCGCCGTCCGACCGAATGGCGTCTTCCGGCCGCCAGGGCCGACGGGTTGGCGAGCACGACGCCTCCTCACACGGGAACGGGTCCACGACACGGGCCCCATGGAACCAGAGGATGCCCCCGCGTCCCCTCCCCACCCGACTCCCCCGTAAAACCGATGTCGCACGGTCACCCCGGCTCCCTACACTCACCTCCCGGCGCACCGTTCCGTGCCACCGACAGACGCCCGTGCATCCGTCCGAGGGGAGAAGACCGTGCGCAGCCACGCCGCCGTCGCCGTGTCCTCCTCCCGTGCCCGGTACGACGTGATCCTCGCCTCCCCGGCCGAGCGGTGGCGGCTGCGCGCCCGCCATCGCCGCCCGTGACGACCCCGTACGCCTCCCGCACCCGGTAGGCCCCGTCGTCCGGGAATCGCGCTGCCCGTTCCACCACCGCAGCAGCGAAAGGCACGAGACCGTGCGTACCCCTGAGATCACCGCCGTCCGCAACCTCGGCATCCTGGCCCACGTCGACGCCGGCAAGACCACCGTCACCGAGCGGATCCTGTACCTGACCGGAGCCGTCCACAAGCGGGGCGAGGTCCACGACGGCACCACCGTCACCGACTTCGACCCGCAGGAGCGGGACCGGGGCATCACGATCTTCGCGGCGGCCGTGAGCTGCGACTGGGCCGGGCACCGGATCAACCTGATCGACACGCCCGGCCACGTCGACTTCTCCGACGAGGTCGAGCGCTCGCTGCGCGTCCTCGACGGCGCGGTGGCCGTCTTCGACGCCGTCGCGGGCGTGGAGCCGCAGAGCGAGACGGTGTGGCGGCAGGCCGACCGGCACGGCGTCCCGCGCCTCGCGTTCGTCAACAAGCTGGACCGGGCGGGCGCGGACCTCGACTCGGCCGTGGAGTCCATCCGCGACCGGCTCGGTGCCGTGCCGCTCGCCGTCCAGCTCCCCATCGGGCGCGAGGACGGCTTCACCGGCGTCGTGGACCTGCTCCGGATGCGGGCGTACGTGTGGGCCGACGGCACCGACACGTACACCGAACAGGCCCTCCCCGAAGGCCTGTTGGACGAGGCCCGGCACCGTCGGCGACGTCTGGAGGAGGCCGTGGCCGAGCTGCACGCGGGCGCCTTCGAGGAGTTCCTCGCCCGCGAGGAGCTGGCCGAGGAGACCCTGCGGAGCGCGCTCCGCGACCTCACCCTCGCCGGGGAGGCCGTGGTCGTGCTGTGCGGCTCGGCCTACCGCGACCGGGGCATCGAGCCCCTGCTCGACGCCGTGGTCGCCTACCTCCCGGCCCCGTCGGACCTGCCGCCCGTGCGCGGCGAGGTCCCGGCGGACCCGGAGGCGCCGTTCACCGCGCTCGCCTTCAAGGTGAACGCCACGGCCACCGGCCGCATGACCTACGTCCGCGTCTACGCGGGCACGATCGGGAAGGGGGACACCGTGCTGGACGCGACCGGCGGACGCGCCGAGCGGATCGCCCGCATCCTGCGCGTGCAGGCGGACCGGGCGACAGAGGTCGGGTCGGCGCGCGCCGGTGACATCGTCGCCGTCGTCGGTCCGAAGTCCGTCCACGCCGGGGCGACGCTGTGCGACCCGGCCGCGCCGCTCGTCCTCGAACCGCCGACGACCGCCGATCCGGTCGTCTCGGTCGCCGTCGAGGCCCGCCGCAGCACGGACACCGGCCGCCTGGCGACGGCCCTCGCCCGCCTGTCCGAGGAGGACCCGTCGCTCGTCGTCCGGTCCGACCCGGAGACGGGCCAGACCGTCCTGTCCGGCCTGGGCGAACTGCACCTGGAGGTCGCGGTGGAGAAGCTGCGCCGCGACCGGGGCCTGGAGGTCGCGGTCGGGCGCCCCCGGGTGGCGTACCGCGAGACGGTGGCGAAGGGCGTCACCGGCCTGCTCTACCGCCACGTCAAACAGGACGGCGGCGCGGGCCAGTTCGCCCACGTCGTCATCGACCTCGAACCCCTGCAAGGAGACGAGGAGTTCGCGTTCCGCTCCACCGTCACGGGCGGTCGCGTCCCGCAGGAGTACGTCCGCGCGGTCGAGGCCGGCTGCCGGGACGCCCTCGTGGAGGGCCCCCTCGGCGGCCACCCGGTGACCGGCGTCCGGGTCACGCTCACGGACGGCGCCACGCACCCGAAGGACTCCTCGGAGATGGCGTTCCGCACGGCGGGCCGCTTCGCCCTGCGCGAGGCGCTCCGGGCGAGCGCGATGACCCTCCTGGAGCCGGTGGCCGAGGTGACCGTCACGGTTCCCACCGAGTCCGTCGGCGCGGTCCTCGGCGACCTCGCGGCCCGCCGGGGCCGGGTCACGGATCAGGCGACCCGGGGCGGTACGGCGGTGGTGGCGGCGACGGTGCCGCTGGCCGAGCTGTTCGGCTACGCGTCCCGCCTGCGCGGCCGCACCCAGGGTCGGGGCACCTTCACGACCCGCCCGGCCGGGTACGAGCCGGGCTGAGGTCCAGCTCGGCCCGTACGGTCTTCCCGACCGGTACGCGGTCGAGCACGGCCCACCGCGAGGCCAGCGCCTCGACCAGGAGCAACCCGCGCCCGCCCTCGTCGAGCGTTCCCCGCTCGGCGGGGGCGGGCCGCCGCTCGCCCCGGGTGTCGGAGACGTCGATCCGGAGCAGTTGCCCGGGCGCGTACGAGAGCGTCAGCTCGCAGTCGCGCCCGGGCACCCGGCCGTGGGTGACGGCGTTCGCGGCGAGTTCCGCGACGAGCAGCGCGGCGGTCTCGGAGGTCTCGGAGTCGTAGGGGACGCCCCAGCGGTCGAGCTGGAGTACGGCGAGCCGGCGGGCGAGCCGGGCGCCGCGCGGCGTCGAGCTGAAACGCTGCGCGAACACACGTACGGTGACGGGCACTTCGCGGATCACGGGGGAGGTCATGGGGCCAATGTGGCGTTGTGCGGGGAGTGTTGCCAGCTCAGAAACCCGTACGCTGCGACAGCGTACGGGTTCACACTCTGGACTGTATTGGTCACTAGCCGTGAGCATGGGTGCGTTCAGTACGAGTGCACGGGTGCGGGAGGTGGCCAGGTGACGGACGGGTTTCCGGAGGACTCGGGTAAGGCTCCGAGGGGGAGCGAACCGGAGGTGTCGGAGAGTCTGAAGGCCTTCGGGGAAGTTCTCAAGGTCTTGCGCAAACGGGCGGGCCTCACACAGGAGCAGTTCGCGCCGATGGTGGGCTACTCGGTGCCGATGGCCGCCTCGATCGAACAGGGGCGGCGCCTGCCGTCGAAGACGTTCGTGGACCGCTCGGAGGAGGTGTTGGACGCGTTCGGGGTGGTCCGGGCGGCGGCCAAGCATCTGACGCGCAAGGCGGGACTGGCTCGTTGGTTCGAGAAGTGGGCGGAGCTGGAAGCCCTCGCGGTGACGCTGTACACCTTCGAGAGCCGATTCGTCCCCGGCCTGCTCCAGACGCCCGCGTACGCCCGGACGCTCTTCGAGGAGCAGATCCCGGCGATGGGCGACGACCAGATCGAGTCCCATCTGACGGCTCGCATGGAGCGCACGAAAATCCTCACGGAACGCCCGCACACGATCTTCAGCTTCATCATCGAAGAGCACGCGCTGCGCCGCCAGATCTGCGCTCCGGAGGCCATGCGCGAGCAGATCGACCACATCCTCGCACTCTGCGAACGGCGCAACATCGACATCCAAGTCATGCCGCAGTCACGGGGATATCACGCAGGTCTCGGCGGCCCCTTGTGCCTCCTGGAGACCCCGGAGAACGCCTGGCACGCCTACTCCGAAGGCCAGGAGACCGGTCACATGATCTCGGACCCCAAAGTGGTCAGCGTCCTCCAGCAGCGGTATGCCAGGATGCGAGCACAGGCTCTGTCCGTGGAGGACTCCGTGAGCCTGCTGCGGGAGATCCGAGGAGCACTATGAGCACCACAGAACTGGCCTGGTTCAAGAGCAGCTACAGCAGCGGAAGCGGCGACAACTGCATCGAAGTCGCCCTCTCCTGGCACAAGTCGAGCTACAGCAGCAGCGGCGACGGCGACTGCGTAGAGGTCGCCTCCTGCCCCTCCACCGTCCACGTCCGCGACTCCAAGAACGTCACCGGTCCGCAGCTCGCGCTCTCCCCCGCCGCCTGGGCCTCGTTCCTGACCCGGCTGAGCTGAAGGGCGACACCATGAGCACGAACCCGGCCGACTACCTCTCCGGCCTCTTCTCGCTCGACGGGCGCACCGCCCTCGTCACGGGAGGCAGTTCCGGTATCGGCCGGGCCATCGCGGGAGCCCTGGCCCGCGCCGGGGCGGAGGTCGTCGTGCTCGCACGTAAGAAAACCGACCTCGTCGCGACCGTGGACGAGCTGACGGCCGACGGCTGCCGGGCGGCCTGGGTGAGCGCCGACCTGAGCACCCGGGAAGGGATCAGGGCCGGGGCCGAGGAGGCGGCGGCCGTGTTCGGGGAGCCGGACATCCTGGTGAACTCGGCCGGCATCAACCTCCGCCCGTCACTGGGTGAGTTGGCCGAGGAGGTCTGGGACGCGACGATGACCGTGAACCTGGAGGCGCCGTTCCTCCTCGGTCAGCGCTTCGGGCCCGGGATGGCCGAGCGCGGCTTCGGGCGGATCATCCACGTCACCTCGCAGCAGGCGCACCGCGCGTTCGTGCAGAGCGGGGCGTACGGGGTGTCCAAGGGCGCTCTGGAGTCGCTGGCCCGTTCGCAGGCGGAGGCCTGGTCCTCGTACGGGGTCACGGCCAACACGCTCGTGCCCGGTTTCGTGATGACCCCGCTGAACGAGCGGCTCTCCTCCGACCCCGAGAAGGTCGCCGCGCTCGCCGCCCGCACGATGGTCGGCCGCAACGGGCTCGCGGGGGACTTCGCGGGCGCGGCGGTCTTCCTGGCGAGCGCGGCCTCCGCGTACGTCACGGGGCACTCCCTCTTCGTGGACGGCGGGTTCTCCGTCCACTGAGGGGGTTCGCGGCCTCAGCCGTCGGCGGCGTTCGCGTCCCGGACGTCGGCGGCGGCCGGGGGCCGCACGTCCAGGGGGCGGTCGAAGGCGCTGTACGTGGTGGTGGTCCGGTGTTCGGGGCCCTCGTAGGCGACCTTGAGGATGTACGGCTCGCCCTCGGTGGCGATGTGGAACGTGTAGGTACTGCCCTTGTCCGCCTTGTCGGTCACCACCAGGGAGATCGCGGGGGTGCCGCCGACCTCGGTCGGCCCGCCCCTCGTCGCGGTGCCGAAGGAGGCGAACTCCTGGGCGCAGGAGGTCGGTCCCAGCTCGGCCGTCTCCTTGTCGACGGGAACCTTGGTCCAGTGCTTTCCGGCCCCCGCCCCGGGCGCTTTCGCGGCGGCTCCCTTCAGGGGGGCGGGCTCGGAGCGGGCGTAGGCCGTGTCGCCGATCCGGATCTGCTCGAAGGTCCCGCCCCCGGTCCAGGCCAGCCGGGCCGCGCACGTGTCCTTGAGGTCGGTCGTCATGTGGCCGGACTGGCCGGCAACGGCGATGGCCCCGGTGTAGGTCCAGTCGACGGTCACCGACGTGAGCGCCTTCATCGTCTCGTTCGCGCGGTCGAGCAGTTCCGCGGCGGAGGGCTCCGGCGGGGTCGCACCGTCCGAACAGCCCGCCAGGGCGAAACCCGTCGCCACGCACACCAGCGCGGTCGTCACAGCGGTCGATGTCGTACGCACGAGCCCCCCGGGAAAATACGAGCGGCTCAAGCTACCAGGCCTGCTCGAATCTTTCGGAGGCACACGGTGGGCGCCGGCCTTCGGGCATGATCCGAGGGAGGGGGCGACACGGGGGCGCCCTTCCGGAACGCCGACGGGGGCACGACATGGAGTGGGGAACGCTGGTCGCCACGCTGGGCGGTGGTCTGATCGCGATAGCGGGCACGGTCCTGGCCGACCGCCTGCGCACCCGCCAGGAGCACCGGCGCGGTCTTCAGGAGCGTCGCCGGGAGGTCTACACGGAGTTCATCGCGGCGGCGGGCGCGGCCCACACCGAGCTGCGGCGGCTCGCGCAGAGCGGCGGCGGGGACGGTCTGGAGGAGGCGAGCCGGTCGGCGCTGACGGACGCCCGGGTCTACGAGGTGCGCGAGCGCCTCTTCCTCGACGGCAGCACCGGGATCGCGGCGGCGGGCCAGACCATGTTCGAACGCCTCCGTGCCCTGCGGAGGGCGGTCGCCGGGGGCGCCGGGATCTCGGACCCCGCCTTCCACGACGTCTACCACCCCTATCTGGACGCCGTCTGGGCCTACCGCGAGGCCGTCCGCGACGAGTTGGAGGGCCGCGCCCTCGCCCCGGCCGACTTCGGCTGGTCCGCGTGGGACGGCCGCGAGCGCTGCCCGCACTGCGCGGACCGGGGAACGGGCACGGTGGCCACGGCACCCGGACAGCGGCGGCTCCTTCCCGGACGCGGGCACCGGGAGGACGCTCCCTGAGGAGCTCCCGTCATCGGCCGTCGGTCCGGCCCGGTCGTCGTACTGCCTGTTCTCCGAATCGGGCTGCGCCGAGGGGATGCTGACGTAGCATCAGGAGCGAATCGGTCGCCGTGGCACGCGAGGTCGACGTTCACGCCCGCTCCGCCGCACGCGGCCTGGCACCCTTCGCCTCCGGGGGATCCCATGAGTCCTGTGCGCAAGAACGCCGTCATCGCCGGTGCCCTGCTGTTGGGGCTGACCGCCGGGTGCGGGAAGGCAGCGGAAGCCGACAGGGCCGACAGGCGTCCCGGCGCCACCGCGGGCGACAAGGCGCCGAGCCCGTCGGCCACGGCCGACGCCACGCCACCCAGGTCGACGTACGTGGAAGCCGACTCCGGCTCCCGGTTCGACGTCACGCGGCCCGACGGAACGACCTACACCGTGACGGTGGACACCGGGCTGATCCGCAAGGCGGAACGCGGTCTCGCCACGGGAGACAGGTACAGGGCCGAGGACGACGCGACGAAGAGCGGAACGGGCCTGATCGCCGTTCTCGGCGACGGGTGCGGCGACGAGATCGACCTGAGCGCCGAAAGCCGCGACGCGGTGATGCCGTTCACGATCGGCTTCACGGACAACACGCCGGGCGGTTTCGTCACGCGGCCGGAGATCTTCGTCGACGTGTACAAGCGTGACGGGATCCTGAGGGAGACCGACGGCGTGCGGCTCATGTACGAGCGGAACGAGGGCGGCACCTACCACTGCGGCGAGACCCGTGGAAGCGGATCCCGGGCGGGCAGTTCCCTGGGCGGGACGTCGTCGAACGGCGACGCGCGGACGCCGGGATGGATCGTCCTGAAGGACTACTACTCGCCGGAGAACCCCGAGGGCGACAGGGAGAGGTTCATGGGGGTGCGGCTCTCCCTCGAAGTCGAGGACGGGGGCTACGAGACCGTCTACGACGAGCAGCGGGGCGCGCTCTTCGTCGTCCGGGAGCGCGATCAGGCCGCGGCCGACGGCAGCACGTACACGTCCCGGGTCGACATGAACCTGTTGACGGCGGGACGGAACAAGGTCCCCCCGACCGGGTGACTGCAGCCCGGCGGGACACCGCACCCGGAGGCCCTCCCGTCTCCCCCGCCCCCTCGGGACGGGTCGCACGGAAGGGCCCCTCTCCGGGTGGTCCGGCTCAGCCCTCCGTCGGCTCCAGCCGCAGCGAGATCGAGTTGATGCAGTACCGCTGGTCCGTCGGGGTCGGGTAGCCCTCGCCCTCGAAGACGTGGCCCAGGTGGGAGCCGCAGCGGGAGCAGCGGACCTCCGTGCGGACCATGCCGTGGGTGCGGTCCTCGATCAGTTCGACCGCGTCGGAGTCCTTCGGGTCGTAGAAGGACGGCCAGCCGCAGTGCGACGAGAACTTCTCGTTCGAGGTGAACAGCTCCGCGCCGCACGCCCTGCAGGAGTAGACGCCCCTGGTGGTGGTGTCGGTGTACTCACCGCGGAAGGCGGGCTCGGTGCCCGCCTGGCGCAGCACCTGGTACTCCGCCGGGGACAGCTCCGCACGCCACTGCTCGTCCGGCTTCTCGACGTCGTACGCCATGGGCTCGCTCCCTCTTGCTTCGCGCTACTTCGACAGGTGGTCCAGGATGCGCGGGCCGAGGTCCGTGACGTCGCCCGCTCCCATGGTGAGAACGAGATCGCCGGGGCCGGCCATTCCCTCGACGATCTCGGGCACGGCACCCTTGTCGTGCACGGGCGTCACGTCGGCGCCGGCCTTCCGGGCGGCCTCGACGATCAGCTCGCTGGTGACGCCCGGGATCGGGTCCTCGCGGGCCGGGTAGATGTCGAGGACGACGGAGGCGTCCGCGAGGGCCAGCGCGTCGCCCATCTCCTCGCTCAGCTCCTGGGTGCGGGAGAACAGGTGCGGCTGGAAGACGACGAGCAGGCGGGAGCCCCCGGCGGCGCCCCGCATGGCCTCCAGGTCGGCCGTCATCTCGGTGGGGTGGTGCGCGTACGAGTCGATGACCTGCACGCCCCTGGCCTCGCCCTTGAGCTGGAGGCGGCGGCCGACGCCCGTGTAGGCGGTGAGGGCCTGGGCCAGCTCGGCCGCGTCGATGCCGACGCGGGCGCCGGCGGCGAGCGCGGCGGCGGCGTTGTGCGCGTAGTGGCGGCCGGGGACCGAGACGGTGAAGGTGTGCTCGGCGCCGTCGAGGGCGACGGTCACCTCGCTCTTCATGCCGCTCGGGACGATCTTCAGGATGCGCGCGTCGGAGTCCTCGGACTCGCCGACCGTGACGATCTCCAGGCCCTCGCGGTCCGCGACCCGGCGGGCCAGCTCGCGGGCTCCGGCGTGCTCGCCGACGACGAGGGTGCCGCCGGGGCGGATCTTGGTGGTGAAGGCCTCGAAGGACTCGTAGATCTCGTCCATGGAGGCGTAGTTCGCGTGGTGGTCCAGCTCGACGTTGAGGACGATCGCGACCTCGGGGTCGTACTTCTGGAAGCTGCGGTCGCTCTCGTCGGCCTCGGCGACGAAGACCTCGCCGTCGCCGTGCCGGGCGTTGGTGCCGGGGCCCGCCAGGTCGCCGCCGATGGCGTACGAGGGGTCGAGGCCGAGGTGACCGAGGGCGACGGCCAGCATGGAGGTGGTCGTGGTCTTGCCGTGCGTGCCTGCGACCGCGATCGCGCGCAGGCCGTCCATGAGGGAGGCGAGCGCGTCGGAGCGGTGCACGACCGGGATGCCGAGCTCGGCGGCGCGGGCCAGCTCGGGGTTGTCGGCGCGGATGGCGCTGGAGACGACGACGGCGGAGGCGTCGTCGGCCAGGTGCTCGGCGGCGTGGCCGATGTGCACGGTGACGCCGAGGGCGCGCAGGGCCTCGGCGGTCGCGGAGTCCTTGGCGTCGCTGCCGGCGACCTTGGCGCCGCGCTGGGCGAGGATCTTCGCGATGCCCGACATCCCGGCACCGCCGATGCCGATGAAGTGCGGCCGGTCCATGGCGGCGGGAATGGCGGGTGCCATGCGGATCTCTCCCCGAGGTGTGTCGTTGGCTTGAAGTCCCAGCCTAGTGGCTCCCTCCGGACGCGCCCGGCAGGGCACGGCCCGGCCCGCGCCCCCGTACGGAGCGCGGGCCGGGCCGTCACCCTCCGGTCACTCGCTGTGCGCGAAGAGCTTCAGGACGGGGACGCCCACCTTGTGGCGGGCGCGGGAGGCCCAGTCGCGGTGGAAGAACTCCTCCACGTAGTGCGGGGCGGTGAGGACGATGACCTCGTCCGCCCCCGCCTCCTCGACGACCGCCCTCATCTTGTCGAGCGGGTGGTTCTCGACGACCTGGCCGACCGCCTCGCAGCCGGCGTCCCTCAGGGCCCGGAGCGAGTGCTCCAGGGCCTGTTCGGCGGGGGGCCGGGCCTCCTCGCCCTCCGGTTCCTCGCCCTCGCGGGCGGCTTCCTTCAGTTCGCCCATGGCGACGTCGTCGATGGCGCGCAGCAGTACGTCGGCCTGGTCACCGCGCGGCTGCATCAGGACGATGAAGGACACGCCCTCGTCGCCGTGCAGCGTGGTGACGAACTCCACGTCGACGGACGTCAGGGGCTTCTCGATCATCAGAACGCTTGTGAACACTTCGGGAGCCCTTCTGCGGAAGCCGTCCTTCCCCGTGTTCGCACGGGGACTGCGACAGTAAGTGTGCCCGGCGGACAGTAAGCGGAACGGCAAATTCCGCTTTTCTCAGGACCGAAGGTAGCGGGTGAAGAGGAAGCCGTCCCGCTCCAGGACGGAAGCCACCCGGAAGCGTGTCGGGACGGCCACCCGGGGGCCCTCGGCGATCCGCTGGGCGTCCCCGGCCGTCATGGTCGGCGAGATCGTCAGGCACAGCTCGTCGAGGACCTCCGCCGCCACGAACTGGCCGAGCAGCCGGGGCCCGCCCTCGGTCAGCTGGCGCCGCAGCCCGCGCTCCGCCAGGACCGCGAGCGCGCGGGCCGGGTCGACCCGGGTCCCGTCGCCCGCGAACAGCACCTCGGCCCCCGCCTCCCGGGCCGTCCGGACCCGCTCGGCGGGCGCCCCGTCGCCGGTGAGGACCAGGGTCGGCACCGACGGCTCGGTGAAGAGCGGACGCGAGAAGTCCAGGTCGAGCGAGGCGGTGACCACGGCGATCACGGGGGCCGGGCCCTGTCCGGCGGCGGCCCGGCGCTCCGCGAAGGCCTCCCGCGCCCGGGCGGGGCGGTACCCCTCCAGGCGTACGGTCTCCGCGCCCACCACGATCACGTCGGCGAGCCCGCGCAGGGTGCCGAAGATCCTCATGTCGGTCTCGGAGGAGAGCGGCTGGGAGCGCCCCTCGTGCTGGCCGGCGCCGTCGAGCGAGGAGACCATGTTGGCCCGCAGCCAGGAGCCCCCGGTCTCCGGGTAGGCGTAGGCGTCGGCGAGCGCGTCGAGGGACCAGTCCCCGCCCTCCGTCCCGGCCTCGTCGGCCGGTCCGGCCGGTCCGACGGGTGCGGTCGGCACGGCGGGTGCGGTCGGACCGGCCGGTCCGGTCGGCACGGCCGGTCCGGCTGTCATGTCCGTCACAGGAAACAGGCGTCGCATCCAGGCAGTCTGACATGGCGCTTACAGTGGGGAACTGTGTCGACCCGTGCCCTCACCGAAGCCGTCCCCTCCGCCGCGGCCCCGCTCTCGCTCTGCTCCCGAGAGCCCCACGTCCCCGCCGAGCGCCTCGTCGCGGAGATGGTGCCGCCGCCGCGCTTCGACTCCGTGCGTTTCGACACGTACATCCCGGACCCGAACCAGCCCAGCCAGACGCAGGCGGTCGAGGTCCTGAGCGGCTTCGCCGAGGGCCTGGGCGGCGCGCACGCCTCCGGCGCCGGGAAGCGCCGCTGGTTCGCGCGGAAGCCCGCCGCCCCCACCGGGCCGCGCGGGGTCTACCTGGACGGCGGGTACGGCGTCGGCAAGACCCACCTCCTGGCCTCGCTCTGGCACGCGACCCCCGCCGAGCCCGCCCTGAAGGCCTTCGGCACCTTCGTGGAGCTGACCAACCTGGTGGGCGCGCTCGGCTTCCAGCAGACCGTGCGGACCCTGAGCGGGCACCGGCTCCTCTGCATCGACGAGTTCGAGCTCGACGACCCGGGCGACACCGTCCTCGTCTCCAGCCTCCTCGGCAAGCTGGTCGAGGCGGGCGTGGCGCTCGCCGCCACCTCCAACACGCTCCCCGGCAAGCTCGGCGAGGGCCGCTTCGCCGCCGCCGACTTCCTCCGCGAGATCCAGGGCCTCTCCGCCCACTTCCGGCCGCTGCGGATCGACGGCGAGGACTACCGCCACCGCGGCCTGCCCGAGGCCCCCGCGCCCTTCTCCGACCAGGACGTCACCGCGACCGCGTACGCCACGCCGGGCGCCTCCCTGGACGACTTCCCGCACCTGCTCGACCACCTGGCCAGGGTCCACCCGAGCCGGTACGGCGCCCTGACCGACGACCTCACCGCCGTCTGCCTCACCGACGTGCGGCCCGTGCCCGACCAGTCGACCGCGCTGCGGCTCGTCGTCCTGGCCGACCGGCTCTACGACCGCGAGATACCCGTGCTCGCCTCCGGCCTGCCCTTCGACCGCCTGTTCAGCGACGAGATGCTGAACGGCGGATACCGCAAGAAGTACTTCCGGGCGATCTCACGGCTCACCGCGCTCGCCCGCGACGCGAAGGGGCTCGTCGCGCAGTAGCTTGGGGGCCGTACCCGACCGATCGAAAGGGATCCACCATGGCCACCGTGCGTCACGCCCACACCGTCTGGCAGGGCGACCTCCTCAAGGGCTCCGGCACCGTCTCCCTCGACTCCTCCGGCATCGGCTCGTACGACGTCTCCTGGCCCGCCCGGTCGGAGGAGCCGAACGGGAAGACCAGCCCCGAAGAGCTGATCGCCGCCGCGCACTCCTCCTGCTTCTCGATGGCCCTCTCCCACGGGCTGGCCGGCGCGGGCAACCCGCCCACCCGTCTGGAGACGAAGGCCGACGTCACCTTCCAGCCGGGCGAGGGCATCACCGGCATCCACCTGACGGTGCGGGGCGAGGTCCCCGGCCTGGACGCGGACGGCTTCCGGGCGGCGGCGGAGGACGCGAAGAAGAACTGCCCGGTCAGCCAGGCGCTGTCGGGCACGACCATCACGCTCGACGCCGAGCTGGCCTGATCCCGCTCCTGACCCGGAGTCAGGATCCGCGCCGCACGCGGCAGTTGCGGCCCGCATGGTTCACGCGCCACCGGAGTGCGTGATACACACGTGCGGGTCGCACGTCACACAGGCAACACGTGACGCGACGGAACGTCACCACCTGTCCGCCAACAGGGGAGCCCGTTGCCCATGTCCGCAACACGACGTCAGATCCTGTCCGGCACCGGCGCGTCCGTCGCCGGGATCGCCTTCGCCGGAGCCCTCTCCGAACTCTTCGCCGCGAGCGCGTCGGCCGCGACCGGCGGCCACCCGCCCCGGGGCGGCTACGGCCCCCTCGTACCCGACCCCGACGGGCTCCTCGACCTGCCGGCCGGGTTCCGCTACAAGGTCCTCTCCCGGCAGGGCGACCCCCTCCGCTCCGGCGAGGGACCCGTGCCCGGCAACCACGACGGCATGGGCGCCTTCCCCGGTCACCGGGGCCGGACGCACCTGGTCCGCAACCACGAGAACAAGGCCACCGGGAAGAGCGGCGTCCCGACCGTCCCCGGCCTCACGTACGACCCGGCGGCCAAGGGCGGCTGTACGGCCCTCGAACTCGACGGCCGGAACAACGTCCTCGGCGAGCGGGTCGCCGTCGCGGGCACGGCCGTCAACTGCGCCGGCGGGCCCACGCCCTGGAACACCTGGCTGACCTGCGAGGAGACCGAGGACCGGGCCGGCACGAACGGCTACACCAAGGACCACGGCTTCGTCTTCGAGGTCGACGGCGCCGACCCGCGCCGCACCGGGGCCGTCCCGCTCACCGCCCTGGGCCGCTTCCAGCACGAGGCCGTCGCCGTCGACCCGCACAGCGGCATCGTGTACGAGACGGAGGACGCCTTCGACCGCCCCTTCGGGCTCTTCTACCGCTTCCTCCCCCGCAAGCCGCTCGGCGGCACGGGCTCGCTGCGCGCGGGCGGCGCCCTGGAGGCGATGCGGGTGCCGGGCGTCCCCGACCTCTCCGCGGTCCAGGAGACCGGCACCCGCTTCGAGGGCGTCGAGTGGGTCCCCGTACCGGACCCCCTGGCGGCCGTGACCCCCGTCCGCTTCCAGGACTTCGGGCCGAAGGGCATCACGCACGCGCAGAAGCTGGAGGGCTGCTACTGGGGCGGGCGGGCCGTCTACTTCGTGTCGTCGTTCGCGCGGGTCGGGGACGGCTCGGCGGCCACCCACTTCGGCCAGGTGTGGAAGTACGAGCCGCACCGGCGCCGGCTCACCCTCGTCGTCGTCTTCGGCCCGAGCACCGACGTGCGACTGCCGGGCGAGTCGCCGGACAACATCTGCCTGGCGCCGACCGGGGGCCTGATGGTCTGCGAGGACGGCGGAGGCGCGCAGCACGTCTTCGGGGTGAGCGAGCGCGGCGAGGTCTACCCGGTGGCCCGGGGGCGGCAGAACATCGGCACGGCCGAGGAGCCCGAGTGGGGCGAGTTCGCGGGAGTCACCTTCTCCCCGGACCGGAGCACGATGTACGTGAACTGCTACACGCCGGGCACGACGTTCGCGGTGACGGGTCCCTGGCACCGCTGATCCGCCGGCCTCCGGGGGCCGGTCCGCCCCCGGAGGTCGCGGACGGCCCGGTTGCGGCGGAGGATCGGGGGAAGGCGGGCGGGACTGCGGAAGGAGCGCGAGATGCCGAAGAAGAACGACGGGAAGAAGCGACGGAAGGAGCGGGAGCCGGCCCTGCGCGACGTGCTGCGCGTGCCCGTGGGCGAGCCGGTCGACCTCTCCTCGTACGACGCCCGGGGCATCCCGGCGGGCCCCGCCGACAAGGCGGCCGGGGTGGCCGCCACCGCCGAGCTGGGACCGCGCCTGGCCGACCTCCAGGAGCGCCTGTACGCGTCGAGCACCGCCGGGGACCGCCGCAGGGTGCTCCTGGTCCTCCAGGGCATGGACACCAGCGGCAAGGGCGGCACGGTCAAGCACGTGATCGGCTTCCTCAGCCCGTCGGGCTGCCGGGTGCGCGCCTTCAAGGCCCCGACGCAGGAGGAGAAGGAGCACTCCTTCCTCTGGCGGATCGAGAAGGCGCTGCCCCTGCCTGGCGAGATCGGCATCTTCGACCGCTCGCACTACGAGGACGTCCTCGTCCCCCGCGTCCACGAGCTGCTCTCCCGCTCCGAGATCAAGCGCCGCTACCGGCAGATCAACCACTTCGAGAAGTCCCTCGCGGACGACGGCGTGACGGTGGTGAAGGTCTTCCTCCACCTCTCGTACGAGGAGCAGCGCGCCCGGCTCCTCGCCCGCCTCGACGATCCCGACAAGCACTGGAAGTTCACCACGGGCGACATCGAGGAACGCGCCCTGTGGCCGGACTACCAGAAGGCCTATGCGCTGGCCCTGGAGCGCTGCGGTACGGACGCGGCCCCCTGGCACGTGGTCCCGGCGGACCGCAAGTGGTACCGGAACTGGGCGATCAGCAAGCTCCTCCTGGAACACCTGGAGGCGCTGGACCCGAAGTACCCGCCGGGCGACTACGACGTGGAGGAGAGCCGGAAGCGGCTCCTGGCCTCCTGAGCGGCGCCGCGCGCCGGGGCGGGCGTCGGCCCGGCGGGTGGACTCGGGCTCTGCCGTCGCCGGGTCGCAGGCATTAATAACTTTGATCGGATAACTTCCGATCGTGAATATTCCTGTACGAAAAGCGGCGGCGCTCGGTCTTCTGGGCGCCGCCCTCGTCGGCTGCGGCGGGGCTGCCGGAAGCGGCGCCCCGACGGCCGACGCCCCGAAGGCCCCGATCGCCGGGGCGTCGGTCGGCGTCCTCCCGCCCTCTGCGAGCACCGGCGCCGCCGCCCGCCCCAAGCCGGGAGCCGAGCCCGCCGCCGCGCCCACCATGGCGCCCGGGCCGAACGGACTCACGCCCGTCTACACGCGCCGGGCCGCGAACTCCCCGAAGGGCGCCGAGAAGGTCGTCGCGCTCACCTTCGACGCCGACATGACCGCCGACCAGGGGCCCAGGGCCGCGCGCGGCGAGCGCTTCGACAACCCGGAGCTCATCGCGACCCTGCGCCGCCTGGAGGTGGACGCGACCGTCTTCATGACGGGCCGCTGGGCGGAGGAGTACCCGGACCAGGCCAAGGCCATCGGCGGCGACCCGCGCTTCGAGATCGCCAACCACTCGTACAGCCATCACGCCTTCGCGTCCCCCTGCTACGGCCTGCCCTCCGTCGCCGGACCCGACATGGCGGCGGACGTCCAGCGTGCCTTCGACGCCTTCCGGGACGCCGGGGCCCTCAACGTCGTCCCGTACTTCCGCTTCCCCGGCGGCTGCTACGACGACGCGGCCCTGCGCGCCCTCGGCCCCGCCGGGGTGACGGCGGTCCAGTGGGACGTGGTCAGCGGGGACGCCTTCGCGAAGGACGCGGACGCGGTCGCCGAGCAGGTGCTCGACGGGGTGCGGCCCGGGTCGCTCGTGGTCATGCACTGCACGCGCAGCGCCGCGCCCGTCACCGAGCGGGCGATCCGCCGGATCGTCCCGGAGCTGCGCGCCCGCGGCTACCGCTTCGTGAAGGTGTCGGACCTCATGCGCGGCTGAGGGGGCTCAGCCGGAGCAGGCCGTGCGCTGGGCCTCCTGCCACTCGCACACCGGGCAGAGCGTGATACCCCTGGCCGAGGTCGGGTACTCGGTCGGTTCCTGGCACAGCACGCAGGCCGCGAAAGGGCCCTCGGCCGCAAGTTCGGGCCTCGGGGCGGGCTCGGGGGCGCAGTACGACGCGGCCGCGGAGGCGGACGCGGGCGTGGTCTCGGTCATGTTGTCCGAGCGTACTCCCGGCGTGCTCACTCCAGGCGTGCCGTGGCGCGGCAGGCGAGGGCCGCCGCCGTCGCCGCGAGGAGCAGGGCGCCCGCGCAGGCGAGCCAGGGCGGGTCGGCGGTCGCCGTGCGGGCCCCGGTGGTCAGGACCGTCATGGCGTGCTTCGCCGGGGACCCGGTGACCACGAAGGCGAGGAGAGAGCCGAGGACGAGGGCCGAGAGGGACCAGCCGGAGGCCTTGAGGAAGGGCCGGGAGGCCAGCGCGCCCACGGCGGCGCCGGTGAGGGCGCAGGCGAGCGCCGCGAGGAGCCCGGTGAGGGCCGCGACGGGGGCGGGAATCCCGCGCCGGTCGCTCACGGCCGTCACGACCAGGACGGCGAGCGTGCCGGGCAGGACCGGCCAGGCGGTCCCGGCGAGGAGCGCCGCGAGGTGTGCGCGGTTCCGGCCGGCGGCGGCCGCGACCACGTTCCGCGCGGCGGGCGGCTCCTGGGTGAGGCAGATCCGCACCGTCCAGGCCGTCACCGGCAGCAGGGCGGCGGCGGTGAACCCGAGCGCGTCGAGCACGGGTTCGGCCGCCTGGACGCCGGCGCCGACGAAGACCGCGTACAGGAGGAACGGGGCCAGCCACCGCTGCGAGCGGAGGAGGAGGCCCGACTGGTAGCGCAGCAGCGCCGTCATGTCCGTACGCCTTCCTCGGGAACGTCGGTCTTCGCCGCATGGAGCCGGTGGACGTGCCAGGAGGCCGCGAGGAGCGCTCCGAGCAGGGCGTCGGAGTGCGCCGCGCCCACGGTGAGGGCGGTGGTGCCGTCGGGGCCGGGGGCGACGGCCGGTTCCCCCGGCAGCCGGTCGGGGAGCGTGCGCCCGCCGGAGACGGTGATCCGCACGAGGGCGTCGGACGGCTCCCCCGCGGGCTCCCGCCCCGCCCGCACCCGCCCCGCCTCCACCCCGTACACCACGTCCGCCTCGCCCCGCAGCCGGCGCGGGTCGTGGTCGACGAAGACGACCGTCGCGCCCGCCGCGACGCGTTCGCGGACGACGGCGTCGAGTGCGGCGCGGGCTCCGGCGTCGAGCCCGGTCCAGGCCTCGTCGAGGACGAGGAGGTCCGGGTCGGCGAGCAGCGCCTGGGCCACGGCGACCTTCTGGCTCGTACCCTTGGAGAGCTCCCCGAGTCCGGTACGGGCGTGCCCGCCGGCCCCGAAGCGCTCCAGCCACTCCCCCGCCCGGGCCCGGGCGGCCGTCCGGCCGAGGCCCTGGACGCGGCCGAGGCGGACCAGGTAGCCGAGGGCCGTGAACGGCAGCGCGACGGGGAAGCGTTCGGGGACGTACGCGGTGCGGGCGGGCCGTCCGGTGACGCGCCCCTCGGTGGGCGCGTCGACGCCGGCGAGCAGCCGGAGCAGGGTGGACTTGCCGGTGCCGTTGGTGCCGGTGATCCGGACGAGGGCGGCGGCGGGCAGGTCGAGGTCGACCCCGCGCAGCACCCACGGCCCCCGGGGGCCGTGCCGGCGCCCGACCTTCTCCAGCCTCGGCCGTCCGTCCACGGGGGCGGGCCGCCCCCCGGCGGAGAGATCGCTCCTCATGGGGGCATCCTGGCGTGGAAGCGGCGAGTTCCACAAAACCGCTCGTCACGGCACCGGTGACGGCGCTCGTGACGGCGGTGGCAGACTTGCCGGGTGAGCAGCGAAGAGACCGATTCCCGCGACGAGAAGCCCCAGTTCGTCCTTCCCCTGGTGGTGCGGATCGAGCGGGAGGCGCCCCCGGCCCGCACCGACGCCCTGGAGACCGCGGCGCGGGCCGTCCTGGAGATCCTGACCGACGAGCGCTCCACCGGCGAGGGCGAGTGGGCGCGGGCCATGACCGACTGGCAGGACGCCCGGATCCGCAAGGTGGTGCGCCGGGCGCGCGGCGCCGAGTGGCGGCGGGCGTGCGCGCTCCCCGGCATCACGGTCACCGGCGCGGAGGCGGAGCTACGGGTCTTCCCGCCGGTCCCGCTCGACGGCTGGCCCAAGGACCTGGCCCGCCTCCAGGTCTCGGGCACCGACCTCGACGACCCGGCCGCCCCCGGCCCCGTACCGGAGGGGGCGGCGGTGCTGTGGTTCAACCCCGACCTGGACATGTCGGCCGGCAAGTCGATGGCCCAGGCCGGCCACGGCGCCCAACTGCTCTGGTGGGCCCTGCCGGACGCCGGACGCGAGGCCTGGCGGAAGGCCGGCTTCCCCCTCGCCGTACGCACCGCCCCGGCCGCCGACTGGCCCGCCCTCACCACGAGCGGCCTCCCGCTCGTCCGCGACGCGGGCTTCACGGAGATCGCGCCGGGCTCGGCGACGGTGGTGTCGGCGTTCCCCCGGACCGACTGAGAGCACCGCCGGGCTCCCGGGTGCCCGGAACCTCAAATGAAGCTCTGAACGTCCCCCTCCCGGGGTTCGAACGTTCCCGCGTGGGCCATCACAGGGGAACTGAGGACCGAAGGAGGGGGACCATGACGGAACTCGGCATCGGCATCGGCTGGCGTCCCGAGATCGCGGAGGCGGTGGAGGGACTGTCCGGGGTCGACTGGGTGGAGGTCGTCGCGGAGAACATCTGCGCGGACCACCTGCCCGACTCCCTGACCCGGCTGCGGGGGCGCGGCGTCACGGTCGTGCCGCACGGGGTCTCGCTCGGGCTCGGCGGTGC
Source organism: Streptomyces sp. NPDC012825 (assembly GCF_042900925.1). Taxonomy (NCBI): domain Bacteria; kingdom Bacillati; phylum Actinomycetota; class Actinomycetes; order Kitasatosporales; family Streptomycetaceae; genus Streptomyces; species Streptomyces sp. NPDC012825. The sequence goes on along the minus strand of NZ_JBIBBZ010000019.1, from coordinate 92,812 downwards.
GGACCGGCCGGACCCCGGGCGGCTCGCGGCGCTCGGCGAGAAGGCGGTGGCCCTCGGGGCGCCGCTGGTCACGGAGCACATCGCGTTCGTACGGGCCGGGGGGACGCTCACCGCGTCCCCGGCGCTCGAAGCGGGCCACCTGCTGCCCGTGCCCCGCACCCGGGACGCCCTGGACGTGCTCTGCGAGAACGTGCGCATCGCCCAGGAGGCGCTGCCCGTACCGCTCGCCCTGGAGAACATCGCCGCCCTGATCGCCTGGCCGGGCGAGGAGATGACGGAGGGGCGGTTCCTCGCGGAGCTGGTGGAGCGCACGGGGGTGCGGCTCCTGATCGACGTCGCCAACCTGCACACCAACCACGTCAACCGGGGCGAGGACCCGGCGCGGGCCCTGTCCGAACTGCCCGTCGAGGCCATCGCGTACGTGCACGTGGCGGGCGGCGTCGAGCGGGACGGCGTCTGGCACGACACCCACGCCCACCCGGTGCCGCGCCCGGTCCTCGACGTCCTCGCCGACCTCGCCTCCCGGGTCTCCCCTCCCGGGGTGCTCCTGGAGCGGGACGACGACTTCCCCCCGGCGGCGGAGCTGGCGGAGGAACTGGCCGTGATCCGGGCGACGGTGGCGGGGGCGCCCGTCCGCCGTGGGGCGGAGGCGCAGCGGCCGGCCGGCCGGCCGCTGCTCATCGGCGCCGGGGCCCGCGTCTCCGGCGGGCCGATGCCCGGGGCCGTCCTCGACGCGCCCCCGGTTCCGGCGCAGGCGAGCACGCCCGTACGGGAAGGGGACGCGGCCGACCAGGGGGTGCGGCAGCGGCTCGGGACCGTGGCGGACGAAGGCGCGCGGCAGCGGCTCGGGCTCGCGCAGGCCTCGTTGCTCTCGGCGCTCGTCGCGGGGACGCCCGTGCCCGAGGGGTTCGACAGCCGGCGGATCGGGGTGCAGAGCCGGGCGCTCGCGGCCAAGCGGGCCGGGGTGGTCGCCAAGGTCGCGCCGGAGCTGCCCGAGATCCTGGGCCGGGAGTTCCGGCCCGCGTTCCTCGCGTACGCCAGGTCCCGTCCCATGGGCGGCGGTTACCGCCGGGACGCGCTCGACTTCGTCGAGCACCTGCTGATCGCCGGGCGTCCGGAGGACCCGGTCGCCCACCGCCGGCTCACCCGGTGGTGGCAGGACCGTTCCGGCAACCGCCCGCAGGGCCCCGCCGCGCGGCTCGTCCGGGCCGCCCGCCACGCACTCGTACGGAGATGACCATGGACCTCCTGATCGTCCTGTACTACCTCGTGGCCGCCGTCGCCGTCGCCCTGCTCGTCACCCGGGTCGTCCGGTCCCGCCGGGGCTCCGGCGGGCCGGTCCACGACCGGTACGAGGCCGCCTTCCTGCACGGTGGTCCCGCGAGGGTCGTCGACAGCGCCCTCGCCTCCCTCCACGCGGACGGGCGGATCGCGATCGGCGGGCCCGGCATCGTGGCCGTCGTCCGTCCCACCGCGCGCGACCTGGTGGAGCGCGCGGTGTTCCAGGAGCACGCCGCCGCCCCGCACGGCGCCCTGCACCACCTGCGGCTCGCCGTGATGCGGCACCCGGCGGTGCAGGAGATCGGCGACGGGCTCGCGGAGCGCGGCCTCCTCGTGGACCCGGCGACGCGGCGCGCCGTGAACCGGTGGTGCGCGGCGGTCGGCATCGCGGCGTTCGTCCTGTTCCCGGTCTCGTTCTTCGTCACGGTCGCCGACTTCGCCGCGGCGGAGGAGTTCTCGGTGCCGTTCACCTTCAAGGTGGTCCCGGCGCTGTTCGTCATGGGGGCCGCGGCCGTCGTCTGCGGATCGGTCTCCGCCCGGCGGGTCACCCCGGCCGGGCGGGGCGCGCTCGCCGCGCACGGGCGCGAGCGGGGGCACCTGGCGGACGCGGGCCACCTCGTGGCCCTGTACGGGCTGCGGGCGCTGCCGGACCCGGTGCTCCGGGAGCAGCTCGTCGCCGCCGCCCGCGTCCACGGGCCCCGGAGGCCCGGTCGCGGCGGGCGTCCGGGACCGTTCCCGCACCAGTCCTCCTCCCCGGGCGCGGACGAGTTCGGCGTGGTCGCCGTGTGGTGCGCGGGCGCCGGGTCCTGCGGCGGCGGGGGCGGGGGCGGAGGCGGTGGGAGCTCCTGCTCGTCGGGCTCGTGCTCCTCCGGGTCCTGCTCGGGAGGGGGATCGAGCTGCGGCGGAGGTTCCAGCAGCAGCGACGGCGGGAGCTCCAGCTCGTGTTCCAGCTCCAGCTCCAGTGGCTGACCGTCCTTACCGCGCGGAGACGTCCCGGAAAAGGCCCCGGAAATGACGCCGGTGCGGCGCGCGTGACGCGCGCCGCACCAGGAGCCGGACCCGGTGTCGCTGGAGCGGCCGGCGGATGGTTTCCGCCGGCCGTCTGATCTTCCGGGTCGGGGGATGGCGCGCCCGGCCGGGAGCCGGGCCGCCACCGGGTTTTCGGGAGGCCGTCAGGCCAGGCCCGCCACCAGGTCGGCGACGCTCTTGCGCCGGCCGGTGAAGAACGGCACCTCCTCGCGGACGTGCATCCGCGCCTCGGAGGCGCGCAGGTGGCGCATGAGGTCCACGATGCGGTACAGCTCGTCGGCCTCGAAGGCGAGGAGCCACTCGTAGTCGCCGAGCGAGAAGGAGGCGACCGTGTTGGCGCGGACGTCGGGGTAGCCGCGGGCCATCTTGCCGTGGTCGGCGAGCATCCGGCGACGGTCCTCGTCCGGCAGCAGGTACCAGTCGTACGAGCGGACGAAGGGGTAGACCGAGACGTAGTCGCGCGGGTTCTCGTCGGCCAGGAAGGCCGGGATGTGCGACTTGTTGAACTCGGCCGGGCGGTGCAGCGCCATGTTCGACCAGACCGGCTCCAGGGCGCGGCCCAGGCGGGTGCGGCGGAAGAGGTTGTACGCCTCCTGGAGCTCGTCGCTCGTCTCGGCGTGCCACCAGATCATGACGTCGGCGTCGGCGCGCAGACCGGACAGGTCGTACGTGCCGCGGACGGTGACGTCCTTGGCCGCGAGCTGGTCGAACAGCTCCTGGACCTCGTCGGCGTAGCCGCTCCGGTCCTCGGGCAGGACGTCGCGCAGCTTGAAGACGGACCACAGGGTGTAGCGGATGACCTCGTTGAGGTCCTTCGCCTTCTTACCGGCGTTCGGGATCTTTTCGGGCGCACTCATACGCCCATTCTCGCCCGTCACGAGGAGTGCCCCGCACCGGGGGGCGCCGTTTCCGACGTGGCGATGATCTCGTCGGCGCGGCCGGAGGTCCCGTCGGCGAGCGCGCCCGCGATCTCGTCGGCCGCGCGGTGCGCCGAGGCGATGCAGGCGGGGATGCCGACGCCGTCGTACGCGGCGCCCGCGATCCGCAGTCCGGGCAGGGCGGCGACGGCCTCGCGGATCCGGGCGACGCGGGCGAGGTGGCCGGTCGGGTACTGGGGCAGGCCGCCGGCCCAGCGGGTGACCGTGGTGGCGACGGGCCGGGCGCCGAGGCCGGTGGCGGCGGCGAGGTCCTTGAGGGAGGCGTCGACGAGGTCGGCGTCCTCGCGGTGGAGCTGCTGCTCCTCGCCGTGGCGGCCGACGGAGGTGCGCAGGACGAACAGGCCGGGCGCCGCGTCGGCCACCCAGCCCCACTTCTGCGAGGAGAAGGTGGAGGCCTTGATCGTGTGGCCGTCGACGGGGGGCACGAGGAAGCCGGAGCCGGGCAGGCCGGGCACGTCCGAGCGGCGGAACGCGAGGGTGACCAGGGCCATGGAGGCGTACTCGACCGCGCCGAGTTCGCCCGCGGCGGCGGGGGCGTGCTCCGCGAGGAGGGCGGCGGCGGGCCCGGCGGGGGTGGCGAGGACGACGGCGTCGGCGGTGAGGACCCGGTCGCCGCTCACGACCTGCCAGCCGGTGGCCCCGGTGCGGCGCAGCGCCGTCACGGGGGCGTTCGGGACGATCTCGCCGCCGGCCGCGCGGACGGCGTCGGCGACCGCGCCGGGCAGGGTGCCGACGCCGCCCTCGATCCCGGCGAAGACGGAGCCGCCGAGGCCGGTGGCGGCGCCCGCCGCGTCGGCCGGGACGGCGGCGCCGGCCCGCTGGACGGCGCGGACGGCGGCGGTGAGCGTGGGGTGCTCGCGGGCGGCATCGAAGAGGGCGGGGACGGCGGCCTTCATGGAGATGCGGTGGGCGTCCCCGGCGTACACCCCGCCGAGGAGGGGTTCGACGAGGCGGTCGACGACCTCGTGGCCCATGCGGGCGGCGACGTACGCGCCGATGGCGATGTCGTCGCCGATCGCGGTGGGCGGCAGGTCGAGGTCGGCGGCGATCCGGCGCACGCCCTCCTCGGAGAGGAGGCCCTCGACGGCGCGGGCGTCGCCGGGGACGCCCATGACGTGCCCCTTGGGCATGGGGACGAGCTCGCCCCGGGACCAGACGGACGCGGTGGTGGTGGCGGGGGCCGTCAGCCGGTCGCCGAGGCCGACGGCGCGGGCGAGGGCGACCGCCTCGGGACGGCGGGCGAGCAGCGACTCGGCGCCGAGGTCCACGGGCGCGCCCGCGACCTCCCCGGCGAGGAGCTTGCCGCCGAGTCTGCCGTCCGCTTCGAGGAGGGTCACCCGGTGGCCGGCGAGGGCCAGCCGGTGGGCGGCCGCGAGGCCGGTGATCCCGCCTCCGGCGACGACGACGTGGGGTCCCGTGGTGTCCGCGTTCATGGGACCACTCTCTCAAATCGCCCGTCCGCTCCCGTTCCGAGGCCGGACCGTGACCGCATCGCTACCGCCGGACGGCAACCCGCGCCACCGGGTCGTACGTCAAAGGGGCATCGATCGTCACCACCTTGGGGGGTTCCCGTGCGGAGAGCGCATACGACGGCCGCCGTCCTGCTGACGGCGTCACTGGTCCTGACGGGCTGCGGCGCGGGCGGTACGGACGCGGGCGGCAAGGCGGGGGGCGCGCGGGCGGCGCGGCCCGCCGCGCCGGAGCCGGGCGGGGGCGCGGCGGACGGCTCCTCGGGGGCCGCGTCCGGTTCCGGATCCGGGCGGGCGGCGGCGGAGGCTCCGGCCCCGCAGCACGTCATCCGTACCGCCTCGCTGTCCGTGGAGGTCGCGGACGCGACGAAGGCCCTGGCCACCGCCCGTGCGGCGGCGGTGGACGCGGGCGGGCGGGTCGAGGACGAGTCGACGGAGCGGATCGACGACGCGTACCTCGCCTCCCGGGTCGTGCTGCGGGTGCCGCAGGCGGAGTACGACTCCGTCCTGGCCGAACTGGCGGGCACGGGAAGGCTGTTGTCCCGCAAGGCCGACGCGAAGGACGTCACCGACCAGGTGGTGGACGTGCGGAGCCGGATCGCCACCCAGCGGGCGAGCGTGGCGCGGGTGCGGGAGCTGATGGACCGGGCGGACGCGCTGTCCGACGTGGTGACCCTGGAGGCCGAGCTGAGCCGGCGTCAGGCGGACCTGGAGGCGCTGCTCGCCGGGGAGGCCTCGCTGAAGGACCGGACGTCGCTGGCGACGATCACCCTCCAGCTCACCGAGGAGCGGAAGGAGAAGCCGGAGGACGAGGAGCGGGAGGAGGGCCGTCCCGGTTTCCTGGAGGCCCTGGGCGGCGGCTGGAACGCCCTGGTCGGCGTGGTGGCCTGGGTCCTGATCGTGCTCGCGGCCCTGGCCCCGTGGCTCGCGGTCGGCCTGGTCGCCTTCGTCCTCTGGCGCCGGCTGGTCCGCCCCCGGCTCGCCGCCCGCCGCCCCGCGCCGGTGCCGGGGCCGCGCCCCGGAGGGCCGGCGGTCGAACGGAACGCCGCCGGGGCGCCGGTGGGACCGGAGGCCCCGGAGACCGGAGGGGCCCCGGAGAAGTAGCGTCGTCCCCATGAGCGAACGACTGGTGGTCATCGGTGGCGACGCGGCGGGCATGTCCGCCGCGTCGCAGGCGCGCAGGCTCAGGTCCCCCGGGGAGCTGGAGATCGTCGCCTTCGAACGCGGGCACTTCTCCTCGTACTCGGCCTGCGGCATCCCCTACTGGGTCGGCGGGGACGTCGGCTCGCGCGACGAGCTGGTAGCGCGGTCCCCCGAGGAGCACCGCGCCCGTGACATCGGGCTGCGGACGCGGACCGAGGTGACGGAGATCGACGTCGGCGGGCAGCGGGTCCGCGCCCGGGACCTGGAGTCCGGTACGGAGGAGTGGACCGGCTTCGACAAGCTGGTGATCGCGACGGGGGCCAGGCCGCTGCGCCCGCCGGTGCCGGGGATCGACGCGCCCGGGGTGTACGGCGTGCAGAACCTGGACGACGGCCAGGCCCTGATCGACGCGCTGTCCCGTACGGAGGGCTCCGGTACGGAGGGGCGGCGGGCGGTGGTGGTCGGCGCCGGATACATCGGGGTGGAGATGGCCGAGGCGCTCCTGAACCGGGGGTACGAGGTGACCGTCCTCAACCGCAGCGAGCAGCCGATGGCGACGCTCGACCCGGACATGGGGCGGCTCGTGCACGACGCGATGGACGGGCTCGGGATCAGGACGGTCAACTCGGCCGAGGTCACGAAGGTCCTCACGGGGCCCGACGGCCGGGTCCGGGCGGTGGCGACGGACGAGGAGGAGTACCCCGCGGACGTGGTGGTCCTGGGCACGGGGGTGGAGCCGGAGACCTCGCTCGCCCGGGAGGCGGGGCTGCCGCTCGGGGCGTACGGCGGGCTGCTCACCGACCTGGGCATGCGGGTGCGGGGGCACGGGAACGTCTGGGCGGGCGGCGACTGCGTCGAGGTCCTGGACCTGGTCTCGGGCCGGATGCGGCACGTGGCCCTCGGGACGCACGCGAACAAGCAGGGCCAGGTCATCGGGTCGAACGTCGGCGGCGACTACGCGACCTTCCCGGGCATGGTGGGCACGGCGGTGTCGAAGGTGTGCGACCTGGAGATCGCGCGGACCGGCCTGCGGGAGAAGGAGGCCCGGGAGGCGGGGCTGCGGTTCGTGACGGTGACGATCGAGTCGACGAGCCGCGCGGGCTACTACCCGGGGGCGGCGCCGATGACGGTGAAGATGCTGGCCGAGCGGCGGACCGGGCGGCTGCTCGGGACGCAGATCGTGGGCCGGGAGGGCGCGGCGAAGCGGGTGGACGTGGCGGCGGTGGCGCTCACGGCGAAGATGACGGTGGAGGAGATGACGGCCCTGGACCTGGGGTACGCACCGCCGTTCTCGCCGGTGTGGGACCCGGTGCTCGTCGCGGCCCGCAAGGCGACGGCGGCGGTCCGCGCGGCGGGCTGAGGAGGTCCTTTCCCGAAGGACGGAGAACGGCGACGGCCGCCGGGGGTTCCCCGGCGGCCGCCGCCGTCGCGCGAGTGCCGCCCGGCGGTCAGACGGCCGTGTGGGTGTGGACGTACTCGACGAGGCGGGTCAGCGCGTCCGGGTCGGTGGTCGGCAGGACGCCGTGGCCCAGGTTGAAGACGTGCCCCTCCAGGCCCTTCGCGGCGGCCAGGACCTCGTCCGTCTTGGCCTCGACGGCCTCGCGGGAGGAGAAGAGGACGGCGGGGTCGAGGTTGCCCTGGAGCGCCTTGCCGGGGCCGACGCGGCGGACGGCCTCGTCGAGCGGGACGCGCCAGTCGACGCCGACGACGTCCGCGCCCGCCTCGCCCATGAGGCCGAGCAGCTCGCCCGTGCCGACGCCGAAGTGGATGCGCGGGACGCCGTACCCGGCGACCGCGTCGAACACCTTCACGGAGGCGGGCATCACGGAGCGGCGGTAGTCGGCCGGGGCGAGGGCGCCGACCCAGGAGTCGAAGAGCTGCACGGCGGAGGCGCCGGCCTCGATCTGGACCTTGAGGAAGGCCGAGGTGATCCCGGCGAGGCGGTCGAGGAGGTCGGCCCAGAGCTGCGGGTCGCCGTACATGAGCGCCTTGGTGTGCTCGTGGTTGCGCGACGGACCGCCCTCGACGAGGTAGCTCGCGAGGGTGAAGGGCGCGCCGGCGAAACCGATGAGCGGGGTGTCGCCCAGCTCGCCGGTGAGCATGCCGATGGCCTCGGTGACGTAGTGGACGTCCTCGGGGGTGAGGTCGCGCAGCCGGGCGAGGTCGGCGCGGGTGCGGATCGGGTCGGCGACGACCGGGCCGACGCCGGGCTTGATGTCGAGGTCGATGCCGATGGCCTTGAGGGGGACGACGATGTCGCTGAAGTAGATGGCGGCGTCGACCTTGTGGCGCCGCACCGGCTGGAGCGTGATCTCGGTGACCAGCTCGGGCCGCATGCACGACTCCAGCATGGGGATGCCCTCGCGGACCTTCAGGTACTCGGGGAGGGAGCGCCCGGCCTGCCGCATGAACCAGACGGGGGTGTGCGGCACCGGCTCGCGCCGGCACGCCTTGAGGAACGCGGAGTCGTACGTCCGCGACTGCTGCTTCGTCTGCTGGCCCTGCGGGCTGTCGTTGGCGCTCACGCCCAGAATCTTCGCATGTGGCGGGAAGCCGCTCGTCCGGGCCGGGTGTCCCTCCCTGCACGGAGGCCCCGTTCCGCCTACTCTTCCCCGCATGGCTGCGGCTCAGGGACACTTTTCCGATCATTCCGACGGCGATCGAGGGACGGACGAAACGGCGGGCAGTACGGAGACGAACCCGGTGCCACCGGCCTTCCGGCGGGCGGTGGAGGCCTTGCGCGCGGCGCGGCTGCGGTCCGAGATCGAGGTGGACCCGACCAGGCCGCCGCAGCGGCTGGCGCCGTACGCGTACGCGGTGGAGGCGGCCGTCGTCGACGGCGAGGAGGACCTGGCGGACGGGCGGCTGGTGCTGCTGCACGACCCGGACGGGCACGAGGCCTGGAAGGGAACGTTCCGCCTGGTGACGCTGGTCCGGGCGGAGCTGGAGCCGGAGATGGCGGCGGACCCGCTGCTGCCCGAGGTGTGCTGGTCCTGGCTGACCGGGGCCCTGGAGGCGCGGGGGCTTCCGTACGGGGAGGCGAGCGGGACCGTGACGATGGCGGGCTCGCACTACTTCGGCGGGCTCGCGGACCGGCGGCCGGCGACCCAGATCGAGATCCGGGCGTCCTGGACGCCGCGCGAGGGCCTGGGCGGGGTGCCGGACACGGGGGCGCACCTGGCGGCCTGGTGCGACCTGCTCTGCCAGATCGCGGGGCTTCCGCCCGCGCCGGTCGAGCCGGGGGCGGCGGGGACGACCACGGGCGGGGGCGTCGTCTCGCTGCCGCAGCGGCGGGGGCCGCAGCAGGCCTGATTCCTCGGGGACCGGGGCCCCGGGGGGTGCTCCGGCGCCTCGCACAAAGCGTTCGGAAGGCGCTCCGGGGCTCCCCCGGGAGGGTGAAGGAGCGGGCGTCGCTCGTAGGATGATCGATCAGCCGTCCGAATTGTCCTGATTGTTACTCACCAAATCGTGATCTTTCCCTAAAGGCGGGCGGCCCTGCTGCCGAAGGAGTCAGTGACCCCTTCGCAGCACGGGTCCGCCCCCCGGCTTCTTCCCCGAGCCGGCTCCGTCCCCCACCTTCCCCCCCAGGAGGCCTGGTGTCCGTTCTCCTCGAGCAGCCCGCAAGCCTGGTCGCCTACCGCCCGAACAAGCCGACGGCCATGGTCGTCGTGGCCGACCCGCGCGTCCGTTCCACCGTGACCCGCCACCTGTGGGCCCTCGGAGTACGTGACGTGATCGAGGCGTCGTCCATCGCGGAGGCCCGCCCCCGCGTCGGCAACCCGCGCGACATCTGCGTTGCCGACGTCCACCTGCCCGACGGCAGCGGCCTGACCCTGCTGTCCGAGACCCGCGCCGCGGGCTGGCCCAACGGCCTCGCCCTCTCGGCCGCCGACGACATCGGCGCCGTGCGCAACGCCCTCGCGGGCGGCGTGAAGGGCTACGTCGTCACCGGCACCCGGACCAACATCGGTCACCCCACCCGCCCCGGCGCCGCCCCCATCGGCGCCGCGGCGGCCCGTCTGGGCCACCGCCGCCCCCCGGGTGCCCCGAGCCACCCGGGCGGCTACCGCGAGCTCTCCGGCCGTGAGGTCGAGGTGCTGCGGCTCGTCGCGGAGGGCCAGTCGAACAAGGCGATCGGCGTCTCCATGGGCCTGTCCGCCCTGACCGTGAAGAGCCACCTCGCCCGCATCGCCCGCAAGCTGGGCACCGGCGACCGCGCCGGAATGGTCGCGGTGGCCTTGCGGACGGGAATCATCCACTGATCCGCGTCGGTCGACCCGGTGGGCACCTGTCGGCGGAACGTTCCGCCGACAGGTGCCCACCGTTCACCGATACCCTTGACGGGTGACCGACGCCCAAGAGACCGCAGCAGACACAGCACTGCGCACCACCGGGGGCGCCCCCCCGGACGACGACGTCCCTGCGAATGGGCTTCCGACCCCGTTGCTGGCGCCCCGCGAGGGGGTGCCGCCCGTCGTCGAGACCGAGGACGCGCTCGCGGAGGTGATCGCCGCCTTCGCCGCCGGAACCGGCCCCGTGGCCGTGGACGCCGAGCGCGCCTCCGGCTACCGCTACGGCCAGCGCGCCTACCTCGTCCAGCTCCGCCGCGCGGGCGCGGGCACCGCTCTGATCGACCCCGTGGGCTGCCCCGACCTCTCGGGGCTCGGCGAGGCGCTGGCCGGCGCCGAATGGATCCTGCACGCCGCCACCCAGGACCTGCCCTGCCTGCGCGACATAGGCATGCGGCCGACCTCGCTCTTCGACACCGAGCTGGCCGGGCGGCTCGCGGGCTTCCCGCGCGTCGGCCTCGGCGCGATGGTCGAGTCCGTCCTCGGCTACGCCCTGGAGAAGGGCCACTCCGCCGTGGACTGGTCGACCCGGCCGCTGCCCGAGCCCTGGCTGCGGTACGCGGCGCTCGACGTCGAACTCCTCGTCGACCTGCGGGACGCCCTGGAGGAGGAGCTCGACCGGCAGGGCAAGCTGGAGTGGGCGCGCCAGGAGTTCGACGCGATCGCCGCCGCCCCGCCCGCCCCGCCGCGCAAGGACCCGTGGCGGCGGACCTCCGGCATGCACAAGGTGCGCCGCCGCCGCCAGATGGCGGTCGTACGGGAGCTGTGGACGGCCCGCGACCGGGTGGCCCAGCGGCGCGACGTCTCCCCCGGCAAGGTGCTGAGCGACGCGGCGATCGTGGAGGCGGCGCTCGCGGTGCCGGTGAACCTGGCCGCGCTGACCGCGCTGACCGGTTTCGGCCACCGGATGGGCCGGCGCCAGCTGGAGCAGTGGCAGGCGGCGGTGGACCGGGCCAGGGCGCTGCCGGAGAGCGAGCTGCCCCAGCCGGGCCAGCAGCCGGCGGGGCCGCCCCCGCCGCGCGCCTGGGCCGACAAGGACCCGGTCGCGGCGGCCCGCCTCTCGGCGGCGCGCGCGGCGGTCTCGGCGCTCGCGGAGGAGCTGAACCTGCCGCAGGAGAACCTGATCACCCCGGACACCGTGCGCCGGGTCTGCTGGGAGCCGCCGTCCCCGGCCGACGCCGACCGCGTCGCCGCCGCCCTGACGGGCCACGGGGCGCGTCCCTGGCAGGTGGAGCTCGTGACCCCGCTCCTGGTGAAGGCGCTGGCGGCGACCGCGTAATCCCGCGAGCGGAGCTTCCGCCCGAGGAGCCCCCGCACCCGGAAGGGTGACGGGGGTTCCGCCGTTTCCGGGCGGGTCCGGCAGAGTTCCCGGTGTGACCTTCGCCGCTTGGCCCCCAAGGGGTGGGCAGCATGGTTACCCGTAAGTAGCATGGGGGGAGCAAGCGCGCGCTTAGGCGTGCGCCGCAGCAGCAGTGCCATCCCGCACCCTGGAGGAGAGCCATCGTGCCTCGTACCGTCAGGGACGTCGTCTTCGTCGACGGCGTCCGCACCCCGTTCGGCAAGGCGGGCCCGAAGGGCATCTACCACGAGACCCGCGCCGACGACCTCGTCGTCAAGGCCATCCGGGAGCTGCTGCGCCGCAACCCGGGCCTCGACCCCGCGAAGATCGACGAGGTCGCCATCGCCGCGACCACGCAGATCGGCGACCAGGGTCTGACCCTCGGCCGTACGGCGGGCATCCTCGCCGGGCTGCCGCAGTCGGTGCCGGGCTACTCCATCGACCGCATGTGCGCCGGCGCGCTGACCGCCGTCACCACGACCGCCGGCTCGATCGCCTTCGGCGCCTACGACGCCGTCATCGCCGGTGGCGTCGAGCACATGGGCCGCCACCCCATGGGCGAGGGCGTCGACCCGAACCCGCGCTTCGTGTCGGAGAAGCTCGTCGACGAGTCCGCCCTCTTCATGGGCATGACCGCCGAGAACCTGCACGACCGCTACCCGAGCATCACCAAGCGGCGCGCCGACGAGTACGCCGTGCGCTCGCAGGAGAAGGCCGCCAAGGCGTACGCCGACGGCAAGATCCAGCAGGACCTGGTGCCGATCTCGGTCCGCCGCACCTCCCCCGAGGGCGGCGAGACGGGCTGGGGCCTGGTCACCGCCGACGAGCCGATGCGCCCGGGCACCACCCTGGAGTCGCTGGCGAACCTGAAGACGCCGTTCCGCGTCCACGGCAACGTGACCGCGGGCAACGCGGCCGGCCTGAACGACGGAGCCACCGCCTCGATCATCGCCTCCGAGGACTTCGCCCGGGAGAACGACCTCCCGGTCAAGATGCGCCTGGTCTCCTACTCCTTCGCCGGTGTCGAGCCCGAGGTCATGGGCTACGGCCCGATCCCGGCCACCGAGAAGGCCCTGGCCCAGGCCGGCCTGTCCATCGAGGACATCGGCCTCTTCGAGATCAACGAGGCCTTCGCCGTCCAGGTCCTCGCCTTCCTGGAGCACTACGGCATCGCCGACGACGACGCCCGCGTCAACCAGTACGGCGGCGCCATCGCCTACGGTCACCCGCTGGCCTCCTCCGGCGTCCGTCTGATGACGCAGCTGGCTCGCCAGTTCGAGGAGAACCCGCAGGTCCGCTACGGCCTCAACACCATGTGCGTCGGCTTCGGCATGGGCGCGACGGTCATCTGGGAGAACCCCCACTGGGAGGGCAAGTGAGCACCACCGCCGAGCTTCTGAAGGGCGCCGCCGAGCTCTTCCCGGACGAGGTCGTCACCAGCGCCCACGTACGGCACTTCGAACTGCCCGCGGGTGCGGGCCGGTTCGCGCTGATCACGCTGGACAACGGCTTCGACCACACCAAGCCGACCACCTTCGGCCCGCAGTCCCTCGCCAACCTGAACACGGCGATCGACCAGGTCGAGGCGGAGGCCGCGAACGGCGAGATCGTCGGCGTCGGCCTCACCGGCAAGCCGTTCATCTTCGCCGTCGGCGCCGACCTCAAGGGCGTCGAGCTGCTGAAGAAGCACGACGAGGCCCTCGCCATCGGCAAGGGCGGCCACGACGTCTTCAAGCGTCTGTCCTCCCTCGCCGTGCCGACCTTCGCGTACTACAACGGCGCGGCCATGGGCGGCGGCGTCGAGGTCGGTCTGCACTGCACCTACCGCACCGTCTCGAAGGCCCTGCCGGCCTTCTCGCTGCCCGAGGTCTTCCTCGGCCTGGTGCCCGGCTGGGGCGGCTGCGCCCTCCTGCCGAACCTGATCGGCGCCGAGAAGGCCGTCTCGGTCGTCATCGAGAACTCGCTGAACCAGAACCGTCAGCTCAAGGGCCAGCAGGTCTTCGAGCTCGGCATCGCCGACGCGCTCTTCGAGGGCGCGGACTTCCTGGAGCAGTCGCTGATCTGGACGGCCTCCGTCCTGAACGGCACCACGACCGTCGAGCGCCCCGAGGTCGACCGCGGCGAGGCCTGGGACCGGGCCGTCGCCAAGGGCCGCTTCGTCGCCGACTCCAAGGTGCACGGCGCCGCCCCGGCCGCCTACCGCGCCCTCGACATCATCGAGGCCGCCAAGGACGGGGACCTCCAGAAGGGCTTCGACGCCGAGGACCGGGCCCTCGCGGACCTGATCATGGGCGGCGAGCTGCGCTCCGGCATCTACGCCTTCAACCTGGTGCAGAAGCGCGGCAAGCGCCCCGCCGGCGCCCCGGACAAGTCGCTGGCCCGCCCGGTCACCAAGGTCGGCGTCGTCGGCGCCGGTCTGATGGCCTCCCAGCTGGCCCTGCTCTTCCTGCGCCGCCTGGAGGTGCCGGTCGTCCTGACCGACATCGACCAGGAGCGCGTCGACAAGGGCGTCGGCTACGTGCACGCCGAGATCGAGAAGCTGCTCGGCAAGGGCCGCATCAACCAGGACAAGGCCAACCGCCTCAAGGGCCTGGTCTCCGGCGTCCTGGACAAGGCCGAGGGCTTCGCGGACGCGGACTTCGTCATCGAGGCCGTGTTCGAGGAGATGTCCGTCAAGCAGAAGGTGTTCGCGGAGGTCGAGGCGGTCGCCCCGGCGCACGCGATCCTCGCCACCAACACCTCCTCGCTGTCCGTCTCGGAGATGGCCTCCAAGCTCAAGCACCCCGAGCGCGTGGTCGGCTTCCACTTCTTCAACCCGGTCGCGATCCTCCCGCTCCTGGAGATCGTGCGCGGCGAGCAGACGGACGACGCCTCCCTCGCCACCGCCTTCGGCGTGGCGAAGAAGCTGAAGAAGACCGCGGTCCTCACCAAGGACGCCCCGGCGTTCGTCGTGAACCGCATCCTGACCCGCTTCATGGGCGAGATCCAGAACGTCATCGACGAGGGCACCCCCGTCGAGACGGCGGAGAAGGCCATCGAGCCGCTCGGCCTGCCGATGTCGCCGCTGGTCCTCCTGGAGCTGGTCGGCCCGGCGATCGGCCTGCACGTCTCCGAGACGCTGAACCGCTCCTTCCCCGAGCGCTTCACGGTCTCCCCCAACCTGAAGGCGGTCGTCGAGGCCGGCAAGCGGGGCTTCTACGTGTACGACTCCGGGAAGCCGGAGCTCGACCCCGAGGTCGCCGCCCTCCTGAAGCAGGGCGACACCGTCCTGACCGAGGAGCAGGTCCGCGACCGCGTCCTGGACGCGGTGGCGCAGGAGATCGGCCTGATGCTGGAGGAGGGTGTCGTCGCCGAGGCGCAGGACATCGACCTCTGCCTGATCACGGGCGCGGGCTGGCCCTTCCACCTGGGCGGCATCACGCCGTACCTGGACCGCGAGGGCGTCTCCGAGCGCGTCAACGGCAAGCGTTTCCTGGCGCAGGGCGTGGCGAGCGTCCCGGCGTAACGCGCACCGAGACACGGCGGATGCCGGCGGCCCCTCTCCGGGGTCGCCGGCATCCGCCGTTCGCGTGCGGGGAACGGTCGTTCGACGCTCGCCCGAAGGGTGACAGAATGACGGGTCTTGTCCTCGGGAGAACGGTTTCCGCACCATGGCGCACCCCGGTTCCGGCTCCAGTCGGCGCACCCTCCTGATCGCCGGCACGGCCGCGCTGGCCGCCGGCGGGCTGGGCGGACTCGCCCTGTGGGGCGACGCCAGGACCGAGGACTCCAAGAACGTGCCCGCGCCCGCGCTCGCGGGCGGCTTCGACATCGCCCGGCCGACCCGGCTGTGGCGGCCCACCGCGCTGAGCGACACCACGGGGCCGCAGTCGCTGGCCTTCGACGACGTGCGCCAGGACGTGTACGCGGTGCAGCTGGTGCAGGGCGGGCTGACACTGGCGGACGACGAGGACGAGCCGGTCGACGCGGACCGGCGCAAGCGCGACGGGGACCTGTGCGTCACCCGGTTCTCCCGCTCCGGGGAGCGCCTGGGGCGGATGTACCTGCGGGGCTTCGGCCACGGGCTGTCGATGGGGGTGGAGCCGCGGGGCGACACCGTCCTGCTCTGGGTCGAGTCCCGCCCGAAGTCGGGGTACGGGCGGGCCGTCGCCCGGGTGCGCTTCGCCGACGGCACGGTGCTCGACGGCGACGACCCCGCGGTGCGGCACCACCCGATCGCCCCGGAGGGCGCCACCCGGGTCCACCCTGCCGTCGACATGGCCGGGGACCGGCTCCTGGTCGGCTACCGGCAGGGGGCGGTGCGCGGATACACCGTGCACCGCCTGCGGGACGTGGTCGCGGACGACTACACCCCCGTGCACCGGATCGCCCGCACCCCCTACCTGGAGGACGAGACCTTCCAGGGGTGCGCGCTGTACGGGGACCACGTCTACCAGCTGACCGGGAACCCCTACAGCAGGGCCGACGGGAGGAACCCGCGCGATTCCGGCGGGAACACCTTCGTCTCGGCCGTCGACGTGCGGACCGGCGCCCCGGCCGGCCGGCAGCCCGTGACCGTCGACCGCGAGCTGCGGTACCGGGAACCCGAGGGCGTCGCCGTGCGGCTGGCCCCCGATCCGGTGCTCTGCATGGGCTTCTCGGTGAAGACGGCGGACCGCCGCAAGCTCGCCCTCTACGGTTTCGCGCCCCACACCGCCGGTCACTGAGGGTGCCGACTCCGGCGCTTCGGGTGAGCGGTTGTAGGCGGTGAGGACACGCTTGCGGAAGATTTTGATAACCATTCTATGACCTTTGCCGCCAGGTTCACCTCTCCGACCGTTCCTGTGCGTTTTCCGTTCACATCGGCCCTATGATTTGCGGACGCTTACAGCATCTTCACAAGTCGACTGGTACGCCCCCACCCATGGCGCAGTCTCAACGCGCAATGAGACGCACCGCGCTCAGGGCAGGGAGGGGCCGGTACGGCCATGAACAAGCAGAAGAGCCAAGCCCTTCTGGGCTTCCTGATCACGGCCGTCCTCGTCCTGAGCTTCTTCGGCATGATGATCGCGGTCGTCCTCCCGTCCCTGACGGTCTTCGCCGCCTCGGCCGCCGCCAGCTACCTCGCCGACCTGCTGCTGCACAGCGCCCGGTCCACGGCCCTGGACCGGCTGCGCGACTCCCGCTTCGGCCTCACGATCCGCTTCATCATCCGCCAGTTCCTGCTGCTCGGACTCTGCGGCGCGATGGGGAACATCGACTCCTTCGTGGTGCAGATGACCGCGGTCGGGCTGCTCATGCTGTTCGCCCTCCAGCTGGTGTACGGCGCGCTGCTCAAGCACGTCCGCAAGAAGCGCCAGGAGCTCCCGTACACCACCCGCGGGCTGGACATGGAGGGGCTGGGGATCCGACGCATGCCGCACCCCTTCCTCATGGACAAGTACGTCCGCAAGACGCTGCACCTGGACGTCCCGCTGTTCGCGGGCGCCCTCGGCACGATGGCGACCGACAACTGGCGGTACGTGACCTACGGCGGCATCCTCTCGGTGTCGGTCGCCTACCTGGCCGTCCTGGTCCTGCTGCCGGGCGTCCGCAACGCCCTGATCCTGCCCTCCGCCGACGAGGCCGTCGACGAGCTGAACGAGGAGCTCGCCCGCTACCGTCCGCAGGTCGCCCTCTACTTCACCTTCGCCGCCGTCTCCCGGGACTTCATGTACCAGGTGAACATGTGGCTGGAGTCGCTGGAGTCGCTGGACCTGCGCCCCGTCATCGTGCTGCGCGAACGAGCCACCCTGCGTTACCTGGACGCCACCCCCGTCCCCGTCGTCTGCGTGCCGAAGGCCGAGTACCTGGCCCGGGTCGAGATGCCGGAGCTGCGCGTCACGCTCTACCCCGGCAACGCCGGCAAGAACGTGCACATGCTCCAGCGCCACGACGTCAAGCACGTCTTCATCGGCCACGGCGACAGCGACAAGGCCGCCAGCAGCAACCGCGTGAGCAAGGTCTTCGACGAGATATGGGTGGCTGGCCGCGCCGGCCGCGACCGCTACGAGCGCATCAAGCACGCCGTGCGCCCCGACCAGATCGTCGAGGTCGGCCGCCCGCAGCTGATGTCCCTGCACCGCTGGACCGGCCGCCCGGCCCAGCGGATCCCCACCGTCGTCTACGCGCCGACCTGGGAGGGCTGGACCGACGACGCCTGCTACACCTCGGTGATCCCGGCCGGCGAGAAGCTGGTCGAGAGGCTGCTCGCGCACGAGAGCCGACTGCGCGTCATCTACAAGCCGCACCCCCTCACCGGCACCCGGTCCGCCGCCGCCGCCGCGGCGCACCGCCGCATCATCGCCCTCCTCCAGGAGGACAACGTCCGGCGCCTCGGCCGGCAGATGACCGACTCGAAGGCCGCCGCGCGCAAGCTGGAGCGGATCGACAGGCGCATCGCCGACCTGTCCGAGCGCGGCGTCCGCTCCCCGTTCCCCGACCTCGGCGAGGCCGAGCGGACCGACCGCATCCGGCGCAACCGCGACCAGGCCGGGGAGCTCTACTGGAGCGCCGTGCCCGACGAGGCCCACCACGTGGTCCTGGACCGGATCCCGGCGCTCAACGACTGCTTCAACCACTCGGACCTGCTCATCGGTGACATGTCCAGCGTGGTGTCGGACTTCGTCGCGACCCGCAAGCCCTACGCGATCTTCAACCTCGAAGGCCTGCCGGATCAGCAGTTCCGCGACGAACAGCGGACCGCCTACGCCTCCTACCTGCTCGACCCGGAGTGCAACGGGCTCGACGAGGCGCTGGACGCGACGCTGAACCCGGAGCGCGACGGCATGGCGCCGCACCGGGAGCAGCTCAAGGAGTACCTGCTCGGCCCGGACCACCCGCCGTCCGTCGTCCGCTTCAACGACGCGGCGAACGACCTCTACGCGCGCGGTCTGCGGGACTTCCCGATCGAGCACCCCGACCACGCCCAGGTCGACGCCTAGTCCGCGCCGGGCTCCCCCCTTCCGCACGTCGCCTTTCGGCACCACCCTCACCTTGGAGACCGGAGCTGTGACCACCCCCTCCCCCCGCCGCCGTACCGTCGCCGTCGTCCTCGCCGGCGGCACCGGTCAGCGCGTCGGACTCGCCATCCCCAAGCAGCTCCTGAAGATCGCGGGCAAGTCGATCCTCGAGCACACGCTGTGCATATTCGAGAACTCCCCCTCGGTGGACGAGATCATCGTCCTCATGACCGCCGACCACACGGCAGAGGCCGAGCGGATCGTCGCCGCGGCGGGGTTCGAGAAGGTCTCCCGGGTGCTGCCGGGCGGCTCGACCCGCAGCGAGACCACCAGCATCGCCATCCGGCACGTCTCCGAGGGGCTCGCCGAGGGCGAGGACGTCAGCCTGCTGTTCCACGACGCCGTGCGCCCGCTGCTCTCGCAGCGCGTGGTGAAGGAGTGCGTGGAGTCGCTGGAGCGCTACCAGGCGGTGGACGTCGCCATCCCGTCCGCGGACACCATCATCGTGACCCGGACCCACGGCATCGACGGCGAGTTCATCACCGAGGTGCCGGACCGCTCGCGCCTGCGCCGCGGCCAGACGCCGCAGGGCTTCCACCTGTCGACCATCCGGCGGGCCTACGAGCGGGCCCTGGCGGACCCGTCGTTCGAGGCCACCGACGACTGCTCGGTCGTCATCAAGTACCTGCCGGACGTCCCCGTCCACGTGGTCATGGGCGACGAGTACAACATGAAGGTCACCCAGCCCGTCGACGTCTTCATCGCCGACAAGCTGTTCCAGCTGGCCTCGTCGACGGCTCCCGCGCCGGCCGGCGAGGAGTCCTACCGCGAGGCGCTGACCGGCCGCACCGTGCTGGTCTTCGGCGGCTCGTACGGCATCGGCGCGGACATCGCCCGGCTCGCCGAGGGCCACGGCGCGACGGTGTACGCCCTGGGCCGGTCCACCACGGGCACCCACGTGGAGAACCCGGAGCACATCGAGGCGGCGCTGGCGACGGCGTACGCCGAGACCGGCCGGATCGACTACGTGATCAACACGGCGGGCGTGCTGCGCACCGGCCGCCTGGCCGACACCGACGGCGACGCCATCCGCGAGGCGACCGAGGTCAACTACGTCGCCCCGGTGAACATCGCCCGCTCCTCGTACAAGTACCTGGCGGAGACGCACGGCCAGCTGCTGCTGTTCACCTCCAGCAGCTACACCCGCGGCCGCTCCGAGTACAGCCTCTACTCCTCCACCAAGGCGGCGGTGGTCAACCTGACCCAGGCGCTCGCCGAGGAGTGGGCGGAGGACGGCGTCCGGGTCAACTGCGTGAACCCCGAGCGGACGGCCACCCCCATGCGCACCGCGGCCTTCGGCCAGGAGCCCGAGGGCACCCTGCTCTCCTCGGAGACCGTCGCGCGCAGCGCCCTCGACGTGCTGCTGTCCGGGATGACGGGCCACGTCATCGACGTGCGGCAGCAGAACCCGGCCTCCGCGAAGTCGGGCTTCGACCAGGCGATCGCGTCGGTGCTCAGCCGACAGGAGACCCAGGAGCTCTGAGCTCCGGGCCGCCGCCTCGGGGCGGGACACGGGAGGGAACGCAGGACATGACGTACGACGACGGACGAACGGGCCACCGGACCAGGATCTTCC
Organism: Streptomyces sp. NPDC012825; assembly: GCF_042900925.1. NCBI lineage: Bacteria > Bacillati > Actinomycetota > Actinomycetes > Kitasatosporales > Streptomycetaceae > Streptomyces > Streptomyces sp. NPDC012825. The sequence continues at coordinate 72,648 of NZ_JBIBBZ010000019.1, read as the reverse complement.
TGTCCGGCGGCTCCGGAACGGTCACCCGGCCCGTGAGCCATCTGCCCATGGCCGGATGGGGGCAGGCCCTCGGCCTGTTCCTCACCGACGAGGTGGAGGTCGTCAACTGCTCCCGGGGGCGGGCGAGCACGAAGAGCTTCCGGGAGCGGGGACGCCTCCAGTGGATCCTCGACGCCATGGCCCCCGGCGACTACCTGGTCATGGCCTTCGGGCAGATCGACTGGAAGCCCGACCCCGGTCTGCACACCGAGCCGTTCGAGGACTTCATCGAGCACCTGCGGGCGTACGTCACGGGGGCCCGGGAGCGTCAGGGGCACCCCGTCCTGATGATGCCGTTCGAGCGGCGCCGGATCGACCGGCACGGCAACGTGAGCCGGTTCCTCGGCGACTACCCGCTGGCCATGCGGCAGCTGGCACAGGAGGAGTTCGTCCCGCTCCTCGACGTGTACGGCCAGAGCCTGCGGTGGTGGGAGGAGCTCGGCCCCGAGGAGACCAAGCACGTCTTCACCTACCTGCGCCCCGGCGAACCGCTCCTGCCGGTCGTGCAGGACGCCGACAACGTCCACCTGCGGGCCGAGGGCGCCGTGGAGGTGGCCCGGTTCGTGGCCAGGGCGCTGGTGACGCAGCAGCTGATCCCCGCGCACTGGGTGAAGGACCTCGACCGGCGGACCTTCTCCTACGACGAACTGGGCTGGCTCGACGACGCCACGTTCCAGCACCGCACCACGTCCCGTGTCGCTCCCGTCCGCGATCTGTGAGGCCGGCCCATGAACCACCTGCTGTGCAGCGGCAAGGCCGTCGGCACCGAAGACGACCTGCCCGGCGTGGCGCACGCCGCGCTCTACTGCTCCGTCCCGCCCTTCAGCGGCGTCGCCCCGGGTGACGTCGTGCAGCTCGCGCTGTCCGTGGCCGTGGAGAACGCCCCGTTCGGCTACGCCTACCTCCAGGAGAAGTACTTCGCCGACGCGGCGGAGGTCCTCGCGTTCCAGCAGATGGAGTACTTCCCCCGGCAGCGCTGGTACCGGGTGCGGGCCGAACCCGGCGCGAACGGCGTCGGGTTCCTGTCCGTGCGGGTGAAGCGGCCCCGGAAGAACGAGCCCCGGCTGCGTCCGCAGATCGCCGTGGCCGTGCCGGGGCGGGAGTCCGGCAAGAAGGTGCGGACCGCGTCGCTGCGCGACCGGTCGCTGCTCATCCACACCCTGTTCGCCCCCGGGCTGCGGATCGTCACCGGCCCCGGTGTCCCGGGGTCGGCCGACGCGCTGGCGGCGGTCCCGCCCGGCAGCGCGCCGGCCGGGGTGACGCAGCCCCGGCACGGCACCGCGCGGTTCGACCCGGACGGGACGCTGACCTACCTCCCGTACCAGGGCTTCACCGGCTACGACCGGTTCGAGTACACCGTCACGGGACCGGAGGGCGAGAAGGTCACCGCTCCCGTCAACGTCCACGTGGGCGGCCTGGAGGGGCGCGCCGGGGTCTTCCCCGAGCGGCAGCGGCTCACCACCGAGTTCCGGAGCTGGCAGTGGCCGGAGCTGACCGGCGCGATGCCGTGGCCCGAGGCCGCCCGACCTTCTCGGAACGGACAGGTACCGGCATGACCCACCCCTCACCCGTGCGCCCCGGCGACCTGCGCGACGTCACCGTCGTCCTGCACGTCCGGGACCAGGCGGACACCCTGCCGGCGTGCCTGGACTCGCTGTTCGGCCAGACCCTCGGTGCCGAGCGCATCGAGGTCGTCGCCGTCGACGACGGCTCCGCGGACGGCGGCGGCTCCCTGCTGGCCCGGGCCGAGCAGGAGCGGCCCGGACTGCTGCGGGCCGCCCGGTTCCATCGGGGCGCGTCCACCGCCGAGGCCCGCAACTGGGCCATGGGCCAGGCCACCGGACGCTACCTGCTGTTCCTGACCGGCGCCGACCGGCTCGCGCCCCGGGCGCTGGAGCTGATGGTGGCCTCGGCCGACGACAACGAGGCGGACGTGGTGCTGGGCCGCCTGGAGAGCTCCGGCTCCCACCCCGTCGCGACCTCGATGTTCCGCAGGTCCCAGGGCTCGGTGGACCTCTACGGCTCGCGCGTGTACTGGTCCCTGACGCCGGAGAAGCTGTTCCGGACGAGCATGGTGCGCCGCTGCGGCCTCGAATTCCCCCTGGACGCGCCCTTCGGCGAGGACCAGGTGTTCACCGCCGCCGCGTACGTCCGCGCCGACTCCGTCGCGGTGGTCGCCGACGAGCCGTGCGTGGTCAAGGGGCCGCCGGCGGCCGGGGCGGCGTCCCCGGCGCAGCGGATCGCGCTGGCCGGCCGGATGGTGGGCCTGCTGAACTCGATGCTGCCCGCCGGACCGCGCCGGGACCTGCTGGTCTCGCGGCACCTGGAGACGGACCTGGGCGAGGCGACCGGCCGGACGCTGCTCGCCACGGAGCGGCCCGCCGACCGGGAGCACGCCCTGTGGGCGGCCGCCGAGCTGCTGCGGGGCGCCGTCCCCGGGAGCGCGCTCGCGCTGCTGCCGAGGCCGCTGGCCGTCCGGTACGCGCTGATCGCGGCCGGTCACCACGCCGAGGCCGAGCGCATGGCGGCGTACGAGGCGGACACGTCCCGTCCGGCGCCGAAGAAGACGGTCGAGAACGGCCGGGTGTACACCCTGCTGCCGTACTTCCGCGATCCGTCGGTGGGGCTGCCCGACGAACTCTTCGACATCACCGACAGGATGACGGTGAACCAGCAGCTCACCGGGGCGCGGTGGAACGGCTCCCTGCTGCTGCTCGACGGCCACGCCTTCTTCGAGCAGCTCAGCACGCGGGAGCGGGCCACGAAGGTCGTGCTGCGGCACCGGCCGACGGGCGCGGAGGAGCGCTTCTCGGTGACCGCGCGGCGGGACGAGACCCTGGTGAACAGCAAGGGCAAGACCCGGGCGATGGGCCGGTTCTCCGCGCGGATCAACCTGCGGCAGATGTCCGACGGCCGGCCCCTGGCCCCCGGGGTCTGGGACGTCCATCTGTCGGTGAGCTTCGAGGGCGTCACCCGGGAGGTCCGGCTCGGCCGCCGGCGCTCCGAGGACGTCGACGTCGTCAGCCGGGCGCCGGTGGTCTTCGCGCCCTCCCCGACGACGCCCGGCCACGAGCTGGCGGCGACCCCGTTCTACACCCCGGAGGGCGACCTCTCCCTCGAAATAGCGGAGCGGCTACCCGTGCCGTCCGGCCGCTGACGGCGCATGCGTGCCCTCTCGGTTCCACGGTCCGAACGCGAGGCCGTCCTGGGTGAGGTCCTGGCGGGTCAGCACCAGGGCCCCGGTCCCGTCGAGCGCGGCGACGACCACACGGCCCGCGCCGTCCACCCCCGGCTGGGGGGCGACGAGCGGCGTCCCGGGGTCGCCGACGGGCGCCCACCAGGTGCCGTACTCCTCGTTCCCGGTCACGTGGGCGGCGACCTCGACGGCGCCGTGGGCGCCGGTCTGGGCCAGCACCGTGCAGTCGTGACCGCCGACGGGGGCGCGCGTCACGCCCGGACGGCCCCGGCCCCCGGCGCCGCCGAGCGGCAGCAGCCGGCCGGACCCGCCGTCCCCGGCGCGCCAGGCGACGAGCGAGTCGTCGCCGGGGTGGCGCCAGATGTACGTGGCGCGCTTGCGGCCGGTCTCCAGGGCGGTCGGGGTGCCGTCGACCACGGGCGTGCCGAAACGATCCCGCAGTTCGAACCCGCCGCCCCCGGCCCCCGCCCAGCGGTCCACCGAGCCCTCGTGGCCCACGGCGAGGACCTCGAGCGGGCCGCCGGTGGGCATGGCCGCCGTGAACTCCCCGGCGTACGGGCGGTCGGTGACGCGCTTCCAGCGGCCCCAGCGGCCCTCCCCGGTGCGGCTGCGCCGGAGGATGCCGGTGCGCGGCAGGGACACCAGGACGTGGACGGAGCCGGACACCTGGTTCACCACCACGACCGGCCCCGCGGCGACCGCGTCGGCGACGGCGCCCTCCTCCCCGGACGGGCGGGGCACCCCGAGGTCGTACCAGTCGGCCAGCGGGCGGCCGGTCTGGTACTGGGTGCTGACGACGACGCTCGGGAGGCCGCCGTCCTCGGGGACGCGCAGGCCCGCGAAGTACACGTACCCCTCGCGGCTGCTCGCCAGGGACAGCGGCCCGGCCCAGCCCGGCGCCTCCGTCGTGTACGGGCCGTCGAAGGTCCCGTGCGCGGTCTCGGTCCAGCGGACGGGCCCGGCGGCGGAGGTCGCGTACGCGGTCAGCCGGCCGTCACCGCCGGTGAACAGCCAGCGGCCGGCCGGGGCCGGGGCCGGCGGGGTCCCTCCGGCGGAGGGGGCCCGGTGCGCGGCCGCACCGGCCCGCGCGCCCCTGCCCCTGTTCCTGCCACGGATCACGACCATCGTCCGTCCCCACGCCTCTCCGTACGCGACGGGGCCCGTTCCACGCTCCACCGCGCGGTCACGAGCGGGCACCGGCCCGCGGCCCCCGACAGCACAAGAACGTCATCCTATTCACTTCGTTTCCGACGGAAGAGACCCGATCGCTCATGACCGACCTCCACACCCCGGCCGGCACCGCTTCCGCGCCGCCCCCGGAGCCCCGCGGCAGGCGGCGCGGAAGCGCTCCCAAGAGGCGCCGTCCGCTGCGGACCGTCCTGCTGACGCTCCTGGTCCTGGTCCTGGCCGCGGGCGGCGGCCTGTACTGGATGTACGACAGCCTCGACGGCAACATCAAGGGCGTCGACATCGACAGGGCGCTCGGCGACGACCGCCCGGAGAAGCTGCCCACCAGCGGGCAGAACCTGCTCGTCCTGGGTTCCGACTCGCGGGCGGGCGCCAACGGCGACCTGGCCGGCGGCGACGCCGGCGGGGGCCGCTCGGACACCACGCTCGTCGTGCACGTGCCCGAGGGGCGGACCGAGGCCGTCGCCGTGAGCATCCCGCGCGACACCCTGGTCACCCGGCCCGAGTGCGTCCGCGGCGACGGTTCGTCCGCGCCCCCGGCCGAGCGGGTCATGTTCAACTCCGTCTACGCCCAGTTCGGCCCGGCCTGCGTGGTCAAGACCGTGGAGTCGATGTCCGGGGTCCGGCTCGACCACTTCCTGGAGATCGACTTCGCCGGCTTCAAGGACCTGGTCGACACCATCGGCGGGGTCACCGTGGACGTGAAGCAGCCGATCGACGACGAGCGGAGCGGCCTCCACCTCGCCGCCGGCCCGCAGCGGCTCGACGGCACCCGGTCCCTCGCCTTCGTCCGCACCCGCCACGGCGTCGGCGACGGCAGCGACCTCGGCCGGATCAGCCTCCAGCAGCAGTTCCTGACCGCCCTCCTCTCCGAGGTCAAGAAGCAGGACCTCCTGGGCAGCCCCGCCAAGAGCTACAAGATCGCCGACTCGGCGACCAAGGCGCTCACCACCGACTCCGCGCTGGCCTCCCTGACCGCGCTCAGCGAGTTCGGCCGGAGCCTGAACGGGGTCGACCCGCAGAACATGGAGACGATCATGCTGCCGGTCGCCTACGACAAGAAGGACCCGAACCGCGTCGTCGCCGCCGAGCCGAACGCCTCCCGGCTGTGGAAGGCGGTCCGCGAGGACACCGAGATCCCCGAGTCCGCGAGGAAGTCCCCCGCCACGGGCGGCTGACCGCGCGCGGGTACGCCGGTGCCCCGGGCCCCGTGGGGGGTCCGGGGCACCGGCGCGTCCGGGATCAGATCCGCGTCCACGCCCCCAGGGCGAAGCCCGGCCCGCTCTCCTGGCGCGCCACCACCGGTTCACCGGCCGCGACCGCCGCGGCGACGACACCGCCGGAGGCGTCGTTCGTCAGGACCGGGGCGGCCTGGACGGCGGGGCCGGACGGGGACCAGCGCAGCCCCGCCACCTCCCACTCCGCCGGGTAGGCGGCGAACGCCGTCCGCCCCGAGGCGTCGCACTGGGCGATCAGCGTGTGGTCGGCGCCGTCGACGAGACAGCGGGCGGCGGTCAGCGGGCCGGTGCCGACCGCGTCGGCGAGGGGCGTGGGCTTCAGGGACCGCTCGGGCGACCAGGCGCACACCCTCCTCTCCTCGTCCACGTAGAAGGCCGTGACGTGCCCGGAGGGACCCCGCACGGCCGCCAGGGTGCCCATGCTGACGGAGGCGGGGAGGAGCTCCTCGCGGATCGGCTTCGCCCCGGACTCGCGCTGCACGTAGCGGACGAGTCCCGCGGCGTGCGAGGAGTACAGCTCGACGAGGCCGGAGCCGTTGGTGACGGCCACCGGCAGGGAGTCGGTCCTGGAGCCGAGGAGGTCCCACCACGGGTGCCAGCCGCCCGCGTCCTTCTGGGCCCGCACGCTGACGCCGCCGCCGCCGTTGCGGCAGAAGACGTACGCGCGCCCGATGCCGTCCACGGCCACGGAGGGGGTGCCGGTCCACCGGTAGGAGGCGCCGTTGGGGTGGGTGATCGAGCGCCACTCCACGGCCGGGCGGCCCGTCTGGTACTGGGTGGTGTGCACCAGCTCGACGTGGTCCGGCTCGCCGTCCGCCACGGGCCGGACGCCGACGAGGTGGACGTATCCGTCGGCGCCCTGGCCCACCGAGAGGCCGGGCAGCAGCGTGCCGCCGCCGAGCGACACGGGCCCGCTCCAGCCGCCGTCGACGCCCTCCGTCCAGCGCACCACCTCGCCGTCCCGGGGCAGGTAGAGGCTGAATCTGCCCTCCCTCCCCCGGGCCAGCCAGGAGCCCCGCGGGCCGGGGGCGGTGGAGGAGCCGTGGGGGTGGGCGGCGGAGGCCTCGGATCGATTCGCCATGAGGGGTGCAGCGCTCCGGTATCGGGGGGTGCGGGTCGGGTACGAGCCGACTGTAGCGGCCCCTCCGGGCACCCTTCCCCCCGCCCGCTGTACCGCTCCCGGCGGCCCCTCAGTACCGGGCTTCCCGGCCCGCCCGGCCCAACCGGCTGTGACTCCGGCCGTACAGGAAGTACACGACGATGCCGATCGCCATCCAGACGGCGAACCGGAACCAGGTCTCGCCCGGCAGGTTGAGCATCAGCCAGAACGAGGCCGCGATGGAGACGACCGGCAGCACGGGCACCCAGGGGGTGCGGAAGGCGCGCGGCAGGTCGGGGCGGGTGCGGCGGAGCACGATGACTCCGGCCGCGACCATCACGAAGGCGAAGAGGGTGCCGATGTTCACCAGGGTCGCCAGCTCGTTGATGCTGGTGAAGCCGGCGACGATCGCGATGATCACACCGAGCAGGATGGTCGGCCGGTACGGGGTCTTGAACCGGGGGTGGGTGACGGAGAAGAAGCGCGGCAGCAGGCCGTCGCGGCTCATCGCGAAGAAGACGCGGGTCTGGCCGAGGAGCAGGATCAGACAGACCGTGGTGAGGCCGACGGCGGCGCCGAAGCTGATCACGCCCGCGTAGAAGGGGTGGCCGGAGGCTTTGAACGCGTCGGCGAGCGGGGCGCTGACGGACAGCTCCTTGTAGTTCTGCATGCCGGTGACGACGAGTGAGACGGCCATGTAGAGCACGGTGCAGACGAGGAGGGAGCCGAGGATGCCGCGGGGCATGTCCCGCTGCGGCAGCTTGGTCTCCTCGGCGGCGGTGGCCACCACGTCGAAGCCGATGAAGGCGAAGAAGACGACGGAGGCGGCGGTGAAGATGCCCATGACGCCGAAGTTCGTCGGCTCGTAGCCGAAGATCAGCTGGACCAGCGGGGAGTCCCAGCCGGACGCGCCGCCCTCGGGGGTGACGGCGGGCGGGATGAAGGGCTTGTAGTTGTCGCCGACGATGAAGAACAGGCCGGCGACGATCACGATCATCACCACGGTCACCTTGATCGCCACGACGAGCGCGGTGATCCGGGCGGAGAGCTTCATGCCCAGGACGAGGACGACGGTGATGGCGAGGACGAGGAGGAAGGCCAGGACGTCGAAGGTGCCGCCCGCGACGTCCGGGCCCTCCAGCGCGGCCGGCAGGTGCCAGCCGATGTTGTCCATGAGCGAGCGGACGTAGCCGGACCAGCCGACGGCCACCACCGCCGTGCCGAGGGCGAACTCCAGGACGAGGTCCCAGCCGATGATCCAGGCGGGCAGTTCGCCGATGGAGGCGTACGCGAAGGTGTACGCCGATCCGGCCACCGGCACCGTCGAGGCGAACTCGGCGTAGCAGAGGGCGGCGAGGGCGCAGACGATGCCGGCGGCGACGAAGGCGAGGGCCGTCGCCGGGCCGGCGTTCTCCTTGGCGACCTTGCCGGTGAGGACGAAGATGCCGGTGCCGATGATGACGCCGACGCCGAAGACCGCCAGGTCCCAGGCGGACAGGGACTTCCGGAGGGCGTGCTCCGGCTCCTCCGTGTCCCGGATCGACTGCTCGACCGATTTGGTCCGGAACACACCGGAGTTCGCCCGTGGCTGCTGGTCCGTACTCACCGTGGTACCTCCGCGCTCCGCCCGACGGTCGGTCTCGGTGCCCCCGCGGGTCGGAGGCTGTGATGACGTCTGCCCGGACAGAGCCCAGAATGCACGCGAACGGGCCGGTCGGCACCCGGGAGGGTGAGCCGACCGGCCCAAAGGGTGGTGCGGAGGTGGTACGGAGGCGTCGCGGGGTCAGTCGCGGGCGGGCTCCGCGGTCCTGGCGCCGCTCTTCTCCGCGCTCTCCCCGGCGCTGTCCTCGTACCTGCCGTCGAGGCGCGAGACCAGACCGGTGACCTGCCGGGCGACGTCCGGGGCGGTCAGGCCGATCTCGGCCAGGACCTCGGCGCGGGAGGCGTGGTCGAGGAAGCGCGGCGGGATGCCGAAGTCGCGCAGCGGCACGTCCACGCCGGCGTCGCGGAGCGCCTGGGCGACGGCCGAGCCGACGCCGCCGACGCGGCTGTTGTCCTCGACGGTGACGACGACCCGGTGGCGCGCGGCGAGCGGGGCGAGGGCCTCGTCGACGGGCTTGACCCAGCGGGGGTCGACCACGGTGGTGGAGATGCCCTGCCGGTCGAGGAGGTCGGCGATCTCCAGGCACATCGGCGCCAGGGCACCGACGGAGACCAGGAGGACGTCGGGCCTGTCCGTGCCCGGCTCGCGGAGCACGTCCATGCCGCCGACGCGGCGCAGGGCGGGGACGGCGGGGCCGACCGCGCCCTTGGAGAAGCGGACCACGGTGGGGGCGTCGGTGACCTCGACGGCCTCGCGCAGCTGGGCGCGGACCTGGTCGGCGTCGCGCGGGGCGGCGAGCCGCAGGCCGGGGACGACCTGGAGGATCGACATGTCCCACATGCCGTTGTGGGAGGCGCCGTCGGTGCCGGTGACGCCGGCCCGGTCGAGGACGAAGGTGACGCCGCACTTGTGCAGGGCCACGTCCATCAGGACCTGGTCGAAGGCGCGGTTGAGGAAGGTGGCGTACACCGCGAAGACGGGGTGGAGGCCGCCGGTGGCGAGGCCGGCCGCGGAGACCGCGCCGTGCTGCTCGGCGATGCCGACGTCGAAGACCCGCTCGGGGAAGGCCTTGGCGAACTTGTCGAGGCCGACGGGCTGGAGCATGGCCGCGGTGATGGCGACGATGTCCGCGCGCTCCTCGCCGAGGGCGACCATCTCGTCGGCGAAGACGCCGGTCCAGTCGGCGCCGGAGGTGGCGATCGGCAGGCCGGTGTCGGGGTGGATCTTCCCGACGGCGTGGAAGCGGTCGGCCTCGTCCTGGAGGGCGGGCTGGTAGCCGCGGCCCTTCTCGGTGAGGCAGTGGACGATGACGGGGCCGCCGAAGCGCTTGGCGCGCGTCAGGGCGGACTCCAGGGCCTCGATGTCGTGGCCGTCGATGGGGCCGACGTACTTGAGGCCGAGGTCCTCGAACATGCCCTGGGGGGCGATGAAGTCCTTGAGGCCCTTCTTGGCGCCGTGCAGGGTCTCGTAGAGGGGCTTCCCGACGACCGGGGTGCGCTCCAGGATGTCCTTGCCGCGGGCGAGGAAGCGCTCGTAGCCGTCGGTGGTGCGCAGGGTCGCCAGATGGGTGGCGAGGCCGCCGATGGTGGGCGCGTAGGAGCGCTCGTTGTCGTTGACGACGACGACCAGCGGGCGGTCCTTGGCGGCGGCGATGTTGTTCAGCGCCTCCCAGGCCATGCCGCCGGTGAGGGCGCCGTCGCCGATGACGGCCACGACGTGGTCGTCCTTCTTCAGGACCTCGTTCGCCTTGGCCAGGCCGTCGGCCCAGCCGAGGACCGTGGAGGCGTGCGAGTTCTCGATGACGTCGTGCTCGGACTCGGCCTGCGAGGGGTAGCCGGAGAGGCCGCCCTTCATCTTGAGGCGGGAGAAGTCCTGGCGGCCGGTGAGGAGCTTGTGGACGTAGCTCTGGTGGCCGGTGTCCCAGAGGACCCTGTCCTTCGGGGAGTCGAAGACGCGGTGCAGGGCGATGGTCAGCTCGACCACGCCCAGGTTGGGTCCGAGGTGCCCGCCGGTCTTGGAGACGGCGTCCACGAGGAACGTCCTGATCTCGTCGGCCAGCTGGTCCAGCTGTTCCGGGGAGAGCCGGTCCAGGTCTCGCGGTCCCCTGATACGGGTCAGCAGAGCCACCCGTTCCTCCTTGCGTTTGAGCTGGTCGAGCTTGCCGGTCTGTCGAGTCTAATGTTCCGTCTTGGATCGCGGGCAGCGGGCCGGGGGGTGAGGCGTCACTCCGACGGCTTACGGTCCGATGATCTGTACGGCCCCGTACGGGCGTGTGCCCTGGTCCGGACGCACCGGTGCCCGGCGCCGGTTTCACGGCGCCGGGCAGGTGTGGCGAGCGTTACGCGTGCGCGTGGCGTCCGCGCTAGGCGCGTCCGGCCGTCTTCTGGGTCTTGCGGGAGACGGAGTCGATGATCACGGCGATGAGCAGGACCGCTCCGGTGATCATGTACTGGATCGCGTTCGAGGACAGGTTCATCTGGTTGAGGCCCTGGACGATCGACTGGATGACCAGGATGCCCAGGAGCGCCGACCAGACCTTGCCGCGTCCGCCGAACAGGGACGTGCCGCCGATGACGGCCGCGGCGATGCACATCATGAGCTGGTTGCCGCCGCCGAGGGAGCGGTCGGCGCCGCCGGTCGCGGAGGCGAGGAACAGGCCGCCGATCGCGCCCATGGTGCCGGAGATCATGAAGACCGAGATCCGGATCCAGGAGACGTTGATGCCGGCGCGGCGGGCGGCCTCGATGCCGCCGCCGACCGCGAAGACCTGGCGGCCGTAGGTGGTGCGGCGCAGGACGAAGTCGGTGACGAGCAGGATCACCAGGAAGATCACCAGGGAGAGCGGCAGGCCCTGCTCCTGGTTGAAGCCGTACGCGGCGACGAGGACCAGGACCGCGAGGACGACGGTGCGCAGGATGATCTCGCTCTGCGGGCGGTGCGGCAGGTCGGCGGCCCTGCGGCGGTGCGCGTCGCGGAACTGGGCCAGGTAGAAGGCGGCGATCACGACGGCGGCGAGGCCGTAGGCGGCGGCGACGTCGGAGAAGTAGTACTTCGTGAGGTCGTTGACGAAGCTGCCGATCGGGGTGGAGATGGTGGAGCGCTCGCCCATCACCCAGGTCTGGAGGCCGGCCCAGCCGAGGAAGCCGGCGAGGGTGACGACGAAGGCGGGCACGCCGATCTTGGCGAACACGATGCCGTGGAAGGCGCCGATCAGGGTGCCGGACAGGATGCCGAGGAGGATGGCGAGGCCGTCGGGCATGTCGGTGCCGAGGACGCCCCAGACGGAGCCGGCGAGGCCGGCCACGGAGCCGACGGCGAGGTCGATCTCGCCGAGCAGCAGCACGAAGACGATGCCGACGGCCATGATGCCGGGGCCGACCGCGTACAGCGTGATCTGGTCGAGGTTGTACGAGGTGATGAAGTTGCCGGTGAGGGCCTGGAAGACGACGCCGATGACGATGAGGCCGACGACGACGGGGAGCGAGCCGATCTCGCCGGAGCGGATCTTGCGCTTGAACTCGTCGACGTAGCCCTTGAAGCCCTGCTCGCGGACGAGGAGGCGGGGGTCGACGGCGGGGACCGCCGCGGCGGCGGGGGCCTCGGTGGCCGGCGCGTCGGCGTCGGGGGTGCGGGGCTCGGGCACGGCGGCCGGGTCGCTCGCGGTGGGAGGGGTCTTGCTCACTTCGCTACCTCCGCGTTGCGGGCCTGGCGGCGGGTCACGGCGTTGTCCGTGGCACCGGTGATCGCGGCGATGATCTCTTCGTGCGTGGTGGTGGCGACCGGGAAGGTGCCGTTGTTGCGGCCCAGGCGGAGGACGGCCACGGTGTCCGCGACGGCCTTGACGTCGGCCATGTTGTGGCTGATGAGGATGACGCCGAGGCCCTGCTCGCGCAGCCGCTCGACCAGGTCGAGGACCTGCGCGGTCTGCTCGACGCCGAGCGCGGCGGTCGGCTCGTCGAGGATCACGATCTTCGGGTCGCCGACCAGGGCGCGGGCGATGGCCACGACCTGCCGCTGACCGCCGGAGAGGGCGGCGACGGGGATGCGGACGCTGGGGATGCGGATGGAGAGGGTGGAGAGCAGGTCCTTCGCGCGCTTCTCCATGGCGACCTCGTCGAGGACGCCGCCCTTCTTGATCTCGCGGCCGAGGAACAGGTTGGCGACGACGTCGAGGTTGTCGCAGAGCGCGAGGTCCTGGTAGACGGTCGCGACGCCGAGGTTCTGGGAGTCCTGCGGGCGGGAGATGTCGACCCGCTCGCCCTCCCACTCGATGACGCCCTCGTCGATGGGGTGCACGCCGGCGATCGTCTTGACGAGCGTGGACTTTCCCGCTCCGTTGTCGCCGACGAGCGCGACGACCTCACCTGCGTGGACTTCGAGATCGACACCGGAGAGGACCTGGACCGCTCCGAATCGCTTGAAGATCCCGCGCAACGCCAGCACGGGCGTCTGGGACACGTGAACCAACTCCTTCGCCGCCCGCGGACGGCGGCACGTCGCGCCGCGGGTGCGGCGCCGACACAAGTTCGAGAGGGGGGTGGGCTGCGTCCGGTCCCCGGGCCGACAGCGGGGTCTGGGTCGGCCGGGGACCGGACGGGCTCGGGGGAACGGATCCGGGTCCGTCACCGGTCGTCGTACGGGGTTCTTCACCCTCTGTACGCGGGTGTCGGCCGCGCGGCGGACGCCGTCCCGGTCGGGGGACGGCCGGGGTGCCGCGCGCGGCCGGACCGGGATCCGTGGCGCCGGGCCCGCGAGGGCCCGGCCGGGGGACGAGCGGGGGTTACTTGACGCCCAGCTCGGCGCACTTGGCGGCGAGGTCCGCGGTGCAGAGGTCGGCGGCCTTGTAGATGCCGTCCTTGACGACCGTGGTCTGGATGTTGGTCTTGTCGACCACGACCGGCGGGAAGAGCGTGGACGGGACGCCGTCGGTGTCGCCCTGGGCGCCGAGGTCCTTGCCCTGGAGCAGGTTCACCGCGAACTTGGCGGCCTCGGGGGCCAGCTGGAGCGGCGACTTGTAGATGGTGAAGGTCTGGGTGCCGGCGATGATGCGCTGGACGCCCGCGACCTCGGCGTCCTGGCCGCCGACCGGGATGCCCTTGATGCCGGCGTTCTCCAGGGAGGTGACGATGCCGCCCGCCATGCCGTCGTTGGCGGAGTAGACGGCGCCGATCTTGGCCTTGCCGACCGAGGAGATCGCGGCGGACATCTTCTCGCCGGCGATCTTCGGGTCCCACTCGCCGGAGGCCTCGTAGGCGATCTTGCCGACCTTGCCGTCGAGGGCGGTGTGGGCGCCCTTCTTGAACAGCGCGGCGTTCGGGTCCTTCTCGTCGCCGTTGATCATCACGACGTTGGCGGAGGCGGCCTTGGCGCCGAGCGCGGCGAGGAGGGCCTGGCCCTGGAGCTCGCCGACCTTGTTGTTGTCGTGGCTGACGTAGGCGTCGGCACCCTTGACGGCGCGGTCGTACGCGACGACCTTGACGCCCTTGGCCTTGGCGTCCTTGACCCAGCTCTCGGCCTTGGTGGCGTCCACCGGGTCGAGGGCGATGACCTTGATGCCGTCGGCGATGAACTGGTCGAACTGCTGCTTCTGCTTGACGACGTCGGAGACGGCGTTGTTGTAGACGACCTCGCAGTCGCCGCACGCGGCCTTGACGGCCTTCTCGAACTGCGGCTTGTCCAGGGCCTCGTAGCGCGAGGTCTTGTTCTCGGGAAGGAGCAGGCCGATCTTGGTCGAGCTGCCCTTGTCGCCGCTGTCGTCGCCGCCGGCCTGGCCACAGGCTGCGAGCGAGAGGGCCATCGACACCGCGGCCGTGGCTATGACGGCGCGACGCGTCACTGCGTTCATTTGGGGTTGCCTCCCTGACGAGGCCGCGACGTTGCGGCCGAGGTGGCACGAAGTCAACTCGGCCGCAACGTTGCCGTCAAGAAGTAAATTCTTAACGAGATGACAACGGTGGTGTTCGTTATCTAAGTGAAGGCAAGCCGGGAGGCCGGACCGGCGGTCGGCAGCGCACTCTCCAACAGGGTCGAATCGCCCATTTCGCTCAGGACGAGGGCGAGGGCGCCGAGCACCTCGGCGCGCCCTCCGAGGGCCCCCTGGGCCAGCGAGAGCTGCCGGGCGGCACTGGGGATCGCGTACCGCGAGACGGAGTCCCTGATGGGCGCCAGGACCAGCTCACCGGCCTCGGCGAGGTCGCCGCCGAGCACCACCCGGCTGGGGTTGAGGAGGTTGCAGAGGTTGGCGATGCCGCTGCCGATGTGCCGTCCGACGTCCGCGATCACCCGCCGGCAGCCGGGGTCGCCCTCCCGGGCCAGCTGGACGACCCGCTCCATGGTCAGGTCGGGCCCGTGGCTCGGCCGGAGCAGCGGCAGGACGTAGCGGGCGGCCGTGAAGGTCTCCAGGCAGCCCCGGTTGCCGCAGCGGCAGACCGGCCCGGACTCGTCCAGGGTGATGTGCCCGATCTCCCCCGCGGTGCCGCCGGGGCCCCGGTAGACCCGTCCGTCTATGACCAGGCCGGCGCCGACGCCGCTGGCCACCTTGATGTACGCCAGGTCCTTGACGCCCCGGCCGCCGCCCCAGACCAGCTCGCCGAGCGCGCCGAGGTTGGCGTCGTTGTCGACGTGCACGGGGACCCCGAGGCGGCCCGAGAGCTCCTCGGCGGGGTTGATGCC
>NZ_JBIBBZ010000019.1:0-57515 GCF_042900925.1 Streptomyces sp. NPDC012825 | reverse complement strand
CTCAGACCAGCTCGCCGAGCGCGCCGAGGTTGGCGTCGTTGTCGACGTGCACGGGGACCCCGAGGCGGCCCGAGAGCTCCTCGGCGGGGTTGATGCCGCTCCACCCCGGCAGGATCGACGTCGAGCCGAGGGTCCCGGAGGAGACGTCGATCGGGCCCGGTACGCCCAGGCCGACGCCGATCACCTTGTCGGCGCCGATCCCGGTGGTCAGGATCAGCCGCTTGACCAGCTGTTCCGCCCGGTCGAAGCCCTCGGCGGCGGAGGCGTCGACGTCGAGCGGCTCGGCCTCCTCGGCGAGCACCTGGTGGGCGAGGTTGCCGACGGCGACCCGGAGGTGGGTGTGGCCGAAGTCGACCCCGATCACGATGCCGGCGTCGCCGGAGAGCGAGACGCTGCGGGCCCGGCGCCCCCCGGCGGAGGTGGGCGTGACCTCGACGGTGCCGCCGTCCTTCAGCTCCCGCACGATGTTGGAGACCGTGGCGGCGGACAGGCCCGTCGTCCGGGCGATCTCCGCCTGGGTGAGCGAGCCGGCCATGCGCACCGCCCGGACGACCCGTTCGAGATTGGCCCTGTGCAGAGAGGTCTGCGACCCCGGAGTCTCCATCGACTCACTCACTCCCACCGTTTTCTCCAACATGTGAACTCTAAGGGGACGCTTTCGCCTTGGTCCCCGTCAAGACCTTGAGTGACGGAGGTGAGGGTCACACGGTGTTCGCGCCGGGTTTCCCCGGGCGTCCTCCCCGCGCCCCGCACAGCCCGAAGGGCCCCCGGCGCGCGGTGCGCCGGGGGCCCTTCGGGAGCGGTGGCGGGGCCGGTGCGGCCCCGGGGATCACTTCACGGCGCCGGCGGTCAGACCGGCCACCACCTGCCGCTGGAAGATGATGTACGCGGCGAGGACCGGGAGCATGGCCATCACCAGACCGGCGAAGAGGCCCGACCAGTCGCCCTTGTAGCCCTGGCTCACCGCGAGCTGGACGAGGCCCTGCGAGAGCACCTTCCGCTCCGGCTCGGTGTTGAGCACGGTCGGCAGCAGGTACTGGTTCCACTGCCCCAGGAAGTTGAAGATGCCGACGCTGATGAGGCCCGGCTTGGCCATCGGCAGCATCACCTGGAAGAAGGTCCGGGTGTGCGAGGCGCCGTCCACGAAGGCCGCCTCCGCCACCGAGGTCGGCAGGGTGCGGAAGAAGGCCGTGAGGAAGAAGACCGTGAACGGCAGCGAGTACGCGATGTAGACGAGGATCAGGCCGTGCAGCGTGTTGAGCAGGGCCATGTTCTGCATCACGTAGAACAGCGGCACGAGCGCCAGGATGATCGGGAAGCTCATCCCACCGATGAAGAGGAAGTAGATGAAGCGGTTGCCCGGGAACTCGAAGCGGGCCAGGACGTAGGCCGCCATCGAGCCGAGGAGGAGCGTGCCGAGCAGCGAGCCGCCGACCACCAGGAGGGTGTTCAGGAAGTAGTCGCTCATGTGCGCCTCGGTCCAGGCGCGCGACCAGTTCTCGAAGTGCAGCCTGTCGGGCAGCGCCCACGGGGAGGTGAAGATCGCCCGGTCGGTCTTGAAGGAGGTCATGACCGCCCAGAGCAGCGGCATGACGACCATGATCGCCCAGAGGATCAGGACGCCGTGGGAGAAGACGTTGAGGACGGCGCCCTCCCCCTTCTTCGGCTCCTTGCGGGGCGCGGGGGCGGTCGTCTTGGTGACCACGGGGTCCGGTCCCGCCGGGGAGCCGGGGTTCTCCACTCCGGCGGGGGTCGTGTCGGTGATCTTCATCAGAACTCCAGCCGCTCGCGCCGGCCCAGCTTCATCACGACGGCCGCGAAGGCCAGCGTCACGACGAGCAGGGCGACGCCGATGGTCGTGGCGTAGGCGGCCTGACCGTCCCGGAACGCCTTCTGGTACACGTACAGCGGCAGGACGATGGTGGAGTAGTCGGGCCCGCCGCCACTGGGACCGACGGTCATGATCTGGACGACGGCGAAGGACTCGGCCCCGAGGGCCAGGATGCCCATGTAGATCCACCCGGACTGCACGGTGTCCCAGAGCAGCGGCAGGGTGATCCGGAAGAAGGTGGTGAAGCGGTTCGCGCCGTCGAGCAGGGCCGCCTCGTAGAAATCCCTGGGAATGGACGCCATGCCGGCCGAGAAGAGGACGACGAAGAATCCGACGGTGGACCAGACGAGGACGACCATCACGCAGACGAGGGCGAGGTCCGGGTCTCCGAGCCAGTCCGGCTGGACGCTGCCGAGACCGACGCCCTTCAGTACGGAGTTGATGGCTCCGCTGTTCGGGTTGTACGCGAACTGGAAGAGCAGCGCGACGATCGCGATCGACAGCACCTGCGGGAAGAAATAGACGATCTTGTAGAAGGACGATCCGCGCACGCCGGCGATGGCCGCGTCCTTTCGGCGCCGACCGCCGACATTGAGCATGAAGGCGAAGAACAGTGCGAGGCCGACGGTGACCAGGGGCAGCACCACCGCGAAGGTCAGGCTGTGCTGGAGCGATTTCCAGAAGATCTCGTCGTCCAGCATTCTGCTGTAATTGCCGAATCCGATCATTCCGAATTCGGGGCTCAGCCCGGTCCAGTCCGTGAAGGAGTAGTAGATGGACTGGATGAACGGCCAGATGACGAACAGCGCGTAGAGCGCGAGGGGGGCCGCCAGGAACCCCACGATGAAACGGTACTTGCCGTGTTGCATTTCCTACCGACCCCGATCTTCCCGCGAAGGCGCGCCGCTCGTGCCGCGCGCTGAGGGGCCGGGGCCCGCTCCCGGTCGGCGGGAAGGGGCCCCGGCACTGTTCGTCAGTGCTTGTAGTGCTTGATCGAGGAGTCCTTGGCCGCCTCGTCGGCGAACTTCTGGATCTTCTTGATCGTCTCGGCCGGGGTGGCGCGGCCGGCCATCATCTCGCCGATGCCGGCGACACCGATCTTCTCCTTCTGGAGGGCGACGTACCAGTCCTGGAGGCGCGGGTTGACGACGTTCTGGCCGGCCTTCTCCAGGGCCGCGACGCCGGACTTCAGGCCCGGGGAGAGCTCGATGCCGTCGGTGCCGCCGTTGAGGGCGGTCAGGGACTTCACGGACTGCGTGAAGCTCTTGGAGGAGGCCTCGCCGAGCATGATGCGCAGCTGCTCCATGCCGCCCTCGGCGTTCTTCGCCTTGGCCGGGACGACGAAGGGCTCGCCACCGGCGGCCCAGATGGTGCCGAACGGCATCTTGTCGGAGGCGTCGAGGCCGGTCGGGCCGGAGACGGCCAGGCCGAAGTCGGCCGGCATGGTCTTCGCGGCCTCGTTCTCGACCCAGGAGCCGTTCGGGATGAACAGCGCCTTGCCCTCGGTCCAGGCGGTCTGCGACTGGATGTGGTCGAGGCCGGGGGTGCCCTTGAGGACGTAACCCTTCCGGACGAGCTCGTAGTACGCCTCGAAGCACGCCTTGACGGCCGGGTGCTCCCAGGCCTTGGGCTCCAGGTTGTCGATGGCGTCCAGGACCTCGCGGCCGCCGACCTTGCCGATCATCGGATAGAGCGAGAAGGGGACGTAGTACGGGTGCTTGCCCGCGTACGTCCAGCCGGCGATGTTCTTCTTCTTGGCCTTCTCGCAGACGGCCAGCATCTCGTCCCAGGTCTCCGGGTACTTCGCGTCGAGCGAGTCGAGGAGCTTCTGCGAGTACCAGACGCCGTAGACGGTGTAGGCGTAGTTGAGGATCCAGCACTGCTCGCCGTCGAACTGGCCCATCTCGACGATGCCGGGCCGCAGGGTGTCGCGGACCTTCTTGCTCGGGTCGTCGAGGGAGGGCGCGTCGAGCAGCGGGGTGAGGTCGGCGAGCTGCTTCTGGCCGACCAGGACGCCCATGTCCATCTGCTCGGCGCCGGAGTTGTCGATGAGGTCCGGCGGGGTGCCGCCGTTGAAGCGCGGCTGCAGGGTGGTGGTGATCTTCTGGGTCGGGGTGAACTTGACCGTGGCCTTGGGGTAATTCGTCTTGTAGACCTCGATCGCGTCCTTGGCGTACTGCTGTCCGAATCCGCCGTCGAAGAGGACGAAGTCGAGCGGTGCCGACTCGTTCACGCCGAGCGGGTTCTTGTCGGATTTCGTACCCTTCTCGACCTTTCCGTTGCCACCGCTGTCACTGCTCGCACAGGCGGACAGGAACCCCATGGTCGGTACGGAGATCAGACCGATAGCGGCGGAACGCTTGATCAGATCGCGACGGCCGAGGCCCTCATTGGTCTGTGCGGAGGTGGATCCCATGCTCAAGTCCTCGCCTTCATTCAGGACTCAGGCGGTGTACCGGTCGCCCGTTCTCAACTCGCCTCAGGCGAAGGGCCCCGCCACCGCGGTCATTTGCAGCCGGGTCGTGCACGCGCCGGGCCGTCGTCGATGGACACGACGGGCTGGACGCGACAGGTATAGTCCACTCTCCTTCGCCTGAGCAAGATCGAAAGCAGGTTTCGACAGCCATCTTTCCCGAGTTGAGACCTGCGGGATAAGTACGCTGGATCTGCGGCGTTTCGTCCAACGGTCCGTCACGCGACACCCTTGACACGACACCAGGGTCACCCCATGCCCGGGGCCGATCGAGCAGGCGGACGAGGACGCGCGGAAGGAAACACGTAAATGGGGCATAGGTTCGGCATCGAAACAGTTGTGTCACAAACCGGCTGCCCGGTGAAGATCCCGCGCGAAGGATCCGGGATCATAGAGGTCCCGCCCGCCCCTGCCTCCGGCACGGGCACGCGGCGGGCCCTTTCTCGTCCCATGAGCATCTGGAGTACTACGTGGCCAATTCTTCTGGCCTGAACCGCACGGGCGTCCTGTCCCGTGTCACGGTCGCGGCGATAACGGCCGCTCTCGTCGGCACCTCCACGGCCGCCGTGGCAGCCGACGCGCCGCAGGCTGCGAGCCGCACCCACACCGCCCCCGCGGCCCCGGCCGCTTCCGCCGCGAACTCCTCGGCGACGACGGCGGACGCCGAGATCCGCTTCCTGCAGGCCGTCTCCGGCTCGGCCCTGTACTGGTACGAGCCCAACGGCTCCGGCGGCTACGAGGCCCGCAACTACGACAACTCGACCTGGGGCAGCGTCAAGAACGCCCAGCAGGCCGACAACGACGGCGACGGCGTCGCCGACGACGCGTGGATCTGGTACACCAACGGCAACCTCGGGTACCTCTCGGGCGAGTCGACCGGCACCCAGTTCGTCAACGTCGGCAGTGGCTGGAACATCTACAGCAAGGTGCTCTCGCCGGGTCAGCTCGGCGGCGGCGCGGCCGCGGACCTGATCGCCCGCGACTCGTCCGGCACCCTGTGGCTGTACCTCGGCTACGGCAACGGCAAGTTCGCCGCCCGTTCCAAGGTCGGCACCGGCTGGAACATCTACAACCAGATCGCCGGCGTCGGCGACCTGAGCGGTGACGGCAAGGCCGACATCGTCGCCCGCGACAGCGCGGGTGTGCTGTGGATGTACAAGGGCACGGGCGACTACAAGAGCCCGTTCGGCGGTCGCACCAAGATCGGCGGCGGCTGGGGCGGGTTCAACACCCTCCTCGGCGTCGGCGACCTCGACTGGGACGGCCGCAGCGACCTGCTCGCGCGCGACACCGCCGGCAAGCTGTACCGCTACAGCGGCACCGGCAACGCCGCCGCGCCGTTCAAGGCTCGCGTCCTCATCGGCGCCAGCGGCTGGAACACCTACCGCCTGATGTTCTGACCCACGGTCCCCACGGATCCCACGGGATCCACGGACCCGCACGCGTGACGAACACGCGCAAGGGCCCCGCTCCTCCTCCGAGGAGCGGGGCCCGCTTCGTACTGCCGGTTACCGGTTACCGGGCCCTACGGCCTCAGCCTCGGATCAGGCTGCGGGGCACGTCCGGCGGTCGCCCCGTATTCCGCCCGCTGCCGTGGCGGCGGGTCCGGGTGCTCGCGTGGCTGCGCTCCCGCGCGCCCTTCATTGCTGATCCCCGACACAAAACGCCGGGTCACAATCGCGGTCATGTGATCACACAGAGGACTAGCCGGAACGTTCGCCGATTGCACCGAGCCTGTGCGCATCGATTGGGCTCCCGCCGACGGGGTGAACGGCTTTCCGTTATGCGGACCCACGCGGGAGTCGTCGGTCGGACCGGACCGGCAGGCGACCCGATGACCGCCGAATCGCCGGTCCCGGAAGCGGAGGCGGCCCGCTCCCTCCGGGAACTGCTCACTCACAAGTCCTGCCGGGTCTGGACGCTCATCGTCCAGCTCGTGAACGCGCCCGCCCTGATGGCCGCCATGGCGTTCGCGGGGCTGACGGCCGCGGGCACCGGTTCCGCAGAGGACGGCGGGGTCATGGTCGCCCCGCTGATCCTGGCGGACGTCGCCTCCTCCGGGCTCATCGGCAAGGTCGCGGACCGTACGCCGGGCCGTGCCGTACCGGTGGTCTCCGCCGCTCTGGCGGCCCTCGGGCTGGCCTCGGTCGCCCCGGCCCCTGCCGTGGACGCCCCGCTGCCGGTGCTGTGCGTGCTGTGCGTGCTGTGCGCGGTCGCGGGCATCGGCCTCGGCGGCCTCACCGGGCTCACCCGTACGCTCCTCAACTCGGCCGTGCCCGAACGGCTGCTGGAGCGGGCCCTCGCGGTCAACGCCACCGTGATGGAGTTCCTGGTCGTCGGAGCCCCGCTGATCGCGGGGGCGGCGCTCCTGGCCTTCGGCCGGACGGGTGGCGTCTTGGCGATGGCCGCGGGCTGTGCCGTGCTCGCCCTCCTGCTGGCCTTCTCCCGCCGGGCGTCCCGGCCGGCCCGGGAGCGTACCGCCGAAGGCGCCGAGGGCGAGGACGAGGTGCTCGACGAGCCTCGTGAACCGCTGTGGAACCTCGGATTCATCGCCTGGGTCGCGGTCGGCGTCGCCTTCAGCCACACCCTCGGTGCCATCGAGACGGCCGCTCTGCCGCTGGCCCGGACCATCGGGTCCGGGGCCTTCGGCGCCGGCACGATCATCGCGGTGCTCGCGGGCAGCAGCGTGCTCACCGGAGTCGGCTGCACCGCGCTCGCGGACCGGCTGTCCGGCGGGCCCGCGGTGCGGGCGGGCACCCTCCTCGCGGTGGTGGCGGTGGCGGTCGTCGGCGTCGGACAGGCCGGCGGCTGGCCCGCGCTGACCCTCGTCGTGATCGCCGCCGGTCTGTGCACCGCCCCGCTCGACGCGATCCGGTCCTGCGCGGTCGAGAGGACCATCCCCGAACATCGGCGTTCCGAGGGGTTCGGCTGGCTCTACACCACGGGAGCCTGCGGGTTCGCCGTCAGTGGCCTGGGCCTGACCGCGGGTCCGCCGTACGCCGGCCCGGGGCCCGGCGCCTTCCCCGTACGCGCTTTCCGCCAAGGTTCCCGGAGTTCTCCGCCGTCGCGCGCGAGCGCCCCCGCCCCCGCGCGAGATGCGGGGGCAGGGGCGCTCGTTCACATCCGGTCAGGAGCCGGCGAGCTGGCGCAGCACGTACTGCATGATGCCGCCGTTGCGGTAGTAGTCCGCCTCGCCGGGCGTGTCGATGCGGACGACCGCGTCGAACTCGACGCCGGTGTCGGTGGTGACCTTCACCGTGCGCGGCGTGGTGCCGTCGTTGAGCTCCTCGACGCCGGTGAAGGAGAAGGTCTCCTCGCCGGTCAGGCCGAGGGAGTCGGCGGACTGGCCCTCCGGGAACTGGAGCGGCAGGACGCCCATGCCGATGAGGTTCGAGCGGTGGATGCGCTCGTACGACTCGGTGATGACGGCCTTGACGCCGAGGAGCGCGGTGCCCTTGGCGGCCCAGTCGCGGGACGAGCCGGAGCCGTACTCCTTGCCGCCCAGGATGACGAGCGGGGTGCCCTGCTCGATGTAGTTGCGGGAGGCGTCGTAGATGAACGACACCGGACCGCCGTCCTGCGTGAAGTCGCGGGTGTAGCCGCCCTCGGTGCCCGGCGCGAGCTGGTTGCGCAGGCGGATGTTGGCGAAGGTGCCGCGGATCATGACCTCGTGGTTGCCACGGCGCGAGCCGTAGGAGTTGAAGTCACGACGCTCCACACCGTGCTCGGTGAGGTACTGGCCGGCCGGGGTGTCGGCCTTGATGGCGCCGGCCGGGGAGATGTGGTCGGTGGTGACCGAGTCGCCCAGCTTGGCCAGGACGCGGGCGCCCGTGATGTCGGAGACCGGGGTGGTCTCCATCGTCATGCCCTCGAAGTACGGGGGCTTGCGGACGTAGGTGGACTCGGCGTCCCACTCGAAGGTGTTGCCGGTCGGGATCGGCAGCGCCTGCCACTGGGCGTCGCCCGCGAAGACGTCCTGGTAGGACTTGCTGAACATGTCCTCGCCGATGGCGTTGGCGACGACGTCGTTGACCTCGGCCTCGGTCGGCCAGATGTCCGTCAGGAAGACCGGCTCGCCGTTCTGGTCGGTGCCGAGGGCGTCCTTGGTGATGTCGACCTTCATCGAACCGGCGAGGGCGTACGCGACGACCAGCGGCGGGGAGGCCAGGTAGTTCATCTTGACGTCGGGGTTGATGCGGCCCTCGAAGTTCCGGTTGCCGGAGAGGACCGAGGTGACCGCGAGGTCGTGCTCGTTGACGGCCTTGGAGACCTCCTCCGGCAGCGGGCCGGAGTTGCCGATGCAGGTGGTGCAGCCGTAGCCGACGAGGTTGAAGCCGACCTTGTCGAGGTACGGGGTGAGGCCCGCCTTGTCGAAGTAGTCGGTGACGACCTTCGAGCCCGGGGCGAGGGTGGTCTTGACCCACGGCTTGCGGGTCAGGCCCTTCTCCACGGCCTTCTTCGCGACGAGCGCGGCGGCGACCATGACGTACGGGTTCGAGGTGTTGGTGCACGAGGTGATCGCGGCGACGGTGACGGCGCCGTGGTCGAGCTCGTAGGTGCTGCCGTCGGGGGCCGTGACGGTGACCGGGTTGGACGGGACCGAGGCACCGGTGCCCCCGGTGTGCCGGGGGGCACCCGCGCCGTTCTCCTGGCTGCCGTAGGCCGGGGCGTCGGAGGCCGGGAAGGACTCGACGCTCGCCTCGTCCACCGGGGAGGCGGCGGAGCCGTTCCCGTCGGTCGGGACCTCGACGTAGTTGAGGACGTCCTGGGCGAACTGCTCGGCGGCGTTGGCGAGGACGATGCGGTCCTGCGGGCGCTTCGGGCCGGCGATGGAGGGGACGACCGTGGAGAGGTCGAGCTCCAGCTTCTCGGAGAAGTCGGGCTCGGCGGCCGGGTCGAGCCAGAGGCCCTGCTCCTTGGCGTACGCCTCGACCAGCGCGACCTGCTGCTCGGGGCGGCCGGTGAGCTTGAGGTAGTTCAGGGTCTCGCCGTCGATCGGGAAGATCGCGGCGGTGGAGCCGAACTCCGGCGACATGTTGCCGATGGTGGCGCGGTTCGCCAGGGAGGTGGCGGCGACGCCCTCGCCGTAGAACTCGACGAACTTGCCGACGACGCCGTGCTTGCGCAGCATCTCGGTGATCGTGAGGACGAGGTCGGTGGCGGTGGTGCCGGCCGGCAGCTCGCCGGTCAGCTTGAAGCCGACGACGCGCGGGATGAGCATGGAGACCGGCTGGCCGAGCATCGCGGCCTCGGCCTCGATGCCGCCGACGCCCCAGCCCAGCACGCCGAGGCCGTTGACCATGGTGGTGTGCGAGTCGGTGCCGACGAGGGTGTCGGGGTACGCCTGGCCGTTCCGGACCATGACCGTGCGGGCCAGGTGCTCGATGTTCACCTGGTGGACGATGCCGGTGCCGGGCGGGACGACCTTGAAGTCGTCGAAGGCGGTCTGGCCCCAGCGCAGGAACTGGTAGCGCTCCTTGTTGCGGCCGTACTCCAGCTCGACGTTCTGGCCGAAGGCTTCCTTGGTGCCGAACTTGTCGGCGATGACCGAGTGGTCGATGACCAGCTCGGCCGGGGAGAGCGGGTTGACCTTCGCCGGGTCGCCGCCGAGCTCCTTGACGGCCTCGCGCATGGTGGCGAGGTCGACGACGCAGGGCACACCGGTGAAGTCCTGCATGATCACGCGGGCCGGCGTGAACTGGATCTCCTGGCTCGGCTGAGCCTGCGAGTCCCAGTTGCCGAGGGCCCGGATGTGGTCGGCGGTGATGTTCGCGCCGTCCTCGGTGCGGAGCAGGTTCTCCAGGAGGACCTTCAGGCTGTAAGGGAGGCGCGCGGAGCCCTCGACCTTGTCCAGCTTGAAGATCTCGTACGACTCGTCGCCCACACGCAGCGTGCTGCGGGCGTCGAAGCTGTTCGCCGACACGACAGTCTCCTTCATCAATGTGCGCGTACTACCGTCATGCTGCCGCCACGACTTCTCGCGGATCCGTTAGGGTAGGGCTGGGTTAGGTAACCCTTACCGGCCGGGCGGCCACGGTGCGCCGTAAGCAGTTATCTCGATGTCGAGATAACTCTAGTGCATCCCCGTCGCTCGGTCATGCCCGGGCGCCCGCGAAGTGTCGGAAAAGCGCGGCGCGCCCTGTCCCCTCACGACGGGGCGGCGGGGCGGGGCAGGGCGAACACGAGCACGTCCCGGTGCTCGTCCCCGATCCGCAGCCCTCCCGCCAGCAGTCCTTCGCGCCGGAAACCCGCGCGCTCGGCGACCCGCGCGGAGGCCGTGTTCCAGGGCTCGACGTGGAGCGCGAGCCGGGGAACGCCCAGCTCCCGCAGGGCCCAGTCGGTGACGGCGGCGACTCCGGACGCGGCGGCGCCCCCGCCACGGGCGGAGGCGACGACCCAGTACCCCAGGGTGGCACCCCCCTTCCCGTCCGGCCAGAGGCCGACGGTGCCGACGGGCCGCCCGCCGGGGTCCACGAGGACGAACGGGAAGCCGACGCCGGTGGTCGCCCTCCCCCACTGGCGCTCCACGAAGGCGCGGCCCTCGGCCTCGGAGTACGAGGAGGGCACGGTCGTGATCAGCGGGATGTACGGATCCTCCGAGGCCTCGCGGACGAGGTCCAGGTCGGACATGCGCCAGGGGCGGAGGGCGAAGCCGCCGGGGGCGGTGAGGTCGGGCACGTGGAGGGGGTGTTCCATCCGGCCATCCTGCCGCGCGGGGAGATCCGCCGTCCGCACCCCCCGTACGGACGCGGACGAGTGGCCGTCCCGGTGCGGGAGGCCGAGGATCGGAGCATGTTCAGCGGCGTGCACGTGACCTTCTACAGCCGGGACGCGGAGGCCGACCGCGCCTTCCTCCAGGACGTCTTCGGCTTCGAGCACGTGGACGCGGGGGGCGGCTGGCTCGTCTTCAAGCTGCCGCCCGCCGAGATCGCGATGCACCCCACGGCGGAGGAACCGCGGCACGAGGTGTACCTCATGTGCGACGACCTCACCCGCACCCTGACGGTCCTGGAGGACCGGGGGGCGGAGATCTCACGGGCCATCACCGACCGGGGCTGGGGGCTGCTCGCGGCCGTGCGGCTGCCGAGCGGCACCGAGCTGCCCCTCTACGAGCCGCGTCACCCGACCGCGCACGGCCTTTCACCCTGACGGCTCACCCCGGATACGATCTTCATCTCATATCTGAGATAACGTGACGCCATGGCAGACGACTACCTCGTACGCATCGGCAAGCTCATCCGTGACGCCCGGCAGCACCGCGGCTGGACCCAGACGCAGCTCGCCGAAGCGCTGGCCACGAGCCAGAGCGCCGTCAACCGGATCGAGCGCGGCAACCAGAACATCAGCCTTGAGATGATCGCCCGGATCGGCGAGGCCCTCGACAGCGAGATCGTGTCCCTGGGGTACTCGGGTCCCATGCACCTCCGGGTCGTCGGCCGCCGCCGGCTCTCCGGCGCCATCGACGTCAAGACCAGCAAGAACGCCTGTGTCGCGCTGCTCTGCGGCTCGCTCCTCAACAAGGGCCGCACGGTCCTGCGCCGGGTCGCCCGCATCGAGGAGGTCTTCCGTCTCCTGGAGGTCCTCAACTCCATCGGCGTGCGCACCCGCTGGATCAACGAGGGCGTGGACCTGGAGATCGTGCCGCCGGCCGAGCTGGACATGGAGTCCATCGACGCCGAGGCCGCGATCCGCACCCGCTCGATCATCATGTTCCTCGGCCCGCTGCTGCACCGCATGGACCGCTTCCGGCTGCCGTACGCCGGCGGCTGCGACCTCGGGACGCGCACGATCGAGCCGCACATGATCGCCCTGCGCCGCTTCGGCCTGGAGGTCACCGCCACCGAGGGGATCTACCACGCGCAGGTCGAGCGCTCGGTCTCCCCCGGCCGCCCGATCGTCCTGACCGAGCGCGGTGACACGGTCACCGAGAACGCGCTGCTGGCCGCCGCCCGGCACGACGGCACGACCGTCATCCGCAACGCCTCCTCCAACTACATGGTCCAGGACCTGTGCTTCTTCCTGGAGGCCCTCGGCGTACGGGTCGACGGCATCGGCACCACCACCCTGACCGTGCACGGCGTGCCGCAGATCGACGTGGACGTCGACTACTCCCCCTCCGAGGACCCGGTCGAGGCGATGAGCCTGGTGGCCGCCGCCGTCGTCACCGAGTCGGAGCTGACGATCCGCCGGGTGCCGATCGAGTTCATGGAGATCGAGCTCGCGGTCCTGGAGGAGATGGGCCTCGACCACGACCGCTCGCCCGAGTACACCGCCGACAACGGCCGCACCCGCCTGGTCGACCTGACGGTCCGCCCCTCCAAGCTGGAGGCGCCGATCGACAAGATCCACCCGATGCCGTTCCCGGGCCTGAACATCGACAACGTCCCCTTCTTCGCGGCCATCGCGGCCACGGCGCAGGGCAAGACCCTGATCCACGACTGGGTCTACGACAACCGGGCCATCTACCTCACGGACCTCAACCGCCTCGGCGGCCGCCTCCAGCTCCTCGACCCCCACCGCGTCCTCGTCGAGGGCCCGACCCGCTGGCGCGCCGCCGAGATGATGTGCCCGCCCGCCCTCCGCCCCGCCGTGGTCGTCCTCCTCGCGATGATGGCCGCCGAGGGCACGTCGGTCCTCCGGAACGTGTACGTCATCAACCGGGGGTACGAGGACCTGGCGGAGCGGCTGAACTCGATCGGGGCGCAGATCGAGATCTTCCGGGACATCTGAAAGTTCGTCGGGCAATGGCTGACGACACCTCTCCGGCCTGCGTCGATGCACACCACCAGGAGGTGTGACGACACTTCGTGGGACTCCTCCGGGACCTTGCGCCCGCGCCGGACGCGCCCGCGAAAGGCGGCGTGACCGGAGCGGGCGCGGGTGGCGATGGACTCGTGGTTGTCCGCGTGCGCCTCGACCATCGAGCGATCGAGGAACACGTCGAGGATCAGGGTGTTGCCGGAGAGAGCCGGCGGGCCCTCGCGGATGCCGAAGCCGGGTATCGGAAACGGCTCAGTGCCGCGGGTTGACCCGGAGCATGCGGCGGCGGGCCCACGCCACTCGTGACGCGGGCCCGCGACGTCAGGTCACCATTGAGATCCGAGAGCAACGAACACGTCAATGGCAGGCATGCCCCGGCTGGGGTCCCCCTGCTCCACTTCAGTGCGATTCGAATAGACCCGGTTGTTTATGTTCACCGGTACCCCTTGCCGTCCCGCCGCGTTGGCGGCAAGGAGGCGGGTGAGGGCCGCCCAGCTGGTTTCCATTTCGGCACCGAAGGGCCCCAAGTGGCTGTACCTGTTGGTTCCGTCGATGTCGGAACCGCTCCGGATCGTGTTGAGGATGCGGTTCTGGATCCATCCGAATCGTGCGGCTTCGGACACTGCGGCCACAACCTGGGTGAGTGAACGCGCGGCCGTGATGGCCGGAGGCGTGTTCTGACCTATGGTTCCACTGAGGCCGACAAGGTTGTTGATGTCGTTTCGCAGTCCCAGAAACGACGTGTTGGCGCGCCACTCGTCCCGGGAGAAGTCGTTGTAGTTTTCACCGAACGGCAGGTAGGTGAAATGTCCTGGCTGCAGCCCACCGTGGACGGCGTTGTACGCGGACACGACGCGATTCACGTCCATGTCCCTGAAGAGATACCTGCTCCGAGGCGTGAAGAACCCCACCGCGTAGAGATTTCTTGCATCAAGGATGAGGGAGAGTCGATGCGGCACCGCCTGGTTCGACCAATCCACCAGCGCAACTTCGATGTACCTGTTCGAATCGGGGTCGGTTATGGAATAGGTGGCGCCGTGGTGGGGCGGAATTCCCGTGCTTGCGTATTCTCGAACCGACGCCAGCATCGACCAGTAAGAGTTCGCGGCGTACGTGCTGGACGTATCGGGCTGGAGGTTTGTGATGTCCCAGTCCACGCGAACCCACCGAGGCGTTACCGCGGTCGCGGTCGGGGCGGGAGCCTGGGTGACTCCGAGGGATGCCACCAACGCCAGAATCACTACTAAAATTCGCGCGAACGCCGGGCGGACGGATGGGTTGTTTTTCATGCGGAAGGTTCTCCCGGGTTGGTTGAGGATGATCAGAGGGTGCTTTGTGCGCCTGGTGGCAGGGTATGTACTTTCAAGGCCGGGGCTGTCGATACGGCTGTACGCTTCGGCGGCTCGCGGAGGGCCTGTCCGACCGCGTGTCCGGACAGGTCGGACGGATCCCTGCCGGCCATGCGCTGTTCCACCGGGCGGTATTCGCTCACCAGAGGTCATGGGTGGGGCGCCAGCCGGTCCGGGTGCCGTCCCACGCGCAGTTCGTTGAACCGGTGGCGTCCGTCGGTGCCGATCGCGAACTCGTACTGGTCACCGGCCTTCGAGGTGCAGGCGGCGACGCCGTATTCGCGGATGACGGTGCCGGTACCGGACCGGCAGTGGCCGAGGGCCCGTGCCGGAGTGACGGCGAGGACCGTGCCGACGGTGAGGACGGCGGCGTTGATTCTCTTCATCGCGGAACTTTCTTCGCTCGATCGGGCATGGCGAACGCTCGGTCCCGTCAGGGAGGCGAACCCGGACGACCTTCGGCTCCACGCTAGGGATCACTGCTAACGCCTCACTGGCGCACGCCTAACGCGGCTGATCGACACCGGACTCTTGCTCCACGGGCGCGTACACGACCGAGCCTTTCCAGACCGGCGGTGATGACCGCGAGTGGGACACAGCCGCACAACGACGAAGCTCCCGGCAGACGGGTTCTGGAGCAAGATCACCCGTGTCTGCCAGGAGCTTCGCGTGCTTGTCTGCCCGTCGGCGATCGACCTGTCCGGCCGCGCCCTGCGGTTCTGACCAGACGGCTGAAGGCCAGGCAGCAGGAGATCGGCACGCGTTGGCGGAGCCTTCCTCCCTCGCGGCGGACCCTGCCCGCCCTGGCTCATCCGCGGCGCGGTGACCCCCACGCCCAGCCGGCCGCCGGGCTCGGCGTGGCGATGCCGCCCTCCGCGTACGTGCCCCAACTCGGCGGCGTGACCACGATCCAGGTCACCGACGCACCGGTCCGCGTCGAGTACGTCGTCTGGACCCCGGGCAACCGCACGCCCCCGGCGACCGCGTTCCTGTGTCTGCTCGACATCCCGTACGTCCGCGAAACCCCTTGAGAAGCCGGGGTGTTCGGCAGAGGCTGTCGCCGCTCGCTCAGCCCTTCAGCAACCCGCCCTTGACCGCCGCGACGAAGGAGGACCAGCCGTCCGCCGGGAACACGAGGGCCGGACCGTGCGGGGTCTTGCTGTCCCGTACGGGGACGACGAGGGGGGCGAAGTCGTCGGAGATCTCGACGCATTCGCCACCGTCGGAGTTGCTGTAGGAACTCTTGCGCCAAGAAGCAGCACTCAGGTCGATGCGTCGCACGGTACTTCCTCCAACAAGGCCAGAACGAACTTCTGCGACTCGGCCGGAGAAAGCGCCAGGTCACGCATCGCATCGTACGCACGCTGCAAGGGTTCGACCGAAGTGCTCTCCTCGATCAGCTCGCCGTGGTGGGCGTTCTCCGTGTAAGCAACGGTACGCCCGCTGTGCAGCCGCAGGAACATCACGGCGGTGCTGTTCAGGCCGTGCACACCGGCGCGCAGAGGAAGGATCTGCAACGTCACGTCCGGGCGCTCCGCCACCTCTAGAAGATGCTCAAGCTGTTCGCGCCACTCACCCGAGTCTCGCACCGGCGTCCGCAGCACCGCCTCCGACAGGATCGTCCGGAACGGCGGTGCGTCCTCCCCCTCCAGCAGCACTTTCCGGCTCATTCGCGCTTCGACCTGCTGCTCCAGCTCCTTGCTCTTGTATCCGCCCGCCGCCAGAACTTCCCGCGCGTACCCCGCCGTCTGCAGCAATCCCGGCAGCACGCTCACAGCGAAGTGCCACAGGCTCACCGCCTCCGCCTCCAGTGTCATGTACCGCCGGTACCGCTCCTTGAACTGCGACTTGTCCCCCGCCGCCAGCTCCCACAGCGCCAGCAACAGCCCCGGCGTCTCGTAGAACGTGTCCAGGCCCTGGACGACGTCCGGGCTGCCCAGGGTCTCGCCCTTCTCCATCTTCCCGAACAGGGACCAGTCCCAGCCCACCCGTTCGCCGAGCTGGCGGAGGCTCAGTTTCCGGACCGTACGGAGTCTGCGCAGCTCCTCCGCGAACCGCTGGCGCGGCTCCTGGCTTCGGCCGCTGACCACTCGTCGCTGCGGCATCGTGTCGCCCTCCGGGTCGCTCGTACGGACCGGCGGTGTGGAAGGTGTGGAACCGGCGCCGTACGCCGCGGAAGCACGCCCCCGTCCACACCCGGCCCACCCGCGTCCGGGCACATCCTCGTCACATCTGGACTACGCAGCGTAATCCAGCGCACGTCAACGGGTCCGCGAAACGGCGGAACCGACCCACGAGGAGTGAACCCATGGCATCCACCCCGCGCGAACCGAACACCACCTCGCCCAAGATCCAGGAGGCCCTGGACGCACGGGACGCCCTCGCCGCCGCCCTCTCCCGGGCCGGCGTCCAGCTCCCCGCCATGGACATCCGCAGCCCGTGGCCGGACGAGCGCGAGGGCGAGGCCTCCTACGCCCTCGTCCACCTCGGCGTCTGCTCCGCGCCCGTCGCCCACGCGCTCGCCGAGGTGATCCTGAACGGGCTCGCGCGGTGACCCGTGAAGGCGGCGGACTCCCCCGCGTCGGCGCGGTCGTCCTCGACACCACCCGCAATCTCGTGGGCCGCGTCACGGGCGCGGACGGCTCGTGCCTCCGGCTCCGTCCGCTCGGTGGCGGCGTCGAGTGGGACGTCGCCCCGGCGGACCTCCACCCGCTCACCGGCGCGGAATTGCTGAGCGCCCTCGTCTCCGAGGCCAACGCACGCAGTCGGCGCGGGCGGGCCGGCCGCTGATCCGGGGACGGTCCGGCAGCGGGTCAGCGTGTCTTCGGCAGGCGCAGGTCGGTGCAGCCGTGGCGTTCGGCGGAGCGCTTGGCGAATTCGCGGAAGGCCGGCAGGCCGAAGGTCTCGCCGCCCTTCTCGCCGGGGAACCAGGCGGTGAAGGCCACGGGCGGTACGTAGCCGGTGAACAGGGCGCGTTCGGTGTCGCCGGGGCAGCGGGCGGAGGCCCAGAAGGTGCCGCCCCTGGCACCTGCTTCACCGCTGGTGTCGCGGTAGCCTCCCTCGCGTCGGGCCACCAGGGCGTACGGGCCGAAGCGGGCGGAGAAGGAGTAGGTGTCCGTGGTGAAGTGGCCTGAGGACGCGACCTCGCAGATCTCGTACACGGCGGACCGGTCGACCGCGGTCTCCCGTACGGTGTCCAGGCGTGGGTCACGGGCGAAGGGCAGGCCCGCGCAGGTGCCGTCGGCGCTTTTGGTCGTCTCGTCGCGGGTGACCTCGGGCAGGAACGTGAGGGGCTTCCCCGTCTCGGCCTCACAGCCCCAGTGCGCGGCCGCCTTGACCGCCGTCGCGAGGGCGAACCGGGTTCCGGAGAGGTGGTCGGTCTCCTCCCACATCATCTCCGGCCTCGCGAACACCTTCTCCGCGTCCTCCTCGCTCAGAGGAGAGACCATCTCGACCATCACGGCGACGCGGTCCGCGCTTCCCCGGCAGTCGAGCAGGACCCGTGCCGAAGAGCCGTCGATCCAGCCCCGCCAGCCCCCGCCCAGCGGGAGCGGCAGCAGTACGTCGTCCCGGAGCTGCGGCAGGGTGTCCTCCAGTTCCCCGGGACCGGGGTCGCCGCCGGGCAGGAGCGCCACCACGACCTGTCGTCCCGTCCTGCCCAGCCGGCAGGTGTGGGCGTCCTTCCTCGGGCTGTAGTCGCCCCGCAGGGCGATCTCGTGCCCGAGGCCGTCGGACAACGGGCCCTTCTCGTACGCCAGTACGCCTCCGCAGTAGGTCTTCATGGTCTCCTCGAAGCGCCAGCGGGCCGCCGTGTCGCTCTCCCGCCACCACATCCACGCCGCCAGGAGCACGAGGGCGAGCACCCCCGCCACCCACGCCGTCCAGCGGAACACCGTCCTGCGTATCAATTCCCGGTCCTTTCCTGAAGACCTCAGAGGATATGCGGGGTGTGTTCCCGCCGATCCGGGCGTCCCCCGGCGGCGGTCGTGGAGACGGGCCTACGATCCCGGGGTGGACCCCTACTCGCCCGTGCCCCCGCCCCCGTCCCCTGCGCCCGTCGAACGCCCCTGGTGGCGGCGTCCGGGGTTCGTCGTCATGGGGGTGCTGGTGGTGTTCGCGGGCGGTCTCCTGTTGTTCGGCGATCCTTCCGGAGCGCCGAGAGCGGGCGTCGGGGACCCGAAGGGGAGTGGGCGGCCGGAGGTTTCCGTCTCCCCCTCCGCCGCCGCGTCCACGGGTGCTCCTTCCGCCTCTCCGACGCCCGCCGGACCGCCGCGGCTCGTGGGGAAGGTGCTCAAGGAGGCGCAGGGGGTCGCGGCCGGGGCCGGGTACGACGTCGTGACGCACGACGCCTCCGACCGGGACGACGAGCAGTGGGACGCGAACGGGTGGAAGGTGTGCTTCCAGACGGCGGCCGGGCAGCGGGGCGGGGGCCGGCCCGCGCTCGACCTCGGGGTGGTGCGCGTCGACGCGCCCTGCCCCGCCGCGGACGGCGAGAAGGTCACCTGGCCGGCGATGCCGGGCGTCGCCGGGGCGACCCTCGTACGGGCCGGGGAGATGCTGGAGGGGATCGGGGTGAAGAAGGTGCGGCCGGAGAGCGTCTACACCGACGTCACGCTGCCCGCCGACCCGAGCGCGTGGCTGGTCTGCTTCCAGGATCCCGCGCCGGGCGAGGAGATCGAGAACCCGCAGTACGCGACCGCCTACCTCAAGCTCGCCCCGCCGGACGCCGCGTGCCCCGACGAGCCGTACGCCCGGTTGCGGCCGGAGCCCACGCCCCAGGGTTCGTCCGACCCCGGTCCGCCGGACAGGCTCTGATGACCTGGGTCGGAGATTCGTCGTTGGTCGGGCGCGGTCCGCACCTGGCGGCGTCGCTCCCGCCCTCGGGCGCGACGGGCTCACGGTGCCCGGCCTTCGCCTCGATGGCCTCCTGGAGCGCCTCGGTGCAGGGGTCGCTCACGTCCAGGTCCGCGAGCGAGGCGACGGTCATCGTCTCCCTCTGCCTCGGCGCACCCTCGATCTCCTCCTCGCTGACGTCGGTCCCGGACCGGGCGAGCTCGGCCGGGGAGCGGATCTCGTCGCCCGGGCGCAGGCCCCGGATCCTCAGGGCCTCGCCAGGGTCGCGTGGCACTTCGGTCAGGGACACGGCGGACAACTCGCCCGTCTCCTCGGCGGCCTGGAGGACCGGGCTCGCGGCGTCCGGGTCCGCCTCGTACGGCGCGGCCCGGCCCGCACGGGCGACGCGGAACCGGGCCGGGGGCCGGACGCGGCCGGGACGGTGCTCCGGGGGACTGCTCGTCGCCGAGCACGGGCTGCTCCGCCTGAATGCCCCCTGCAGCATCCCTTTCGGCGCGGATGCTCGATCCTCGGCGAGGATCTGGGTATGGCAGCATTTCGCCGGCACGGAGGTTCGCGCGCAGTGGGATCCGGGCAGGTACCGTTCAGGTAGCGCCCTCTCCGCCGGGTGTAACTCCAGTGGAGACTAGGGAGTTTGGGGCACGACGGGGGATGGAGGGCCCATGGAGGTGATCACGGCCGAGCTCCTCACGGCGCTGGCCAGTGGCGCGGCGGGCGCGGCGGGGCAGCAGGCATGGATGTCGCTGCGTGACCTCGTGCGGCGCCGCGCCGAACCGGACGGGGTGCCTGGCGCACCCGAGGAGGTTCCGTCCGGGGAGGAAGAACTCGTGGCCCTGGACGAGCAGGCCGAGAGCATGGAGCGGGCGCGGGCGCTCGCCCGCGTGCTGGCGCTGCGGGCCACGTACGACCATGCGTTTCGCGACGGTCTCACGGCCTGGCGGAGCACTGCGGAAGACGCCGCAGCGCGAACCGGTGCGGGTGATGTCGACAACCGCATCACGGGCGGCAGGCAGGACACCGTCATCATGGGGCGGGATTTCCACGGCCCCATCACATTCAACCGGTCATGACGCGGCGCCGGACCTGGCGTGGACGTCCCGACGTGGCGTCACCAGTGCGTCTCCACGAGTCCTTACGTCCGGAGGCGCGCCGCCCGGTTTCGTGGCGGCGGGGGCGCGGCGTCGGGCGGGACGGGGCGTACCGGTCGAAGCTTTCCCGTAGACCGCGGACAGCGACCGGCTGAGCGGCCATGTCGGAGCAAGCACAGGGCGACGTGCACAACGTGTTCTCGGGCAATGCGACGTACGTGATCCAGGGCCGGGACTTCAGTGCCGTTCACCTGCATCTGCCGTTGCCACAGACGTCGCAGGACCGCGCCGCCGCCGAACTGGCGCGCGTGGTGCTCGCCCAGTGGCGGGACGAGGCGGGGGCGCTCGGCCTGACCGGAAGCGCCAGGCTCGCGGTGGGCTGGCGAGCCGACCGGACGGTGGCCGATCACCATGAGCACATCGGGGCGGACGTGGCAGGCAGCACTGCGGGTCTCGCCGAGCTCGCCGCCGCCTTCCAGGCTCTGCGCGCCCGGCGTCTGGTGATCATCGGCGGTCCCGGCACGGGCAAGACGTCCCTGACGATCCTGCTCGCGCTGCAGTTGCTGAGCCTGCACGATGCGACGAGGCCCGTCCCCGTACCGCTACTGGTCTCCTCCTGGGACGCGGGCAAGGAACACTTCGACGTCTGGCTCGCGCGCCGTGTCCACGAGGAATACGTCGGCCTGAGCAGGGATCTCGACCGAGCCCGGATCCGCGAACTGGTACGCGACCGGCGGATACTTCCGGTTCTCGACGGCCTGGACGAACTGCCGCGTCCGCTTCGGTCCGCGGCGCTGGCCGGGCTCAACAAGACGGGCGTCGACAGCGCGCCGTTCATTCTCACCTCCCGAACGACGGAGTACGCCGAACTCGTCGGAGAAGAGACCGTGCTACAGGCGGCGGCCGTGATCAAAGCACAACCGGTGGAAAGCGCCGCGGCGGCCGCGTACCTGCGCGGCTCTTCGCATCCCCAGCACACCCGGCGCTGGCAGGCGTTCCTGGAACACATCACCCACCACCCCGAGGCCGTGTCGGCCAGGGCCCTCTCGTCCCCGCTCATGCTGTGGCTGGCGCGCACGGTGTACGCCCGTGCGGATTCCGATCCCGGCGAGCTCGCCGACGAGTCCCGCTTTCCCGACGTCGTGGCGATCGAACGCCACCTGCTCGCCTCCATAGTTCCCGCGGCCTTCCCCTGCGGACCGGCCTCGCCCCACCAGCCCCATCCAGTACGCGAGTGGGGGCACGCGCAGGCGCAGCGTGCCCTTGGTTTCCTGGCCGTCCATCTCACCGCGGCGAAGACCAAAGAGTTCGCCTGGTGGGAGCTGCACCGAGCGAAGGCGCCGACGTTCCTCAAGGCGCCTGCGCTGCTGATCGGCTACGTCCTGCTGATGGCGGGTTCTTCGTGGTTCCAGGACTGGATCACCGGAGGCGACGCGCTTCAGGCCTTCCAAATGGCCGCGGGAGCCTGGGCCGCCACGATGTTCGGGACGATGGGAGGCCTGTTCCTGATGCTCTCGCAGATGTGGAAGGGACCTCTGCCCCGTCGGCTCGCCATGTTCGGCAGGCACCGCTCGCGTATCCCGGGCCTGTTCTGGCTTCTTGTGTTCCTGGCACCCATCGTCTTGCTCCTGGCACAGGACAAGCCGTTCATGGCACTGGGCTTCATCGTTCCGGCGCTGCTCATGATGGTCGTCGGCGCGCCGGCCGACACCGCGCAGGCCGTCGGACCGCGGGCACTGCTGAGCGGCGAGAGGGCCAGCACCGTACTCATGGTGCTCGGTGTCGCACCGGTGATCGGAGCCATCGGCACCCTCAGCATCGTCCACGTCCCCGACCGCACCGTGCTGTTCGGCAGTTGGATCTCCGGAACCGCGGGGGCGGCCGCGGTGATCGTGGCGAGCAGCCCCTGGACGCAGTGGCTGCTCGCGAAGGTGACTCTCGCGGCTTCGGGGAGACTGCCGTGGTCGACCATGGCATTCCTGGAGGACGCGCGCCGGGTGGGCCTGCTGCGACAGGTCGGCGGCGTCTACCAGTTCCGCCACGCCCAGATCCAGGCGGGCTTCGCCGGCCATCAGCGAGGCGGGACCCCGGCACGTCGGCGTCGCGCCCGCACCCGCGTGCCCTGGCCGGTCCGCCCGCTGCCTGCGGCGAGCAGCACCCCACAGTCCGTACGCGTCCCCGGCTACGTCGGGCCGCGGAGCACCAGAGGACGACCGGGCACGTACGTGGGGATGTGGACGATCGCGCTGGTGTGGATCGGCGTCATCACCTTCCAGGACGGCTGGCAGGATCCCGGCGCCCTGCAGACCGTGGGCTTTTTCGTGGCGCTTCCCCCCGTCATCGACCTTCTGATCCCGCCCCTCACCTGGCGGCGCGCCGAGCTGCGCCTGGACGAGAACGGGATCGGGTTCGCATTGGGCAAGCGGTCGTTCCGCTTCGAGTGGCGGGAGGTCGCGGACGTCGCACCGCGCCTGTTCGAACCGCCGCTCGGCAAGAACGACGACGGCACCGTCATGCTTCACCTGCGCCTCACTGCCGAAGCCGCTCCCGGGCCGAGGATCCGTGTCGACAGCACGGGCTGGGTGGCCCTGTGGCCGCTCGACTGCCCCACGGGAGACCCGGACGACGCGGTGATCCGACCTGAATTGGATGACGCGCTCGTACGCTTCGCGGGCGCCCGATGGCGGCGGCCTCCGGCTGGAGGATGACGAGCCGGTGGTGAGCGACGGGAGCGGTCAGTCGGTCGGGCTCGTCCAGCCGGCAGGGAGGTGGGCGATGCGCACCCGTTGCGGGTGGTCGCCGACGGGTACGGAGGTGATCTTCCGGCCGGTGGCGAAGCTGATGGCGGTGACCTGGTCGGCGCCGCTCTCGGAGATGACGCAGGCTCGGCCGTCGCCGCTGACGGTGGCCCAGTAGGGCTTGGCGGCGGGGACCAGGGGCCCCTCCCGGAGGGTGGTGCGGTCGACGACGGTGGCGTAGTCGTCCATGGTTCCGGCGATGCACAGCCTGGTGCCGTCGGGGTTCATGGACATGCCGTGGTGGCGGGAGTCGTTGACGTAGGTGGTGCGGTCGTCACTGGTGGCGGGGTTCTTCGGCAGGGTCTTCATGCGGGTGATCTTGTCGGTGGCGACGTCGTACTCGAAGAAGCCGCTGAAGAAGGAGACCTGGAAGTACATCTTGGACTCGTCGGGGGTGAAGGCGACCGGCCGGATCGAGTCGGAGTGGTCCTTGCCTCCGGGGAAGGCGTTCAGCCGCTCCCGCATGTCGATGGTCCTGACCACCTCGAGGGTCCGGGCATCCGCCACGGTGATCTTGCGGTCGCCCTTGAGGAAGTCCTGCCAGGGCGCGTCGAAGTCGTTGTTGACCTCGCCGATCGACATGTTCCAGATCTTGCCGTCGCGGGTGAAGACGTTCTCGTGGGGCTTGTCGCCGGTGGCGAAGGAGCCGATCTGCCGGCCCGTGCGGATGTCCAGGACGTGCACGGTGTTGCCGGTCGAGGCCGACACCGCGACCCGTGTCCCGTCAGGGGAGACGGCCATGTGGTCGGCCCGGTAGCCCGCGACGCGGAAGCGCCACTCGAGCTTCCCGGTGGCGGTGTCGATGGAGGCCACGTCGCCGAAGCTGGGCCGTGACACCACGATCGCCGAGCCGTCGGGGGTGGTGTACATGTCGTCGACGAACTGGTCGTGGCCCTCGCCGGCGGTCTCCCGGATGCCCAGGAAGAAGGCCAGCCTGACCGGGTCGGTGTAGATCTCCCACAGGCGTTCGCTCTTGTCGGGGACCAGGTTGATCCGGCCGACCTTGGTGAAGTCCCCCGTGGACCTGATGACGTCGGCGGTGCCCTCCCAGTTGTTGCCGACCAGCATCACCTCCTGGAGCGTGGGCGCCGCCTGCGCGGTGCTCGCGGGCACGACGGTGCCGGCGGTCAGCAGGGCTGCGGCGGCGATGCTCCACAGCCGCCGGCGGCGGGTGGTGCCGGTCTGGCTGTTGCCGGTCCGCTCGGGACTGCTCGGAGCGGGGGCTGATGACGCAGCGTGCATGTTTCGCTCCTCCAAAGGGAGTGGTGCCGGGATGGGCGGGAAACGGGAGCTGCTGTGCATCGAGCCGGCCTGCGG
Source organism: Streptomyces sp. NPDC012825 (assembly GCF_042900925.1). Taxonomy (NCBI): domain Bacteria; kingdom Bacillati; phylum Actinomycetota; class Actinomycetes; order Kitasatosporales; family Streptomycetaceae; genus Streptomyces; species Streptomyces sp. NPDC012825. Next base: position 33,045 of record NZ_JBIBBZ010000019.1, on the reverse strand, counting down.
TGCCGGAGCGCGAAACACGCTCTGCCGTGAGGCGTGGCAGCGACGGTCCGATCACTGATCGTCGGCGGTTCCGGGCGTTCTCGAGTCCAGGGGGCGCTCGCTTCGTGGGCTTGCACGACTCCCCAAGTCTGAACACCGACAATTTCAGACTTGGGTTACCGGATGGTAGGGAGGCACCCGCGGGCGGCGCAAGGCCCGTGCGGGAGGATTGTGCGTACCACCGGGCAGGGGGGTTGCGGTGACGGGAAGAACCACTCCGGCACAGGGCCGTTACGGGGGCAGGGACGCGGCCGAGCGGCGGGCCGAGCGACGCGGGCGGTTCCGCGAGGCGGGCCTGGACCTGTTCGGTGCCGGCCCCGGATACCGGGCGACCAGGCTCGGGGACCTGTGCAAAGCGGCCGGACTGTCGACCCGCCAGTTCTACGAGGAGTACCGCACGCTCGAAGACCTGCTCGCAGACCTTCACCTGTACGTCAACGAGGTCGCCGAGAAGGCGGTCATCGACATGTTGCCCGACGTCGAACACCTTCCTCTGCCGGAGCGGATCACCGCCTACGCCCACGCCTACATCAAGGGCGCCGCCGGCGACCTGCGCCATGCGCGCATCGCCTATGTCGAGATCGTCGGGGTCAGTCCGCGCATCAACCGTCAACGTCTTGAGCGTCGCGCCGTCTGGGTCGAGTTGCTGAACCGGATCTCGGGAGACGCCGCCGAGCGCGGCGAGATCCCGGCAGGTGACCACCGCATCACCGCCGCGGCCCTCATCGGCGCCGTGAACGGCCTGATGCACGACTGGGTCGTCGGGTGGGTCGACGCCACTCTGGAGGAGATCGCCGACGAGTTCCTCCAGATCGTCCTCGGCAGGTACGGACTCCGCCCGTCCACCTGACCGACCCTCACATGGCGGACATCTTCATCCGATCCGCCCGGTGATCCAGACGAGACGGCCTAGCCGCCCGGCATCATGCCCGCGCCGCCCTTGAGGCGTTCGATGTCCGAGGCGCGGACCTGGATGACGACGAGGGCGATCAGGGCGGCCACCGCGGCGAAGATCGCCGCCGTGACGAAGCCCGCCGAGACGCCCGAGGTCAGGACCTGGTCGCCCCAGGGCGGCGGCAGCTGGCCCGTCTCGGCGAACTGCGCCTTCTCCAGGGGGTTCGCCTGGGACAGGAAGGCCGGCACCTGCTTCTCGGCCTCGTTGCGGCTGGCCGTGCCGAAGACCGTGACCAGGATCGACAGGCCGAGTGATCCGCCGACCTGCTGCATGGCGTTGAGCAGGCCGGACGCGGCGCCCGAGTCACGCGGTTCGACGTTCGACAGCGCCATGATGGTCAGCGAGACGAACATCAGGCCCATGCCGAGACCGAAGACCAGGATCGGGCCGAGGATGCTCCCCAGGTAGCTGGAGTGCACGTCCGTCAGGGTCAGCCAGGCCAGGCCCGCGGCGGCGAGCACCGAGCCCGTCACCATGAAGGGCTTCGGGCCGTACCGGGGCAGCAGGTTGGACGTGAGTCCGGCGCCGACCGCGATGATCGCGCTGACCGGCAGGAACGCGAGGCCCGCCCGCAGGGGGCTGAAGCCGAGCACCTGCTGCACGAAGAGCGTGAGGAAGAAGAACATGCCGAAGATCGCCGCCGCCAGGCACAGCATGATGGCGTAGGTGCCCGAGCGGTTGCGGTCGGCGAACATGCGCAGCGGGGTGATGGGCTGCTGGGAGCGGCGCTCGACCAGGATGAACGCGGCCAGGAAGACGACCGCCGCGACGAACGAGCCGATCGTGTACGGATCGCGCCAGCCCTCCTGGGCGGCCCGGATGAACCCGTACACCAACGCCACCATGCCGAGCGTCGAGGTCAGCGCACCGGTGACGTCGAAGTGGCCGGGGCGCGGCTCCGACTCCTTGACGTGGCGGGGGGTCAGGAAGGCGATCAGCAGGGCGATGGGCACGTTGACGAAGAAGATCCAGCGCCAGTCGAGCCACTGGACGAGCATGCCGCCGGCCACCAGGCCGATCGCGCTGCCGCCGGCCGAGACGGCGGCGAACACGCCGAAGGCGCGGTTGCGTTCGGGGCCCTCGTCGAAGGTCGTGGTGATGAGGGAGAGCGCGGTCGGCGAGGCGATGGCGCCGCCGACGCCCTGGACGGCGCGGGCGGCGAGGAGTTGCCACTCGCTCTGGGCCAACCCGCAGAAGAGGGAGGCCAGTCCGAAGAGCAGCACGCCGAACATGAAGACGCGCCGACGCCCCAGGATGTCGCCGAAGCGGCCGCCGAGGAGGAGGAAGCCGCCGAAGGTGAGCGTGTAGGCGTTGACGACCCAGGCGAGGCTGGTGGTCGAGAAGTCGAGCGCGCTCTGGATGTGCGGGAGCGCGATGTTCACGATCGTGATGTCGAGGACGACCATCAGCTGGCAGGAGGCGATCACGAACAGGGCGATGCCCTTGCCGTCTCCTCCGCTCCCACGGGGTGCGGTCACCGTGGGATTCGTCGGCTTCGGGGTGCTAGGCATGAGCGTTCATGGCGCGTAACGCCCTCACGGGAGGGAGCCGTGGGCCGGCCGGCCCACCTTTTCGACCCTAAGCCCGGTCCGGGAGGGCGACCAGTTGATCAAGCGGGCGCGGGCTCGTCCGGGACCGCGAAGCCGTCCGGCTCCACCAGGGCCTGTTCGTCCCGGAGGCGTACGACTCCGGTCACGGCCGTCGCGGGCTGGTCACGGCCCGCCAGTCCCCGCCGGACGGGGCCCGGTTCGTGGGCCCGCGCCCGGTGGTCCTCGACGTCGGCGGCGTGGGCGGTGACCCGGGCGAGGAGGGTGCCGGGCTTCCTCGCGGTGGCGGGCACGCGGGGCTCGGCGGGGAGGGTGCGGAGCCGCCCCCGCCGGGTGGTCCGTTCCGGTTCGAGTGAGAATGCGGGCATGCGGGCCCTCTCCGGCGCCCTTCGGCGCCCTCGTCACAGCGCCGGCCTCCGGCGCCCTCGTACCGGCGCGTCCCGGCGGGCTTGTCGCGGTTTAACGACTGCCGCCGGTCCCACGTTATGTTCGTGGAGCGACCGGCGGCCCCGTCACGTCAGGGGGACGGACCCATGGAGCTGACGCCCTCGGCCCACCTCGACGCCTTCGCCCGCGACCGGCTGCCGCCGCCGGAGCGGTGGCCCCGGCTCCTCTTCGACCTCCCCGGGCTCGCGTACCCCGACCGGCTCAACTGCGGGGCGGAACTCCTCGACCGCACGGTGGAACGTTTCGGCGCCGACCGGCCCGCCTTCCACGACGACGAGGGCGGGGTCTGGAGCTACGGGGAGCTGCGGGACCGGGTCGACCGGATGGCCCACGTCCTCACCACCGACCTGCGCCTCGTGCCCGGCAACCGGGTCCTGCTCCGCGGGCCGACCACCCCCTGGCTGGCCGCCTGCTGGCTCGCCGTGATGAAGGCCGGCGGGATCGCCGTCACCGTTCTGGCCCAGCAGCGCGCCCCCGAACTGGCCGTCATGGCGGACGCGGCCCGCTGCACCCACGCACTCTGCGACGCCCGCTCCCTCGGCGAGCTCCTCGCGGCCGGGATCCCCGGGCTCCGGATCACCCCGTTCGGCGGGGACGGCCCGGACGACCTCCTGGCCCTCGCCGCCCGCCGCCCCGGCCCGTACGCGGCCGTGCCGACCGCCGCCGACGACGTGGCCCTCATCGCCTTCACCTCCGGCACCACCGGCCGCCCCAAGGGGTGCGTCCACTTCCACCGGGACGTCCTGGCCGTCGCCGACACCTTCTCCGCGCACGTCCTGCGCCCGCTGCCCGACGACGTCTTCGCCGGTTCGCCGCCGCTCGCCTTCACCTTCGGCCTCGGCGGGCTCGTCGTCTTCCCCCTGCGGGCCGGAGCGAGCGCGGTCCTCCTCGAACAGGCCGGCCCGCAGCAGCTCCTCGCGGCGATCGAGCGGTACCGGATCTCGGTCCTCCTCACCGCCCCGACCGCCTACCGCGTCATGCTCGGCGAGCTGGCCCGGGGCACCGCCCCGGACACCGGCTCGCTGCGCCGCTGCGTCTCCGCCGGGGAGGACCTGCCGGAGGCGACCTGGCGGTCCTGGTACGCCCGCACGGGGCTGCGCCTGATCAACGGCATCGGCTCGACCGAACTGCTGCACATCTTCCTCTCGGCCGCCGACGGCGACGTCCGCCCCGGCACCACCGGCCGCCCGGTCCCCGGCTGGCGGGCCAGGGTCGTCGACCGGGAGGGCCGCGAGGTCCCGGACGGCCGGGAGGGGCTGCTCGCGGTGCGCGGCCCGGTCGGCTGCCGCTATCTGGACGACCCCCGTCAGACCGAGTACGTGCGGAACGGCTGGAACGTCACGGGCGACACGTACGTCCGCGACCCCGACGGCTGGTTCCGGTACGTCTCGCGCGCCGACGACATGATCATCTCGGCCGGGTACAACATCGCGGGGCCCCAGGTCGAGGAGGTCCTCCTCGGCCACCCCGACGTGGTGGAGACGGCCGTGGTGGGCCGCCCGGACGAGCTGCGCGGCCAGGTCGTCGTGGCGTACGCGGTGGTACGGGACGGGGTGCCGCGCGACGCGAGCACGGCCGCCGCGCTGCGGGCCTTCGTGCGCGCCCGCCTCGCCCCGTACAAGTCGCCCCGCGAGGTCGTCTTCCTGGACGCGCTGCCGCGCACGGCGACGGGCAAGCTCCAGCGCTTCCGGCTCCGGGGGGCGGTGTGACCCGGTTCCGCACCCGGCGCGGTCCGTCGTCCGATCCGTTGTCGGGTCCGGTCCGTCGTCCGGTGCGGTCCGTCGTCCGGCGCGCCCCCGCACCCCGTGTGACCCCGCCTGACGTGTGCACACCCCCCGCGCCCAGCGCCTAAAGTGATCACGTGGCCGAGCAGCACACCCCCCGATCCCTGATCGTCTCCCTCTACGGCGAATACGGGCGCACGCCCGACGGCTCGCCGGTGCCGGTGGCCGCGCTCGTCCGGCTGCTCGCCGTCCTCGGCGTGGACGCGCCCTCGGTGCGCTCCTCGGTGTCGCGCCTGAAGCGGCGGGGCCTGCTGCTGCCGCGCCGCACGGCGGACGGGGCCGCCGGGTACGCCCTCTCGGAGGACGCGCGCCGGCTCCTCGACGACGGCGACCGCCGGATCTACGCCCGGAGTGAGCCGAAGCTCTCCGAGGGCTGGGTCCTGGCCGTCTTCTCGGTGCCCGAGGCCGAGCGCCACAAGCGGCACCTGCTGCGGTCCCGGCTCGGCCGCCTCGGCTTCGGCACGGCGGCGCCGGGCGTCTGGATCGCGCCCGCGCGCCTGTACGAGGAGACCCGCAACACCCTGGAGCGCCTCGGGCTCTCCCCGTACGTGGACCTCTTCCGGGGCGACCACCTGGGGTACGCGGCGACGGCGGAGGCGGCGGCCCGCTGGTGGGACCTGCCGGCGATCGCCGGCCTCCACGAGACGTTCGTGGCGGCCTACGGGCCGGTCCTGCGGGCCCGGCGGAAGGACCCGGGCGGGCCCGAGGACGCCTACCGGGACTATCTGCTCGCCCTCGACTCCTGGCGCCGCCTCCCGTACGCCGACCCCGTCCTCCCGGCGGAGCTCCTCCCCGGCGACTGGCCGGGCCGCCGCTCGGCGGAGGTCTTCGCCGCCCTGCACGAGCTGCTGCGGGACCGGGGGGCGGAGTTCGTACGGCCCTTCCTGGCCGGGGACGGGGAGTAGGGCCGCCCCCGGCCCCGTACCGTCGGCCGAGGGCCGCCGCTGCGGCTGCTAAGCCCCGTCCGCCGGGGTGACGAGCCGCGAGTTGCGGCGCCCGTAGACCGCGTAGAGCAGTCCGCCCGCGAGCAGGAACACCGCGAACTGCAGCCAGGTCGCCCAGCCCGTGCCCCAGATCAGGTACAGGCAGAAGCCGATGCCGAGCACCGGGCTCAGCGGGAAGAGCGGCACCCGGAAGGAGCGCTGCAGCTCGGGGGCACGGCGGCGCAGCACCATCACCGCGAGGTTGACGACCGCCATGACGGCGAGGGTGCCGATGGTGGTCAGGTCGACGACCACGTCGAGCGGGGCGAAGGCGGCCGGCACGGCGAAGACGGCGGCCACGGTCCAGGTGTTGGCGACGGGGGTCGAGGTCTTCGGGGAGACCCGCTCGAAGACCCGGGGGACGAGCCCGTCGCGGGACATCGACATCAGGATGCGGGTCTGGCCGTACATCACCGCGAGGACGACGGAGGCGATGGCGACGACCGCGCCGAAGGCGATGACCCCGCCGCCGACCGACGAGCCGGTGACCTCGTTCACCACGACCGAGAGGGCGGCCGGGCTGTTCGCGACGGCGTCGGCGCCGAGCGCCCCGATCGCGGAGAGCGCGACGGCGCAGTAGAGCAGGGTGACGATCCCGATGCAGACGAGGATGGCGATCGGGACGTTGCGGCGCGGGTTCTTCACCTCCTCGCCGGCCGTGGTGATCGCGTCGAAGCCGATGTACGAGAAGAAGGCCACGGAGGCGCCGGCGGTGATGCCGCCGAGGCCGCTGCCCGTGAACGGCGAGAGGTGCCCGTCCTGGAAGGCGGAGAAGCCGACGGCGCAGAAGACGATCAGGATGCCGATCTTGAGGACGGCCATGGCGGCGGTCGCCCGGGCGCTCTCGCGGACCCCGCGCACGAGGAGCGTGGCGGCGAGCAGGATCACGACCACGGCGGGCAGGTTGACCACGCCGCCCTCGCCCGGCCCGGCGGAGAGCGCGGCGGGCAGCTGCCAGCCGGTCAGGCTTTCGAGGAGTTCGTTGAGGTACTGGCTCCAGCCGACCGCGACGGCGGAGACGGACACGCCGTACTCCAGGAGCAGGCACCAGCCGACGAGGAAGGCGGCCCGCTCGCCCAGGCTCGCGTAGGCGAAGGAGTACGAGGAGCCCGAGACCGGGATCGCGCTGCCCAGCTCCGCGAAGGAGAAGGCGGTGAAGACGCAGGTGATCGCGGCGAGCACGAAGGAGACCACGACCGCGGGGCCGGCCTCCGCGACGCTGTCGGAGAGGCCGACGAAGATGCCGGTGCCCACGATCGCGCCGACGCCGAAGCAGATGAGCTGGAAGAGGCCCATGGTGCGCTTGAGGCCGTGGCCCTCGAGGTCGGCGCCGGACTCGGCGATGAGCTGCTGCGGCGTCTTGATCCGCGCGGCGGACGGGGTCATGCGGGGTTCTCGTTTCTGGTGCGTGCACGCGTGAGGGGGGTCCGGGCCTACCAGCCCGAACCCCCCTGAACCGTGCGATCGTAAACCGCACGCCGCATATTCACCCAATCGGGCGCAACGTCACGCCTCGACCACGGCGCCGGTCCCGGCCCCGGTCCCGGTTCCGAGCCCGGCCCCGGCTCCCGTGCCGGTCTCGGCCCCGGCCAGCGTCGCGACCAGGACCGCCTTGATGGTGTGCATCCGGTTCTCGGCCTGGTCGAAGACGACCGAGTGCGCCGACTCGAAGACCTCGTCGGTGACCTCCAGCTCGGTCAGGCCGTGCCGGGCGTGGATGTCGCGGCCGACGGCGGTGCCCAGGTCGTGGAAGGCGGGCAGGCAGTGCAGGAACCTGACGTCCGGGTTCCCGGTGGCCCGCAGCACGTCCATGGTCACGGAGTACGGGGCGAGGGCGGCGATCCGCTCGTCCCAGACCTCCTTGGGTTCGCCCATGGAGACCCAGACGTCGGTGGCCACGAAGTCGGCGCCCCGGACCCCCTCCGCCACGTCCTCGGTGAGCGTGACGGTGGCGCCGCTCCTCCCGGCCAGCTCGCGGGCCCGCTCGACGACCCCCTCGGACGGCCAGTACGCCTTCGGGGCGACGATCCGGACGTCCATGCCGAGCAGGGCGCCGGTGACCAGGTAGGAGTTGCCCATGTTGAAGCGGGCGTCGCCGAGGTAGGCGAAGGCGACCCGCTCCAGCGGCTTGTCCGTGTGCTCGGTCACGGTGAGCACGTCGGCGAGCATCTGGGTGGGGTGCCAGTCGTCGGTGAGGCCGTTGAAGACGGGCACGCCCGCGAAGGCGGCGAGCTCCTCGACCGCGGCCTGGCTGTCCCCCCGGTACTCGATCCCGTCGAACATCCGGCCGAGGACGCGGGCCGTGTCCTTGAAGGACTCCTTGTGGCCGATCTGGGAGCCCGAGGGGTCGAGGTAGGTCGTGGAGGCGCCCTGGTCGGCGGCGGCGACCTCGAAGGCGCAGCGGGTGCGGGTCGAGGTCTTCTCGAAGATCAGGGCGATGTTCCGGCCGCGCAGCCGCTGCACCTCGGCACCCGCCTTCTTGGCGGCCTTGAGGTCGGCGGCGAGCGCGACCAGACCGCGGAACTCCTCGGCGGTGAAGTCCAGCTCCTTGAGGAAGTGGCGGCCGATGAGGTCTGTGGCCATGGGTCGCGCTCCTGTGGGTACGGTCGGGTACGGCGATCGGGGACCCTGGAAGTCTATACGCACTTCAACATTTATATACAGCCCCCTCCCGGCCGCTCTCCCCGAGCCCGTCAGACGGCGTCCCGCTCCACCGGACAGCTCATGCAGCGCGGACCGCCCCTCCCCCGGCCCAGCTCGCTGCCGGGGATCTCGATCACCTCGATGCCCTGCTTGCGCAGGTGCGTGTTCGTGGTGACGTTCCGCTCGTACGCGACGACCACCCCCGGCTCCACGGCGAGCACGTTGCACCCGTCGTCCCACTGCTCGCGCTCGGCCGCGTGCACGTCCTGGGTCGCCGTGAGGACCCGGATCCCCGGGAGGCCCAGGGCAGCCGCGATCGCGTCGTGCATCCGCTCCGGCGGGTGGTCGGTCACCCGCAGGGGCTGCCCCGCGTCCCCCGGCTCGATCGTGTACGAGCGGAGCATGCCGAGCCCCGCGTACTGGGTGAACGTGTCCTGGTCCACCATCGTCATCACCGTGTCCAGGTGCATGAACGCGCGCCGCTTCGGCATGTCGAGCGCGACGATCGTGTGCGCCGAACCGGCCGCGAACAGGCCCCGGGCCAGCATCTCCACCGCCTGCGGGGTGGTGCGCTCGCTCATCCCGATGAGTACGGCTCCGTTGCCGATGACCAGGACGTCCCCGCCCTCGATCGTCGACGGGTAGTCCGCCTGCCCCTCCGACCAGTGGTGGAAGGGGCCCGCCCCGGGCCCGGTGAAGAGCGGGTGGTGCTTGTAGATCGCCTCGAAGTGGACCGTCTCGCGCTGCCGGGCCGGCCAGCGCATGGCGTTGATGGAGACGCCGTCGTAGATCCAGGCCGAGGTGTCCCGGGTGAAGAGGTGGTTGGGCAGCGGACCGAGGAGGAAGTCGTCCAGGTCGAGCGCGTGGAAGCGGACCGAGGTCGGCTCCCGGTGCGCCGCCAGGAACTCCCGCTTCGTCATCCCGCCGACGAGCACCTCGCCGAGCGCGACGGCGTCGAGCGAGTCGAAGGCCGCCCGGAGGTGGTCGGTGGCGAGCGGACCGTACTCCTTCTCGTCGAAGACCCGGTCCAGGACGAGGGCGCGGGCGGCCGGGACCTCGAGCGACTCGCTCAGGAGGTCCGCGAAGAGGTGCACCTCCACGCCCCGGTCGCGCAGCACGTCGGCGAAGCCGTCGTGCTCCTGCCGGGCCCGCCGCACCCAGAGGACGTCGTCGAAGAGGAGGGTGTCCTTGTTGGTCGGAGTGAGCCGCTTCAGCTCCAGGTCGGGGCGGTGGAGGATGACGCGGCGCAGCCGCCCGGTCTCGGAATCGACGTGGAATCCCATGGGTCCATCCTGACGGAGGGGGGCCTCCGCGGCCCGCGTTTCGGCGCGGGGCCGTCGGACGGGGCGCCTGTCCCGGCCGACCGCCGGGACGCTCGCGGCGGGCGGGTCACCGGCGGTGTGGTGCGTGCGGTGTGGTGCGTGCGGTGTGGTGCGTGCGGTGTGCGGTGTGGTGCGTACGGTTCTCTCCTCCGGCCCGGGGCGTTGGGCCGTCCCCCCGCGACGGCCCAACGCCGGTTCGTGGCCCCCCGCCGGCCCCGGGCGGCGGCTCCCCGTCCGGTCCGGGCGGAGGCGCGGTCCCGCGCGGCACACCGTCCGCGTACCACCCCCGTACCGCCCGCGAGCCTTCTCCGGAGGGTCCCCGCCGGTGCCCGTCCGGTGCCTTTCGCGGGCGTGTTCCCGGCTCGTGTGGCGTTCCCCGTCACGCTGTTGGCGTTCCGTCACGTGACGGGGTGAAGAACGCTAGGGGGTGCGGAAGCAACGCGTCAGCGAGCACGAGGGGGCGCAGGGGAGCGCCGCCCCGGACACCCCCGCGCCCCCGCCGGAACGGTCCGGCGGGGGCGGGAGGACACGGGCCCCGGATTCAGAGCCTCGGGTCGACCGGCTCCGATTCCAGGGCGAGGACCGCGAAGACGGCCTCGTGGATCCGCCAGAGCGGTTCGCCGTCGGCGAGCCGGTCGAGCGCCTCCAGGCCGAGCGCGTACTCGCGCAGGGCGAGGGACCGCTTGTGGCCGAGGAAGCGCTGCCGCAGCCGCTCCAGGTTCTCCGGGCGGGTGTACTCGGGGCCGTAGATGATCCGCAGGTACTCCCGGCCGCGGACCTTCACGCCCGGCTGGACGAGCCGGCCCTTGCCGTCGCGGACGAGCGCCGCCAGCGGCTTGACGACCATGCCCTCGCCGCCCGCGCCGGTCAGCTCCAGCCACCAGTCGACGCCGGCGCGGACCGAGGCCTCGTCGCCCGTGTCGACGACGAGGCGGCGGGTGACCCGGACCAGACCGGTCGGGTCGTGCTCCACGAGCCGGTCGAGCCACGCGAGCTGCTCGTCGTGCGGCACGGCCGCGAGCGAGCGCCCGCGCGCCGCCAGGAGCTGGAAGGGCGCGAACCGCACGCCCTCCAGGCCCTCGGTCGGCCAGCAGTACCTGCGGTAGGCGGCCGTGAAGGCCTCCGCGTCCACCGCCCGCTCCCGCTGCCGGCCGAGCAGCCCGTCGAGCCCCTCGACGCCGCGTTCCACCGCCTGTCGCAGGGCGTCGATCGCACCGGGCAGCACGGCGCCCGAGGCGGCGCCGACGGCCGCGTACTGCGCGCGGAGCAGACCGGCCGACTTGAGCGACCACGGCATCAGTTCGCCGTCGAGCAGCAGCCAGTCCGTGTCGAGTTCCTCCCAGAGCCCGGCGGCCCCGATCGCCGTCCGCAGCCGTGCGAGGACCTCCTCGGTGACGGCGGCGTCGTCGAAGAAGGGGCGTCCGGTACGGGTGTGCAGGACGCCCGTCACCCCGTCGGCGCCGAAGCGCTCGCGGGCCGCGTCGGCGTCCCGGCAGACCAGGGCCACGGCCCGGGAGCCCATGTGCTTCTCCTCGCACACGACCCGTTCGACGCCGTCGGCCCGGTACTGGGCGAAGGCCTCGGCGGGGTGCTCCAGGTAGCCCTCCTCCTTCGAGGTGGCGGTCGGCGCCATGGTCGGCGGCAGGTAGGCGAGCAGGCGCGGGTCGACCGCGAAGCGGCTCATGACCTCCAGGGCCGCCGCCGCGTTCTCCTCGCGCACGGCGACGTTGCCGTGCTGCCGGGTCTCCACGGTCCGCCGCCCGTGCACGTCGGCCAGGTCCAGGGGCCGTCCCTGGTGCCCGCCGGGCGCGGCGGTCGCGAGCGGCCGGGCCGGCTCGTACCAGACCCGCTCGGCCGGTACGTCGACCAGTTCGCGCTCCGGCCAGCGCAGCGCGGTCATCCTCCCGCCGAAGACGGCCCCGGTGTCGAGGCAGAGGGTGTTGTTGACCCAGGACGTGTTCGGCACGGGGGTGTGCCCGTAGACGACGGTGGCCCGGCCCCGGTACTCCTCCGCCCACGGGTAGCGCACGGGCAGCCCGAACTCGTCGGTCTCGCCGGTGGTGTCCCCGTACAGCGCGTGCGAGCGCACCCGGCCGGAGGTGCGGCCGTGGTACTTCTCCGGCAGTCCGGCGTGGCAGACGACGAGGTCGCCGCCGTCGAGGACGTAGTGGCTGACGAGTCCGTCGATGAACGTCGCGACCTCGGCCCGGAACTCCTCGCTCTCGCCCTCCAACTGCTCGATCGTCTCGGCCAGTCCGTGGGTCCGCTGGACCTTGCGGCCCTTCAGCCAGCGGCCGAGCTTGTTCTCGTGGTTGCCGGGGACGCACAGGGCGTCGCCGGAGGCCACCATGGACATGACGCGGCGCAGGACGCCCGGGGAGTCGGGGCCCCGGTCGACCAGGTCGCCGACGAAGACCGCCGTGCGCCCCTCGGGGTGGTGCCCGTCGACGTAGCCGAGCTTGCCGAGCAGGGTCTCCAGCTCGGAGCTGCAACCGTGGACGTCGCCGACGACGTCGAAGGGGCCGGTGAGGTGGCGCAGGTCGTTGAAGCGGCGCTCCAGGACGACCTCGGCAGCCTCGACCTCCTCGACGGAACGCAGCACGTGGACCTTGCGGAAGCCCTCGCGCTCCAGTCCGCGCAGCGAACGCCGCAGCTCGCGGCGGTGGCGCTGGATGACGTGCGCGGGCATGTCGGCCCGGTCGGGGCGGGTCGCGTTCCGCTCGCGGCACACCTGCTCGGGCAGGTCGAGGACGATCGCGATCGGCAGCACGTCGTACGTCCTGGCGAGCTGCACGAGCTGCCGCCGGGCCTCCTGCTGCACGTTGGTGGCGTCGACCACGGTGAGCCGCCCGGCGGCGAGGCGCTTGCCGGCGATGTAGTGGAGGACGTCGAAGGCGTCCCGGCTGGCGGACTGGTCGTTCTCGTCGTCGGCGACGAGCCCCCGGCAGAAGTCGGAGGAGACGATCTCGGTGGGCTTGAAGTGGCGCCGCGCGAAGGTGGACTTGCCGGAGCCGGTGGCGCCGACGAGCACGACGAGGGAGAGGTCGGTGACGGGCAGGGTCCGGCGCGCGGCGGTGGTGTCGGCGGTGCTGTCGGTGACGGTGGTCATGCCTGCCCCTCCTTCTCGTTCTTGTCGTTCTCGTCGTTGTTCTCTGTGGTGGTACGGGTGAGGACGGCCATCTGGGTGGGCGGTCCGACCTCGGGGTCGTCGGGGCCGACGGGGGTGAACCCGACCTCGTACCCGTACTCCCCCGCCACCCGGACCGCCCAGGTCCGGAACTCCTCGCGGGTCCACTCGAAGCGGTGGTCGCTGTGCCGGACGTGCCCGGCGGGCAGGGTCTCCCAGCGCACGTTGTACTCGACGTTCGGCGTGGTCACGAGGACCGTACGGGGCCGGGCCGAGCCGAACACCGCGTATTCCAGGGCCGGCAGCCTCGGCAGGTCCAGGTGCTCGATCACCTCGCTGAGCACGGCCGCGTCGTAACCGGCCAGCCGCTTGTCGGTGTACGCGAGGGAGCCCTGCACCAGTTTCACGCGGGCGGCCTGCCGCTCCCCCATGCGGTCGAGCCGCAGCCGGCGCGCGGCGACGGTCAGGGCCCGGACGGACACGTCGACGCCGACGACCTCGGTGAAGCGCGGGTCCTTGAGCAGGGCCTGCACCAGCTGGCCCTGTCCGCAGCCCAGGTCGAGCACGCGCGCCGCCCCGGCCTCGCGCAGCGCGGACAGGATCGCGTCCCGTCGCTGCCGGGCGAGCGGCACCGGGCGTTCCTCGGTGTCGGTCGTCTCGTCCACGGCGTTGTCGACGTCCTCGACGTCCAGGCCCTCGGCCTCGGCGAGCCGGGCCAGTTCGAGTCGTTCCGTCGCCTCCCGGGCCAGGCCCCGGCGGCGGGAGAGGTAGCGCTCCGTGATCAGCTTCCGCTCGGGGTGCCCGGCGAGCCAGCCGTCACCGGCGCGCAGCAGCTTGTCGACCTCGTCGGGCGCGACCCAGTAGTGCTTGGCGTCGTCGAGGACGGGCAGCAGGACGTACAGGTGGTTGAGGGCGTCCGCGAGCCGCAGCTCGCCCTCAAGGACGAGGCGCACGTACCGCGAGTCGCCCCACTCGGGGAACTCGGCGTCCAGCGCGACCGGTTCGGCCTCCACCACGGTCCAGCCCAGCGGGCCGAACAGTGCGCGCACCAGCCCGGCGCCGCCCCGGGCGGGGAGCGCGGGGACCTCGATCCGCAGCGGCAGCGGCGCGGCGGCCCGCTCGGGCATCGCCCTGCAGTCGCCGTGCAGCGCGGACTTGAAGACCTTGGCGAGCGCGACGGCGAGCAGTGAGGACGCCGCGTAGGGCCGGTCGTTCACGTACTGCGCGAGCGCGGAGTCCGGGGCGCCGCCCCGGCCCTTGCCCTTGCCGCGGCGCACGAGCGCCACGGGGTCCACCTCCAGGAGGAGCGCCGCCGTGCACCGCTCGGCGCTCGCCTCGGGGTAGAGGACGTGCGCGGTGCCGTGCGAGGTCGGGAACGACTGCGCCCGCTCGGGATGCTTGTGCAGCAGGAATCCGAGGTCGGTCGCGGGTCGCTCCGGGATGCCGGTCGTACTGATCGTCAGGAACACGTCTTCGAGTATGGTGCCGCCCTTCGCCGCCCCACCAGGCATTTTCCGCGCGCCCGGACGGGCGGGACCGGACGCACGGGACCGGACGCGCGAGGCCGGGCGGGACCGGGTGCGCCAGGCCGGGCGCGCGGGGCCGGGCGCGCGGGAGGCGTCCGGGTCAGCCGGTGCCGTCGGCTCCGGTGTCGGCCAGGGTCTCGGCGAGGGCGGTGATCGTGTCCGGGCCGACCCGGCAGCAGCCGCCGACGAGCCGGGCGCCGGAGCGGACCCAGGCGGCGGCCCGCTCCGGGGCGAAGGTGGATCCGCCGCGCCAGTCCCGCGCCCCGGCGTCCCAGCGCTCCCCGCTGTTGGGGTAGACCACGGCCGGTTTCCCGGTCACGGCGACGGCCGTCTCCACGGCGGGCCCCGCGTCGGCCGGGTCGCAGCAGTTGACCCCGACCGCCACCACCCGGTCGTTCCCGGCGGCGACCGCGAACGCCTCCGCCAAGTCCTGGCCGGCCCGGGTCCGCCCGCCCTCGACCGTGTACGACAGCCACACGGGCACCCCGCACCCCTCGGCCGCCCGCAGCAGCGCCTCCGCCTCCTCCGCGTCCGGAACCGTCTCCAGCGCCAGGACGTCGGGCCCCGCCGCCGCGAACACCTCGATCCTGGGCCGGTGGAACGCCTCCAACTCCCGTACGGAGAGCCCGTACCGTCCCCGGTACTCGCTGCCGTCCGCCAGCATCGCGCCGTACGGCCCGACGGACGCGGCGACCCAGACCTCCTCCTCCGTGGCCTCCGCCGCCGACCGCGCGAGCTCCACGCTCCGGGCGAGCAGCCGTGCCGCCTCCTCCCGGTCCGCGCCCCGCCGGGCGAAGCCCTCGAAGGTGGCCTGGTAGCCGGAGGTGACGAGCACCCGGGCCCCGGCCCGTACGTACGCCGTGTGCGCCTCCTCGATCCGCTCGGGTCCGTCGGCGAGGAGCCGCGCGGACCAGAGCGCGTCCGAGAGGTCGCAGCCCCGCGCCTCCAGTTGGTTGGAGAGCCCGCCGTCGAGGACGAGGACCTCCGTCCCGAGGGCCTCGGCGAGCGTACGGACCGGTCTCATCGGCTCACTCCTCTCCGCTCAGCCCAGCTGCGACTGGACCTGGGCGGAGATCAGCTCCAGGTGGTCCAGGTCGTCCAGGTCCAGGACCTGGAGGTAGACCCGGGAGGAGCCGATGGCCGCGTACCGGCCGAGCTTGTCGACGACCTCGGCGGGCGAGCCGGCGAGGCCGTTCGCCCTGAGCTCGTCCACGTCACGGCCGATGGCGGCGGCCCGGCGGGCCACCTCGGCGTCGTCCCGGCCGACGCAGACGACCAGTGCGTTGGAGTACACCAGGTCGCCGGCCGGCCGGCCGATCGCCTCGGCGGCGGCCCGCACCCGTCCGAACTGCTTCTCGCTGTCCTCCAGGGAGGCGAACGGGATGTTGAACTCGTCCGCGTACCGCGCGGCGAGCCTCGGGGTGCGGGTCGCGCCGTGCCCGCCGATCAGGACCGGGATCTTCTCCTGGAGGGGCTTGGGCAGTGCCGGGGAGTCGGTGAGCCGGTAGAACTCCCCCTCGTGGGTGAACGTCTTGCCGACCTCGGTCTCCCACAGACCGGTGACGATCGCCAGCTGCTCTTCGAGGCGGCCGAACTTCTCCTTCGGGAAGGGGATGCCGTAGGCCTTGTGCTCCTCCTCGAACCAGCCCGCGCCCAGGCCCAGTTCGACCCGGCCGCCGGACATCCGGTCGACCTGGGCGACCTGGATGGCGAGGACGCCGGGGAGCCGGAAGGTGCCGGCCGTCATCAGCGTGCCGAGGCGGATCCTCTTCGTCTCCCGGGCGAGGCCGGCCAGGGTGATCCAGGCGTCCGTGGGGCCGGGCAGCCCGTCGCCGGACCCCATGCTGAGGTAGTGGTCGGAGCGGAAGAATGCGTCGAAGCCGAGCTCCTCGGTGGCGCGGGCCACGGTGAGGAGGGTGTCGTAGTCGGCCCCCTGCTGGGGCTCGGTGAAGATGCGAAGATCCATGCCTCCATCCTGCACCGTCGGATACGGGCCGACCTCCCGGCCGACGCCCCCGGGAGGGCGAAGGCCGGTCGGGCCGGGGCGTCAGCACGACGGCTCCCGCCGTGGGGTCGCGCGGCCCCGGGCGGGGTCGGGCGGGCGGGCGCGCTCGCCGTCCCGGACGGCCAGGCGCCGTAACATCCCGCGCACCCGGTCGCCCGATTCGTCCGTGGCGTCGATCGCCTCGATGCACTGCCAGTAGAGCCCCTCCTCGTCGGTGGCGCAGGCCACGCCCACCAGGGCGATCCCCACCTCGCCGAGCAGCTCCCCCAGTGCGGTCAGCGTCCGGTGGGGGTCCGCGACCTCGGTCAGCCGGGCCGCGCGCGGCCCTCCGGCGCCCCACACCGCCGGATACTCCCCGATCTCGCCCAGCCCCCGCGCCTCGCCCCGCAGCTCCTGCGGCCCGCAGAGCGCGAGACGACTCCCTATGGCCTGGGCGAGGGCCTGGGCCTGCCAGGCCTCCGCCACGATGTCCTGTGCCGTCCCGCTCTCCGCCAGCGCGTGCCGGCCGAGCACGATCAACCGCTCCGCTTCCATCAACACCGCCCCCGTTCCTACGACTTGCCACCCACTCAGTCATTACCCAGAGTGAGGCGGCCTGAGCCCAAACACCAGGGGAATTCGGAAATCTGTGGACAGGAGTCCTGACGGGGAAAAGGCGATCACTCCGAAGAGTGACGATCTCTGTTCAGGGGCCCTCCTCACCCCCTTCGCCCCGCCGCTTGGCGGGAAATCGGACCTCGTTGCGGTCGATCTTGGCCGCGAGCGCGGCCAGCGGGTCGATCCCGAGCGCCTCGCAGAACTGGAGGAGGTAGGCGAGCACGTCCGCCACCTCGTCGGCGACCCGGTGGGCCGACTCCGGGTCCTCCATCACCCGCTCGGCCTGCTCGGGCGTCAACCACTGGAAGATCTCCAGGAGTTCGGCCGCCTCCACGCTGAGGGCCGCCGCCAGGTTCTTGGGCGTGTGGTAGGGCTGCCAGTCGCGGGCCGCCGCGAACGCGACCAGCCTGCGCCGGAGCCCCGCCACATCGTCGCCCGTCGCGCCGTTGCCGTTCACGCCGTCGTCCGTCGTGTCTTCGTCCGTCACCCGTCCAGGTCTACCACCGTCACCCCGGGCGTTCGGCGGGCCTCCTCCGCCGTGCGGTCCCCCGCCGTGCCCGCCAGGCGGATGTGCCCGTCCCCGGCGATGTCCACGGCGAGGCGGAGCAGTTCGCCCGACTGGCGCCGGTCCAGGCCCCGGTCGAGGCCGTCGGCGAGCAGGGTCAGGCTCTGCATGGCGTCGGGCACCTCGGCGATGCGGTCCATCTCCAGGATCCCGGGGCCCGTGAGCAGGGTGAGCGCGAGCGCCAGGTAGCGCAGTTCGCCGTCGCCGAGGCGGCCGAGCGGGGTCGCGGGGCGGCCGTCCCGTTCGAGCACCGCCCGGACGGTGCCGTCCGGGAGTTCCCGCACCCCGAGCCCCGTGACGGTCCCCGCACAGCCCGCTCCCGCCACGGTCGCGAGGCGGTGGTGGCGGCGCGGGCAGTCGTTGTGGGTGCGGTGCAGGACCTCCGCGAGGTTCCGGCAGTCGCGCCGCAGCCGTCCCTCGCCGGGCGGCACGGGGGCCCGCATCCGCTCGGGCCGGGGGTCGCAGGCGAAGGCGGACCGCAGCCCGACGACCGCCTGTTCGGCGGCGGCCAGGACCTCCAGCTGTCCTGGGGTCTTGCCGGCGACCCGCAGCGGCAGCAGGGCCGTACCGAGGAGGTCGTCGGGGAGCGGTGCCCTGGTGACGGGGGTGGCGCCCGCCGTGTGCCACTCGGCCTGGACGGTGCTGCGGCCGGGGTCGCGGAGGGCGGTGGCGAGCAGGGTGCGGCCCCGGGCGGTGAGCCGTTCGCCGACGATGCGGAGCCGGGGCTCGGCCTGCACCGCGAGGTCGAGGTGGACGGGGCCCCTCGGTCCGTCGACGGTGCACCCGATGCGGAACCCGCGCCGTCCCTGGGCGTCGGGCCGGGCGCGCTCGGGGACGAGGTCGGCGGCGTCCGGGAACACCTCGTCGAGCGGGTCGCCCGCGCAGAGCCGGGCCAGCGCCTCGTACGCGCGCAGGGCGGTGGTCTTGCCGCTGCCGCTGGGGCCCGCGAAGAGGGTCACGGGTCCGAGCGCGTGCACGGCGGAGCGGTGGCCGGCGAACGCGGAGAGGCGCAACTCGGTGACGGCGGGCCGGGCGTCGGCCCGCCCCTCCCGGGGCTCCGGCACGACCGGGCCCCGTGCCTCGGGGACGGAGGCACGGGGCCGGTCGACGCGCGGGAGGGAAGCGCCCCTCCCGGGAGCGGACACGGACCCGGAGGCGGGCCCGGACACGGAAGCCGGCGTGGGCGTGGACGCGGCAGGGGTACGGGCCTCCGGGACGCGCGGCCCGGCAGCGGGAACGGCGTCGGAGGAAGGAGCGACACCGGAAGCGGGAACGGCGTCGGGGACGGCCTCGGGAACGGAAGGGGAGGCGGGATCGGAAGGGGACGCGGGAGCGGGGACGGAGGGGCGGTTCTTCGGTGTGCGGGCGAGCGCGGAGCCGCAGGTGAGGTCCATGTCCGGACCGTACGCAGCTCTTTCCCCGACGAACCGTTACGCCGAGTGGAGCTTCCTACGATCGGGGGACGTCGGCGGCCCGGCCGCCCACGACCTCCTCCTCGTCCGCGTCCTCCGAGCCCTCGACCTCCGTGCCCGCCGGGGCGAGGAGGAAGACGTTCCGGTCGACGCGGTGCATCCCGCTGCCGAGCCCGAAGACGACGCCGCTGCTGAAGTCGAGGATCCGCTTGGCGACCTCGGTGTCGGCGCCGGTCAGGTCGAGGAGGACCGGGATCTGGGCGATGAGGTACTCGGCGACCTCGCGGGCGTCGGCGAAGACCTGCACGCGGAGCACGACCATGCGGCGCTGCTCGGCGGATTCGTACTGCTCGGGGATCGCGCGGTGGTCGACCCTGGACGGCCATTCGTCACGGCCGCGCAGGGGTACGACCTGCGCGAGGCCCTCCCACTGCTCGTCGGTGACGTCGTACCTCTCGTACCTACTCATGGGTCCATCCTCCCGCTCCTCACCCGTTCGGCCCAACAGCGACACGGCGCGATGACGGCGTGGCGGCCGACCGGGCCCGAAGCTCACCCGGTCGGCCCATTCCACGGCCCGTTCCGTGCCGCCGGTGGGCCGGAGTACGTCACGGTGGCCGGGGCCGCCAGTTCGTCACCTTCGTCACGAAGTCCGGCGAGAACCACGTGGAGGCACCGGCAGAATTCGGCCACGCGCGCGGGTCGCACGCACGCGCCCGCGATCGTCTCCACAGCCCAAGCCCAGGCCCAAGCCCCGGACCCGATCCCGGTCTCAGGCGAAGCTCTTGGCGAGCCTGCGGAGGCCCTCCCTGATCTCGTCGGGCGAGTGCGTCGTGAAGGAGAGCCGCATGGCGCCGGGGTCCGCCTCGCCGCAGAAGAACGGCGCCCCCGGCACGTACGCCACCTCGTGGCCGACGGCGGTCTTCAGGAGCGCCGTGGCGTCGTGGCCCTCGGGCAGGGACGCCCAGACGAACATGCCGCCCTCCGGCCTGTTCCAGCGGCTGCCCTCCGGCAGCGCGGCCGGCAGGCCTTCGAGCATCGCGTCCCTGCGCTCCTGGTAGGCGGCGCGGATCACCGCCACGTGCGCGTCGAGGTCCCTGTCGCGCAGGTAGCGGGCGGCCGCCGCCTGGTCGATGGTCGAGGTGTGCAGGTCGGCGGCCTGCTTGGCGATGACGCAGGAGCGGCGCAGTCCGGCGGGGGCACGGAGGTGACCGAGCCGGAGGCCGGGGGCCATCACCTTGGAGAAGGAGCCGAGCAGGACGGTGCGGTCGGCCGCCGCGGGGGCGGACGCGATCCAGGGGACGCGCTCGCCGTCGTACCGCAGTTCGCTGTACGGGTCGTCCTCGACGATCCAGAAGCCGTGCCGGGCCGCGGCCTCGGCGACGGCGGTGCGCCGCTCGGCGGGAAGGGTGCGGCCGGTGGGGTTCTGGAAGGTGGGGATGACGTAGAGGAGGGTCGGCTTCTCGCGGACCGCGATCTCCTCCAGTGCGGCCGGGAGGATGCCCTGGTCGTCGGTGGGCACGGGGACGACGCGGGCACCGGCGAAGCCGAAGGTCTGGAGGGCGGCGAGGTAGCAGGGGTTCTCGACGAGGACCACGGCGCCGGGTTCGACGAGGGCGGTGGTGAGCAGCGTGAGGGCCTGCTGCGAGCCGGTGGTGACGAGCAGGTCGTCGGCGTCCGTGGGCAGTCCGCGCGTGGTGAGCCGCTCGGCGACGGCGGTGCGCAGCTCCGGGTCGCCCTCGGTCGTCGAGTACTGGAGCGCGTGCCGCGCGTTCTCCGCGAAGACCCGGTCGTACGCGTCCCGCATCCCGGCCACGTCGAACAGCTCGGGGGCGGGCAGGCCGCCGGCGAAGGAGATCACCTCGGGTCGCGCCGTGAGCGCCAGGATCTCCCGTACCGGTGACGAGCCGACGTTCGCCAGCCGGGAGGCGGCGGCCGGCACGGGCGCGGAAGCGGACGTGGACACGGACGCGGGCGTGGAGGCGGCGGAAAGCATGGCGTCAGCATATAGATATTCAAGGCGCTGTCCAGATCGTCCGATTCCCTCCGGGTGCGGCCGGGTCGACACGCTCCGGGATCACCTCCGAAGGAATTCCGGATCCGTTCCGGCCACACCGTGGATCACGGGATTCCGAGCGTGCGGGACGAATTCGGAGGATTCCCCTCCCTTTTCCTTTCCCGCTGATCGCCGTCGGAAAGGGTGATCCCGTCGATCTTGTCCGGCGCTGCCCGGCGCACCGCGGTCCGCCCTTGATCGAACGGCCCGTGCGGGGCGGACGCCTTCGGGAAATCGGCCATTCCGGTCCGGGGGCCCGTTGATGGGAGACCGCTTCGCGGATACCCTTCCCCGCCCCACCACCGCGATGTCCGCGATGTCCGCGGTCTCCCGGCCGAAGTCGAACGAGCGAGGCGAGTGGATCACCATGACATCTTCCCTTTCCGCCGACGAGGTCGGCCTCGTCGGCGCTCCCGGGGAATTCCCCGCCGCGCCCGAGAAGTACCGGAAGATCGCCGTCCGGGGAATGCCCGCCGGCGCCGAGGGCGAACTCCCGGGCGCCGACGGTTAGAGGACGGTCCCGATGCGCGCGTCCCGCGACTCCCACCACGCCCCCGACCCGCTCGGCCTCGCGGGGCGCCGCTATCTGGTGACCGGGGTCCTCAACGACGACTCGATCGCCTGGCACACCGCCCGCGCGCTCCAGGAGGCGGGCGCGGAGGTGCTCCTGACGGGTTTCGGACGCACCCGGCGGATCACGGAGGCGGCGGCCTCGGGCCTTCCGTACCCGGCCGACGTCCTCGAACTCGACGTGACGCGCACCGGGGACCTGGACCGGCTCACGAAGGAGCTGGAGCGCCGCTGGGGCGCGGTGGACGGCGTCCTGCACGCGATCGCCGCCGCGCCCAGGTCCGCCCTCGGCGGCAACTTCCTCACGGCCTCCGTCGAGGACGCGACGCTCGCCCTGCGCACGGCGGCGTTCTCGCTGCACTCCCTGACCACCGCGCTCGCCCCGCTGCTGCGGGAGGGCGGGGGCGGCGGCCCGGTCCGGGGCAGTGTCGTCGGGCTCGACTTCGACGCGTCGGGGGCGTGGCCGGGGTACGACTGGATGGGGGTCGGCAAGGCCGCGCTCGGTTCGGTCTGCCGTTATCTCGCCCTCTACCTCGGGCACTCCGGCATCCGCGTCAACCTGGTGGCGGCCGGGCCGGTGGAGACCGTGGCCGGGCGGGCCGTCGGCACCTTCGACCGGATCGCGGACCGCTGGGAGCAGGAGGCCCCGCTCGGCTGGGACCGCGCCGATCCGGCCCGGCTCGTCGGGCCCGTCCTGTTCCTGCTCTCGGACCTGGCGGCGGCCGTCACCGGGGAGATCGTGCACGCGGACGGCGGGATGCACGCCGTGCGCATGGGCGCCCGAGCGGTCGGCGAACCTCCGGGTCCCGGCGCCCCGCCCCGTACCGACGCCGGGAGTCCGCCCCGTACCGTCCCGCCGGCCACCTCGCGGATCGTCCCGCCGGCCTCCTCGCCGGCCGGCGAGGAGGGGCGCCCGTGACTCCGGTGGTCCCGCCGGACGGGGCTCAGCGGCTGTCCGCCGGTCCGTCCCGGCCCTCGGCCCACAGGGAGCGGACGTGGCCGAGGTGGCGGCGCATGCAGGCCTCGGCCCCGCGCGCGTTCCCGGCGATCATGAGGTCGAGGAGTTCGACGTGCTCCTCGGCGGAGGAGACGAGCAGTCCGGCCTCGTCCAGGCCCGTCAGGCCGTAGAGGCGGGAGCGCTTGCGCAGGTCCCCGACGGTCTCGACGAGGCGCTCGTTGCCGGAGAGGGCGAGCAGGGCGAGGTGGAAGCGGCGGTCCGCCTCCAGGTAGCCGATGAGGTCGTGTTCGCGGGCACGGGCGACGATCTCCTCGGCGACCGGGCGGAGTTCCTCCAGGCGTTCCCGCGCGGCCGTCCTCGTGACCCGGCCGACGGTGGGGACCTCGATGAGGGTGCGCAGTTCGGTGTACTGGTCGAGGTCGCGCTCGCTGACCTCGGTGATGCGGAAGCCCTTGTTGCGGACGGGCTCGACCAGGCCCTCCCGGGCCAGGTCGAGCATGGCCTCGCGGACCGGGGTCGCGGAGACGCCGAGGTCGCTCGCGAGGCCGGGGGCCGAGTAGACCTGGCCGGGGCGCAACTCCCCCGCTATCAGGGCCGCGCGGAGGGCGTGCCCGACCTGGTCGCGGAGCCGTTCCTGCGCCCTGACGAGGCCGTACTGCTTCAGGTCACCCATCGTGCGTCCTCCGAGAAGTCACGGAGGGGCATCGTACAATGTCACGTTTCGCCGCCCGGGCCGCCCACCTTCAATCCTCTCCGCCCGGGTCAGAGCAGGAATCCGGCCGGGAACGGGTCGTCGGGGTCGAGGAAGTACTGGGCCGTGCCGGTGATCCAGGCCCGTCCGGTGACGGTGGGGACGACGGCGGGCCGTCCGCCCACGGTGGTCTCGCCGACGATCCGGCCGGTGAACTCGGTGCCGATGAAGGACTCGTTGACGAAGGCGGCGCCCGGGGCGAGCAGCCCCCGGGCGTGCAGTTGGGCCATGCGGGCGCTGGTGCCGGTGCCGCACGGGGAGCGGTCGAACCAGCCGGGGTGGATGGCCATGGCGTGGCGCGAACGGGTCGCGTCGGAGCCGGGCGCGGCCAGGTAGACGTGCTTGACCCCGGCGATGGCGGGGTCCTCCGGGTGGACGGGCCGGTCGGGTCCCGCGTCGATCGCGGCCATGACGGCGAGCCCGGCGGCGAGGAGGTCGTCCTTGCGGTCGCGGTCGAAGGGCAGCCCCAGGGTCTCGAGGTCGACGAAGGCGTAGAAGTTGCCGCCGTAGGCGAGGTCGTAGGTGACCGTGCCGTACCCGGGCACGTCCGCCTCGAGGTCGAGGCCGACGCAGTAGGAGGGCACGTTGGTGAGCGTGACCGCCTTCGCGGCGCCGTCCTCCACCCGTACGTCGACGCTCACGAGCCCCGCCGGGGTGTCGAGGCGGACGGTGGTGACCGGTTCGACGGCCGGCACCATGCCCGTCTCGACGAGGACGGTGGCGACCCCGATGGTGCCGTGGCCGCACATCGGGAGGAGTCCGGACACCTCGATGTAGAGGACGCCGTAGTCGGCGTCGGGGCGGGTGGGCGGCTGGAGGACCGCGCCGCTCATCGCCGCGTGGCCGCGCGGCTCGTACATGAGGAGGGTGCGGACGTGGTCGAGGTGCTCGGCGAAGTGGAGCCGCCGCTCGGCCATCGTGGCGCCCGGGATCGTCCCGAGGCCGCCGGTGATCACCCGGGTGGGCATGCCTTCGGTGTGGGAGTCCACCGCGTGGTAGACGTGGCGGGTGCGCATGGGTCCCCTTCTGTCGGTGTCGTGCGGACGGGCAGGCGGACGGACGGACGGGCCGGCGGGCGAACGGGCTTTCTCGCGGGCGGGGTTACGGATGGGGCCGCGGGCGGGGTTACGCGTGGCCCTCCGCCAGGACCTTCTCCGTGGCGGCCCGCACGGCGGCCTCCTGTTCGGGCGCGAGCGGGAGCCGGGGCGGCCGGCAGACGCCGCCGCGGTGTCCGGCGAGGTCCATGGAGAGCTTGATCGCCTGGACGAACTCGGTCTTCGAGTCCCAGCGGAAGAGCGGGTGGAGGGAGCGGTAGAGCGGGAGGGCGGTGGCGAGGTCGCCGGTGACGGCGGCCCGGTAGAGGGCGGCGCAGGCGCGCGGAAGGGCGTTGGGGTAGCCGGCGACCCAGCCGACCGCGCCCGCGAGGGCGAGTTCGAGGAGGACGTCGTCGGCACCGACCAACAGATCCAGATCGGGTGCGAGTTCGGCGATCTCGTAGGCGCGGCGGACGTCCCCGCTGAACTCCTTGACGGCGACGACACTGCCGTCGGCGTGGAGTCGGGCGAGGAGGGCGGGGGTGAGGTCGACCTTGGTGTCGAGGGGGTTGTTGTAGGCGACGACGGGCAGGCCGACGGCGGCGACGGCGGCGAAGTGGTCGCGCACGGCGGCCTCGTCGGCCCGGTAGGCGTTGGGCGGCAGGAGCAGGACGGACCCCGCGCCGGCCTCGGCGGCCTGTTCGGCCCAGCGGCGGGCCTCGGCCGCGCCGTACGCGGAGACGCCCGGCATGACGCGCGCCCCGTCCCCGGCCGCCTCGACGGCGGTCCGTACGACCCGGGCGCGCTCGTCGTCGGTGAGCGTCTGGTACTCGCCGAGGGAGCCGTTCGGGACGACTCCGTCGCAGCCCTCGGCGATCAGCCGGGCCACGTGGCGCGCGTAGGCGTCGTGGTCGACGGAGCCGTCGTCGCGCAGGGGGAGGGCGGTGGCGACCATGATCCCGCGCCAGGGGCGGTCACGGTGCACGGGTGCTTGCGCGTTGACCATGAAAGAACTCCCTTGTGTGGTGTGTGACATTTTATTGAAGGGCGAGCGAGCCACAAGAGGCCTGCCTTCGCTTACTCCTGACGGGGTATCAGTCTTCGATACGGACCTGCTCCGGGAGTTCTGCCAGGTGCCGGAGCGGTACGGGGCAGGCGAGGGGGCGCCGGTCCGGAACCGCCTCTCCCCCGGAGGCGTGCCCGGCGAGGGCGGCCACGGCGGGGCCGCACGTGCGGCCCTGGCACCAGCCCATGCCGGCGCGGGTGAACAGTTTGACCGTACGGGCGTCCCGGGCGCCCAGGGTGTCGACGGCCTCCGTCACCCGGGCGACCGGCACCTCCTCGCAGCGGCACACCTCGGTGTCGGGCCGCAGCCATCCGGTCCATCCGGGTCCGGGCCGGTGCACGGCGCCCATCGCCTCCGCGAAGGCGCGCAGCCGGTCGCGGCGGCGCCGGAGCGCGGCCTCGCGGGGCTCCGGCGCCCGGACGCCGAGGAGGGTGCGGGCGATGGACACCGCCGCCAACTCCCCTTCGAGGACGGCGAGTCGGGCTCCGCCGATGCCGCCCGTCTCCCCTGCGGCCCAGACGCCGGGGACCGAGGTCGCCTGCTCGGTGTCGAGGACGAGGGCGGCCGTCCCGTCGGCGCTCGTACGGGTCGCGCAGCCGAGGGCCGTGGCGAGCTCCAGCTGCGGTACGAGGCCGTGGCCGACGGCCAGCGCGTCACAGGGGATCCGGCGGCCGGTGCCCGGCAGGGGGTGCCAGTCGGGATCGAGCCGTGCCACGGTCACCGCCTCGACGCGCCCGGAGCCGTGGGCCTCGACCACCGCGTGCCGGGCGAGGAGCCTGGTGCCGTGCCGCAGCAACGCGCCCCCGTGCAGGGCCCCTTCGGCGAGCTTGGCGGGGTTGCGGAGGAGCGTCGGCACGAAGCCGGAGTAGCCGAGGTACGCACCGGCCTCGACGACGGCGGGGACGCGGGCGCCGGCCGCCGCGAGGGAGTCGGCGACCGCCAGGAGCAGGGGGCCGCTGCCGGCCACGACGACCCGGCGGCCGGGCAGGACGAGCCCGCCCTTGAGCATCGCCTGCGCTCCCCCGGCGCCCACCACGCCCGGCAGCGTCCAGCCCGGGAAGGGCAGTTGGCGCTCGTGGGAGCCGGTGGCCAGGAGCACCGCCCGGGCCCGGACGGTCGCGGCGCCCTCGTCGGCCCCGGCAGCCCCCGCGACCACGGCGTGCAGCATCCAGCCGGTGCCTTCCGGCACCACCGTCCAGACGTGGTGTCCGGCCAGGTGGACGGCCCGGCCCGCCCGGACGAGGCCGTCCAGGGCCGCCCTGCGGCGGGTGAACCCCCGCCAGTCGTGGTGGAGCGCCCCGGGCCGCCGCGCGCCCAGCTCGGGCGCGGGGTGCCGGTGGTACTGGCCGCCGGGCCGGTCCCCGGCGTCCACGAGGACCACCCGGAGGCCGCGCCGGGCCGCCGCCACGGCGGCGGTGAGCCCGGCGGGCCCGGCGCCGACGACGGCGAGGTCGAACCACTCGGACGGCTCGGACGGCTCGAACGGCTCAGACGCCTCAGACGCCTCAGACGCCTCAGACGCCTCAGACGGCGAGGTCGGCACGGCCCGTCCCCTCCTGTGTCGTGACGGCGTCGCCGGGGCGGGCCGGGGTGAGGCAGGCCCGCAGACTGGGGCGCCCGTTGACCGTGACGAGGCAGTCGAAGCAGCTGCCCATGCCGCAGAAGACCCCGCGCGGCGCCCCGGCGTTCCTGGTGGTGCGCCAGGTCAGGATGCCGGCGCCCCACAGGACGGCGGCGACGGACTGGCCGTCGAGGGCGGGGACCGGGCGCCCGTCGAAGGT
The DNA here is from genome assembly GCF_042900925.1 of Streptomyces sp. NPDC012825. Lineage (NCBI taxonomy): Bacteria > Bacillati > Actinomycetota > Actinomycetes > Kitasatosporales > Streptomycetaceae > Streptomyces > Streptomyces sp. NPDC012825. The sequence goes on along the minus strand of NZ_JBIBBZ010000019.1, from coordinate 5,877 downwards.
GACGGTGAAGGCGGTCTCGGCCCGGCCGCCGACCAGGGCACGCGGGGTACGGCGTCGTCTCATCGGGTGTTCTCCCGTCGTCCGTGGTCGGAGGTGTCGTCGAAGCGTTCGGGCCGGAAGGGCGCCGGGTCCACGCCCTGCGCCCCCTCCCCCGCCCCGCCCGTGAGCGCGGCGGCGATCAGGAGCCCCGTGGCCGGGGCGAGGCCGATGCCCGCGCCCTCGTGGCCGCAGGCGTGCAGCAGCCCGGGGACGCGCGGGTCGGGGCCGATCGCCGGCAGGTGGTCCGGCAGGTAGGGGCGGAAGCCGTGGTAGGCGCGCAGTACCCGCACGTCGGCGAGGACGGGGAAGAGCGCGGTCGCCCGGGCGGCGAGGCGGCGCAGGGCCTCGGTGGACAGGGAGCGGTCGAAGCCGACGCGTTCGCGGGTGGCGCCGATGAGCACGGGCCCGGCCGGGGTGCCCTCGACGACGGCCGAGGACTGGAGCGCGGCCGAGCCGCTGGCCACGTCCGCGATGTAGTCGGCGGCGTACACCTTGTGCCGTACGGCCCCGGGGAGGGGTTCGGTCACGAGGACGAAGCCGCGCCGGGGCCGTACCGGAAGCTCCGTTCCGGCGAGCGCGGCGACCGCGCCGCCCCAGGTCCCGGCCGCGTTGACGACGGCGGGGGCGGCCAGTTCGCGGCGGGTCGTGCGGACCCCGCGCACCGCTCCGGAGGCGGTGCGGAGGATGCCGGTGACCTCCTCGCCGAGGTGGACGGCGGCGCCGGAGGCGGCGAGGAGGCGGGCCGCCGCGCGGGCGGGCTGGACCTGGGAGTCCTGCGGGTAGCGGAAGCCGCCCGCGAGGCCGTCGGCGAGGTGCGGTTCCAGGGCGCGCAGCCCGTCGCCGGGGACCTCGGCGGCCTCGACGCCGGCCGTCCGCTGCCCCTCCGCGAAGGCGCGCAGGGCCTTGAGGGCGGTCGGGTCGGGCGCCACGACGAGGCCGCCCTTGGCCTCGTACTCGATGTCGGGCGGGAGCAGGTCGGCGAGGTCGCGCCAGAGGCGCGCGGAGAGCAGGGCGAGGTCGAGTTCGGGTCCGGGTTCCTTGTCGGAGACGAGGAGGTTGCCCTCGCCGGCGCCGGTGGTGCCGCCCGCGACGGGACCCCGGTCGACGACCGCGACGGAGAGTCCCGCGCGGCCCGCGAAGTACGCGCAGGCGGCTCCGACGACGCCCGCGCCGATGATCACGGCGTCCGGGCTCTGGCTCTTGGACACGGGAGTAAGGTGCCACCTTCCCTTGCGGAGGAACAGGACGGGTCCGGGGGCGCCCGGCCGGGTGGTGCCCGGCGCCCCAGGACCCGGTGCGCGCGGCTCAGCCGCGCAGCGGTCCCTCGCAGCTGTAGCCGGAGGTTCCCGCGCGTCCGCCGGTCCAGACGTCGACCGGACCGAAGGAGCAGTCCATGTCGGCCAGGTTGTTCGAGGCCGTGCCCGCCCGGTCGAGGAGGAAGTAGTCGACGGTCTCGGACATGTCCTTGAAGACCTGGTCCGCGCTCGCCGCGTTCGCGAGGTTGGCCGTGACGCGGCCGGTGCAGACGAAGCGGCGTCCGCCCGGCGCGCCGGTCTCCGCGCAGACGGGGGTGTTGGAGGTCGCCGCGGCGAAGGAGGCGGCGACCTCGGAGGCCCTGGAGTCCCGCAGCCGGTCGTTCGGCGTGAACGTGGTGACCGGCACGTACAGGCGGTCCACCTCGGCGATCCGGGCGTCGAGGAAGGAGTCGTAGCCGCGCTGGAGCGCCGTGTCGGCGCCGAGCCGCGCGCGCCAGGCGTCGTACGCGGACACGTCGTCGCCCCGCAGGTGTCCGTACATCTCGCGCAGCAGGGACGGCTTCTCGGTCCAGAGGTACTCGAAGAAGGTGCCGGCGTAGTCGTAGAAGCGGAAGCCGTCGCCGTCGTAGGTGGCGTTCAGGATCTGACGTACCGTCATGCGCGGTCCGCCGCCCGCCGTGTCGGAGATGACGCCGCGGACGAGCGACTTGCGGACGGCGACGCCGTCGTCACGCGTGGCGCCGGCGAAGAACTCGGCCGTGCCCTCGTCCATGGCGGTGGTGCGGTCGTTCTGGTACCAGGGGCCCTCGCCGAAGAAGCCGGGCACGGCGTACCGGCCGTTCAGGTAGTGCGTGTACTCGTGCCGGAAGAGTTCTTCGAGGGTGAGCGTGGAGTCCTGCGGGACGCGGCGCTCGTAGGTGTAGAAGGTGGCGCCGCGCTCGATGTAGATGCCGCCGTTGTTCGTGTCCATCCCGGTCAGGATGGGGTGGTACTGCTCGTAGTCGGCCCGCGAGGCGTACAGGACGATGTTCAGGGTGGAGTTGGGGTCGCCGGCCAGCGGCTCCTGGGCGCCGAGGACGCGGTGGAACTGTGCCTTGACCCGCTTGCTCGCGTAGTAGAGCGTGTCGACGGTCGCGCGCGGGAGGCCGGTGCGGACCTTGATGGCCCCGCTGTCGTACGTGTACGTGTACGGGAAGATCCGGCGCTCGATGTCCTCCTTGCACACCTTGTGGGGGGCGCAGGCCTCGTAGAAGTTGAGCCAGGAGACGAGCGAGGCCCACTGCGCGCTCGCCGTGCCGAAGGTGGTCTCGACCGGGCCGAGCAGGGCGCCGAGGTCGGCGACGACGCCGGTGCGCAGGCCGTCGATCTGACCGAAGCGGCCGTACTCGCTCAGCGCGTCGCGGGCGACCCAGGCGTTGACGGTCCCCTTGAGGTGCCCGTGGCCGGAGAAGGCCTTGAAGGCGGCGCGGTACGCGGGGTCGGCGGCGGCCGCCGCGTGGAAGGCGGCGTCCCGGTTGCCCGGGTAGACGCCGAGGTAGTTGACGGAGAGCGCGGCGAGGGCGGCGTTCGCCCAGACCGGGTCGAGGCGGGTCGCGGTGTGGTCGGCGTCCATGGTCGCCAGGACCTTGCGGATCAGGGGCAGTTGGTGGTGGCGCAGACCGGGCGCGCTGGCCGCGTAGAGGGCCTCGCGGAGGGTGGCGGCGTTGACCGGGGTCACGTCGAAGGTGCGGGCGGCCGCGCCGAAGCCGGCGACGGCGCGGCGCACGGCGTCGACGGTCGGGGCGTCGGTGGTGTCGATCTCGTCGCGCGAGAAGTCGTGGTAGGCCACCGCGTGGAGGTAGGTGAACATCTCCTCCAGGTGGGTGGAGTTGCGTCCGTCGTGGCTCGCGGCGAGCGAGGAGGCGCGCCGGGCGACGGCCTGGACGTGGGCGTCGGACATGACCGGGGCGAGCCGGGCGTCCCAGGTCCATATGAGGTCGCGCAGACAGCCGTCGGCGGTCACGGCGGGGTCGGCGAGGAAGTCGGCGAACCGCTCGGGGGTCAGGCCGGTGACGCCGTCGAGGGTGCAGGGCGCGGCGGCGGCCCGTCGTTCGGCCTTGCGCGGCGCGGTGCCGGCGGGCTCGGCGGGGCCGGGGGTCCGGCCGGCGGCGGTGCCGCCCGGGGCGGGTGCGGGGGCGGCGGTGGCCGGGGGCGCGGCGGCGAGGCGGTCGACCTCGTCGTACGGGTGCGGGCGGGCCTCGGCGGCGGGCGGCGCGCTTTCCGCGGTCGCGGCCCGGCTGACGCCCTGCCCGAGCGGCACGAGCAGGCCGGCCGCCAGTACGGCGGAGAGCAGGGAGGTGCGCACGGATCTGTGCTGGGACACCAGAACTCCTGTGTCGGGAGGGGAATGTGGGGGTGGTTCCCAGTCAACTCGCTGTGCTGTGCGTCGAGTTGACGTCGGTTGCAGCGACGGTGCGAGCAGTACCATAGTAATGTGAAATTGCACTGGCAAGGGGTGGGCGGGAACCCGGCGGGGAAATCACGGGGGATCACAGGGGATCACGGGGGCATCGGGATCCGAGCAGGGGCCCGACGACCCCAGGATCCGGGCCCCGGACCCGACACCCGACCTCCGGTCCCGGGCCCCGAAGCCGCCCCACCGCCCGTCGCCCCGGATGATCGGACGCATGCTCGTCTCGTCCGTGTCCGTGCTCGCCCTGGCCGTCGTGCTCCTCTGCGCCGTCGTCCGTCCCTTCCGTCTGCCCGAGGCGGTCTTCGCGCTGCCCGCCGCCGGCGCCGTCCTCGCGGTGGGGGCGGTGACGCCCGACGCCGTGCGCGAGGAGGCCGAGCGGCTCGGGCCGGTGATCGGCTTCCTCGCGGCCGTCCTCGTCCTCGCCAGACTCTGCGACGACGAGGGCCTCTTCCGGGCCTGCGGCGCCTGGATGGCCCGCTGGTCCCGCCGCCGGCCCCGGCGGCTGCTCGGCGCCGTCTTCGGCCTCGCCTCGCTGATCACCGCCGTACTGAGCCTGGACGCGACGGTCGTCCTGCTGACCCCGGTGGTCTTCGCGACGGCCGCCCGGATGGGGGCCCGCCCCGCACCCCACGTCTACGCGAGCGCCCACCTGTCGAACACGGCCTCGCTGCTCCTGCCCGTCTCGAACCTGACCAACCTGCTCGCCTTCACGGCCACCGGCCTCGGCTTCACCCGGTTCGCGCTCCTGATGCTGCTCCCCTGGCTCACCGCCGTCGCGGTCGAGTACGCGGTCTTCCGCCGCTTCTTCGCCCGCGACCTCGCCGCCCCGGCCGACGCCGCCGAACCGCCGGAGCCCGTCGTGCTCCCGGTCTTCGCCCTGGCCACCGTGGCCGCGACCCTCGCCGGCTTCGCCGTCGCCTCGGCCACCGGGACGGACCCGGCCTGGGCGGCCGCGGCGGGCGCCGCCGTCCTGGCTGTACGCGCCCTGGCCCGGCGCCGCACCACCCCGCGCGCGCTCGTCCGCGCGGCCTCGCTGCCGTTCCTCGCCTTCGTCCTGGCCCTGGGCGTCGTCGTCCGCGCCGTCGTCGACAACGGCCTCGGCACCGTCCTCGCCCACCTCCTGCCCGACGGCACCTCCCTGCCGGCCCTGCTCGGCACCGCCGCGCTCGCCGCCGTCCTCGCCAACCTCATCAACAACCTGCCCGCGACCCTGGCCCTGGTGCCGCTGGCGGCCCCCTCGGGGCCCGGCGCGGTGCTCGCCGTCCTGATCGGCGTGAACATCGGCCCCAACCTCACGTACGCGGGCTCCCTCGCCACCCTCCTGTGGCGCCGCATCGCCCACCACCACGACCATCCGGTCGACCTGGCGCGGTTCACCCGCCTCGGACTGCTCACCGTCCCCGCCGCCCTCGTCGCCTCGACGGCGGCCCTGTGGGTGTCGCTCCTGCTCCTGGACGGATGAACGGCCGACCGGGTCCCGCCGGCCCGGGAACTCCCGACGGCACCGCTACGTTCTACACGTACGTAGAAGTAAGCGATCGACGTCGGGAGTGCTCATGGCCCTGTGGGACCGCATCAAGGAATCCGCATCGACGATGCAGACCCAGCTGGTGGCGAGGAAGAACGACCTGAAGAGCGGCGCGTTCCGGGACGCGAGCATGGCGATGTGCGCCCTCGTCGCCGCCGCCGACGGCACGATCGACCCCGCCGAGCGCCGCCGGGTCGCCCAGCTCATCGCGACCAACGAGGTGCTGCAGAACTTCGACGCGCTCGACCTCCAGCGCCGCTTCGACGCCAACCTGGACAAGCTCACCGCCGACTTCGACTTCGGCAAGGTCGGCGTCCTCCAGGAGATCGCCAAGGCGAAGAAGAAGCCGGCCGAGGCCCGCGCCGTCGTCCAGATCGGCATCGTCATCGGCGGCGCCGACGGCGACTTCGACAAGACGGAACAGGCCGTGGTCCGCGAGGCGTGCTTCGCCCTCGGCCTGCCGCCGCACGAGTTCGACCTCTAGGCCCTGATCCGCCGGACAGGCCCTAGGTCGTGTCTGATAATTGATCTTGTGATGGGTCGAGGGGAATTGACGGATGCGGCATGGGAGCGGATAGCGCCGCTGCTCCCGGGCACGGATG
>NZ_JBIBBZ010000018.1:0-123617 GCF_042900925.1 Streptomyces sp. NPDC012825 | reverse complement strand
TCGGGGTAGTTCTTCCGCTTTGCCACCTTGGATCACTTCCTCTGGATGACCAAACATCCAGCGTCCAGGTGTCGGAATTTCGGGGGTCACTCCACTACGAAGCCGACACCGTCCCGGCCGTCGTGAGCCGGGCCGCCTGGGGCGCGGACGAGTCCCTCGTCCAGGACCCGCCCTCGTACCTGAACAAGCTCGACGCCGTCTTCGTCCACCACACCGCGGGGACGAACAACTACACCTGCGCCGACTCTCCCGCCATCATCCGCGCGATCCTCACCTACCACGTGCGGACGAACGGCTGGAACGACATCGGCTACAACTTCTTCGTCGACAAGTGCGGCACGGTCTTCGAGGGCCGCGCGGGCGGCGTGGACCGGCCCGTCCTCGGGGCGCACACCTACGGGTTCAACAGCTACTCCGCGGGCATCTCGCTGCTCGGCGACTACGAGAACGGCGGCACGCCGACGGCCGCGGCCAAGCAGGCCATCGCCGACCTCGCCGCCTGGAAGCTCGGCCTGCACGGCGTCGACCCGGAGGCGAAGGTGGCCCTCACCGCCGCCGGCGACACCGGCGTGTGGAAGAAGGGCCAGGTCGTCACGTTGAACACCATCTCCGGACACCGCGACGGCTACGCCACGCTCTGCCCCGGCGTGACCCTGTACTCCGCGCTCCCCGGCATCCGTACGGCCGCGGGCGCCTCCCCGTACGCGGTCGGAAACTGACGAGCGCGACCACCACCACGAACACGCCAGCGGCCGGAACCCTCCACAGGGTCCCGGCCGCTCGGCGTCGTAAGGCACGACCCGGGTGCTCGCCGCCGCGTCCACCGGACTCGGCGGGCGCCCCGCCCGGGTCGTCTCCTCACCCAAGGTGACGGACTGTCCACCGTCGGCACCGCCGCGCGTACGGAGTCGGCCGTCGGCGCAGGCTCCGACCGGGCGGCGGAAGACGTTCGCGGCGGACGCGGACCGGAGCCCACGAGAGGCCGGGACGCCCGTGGGGGAGGGGCGGACCGGGCGGGTCCGCATTTCCGCCGAGAATTCCGGGCGGGGGCGATTTCCGCAGAGGGCGGAGGTGCGAGAGCGCCTCCGCCCCCTTCCGTTCCCCCTCCCCGGCGATCACCCCGCACCACGGGAACGACTTTCGGCCGCCTGTTCTCGGCCTGTTGTGCGAGGGGCGATACCGGACCGGGCCGCAGTACGGGTAAGTTTGCCAACTGCGCTCCGCACATGAACGGTTGACGACTACAGTGTGTGGTTGACGATCATCGGTAGGCTCCCCCCACCCCCGTAGACGACCCCGTAGACGATCCCCGTAGTCCCTCCGGGAGAACACCCGGCTCGCCCCCCGACACGCTCCCCGCAGTACGCCGACTCCTGGGCACGTACCAAGGACACTCATGTCTCAACTTCGCGCACCCGCCTCGCGTTCCGACCGACGCGAGGGCGGGCGGCACGGCCGGCAAGGCGCCCGTTCCGCCACCGGTAACGGCAGCAACCCCACGACGCAGTCCCCCGCGCCGCTCCCCGCGGAAGCCCGCATACGTCCCCAACTCCTGCGCACCTCCGTCCTCCCCGCCATCGCGGTGGCCCTCGGCGGCGCGGCGGCCGTCCTCTTCACCATCCGCTCCACGGGAGCCACCCCCACCCCCGGCCTCTGGGCCGCGCTCACCGGCGCCGCCGCCCTCACCGTCGCCTCCGTCGCGGCCGCCGCGCTCGGCGCCGACCGCGCCGCCAAGGCGGTCCTCGACCGCTGCAACGCCCTGCGCCGCACCAGCGCCCGCGGCCAGAGCGAACTGCGCGCGATCGTCGAACAACTGCGCAGGGGAGAGGGCGTACCGCCCCGGCCCGTTCCGCCGGCCGCGTCCACCACAGGTGACGAATTCGACCTCCTCACACAGGAACTGACGCGCTCTCACGAAGCCGCCGTGTCGGCCGTCGTGCAGGCGTCCCGGCTCTCCAGCAGCGTCGGGAACGAACAGAAGGTCGAGGTCTTCGTCAACCTCGCCCGACGCCTCCAGTCCCTGGTCCACCGGGAGATCCAGCTCCTCGACGAGCTGGAGAACGAGGTCGAGGACCCGGAGCTGCTCAAGGGCCTGTTCCACGTCGACCACCTGGCCACCCGCATCCGCCGCCACGCCGAGAACCTCGCCGTGCTCGGCGGCGCCATCTCCCGCCGCCAGTGGTCGAACCCGGTCACCATGACCGAGGTGCTCCGCTCCTCCATCGCCGAGGTCGAGCAGTACCCGCGCGTGAAGCTCGTCCCCCCGATCGACGGTACGCTCCGGGGCCATGCCGTGGCCGACGTCATCCACCTCCTCGCCGAACTGGTCGAGAACGCGACGCTGTTCTCCGCACCGCACACCACGGTGCTGCTGCGCGCCCAGTACGTCACGGCGGGCCTCGCGATCGAGGTCGAGGACCGCGGACTGGGCATGCCCGCCGCCGAGCAGAGCAAGATGAACGCCCTGCTCGCCGACCCCGACCAGGTCAACGTCTCGCACCTGCTCCAGGACGGCCGCATCGGACTCTTCGTCGTCTCGGCGCTCGCCCGCCGGCACGGCATCGCCGTACGCCTCCAGTCCAACATCTACGGCGGCGTCCAGGCCGTGCTCGTCCTCCCGCAGGGCCTCCTCGGCGCCGACCCGGAGGGCCTCGCCCAGCACGAGCGCCAGGCCGCCGCGACCACCGGGTCCTCCGCGATCCCGCCCGGCCAGGTGCAGATGCAGCCCCAGCCCCCGGCACAGCCCGCGGTCACGGCCCCGTCCCCTGCACAGGCCCCGTCCCCTGCACAGGCCCCGTCCCCTGCACAGGCCCCGTCCCCTGCACAGGCCCCGTCCCCTGCACAGGCCCCGTTCCCGGTACAGGCCCCGTCCCACGCACCGGCCCCCGGCCCGCACCCGAGTCCCGTGCCGGCGCAGGTCCCGCCCCACCAGGCGCCCCCCGCCGTCCCGTCCCACCCGCAGACACCCGTGCCCGCGCGGGCGAACGGAGTCCCCGCCCCCCACGCACCGGCGTCCGGCCCCTTCCCGGAGCGGGCCGCCGCCCGCCACGAGGAGACCCCCGCCACCGGCTCGTACGCGTACCCCCGTACGACCGAGCGGCCCGGCGGGTACGGGGACACCGGCCCCGTCCCCGCGGCCCCCGACCGTCCGGCCGACACCGGACACCTGGGCCCGCCGGCCTCCCTGGTCTCGCCGCTGCCCCCGGCACCCCCCGCCGAGGACGGCGGCAGGCCCCTGCTCCCCAAGCGGCGCGCCCAGGAGCACCTCGTCCCGCAGCTGCGCGAGGAGCCCGCGGCCCGCAGGACCGAGGAGCACGCCCTGCACGACCCGGGCCTGATGGCCGCGTTCCAGCGCGGCATCGGCCTCGCCGAATCCCAGCCCGCCCCCCATGAGTCGCCGCGCCCCGGCGACCCGCACAAGGAGTAGATGCACCATGGCGAGCAATGCGCCGACCGGCCATTCCTCGGACCTCGACTGGCTGCTGAGCGGACTGGTCCAGCGGGTCCCGTACACCCGCAACGCCGTTCTGCTCTCCTCCGACGGCCTCGTCAAATCCGTCCACGGCCTCGACCCCGACGCCGCCGACCACATGGCGGCGCTCGCCTCCGGCCTGTACTCGCTCGGCCGGAGCGCGGGTGCCCGCTTCGGCGACGGCGGCGAGGTCCGCCAGGTGGTCGTGGAGCTGGACTCCACCCTCCTGTTCGTCTCCACCGCCGGCTCCGGCACCTGCCTGGCCGTCCTCGCCGGGCGCGAGGCGGACGCGGCCGTCCTCGGCTACGAGATGGCGATGCTGGTCAAGAGCGTCCGGCCGTACCTGGTCACTCCCGCCCGGCAGGCCGCCGGCGCCCTCGGCGGCTTCGGACAGTAACCGTGACGTCCCCCCAGGAAGGACCCTGGCTCGACGACGCGGCCGGCCGGCTGATCCGTCCGTACACCGTCAGCGGCGGCCGGACCAGGCCCACCACCGCCCTCGACCTGCTGTCGATGGTGATGGCGACCGGTTCGTCCCCCCAGGCGCACATGGGTCCCGAGCACAGCCTGGCCCTCGGGCTGTGCGACGGGCCCACCTCGGTGGCCGAGGTCGCGGCGCACCTGAGGCTGCCGGCCGTCGTCACCAAGGTCCTGCTCTCCGACCTCGTGGACTGCGGGGCGCTCACCGCGCGGGCGCCCCGCTTCCACGCCAACCCAACCGACCGTTCCTTGCTGGAGGCAGTGCTCGATGGCCTACGACAACGGCTCTGAGCGCCACGAGAGCTTCGCGCCCGACCCCTCCCCGGCGGACCCCTTCCCCGCGGACTCCTTCCCCACCGCGGTGAAGATCCTGGTGGCGGGCGGCTTCGGCGTGGGCAAGACGACCCTCGTGGGCGCCGTCAGCGAGATCGAACCGCTGAGCACCGAGGAGCTGCTGACCTCGGTCAGCGCGGCCACCGACAGCCTGGAGGGCGTGGAGTCCAAGACCACGACCACCGTCGCCATGGACTTCGGCCGCATCACGCTCGACAACCACCACGTGCTGTACCTCTTCGGCACCCCGGGCCAGGAGCGCTTCTGGTTCATGTGGGACGAGCTCTCCGAGGGAGCGCTCGGGGCGGTCGTCCTCGCCGACACCCGCAGGCTCCAGGAGTGCTTCGCCGCCGTCGACTTCTTCGAACGGCGGGGCATCCGCTTCGTCGTCGCGATCAACGAGTTCGACGGCGCCCACCGCTACGAGCCGGACGAGGTGCGGGCCGCGCTCGACCTCGACCCGCAGGTGCCGGTCGTCCTCTGCGACGCCCGGATCTCCAGCTCCGGCATCAGCACCCTGCTCACCCTCGTCCAGTACCTGCTCACCACCATCCCGGACACCGTGCCGAGCTACGGAGCCACGCCATGACCTACGACCCGACCGGCCACATGCTGCTGACCCCCCAGGACAAGGACGCGCCGGGCCGGGTGCGGCGGCTGCGCGAACTCGGTCTGGGGGAGCGGCCGGAGCCGGCGTTCGACGACTTCGCGCACCGGCTCGCCGAGATGACCGGCGCCCCGTTCTCGATGGTCAACTTCATCGACGAGAACCGGCAGTTCTTCGCGGGCCTCCACACCCCCGAGGGCACCCACTCCGGCAGCGACCTGGGCGCGGCCGCCGCGGGCGCGGGCGGCGTCGGCCGCTTCATGGCCCGTGACCACGGCTACTGCCCCCACGTGGTGGTGCGGCGCAAGGCGCTCGTCCTGGAGGACGTCTGCGACTACCCGCGCTTCGCGGGCAACCCGGTCGTGGACGAGATCGGCATCCGTTCCTACATGGGGGCGCCGCTGATCGACCGCACCGGGGTCGCGCTCGGCACCATCTGCGTGGTCGACACCGACGTGCGCCCGTGGGGGCGCGCCGGTCTGGAGACCATCAAGGCGATGGCCGCGGAGCTGGTGGAGCAGATCCACCGCCGCGAGGACGGCGTGCTCTGACCGTCGGCGTCCGACGACGGGCCGGGGCCCGGTACGGCGGTGGCCGTGCCTGGCCCCCGTCCGTCGTGACCGGCCGCGGATCAGACGGGCAGCGGCTCCGGCACGGGCGTGCGGACCACCTCGGACAGCCGCTCCGACCAGCTGCCCTTGTCCTGGCCGAGGGCGACCTCGGCCAGGCGCAGGAGCTGGATGTCGGAGGTGCCGGCGGGGGCGAAGATGTGGTGCGCGTCCCGCAGGTACCGCTCGATGGCCCGGTCCGTGAAGAGGCCGGCGGCGGCGTGGATCTCCATGGCGTTGCGGCCGGAGTCGAGCGCCGACTCGACGTTGACGAGCTTGGCGTTCATCAGCTCGGCGTCGCAGGAGAGACCCTGGTCGAGCAGGTGCACGGCGTGGTACGCGGCCAGCCGGGCGGTCATGAGCCGGGACTGCATCTGGCCCAGCTTCAGCTTGACCGTGGGGAGGTCGTGGAGCGGCTTTCCGTAGCGGATGCGCTCGGAGGCGAAGCGGGTGGTCTCCTCCAGGATCGCCTGGTGGATGCCGAGGGAGACGGCGGTGAGGTTGGCCCGCCCGTACAGCACGCTGGAGGAGTACGCGACGGAGAGGCCGTCGCCCTCGTCGCCGAGCAGGTTGGCGGCCGGGATCCGGCAGTTCTCGAAGATCAGCTCGCCGAAGCTGAAGCCGTGGAGTCCCATGGCGGTCTGCTGCGGACCGGTCCTGAAACCCGGTCGATCGGATTCGACCAGAAACGCGCTGAGCCCTTTCGAGCCGGGGCCGGTCCTGACCACGACGCCGTGCAGATCGCCCACGTGGCTGTTGCCGACGTAGACCTTGCTGCCGTTGAGGACGTAGTCGTCGCCGTCCCGGACCGCACTGGCGCTCATGCCGAGGACGTGGCCGCCGGCGTCGGGCTCGGTGACCGCGATGGTCGGCAGGCACTCGCCGGCGGCGATGGCCGGGAGCCAGGTCTTGCGCTGCTCGTCGCTGCCGAAGTGGACGATCTTGGCGGTGCCCAGCTGGGACGCCTGGACCATGGCGCCCATGGCGCCGCTGACCCGGGAGAGCTCCTCGATGATGATGGTCTTGGCCAGGTGGCCCGCGCCCATGCCGCCGTACTCGGGGCTGATCGTCGCGCCCAGCCAGCCCTGCTCGGCGATCGTCCGGGACAGCTCGTGGTGGACCGTCCGGGACGCCTCCATCTCGGCTATTCGCGGCCGGACCTCGCGCTCCGCGAAGGCCCGCACCGTCTCCCTGAGCTCATGATGCAGGCGGCTGCTGAAGTAGCTGTCCATGACGAGTCCCTCCTGCGAAACGCCTGATCGGTGGGTTGTCCGACCAGGTGGTGCATCGGCAGTGGTCCCGTCCCGAACAGGCCGACCTCTTCATGGTGTTGATCTTTCAGTGACGGATCAATAACGCAGCGAAGTTTGTCTGAAACAGGAGCGGTTGACGAGGGAACGCGACTGTGTTTCGTGCGGACTTGGCCTGCTCGGTACCCTCCGTGCCGCCTTTCCGTAGGCATGTTTCTGCCACATGCCAGGGGCAAGGAAGGCCGGAACATAAGGCTGTACGGCCCCCGTCTTCACCATATGAGCGCCTTATTCGCCAGAAGAGCGGCATTCCGGCCCCTCCTCGCTGCCTCTCGTCCGCATCCGCCCGTGTCCCCCTGTGTCCGCCCGTGTCCGTCCGGGGGCGCAGGGAAAGGGGTTCGTGACCATCCGGGAAAGTGCGGTATTGTTCTCATGCGCGTTCGGCCAGGGGGAAACCCCAGGTCAGACGGGCATCGGGACGTGGCGCAGCTTGGTAGCGCACTTGACTGGGGGTCAAGGGGTCGCAGGTTCAAATCCTGTCGTCCCGACTCGTGAGAGTCGTGGCCCGGGGGCCGCTTCGGAGAGATCCGAAGCGGCCCCCGGGCTTTTTCCGCGTCCCCCCCCGGCCGGCCCGCCGCCTACAGGTGGGGCAGGAGCCGGTCCGGGGTCAGGGGCAGGTCGCGCAGGCGCACACCGGTCGCGTGGTGGACGGCGTTGGCGATCGCCGCGGCCGTACCGACGATGCCGATCTCCCCGATGCCCTTGCTGCCCATCGGGTTGAGGTGGGGGTCGTGCTCCTCCACCCAGCGCGCCTCGATCGCCGGCACGTCGGCGCAGGCCGGTACGTGGTAGGAGGCCAGGTCGCGTTCCGTGTAGTCGCCGAAGGCGGCGTCCATGGTGCTGTGCTCGGTCAGCGCCATGCCGAGGCCCATCGTCATCCCGCCGATGAACTGGGAGCGGGCCGTACGGGGGTTGAGGATCCGTCCCGCCGCGTAGACGCCGAGCAGCCGGCTCACCCGGACCTCGCCGGTGACGGTGTCGACGCGGACCTCCGCGAAGTGGGCGCCGAAGGCGTGCCGGGCGTACGGGGAGTCCTCGCCCGTCTCCTCCTCGGTGTCCGCCTCGACGGTGACGCCCTCGGACGGCAGCGGTCCGGAACGGTCGGCCAGCGTCCCGCGCAGGGCCGTGCAGGCCTTGTGCACGGCCCAGCCCCAGGAGCCCGTGCCGGAGGAACCGCCCGCCACGGGCGCGTCGGGCAGGACGCTGCTGCCGAGCTCGACCCGTACCGAGTCGAGCGGGACGTCGAGGGCCTCGGCGGCGATCTGGGCCAGGACGGTGCGCGCGCCCGTGCCGATGTCCGTGGCGTCGACCCGTACGGTGTACCGCCCGTCCGGCGCCGCGTGCGCCGATGCCTTGCACGGGCTCAGGAGCACGGGATAGGTGGCCGAGGCGACGCCCGTGCCCCACAGCAGGTCTCCCTCGCGGCGGGCGCCGGGACAGGGGTCGCGGCCCTCCCAGCCGAAGAGCCGCGCGCCCTCCCGCAGGCAGTCGGCGAGGCCCCGGCTGCTGAACGGCTTGCCGCTGTCGGGCTCCGCGTCGGGCTCGTTGCGCAGCCGGAGCTCCACCGGGTCGACGCCCGCCGCGACGGCCAGCTCGTCCATGGCCGACTCCAGGGCGTACATGCCGGACGCCTCGCCCGGGGCGCGCATCCACGACGGGGACGGCACGTCCAGGGCCACCACCCGGTGACCGGTGAAGCTGTGGGGGGAGGTGTACATGGTGCGGGCGGGGACGGCGGCCTGCTCCACGAACTCCTTCACCGTCGACGTCTGGGTGACGACTTCGTGGGAGAGGGCGCTGATCACCCCCTCCTCGGACGCGCCGACGCGCAGGCGCTGGACGGTGGGCGCGCGGTGCCCCACGACCGCCGCCAGCTCACGGCGGGGCAGGACGAGCCGCACGGGACGGCCGGTGTGCCGGGAGGCCATCGCCGCCAGGACGCACGGGGGCCGGGGCGTGCCCTTCGAGCCGAAGCCGCCGCCGACGAAGGCCGAGACGACGGTGACCCGCTCCGGGGGCAGCTCGAAGAGGCCCGCCAGGGCGTCCCGTACCGTCGACGCACCCTGGCTGGAGTCGTACACGGTGAGGCCGTCGTCCTCCCAGCGGGCCGTGGACGCGTGGGGCTCCATCGGATGGTTGTGCAGGGCGCTCATGGAGTACGTCGCGTCGATCCGCACCGGCGACGCGGCGAAGGCCGCGGCGAAGTCGCCGCGCTCGCGCACGGCCGGAAAACCGCCGTTGGCCTCCTCGGGCGTGTAGAGGTCCGGGTGGTCGGCGCGCAGCAGGACGTCGTGGTCCTCGACGGCGTAGTCGACGTCGAGGGCCTCGGCGGCCTCGCGCGCGATCTCCGGCGTGTCGGCGACGACGACGGCCACGTACCAGCCGCGGTGCGGCACCCGGTCGTCCTGGAGCAGCAGGAGCGCCGGGTCGTCCGACTCGCCGAGCCGGGGCGCGTTCTCATGGGTCAGTACGGCGTGCACGCCGGGGCGCTTCAGGACCGCGTCGGCGTGCACGGCGGTGACCCGGCCGCGGGCGACGGCGGCCGGCACGGGACAGGCGTGGAGACAGCCGGGCGGCGTCCGGTCGACGGCGTAGCGGGCCTCGCCCGTCACCTTCTGCCGGGCGTCGCGGCGGACGGCCCCCGTCGTCGGACGCGCGAGCTGGCTGGTCATGGCGCGGTGCCTCCTGTGGTGGGCGTCGGGTGGTCAGGCCGTGTCGGCGCGGGACGCGAGTCCGTGCAGCACGCTCACGGCGAGGTTGCGGGCGAGGGGGACCTTGAAGCCGTTGTCGCGCAGCGGCTCGGCGGCGGCGAGTTCGGCGTCGGCGGCCCGTTCGAAGGTCTCGGCGGTCGCCGGGGCGCCCCGCAGCACCTCCTCCGCCGCGCGGGCCCGCCAGGGCTTGTGGGCGAGACCGCCGAAGGCGAGGGCCGCGTGTCCGATCCGCCCGTCCTCGACCGTCAGGACGGCGGCGACGGAGGCGAGCGCGAAGGCGTACGAGGCGCGGTCGCGGGCCTTGCGGTAGGCCCCGCGCGCGCCGGGCGGGGGCGCGGGCAGCGTCACGCCGGTGATCAGCTCGCCGTCCTCGACGACGGTGTCCCGGTCCGGGCGGTCGCCGGGCAGCCGGTGGAACTCCGTGACCGGCACCGTCCGCTCGCCCGCCGGTCCGAGCAGCCGGACCTCCGCGTCCAGGGCGGCGAGGGCGACCGCCATGTCCGACGGGTGCGTGGCGACGCAGTGGGCGGAGTGGCCGAGCACGGCGAGGTCGCGGTGGACCCCTTCCCGGGCCGGGCAGCCCGACCCGGGCACGCGCTTGTTGCACGGCTTCGACGCGTCCTGGAAGTACGGGCAGCGGGTGCGCTGGAGCAGGTTGCCCCCGGTGGTGGCCGCGTTCCGCAGCTGCGGGGAGGCACCGGCCAGGAGGGCCTGCGAGAGGACGGGGTAGCGGGCGCGCACGAGCGGATGGGCGGCCACGTCGCTGTTGCGCGCGGTCGCGCCGACGCGCAGGCCGCCCTCGGGGGTCTCCTCGACGGCGTCGAGCGGCAGCCCGTTGATGTCGATGAGCAGCGGCGGTCCCGCGACCCCCAGCTTCATCAGGTCCACGAGGTTGGTCCCGCCCGCGAGGAACCGGGCGCCGGGCTGGGCGGCGAACCGGTCGATCGCCTCCTCGGTGCGCTCCGGACGGACGTACGCGAAGGGCTTCACCGCGCGGCCTCCTCGATCGCGTCGACGATGTTCGGATAGGCGCCGCAGCGGCAGATGTTCCCGCTCATGCGCTCGCGGATCTCGTCCGGGGTGAGGGGCACCGGGCCGCCCGGCGGCCGCTCCGGCGGCGTCACGTACGACGGCTGACCGTCGGCGGCCTCGTCGAGGAGGGCGACGGCCGAGCAGATCTGGCCGGGGGTGCAGTAGCCGCACTGCAGGGCGTCCCGGGCGACGAAGGCCTCCTGGACCGGGTGGAGCCGGTCGCCGTCGGCGAGGCCCTCGACCGTGGTGACGGACCCGTCCGCGCAGGCGACGGCGAGCAGCAGACAGCTGTTCACGCGCCGGCCGTCGAGGAGGACGGTGCAGGTCCCGCACTGCCCGTGGTCGCAGCCCTTCTTCGAACCGGTGAGGTCGAGGTGGTCGCGCAGCGCGTCCAGAAGGGTGGTGCGGTTGTCGACGGTGAGGGGATGGTCCTCGCCGTTGACCCGCAGGGTGAGGGTGGAGGCGGCCTCGGGAGGGACACCTGTGGTCCCGCCCGCCGCTGTACTCCGGTCCACGGATCGGTCCACGGATTCCACGGGTCCTCCTCCTCGCCTTCGCCTGCGTCGACGGTATGCGAGGGGCGCCTGCCCCGCCTGCCGTGGGGCATGCGGACGGCTTCACCGGGGCCGGGACGGCGGAGGGCCGTTCCGGATCAGCAGGGCTTACGCCACACGTCCAGTTCCGGGTTCTTCAGCATCGACGACAGGCGCAGGGAGCGGGACCGGGGACAGAAGCGGGACGGGGCCTCCTCGTACTCCACGTGGAAGACCGCCTTGCCCGCCGCGATGAAGGGTTCGAGTCGGCCGCACTCGTCGAACTGGGCGCACTCCTCGTTGACCGCGAAGTCGAAGTGGTCCACCAGGGCGGGGATCTGGGCCAGGTCGTTCTTGAGGCCCACCGCCAGGCCGCGCTCGTGGGCGATGTCCGCGATCATGCGGTTGTAGCGGAGCTGGTCGTCCGCCGTCAGGGGAAAGCCGGTGTCGTTGCCGTAGCCCTCCACCAGGTCCGGTTCCACCGCGTCGAAGCCCTTGTCGCGGCACATGTCGAACCGCCGCTCCATCAGGGGGCGCAGGACGTCGACGCGGCGGACGTCCAGCCAGCGTTCGCCGTGCCAGCCGTTGGGGCCGCCCAGGACGGACTCGGGGAAGGCGTCCCGGTCGGGGCGGTAGTCCTCCCAGGCGCCCACGTTGACGTAGCAGATCACCTTTCGCCCGTCCCGGTGCAGCCGGGCCACGTCGACGGCGCCGTTCTCGAAGCCGTCGATGTCGTACACCGGCACGTCGACGGACGGGTCCACCCTGCCGTTGAGCTGCCACTGCCAGGACAGGCCGGGGCGCGGCTGCCAGCGCGCGCCGGACACGGGACGGCGGGTGGGCGCGGGGTCCGGCACGGGCCCGGTGGTCGTGGGCCGGCCGGTCGAGGTCCGGCCGGTCGAGGGATCGAGCGTCGGGCCGGGAGGCCGGGGCGTCGTCGGATCCCCGGTCGTGGGCGTGGGTACGGGCGCGGGGCTCGTCGGCCGGGCGGTCGCGGTGCTCGCGCCCGGTCCGCCCGTACCCGCTCCTCCGGCCGGCCCCGCGGGCTCCCCCGAGCAGCCCGCCAGGAAGGCCAGGGCCAGGAGCGCGGCCGTGAGGACCGCGCCCGGCCGCCGCCTCATCGGTCCGCCTCCGCCAGGGCCGGGGTCAGCCCCGCCCACGGGTTCGGCGGCTCTCCCGTCACCGGGCCGCAGACCCCCGCGCCCCGTTCGCGCGCGGTGCGCACGGCCAGCGGGACGAGCGGGGCGGGCACCCCGTACACCAGGTGGCAGAGCCGTTCGGACGGCAGTCGCGCCGTCCACGACGGGCGGCTGAACGTCGAGACGTACGTCGACCAGTGGCCCTCGAAGGTGACCGTCAGGTCCGCGAGCCGCACATAGCCGGGGGCGGGGTGGACCCCCGGGTTGATGACCACGGGGGAGATGCCCTCCCTGCGCAGCGAACGCACCGCGCGCCGGGCGGCCGGCAGGCCGTCCCGCCCCGCCGTCGTCTGGTCCAGGAAGCAGCCGTCCACCCCGTACCACTCCCGGTGCCGGAGCGCCTCCTCGGTGATGACCTCCGCGTCGCGCATGCCGTAGTCCGTGTCCACGTAGCCGAGCAGCCGGGCCCCCGCCGCGCGCAGCGCGCGGGCCGCGGCGACGAACGCCGGGTCCGGCGCGTCACCGGGACCGCTCGCCGGGTTGAGCACGACGGCGTACGTGTGCGCGGCGCCGGTGATCAGCCGGTGCCAGGCGTCCGGGTCCTCGGCCGGGTGGACGTACAGCGGGATCAGCAGACTCACGACGCCGCCACCCGGTCGGGCGCGCAGGCGTGCGGCCGGGCTCCCCACAGCGCCGCGAGCGACGCGTCGAGGGAGTGGGACGGGGCCCAGCCCAGGGCGGTGGCGGCCGCGGTGATGTCCGAGCACTGCCAGGACACGCGCGCGGACCGCTCCGAACCGCCCGCGCCCCCGTTCCCGTCCGCGCCCGCCTCCACGATCCGGCCCCGGAACCCGGCCGTGTCCGCGAGGCGCCGCACCAACTCCCGTACGGGAAGCGCCTCGCCGCCGCCGACGTTCAGGACCGGCGGCAGCGGCCCCGGCGCGGTCGCCGCCAGCTCCACCGCGCGCGCCACGTCCCGTACGTCCACGAAGTCGCGGTACGCGGAGAGGTCGCCGAGCCGCAGCTCCCCCTCCGGGTCCCCGGGGTCCTCCACCTCGGCCAGGAGGGCGGCGACCCGGCCCGGCAGGCCCGTGGCCGGAGCCCCGGCGCCCACCGGATTGCCCACCCTCAGCACGACCGCGTCGAGCCCCGACGACGTCACCGCCACCGTCCCCGCCAGCTTGGTCGCGCCGTACGGCCCCGCCGGGGCGCACGGCTCCGACTCCGCCACCCGCAGACCGGGCGTGCCCGGACCGTACTCCGCGGCCGACCCCAGATGGACCAGACGGGCCCCGGGGGCGGCCTCGCGCAGGGCCGCGCACAGGGCGGCGGGTCCCCGCGCGTTCACCTCCGCGAGCGTGACGGCGTCGCCGCCGGTCGCGCCCGCGCAGTTGACCACGGCGTCGGGCGCGGCCTTCGCCAGGGCCCCCGCCAGGAGGTACGGGCGGTCGGCGGCGAGGTCGACGGCCACGTCGGCCCCCGGGGAACGGCCGCCGACGAGGACCCGCGCGCCCGGGAGGGCGCGCAGCCGCTCGGTGACGTGGCCGCCCAGGTATCCGCCGGCGCCGAGGACGAGGATGCGCATTGCTGTTCAGGCTCCCTTGAGCAGGAGGGACTTGCGGCTGGTGAACTCCGCGTTGGCCCGGTCGTAGTCGTCGGGACGGCCGATGTCCAGCCAGTAGCCGTCGAAGTCGTAGGCGTGCGGGGGCGTCTCGGCGGCGAGCAGGTCGAGCACCAGCTCGTCGAAGCCGAGGGGGAGCCCCGGGGTGTAGGCGTCCAGGGTCTTCCGGGAGACGCCGTAGACCCCCATGGACACCCGGTAGTCGATGCTGGGCTTCTCGGTGAAGGCGACCACCCGGCTGTCGTCGGTGGTCAGCACCCCGAAGTCGATGTGCACCTTGCGGGCGTACGTGGCGATGGTCAGCGGCGCGCCCGACGTCTCGTGCCGGCGCAGCACGTCGGCGTAGTCGAGGTCGGTGAGCACGTCGCCGTTCATGACGAGGAAGTGCTCCGGCAGCCGGTCCCGCAGGTTGAGCAGGGGGCCCATCGTGCCGAGCGGGTTCTCCTCGGTGGCGTAGTCGATGCTCAGGCCCCACTGCGAACCGTCGCCCACGTAGGCGCGGATGATCTGCCCCAGGTGCCCGATGGCGAGGGTGCAGTGGGTGAAGCCGGCCTGGGACAGCTGGCGCAGCACGATCTCCAGGATCGCGTGCTGGTCCCCGATGGGGACGAGGGGCTTGGGCAGCGCGGTGGTGTACGGCCGCAGCCGGACACCCTTTCCACCGGCCAGGATCACAGCGTGCATGGCATACCTCCTGCGGGACGTGCCGGACGGGTCAGATGTTGTAGATGCCGGTCTTGTAGCGGGCCAGGTTCGCGGGGTCGGTGAACCACTCGGCGGTCCGCGCGAGGCCCTCCTCCAGGGAGTGGTCCGGCTGCCAGCCGGTCGCCGCGGTCAGCCGGGACGCGTCCGCGACCAGCCGCATCACCTCGGAGTCGGCCGGCCGCAGCCGGGCCGGGTCCTCGCGGACGTCGAGGGGGGTGTCCATGACCTTGCCGATCAGCGCGACCAGGTCGCCGACGGAGATCTCCCCGCCCGTGCCCGCGTTGAAGGTGCGGCCCACGACGTCCTCCGCCGGGGCCGTGCCCACGGTGAGGAAGGCCCGCGCGGTGTCCTTCACGTAGGTGAAGTCCCGGGTGGGACGCAGGTCCCCGAGGGTGAGGGTGCGCTCCCCGGCCGCCACCTGGCCGATGACGGTGGGGATCACGGCCCGCATCGACTGCCGGGGGCCGAAGGTGTTGAACGGGCGCAGCGTCACCACGGGGGTGCCGAAGCTGGCGTGGTAGCTGTCCGCGAGCCGGTCGCCGCCCGCCTTCGAAGCGGCGTACGGGGACTGGGTGTTGATGGGGTGGTCCTCGGTGATCGGGACCGTCTGCGCGGTGCCGTACGTCTCGCTGGTCGAGGTGTGCACCAGGCGGGGCGTCCCCAGGGCGCGCACGGCTTCGAGGACGTTGAGGGTGCCGGTCACGTTGGTGTCCACGTAACTG
Organism: Streptomyces sp. NPDC012825; assembly: GCF_042900925.1. NCBI lineage: Bacteria > Bacillati > Actinomycetota > Actinomycetes > Kitasatosporales > Streptomycetaceae > Streptomyces > Streptomyces sp. NPDC012825. The sequence continues at coordinate 108,344 of NZ_JBIBBZ010000018.1, read as the reverse complement.
TGCGGCGCCTGGTAGGAGTACGGGATCGCGATCAGCGCGGCCAGGTGGTACGCGCAGTCGGCGCCGTCGAGCAGGCCGCGCACCGAGCCCGGGTCGCGGACGTCGCCCAGCACGATCTCCACCTGGTCGAGGACCTCGGGCGAGAGCGTCTCCAGCCAGCCGTAGGAGGAGAACGAGTTGTACTGGGCCATGGCCCTGACCCGGTGGCCGGAGGCGACGAGCGCCTCCGTGAGGTGCGAGCCGATGAACCCTTCGGCCCCGGTGACGGCGGCGAGCGGTGCGGAGGTCAACTCTTCGGTCCTTTCGACGGAGAACAGCACAGTGGTAGGGGGGAGGAGCGGCGGGCGGCCCGTCAGGCGTGCGGGGACGGCCGTCCCAGGAGGGCGACCACACAGGCCGCCAGGCAGACCGCGGCCGCGGCACAGACCGACGGCAGCACGGCGGACCCGTCGGGCAGGTCCGCCCGGGTGATGACCACGGCGCCCGCGGCGGTCGTCAGACAGACCACGGCCGGTGGCCAGGCCACGCCGAACGCCTGGAGCAGGAGGGCGGCCCACAGCACCGCCGCCAGGGACAGCAGCGCGACCGGTCCGGAGCCCAGGAGCAGCGCCGGGACCAGCAGGAGCAGCAGGTAGCAGACGAGACAGAGGGCGAGGACGCCGGAGGAGCGGAACAGGAACGCCCGGAGCGTCGCGCTGGCGCGCAGCGCGGCGACCGACCAGCCCCGGTAGCGGTAGAGCAGCCACTCCGCCGGGCCCATGCTCAGCGTCAGGACGATGACCGCGTACGGGTCCTGCCGGCCCTCCAGGGTCACGAGCACCGCCGCGGCGAGCCCGAACAGGCCGTACGGCACGGAGCCGCGCAGCCGGGGACGCGGGCCCTCGGCGGCCGGGACGCCGAGGCCGGAGGCCAGGACCCACAGGGCGACGGCGAGCGTGGCGAGGAGCGCGAGCAGCGGGAAGGTGAGCCGCAGCAGGGTGCCGGGCTCCCACCAGGGCAGCACCGCGGCGCCGGCGATCAGCGGGCTGAGCGCGGCGAGCAGCAGCCGCTCCCGGCCGAGCACGAGCAGGACGCCCGCCGCCGCCAGGTACAGCGACTGGGCCGCCGCCGCGACGGTGGCCGGGCCGCCCCCGGCGGGGATCGCGGCGAGGCCCGTGGCCACGCACGCCCCGAGCAGGGAACCGGCGAGCAGCGTGCGCGACGCCTCCCGCCGGCCCGTGGTGAGCCGCAGGTGCGCCCGGTGCCCGAGCCCCTGTCCCCACGCCCAGGAGACGACGCCCGCCGTGATCAGGACGGGGGCGTGCTCGTCGATCCGCCACAGCGGGGCGGTGAGCAGATAGGCCAGGGCCGGAAGCGCGAACAGCAGGCCGCGCAGCAGGCACCGCACGGTGTCCGGCCGCCACGGGTCCGGGGGCGCGGCCGGCTCGGGGAACGCCCGGGGCACCCGCTCGTACAGCGCCGCGGCCAGCGAGAACAGGGTGGGATGCCCGTACCGCTCCTTGATCATGGAGGCGGACAGGCCGTCCGCCTCCAGGAGCGCGGCCACCTCGTAGGGGTGGACGGCCGGGCCGATGCGGTCGGCGAGTTCGGCGGCGAGCGCGCTGACCGCCTCCTCGTCCGGGCCCTTCGAGGGGAGCCGGATCGCGAGCGTCGCGTCGTCCAGGAAGCGACGGGGGCGCGGCACGGCCAGGCGGATGGCGAGCGTGTCCTGCTCGGCCCCGCCGGGTTCGAGGAATATCGGGCCGCTCATCCGGCGAGGCTCCCCGTGCCGCTGACCGCCGGGACGGGCAGGACGATCCGGACGGGCTCCGACCGCCGTCCGCCGGCGGCCAGTTCGTGATAGATCGCGCGGAAGGTGTCGACGGTCTGCCGGAGGGTGAACCGTTCGATCACCCGCAGCCGGGCCGCCTCGCCCATCGCCCGGCGCCGGGCGGCGTCGCCGAGGAGCGCGAGCGCGGCGTCCGCCATCGCGGCCGGGTCGCGCGGCGGCACCACGAGACCGGTGTTGCCGACGGCCTCCCGGACCCCTCCGACGTCGGTGGAGACGGTCGCGCGCCCGCACGACATCGCCTCGATCAGGGTGAACGGGAAGCCCTCGCTGATGCTGGACAGCATCACGACGTTCCCGGCCGCGTAGGCGTCCTTGATGTCGTCGACGCGCCCCTCGAAGGTCACGGCGTCCGCGTGGCCGAGCTCGGCCGCCAGGGCCTCGCAGCGCTCCCGGTAGGCCTCCCCGCCCCGGGGCGTGCCGCCGAAGAGCCGCAGCCGCACGGCGGGCATCCGCTCCCGGACCAGGGCGAGGGCGCGTATCAGGGTCTCCAGGTCCTTGATCGGGTCCACGCGCCCGGCCCAGCTGAGGGTGGGGGCGTCCGGCTCGGGACCCGCGGGCGGGAAGGCGGCGGGGTCGACGCCGTTGTAGACGGTGCGGATCGCCTCGGGGTCGGCGCCGCCCTCCTCCTCCCACAGCCGGTTGTAGCGGTTGCCCGGGGTGATCAGGGCGGCCCGGCGGTAGCTCTCCTCCGCGAGCAGCCGGAAGAAGCCCAGGACCACGGCCTTCACCGGCCAGCGGTAGGGGGCGGTGCGGTAGCCGAGGTAGCGCTCGCGCAGGTACACGCCGTGCTCGGTGAGCAGCAGCGGCACCCCGTTGCGTTCGAGGGCCGCGAGGCCCGGGAGCGCGGCCACCCCGCCGCTGACGGCGTGCGCGACCCCCTCCGTGGGCGGCGGCGCGGACAGCGGCCGCAGGGCGTGTTCGAGCAGGGCCGTGGCGGTCAGCGCGTCGTGCAGGGTCGGCCGGGCCTCCCGCACGGCGAGCCCCGGCCGCCGCCACACGGCGGTGAGCACCGAGATCGCCGCGTCGCTCCGCAGGAACGGGCTGAGCAGACCGTCCCCGGCGGCGTGCGCGAGGGTGTACAGGGCGGGACCGAAGCCGGCCTCGGCGCTCGGGTCGAGCAGCGCCGTCAGGAACCTCTCGTAGGCGTCGGCGAGCCGTCGGCCCGCCCTGCCCCGGGGCGGCCGCCCGTCCGGTGCCGGCCCCCACATGGGGACGGACAGGACGCGGGAGACGTGGGACGGCAGGTCCCAGGCGAGCGGCTCGCGGCCGGAGCCGGTGACGGCGAGGACGTGGAAGTCGACGTCCGGCATGCCGGTGACGAGCTGGTCGCACCAGACGCTGACACCCCCGTGACTGTGCGGGTAGGTGCCTTCGGTCAGGAGGGTGACGCGCGGGGCGCCGGAGCGCCGAGCGCCGCGGTGTACGTGCATGGGTGTGTGCTCCACGGCCGTGGTGGGAGTGGTCGTGCCGGTCCCGGCCGCCGGTGGGCGGCCGGGACCTCGCCGCCCCTGCGGGGCAGGCGTCGGCGGTGCGGCGGTCAGCCGTCCGTGCCGGGGGCGACCGGTTCGGCGACGCCCGCGGGGACCCGGGCGGCCGGGGCCGGAGCCGTGGTCCGGGCCGGGGCGGGGCCGTCGGCCCGGAGGGGCGCGACGTAGGACAGCTCCAGGTCCAGCGGCGCGCCCGCGAGGGACGCCCAGCCGGACCGCTTGCCCGCGTACGCGTCGCCGAAGGCGGATTCGGAGCCGTCGTCGTACCGCAGGGTGCCCTCGGGCACGGTCACCGGGACCGTCGTGCCGTTCGGGGCCTCGACGGTCACCGTGTCACCGATGCGGTACGCCGTGACCTGGCCGTTCTGGACGGCCGTGCGCCACGCGGAGCGCCGCTGGAGCTCCTGCCCGATGTCCTTCATCCGCAGGTTCACCACCGGGGTGCCCGGAGCGAACAGCGCGTCGTACGCGTCGAGGACGCCGTCCAGGACCGGGTAGGCGATGCGGTCCTCGGCCAGGTTCGACTGGTGGATGAAGTGCGGCTTGGGGTCGTTGGCGAGGACGTGGCCCAGCGCGATCTGCCGCTCCAGGGGCACGATGTGGTCCGTGTAGCCGGTGGCCGGGTCGAGCGGGGCGGCCAGGCAGGTGGTGGTGGCCGGGTTGTCCTCGCAGATCCCGCTGCCGCCCTGCGCGCGGCTGGTGTAGATCCAGTTGTACTCGTCGACCTGCTCGGCCGCCCGGCCCGCGTTGTAGAAGACGTTCATCGGGTAACGGGGGACCGTCGTGGCCGTTCCGACCTGGCGCTGGCCGGGTTCGCGGGAGTTGTCCGAGGCCAGCCAGCCGATGCCGTTGTCGCCGAGGGCCGGCCCCAGGTTGGGGTTGTCGACGTTCTGCTGGGGCAGGACGCGCAGTCCGGAGTGCTCGCCGGTGACCAGCTCGTCGTTCTGCAGCGGGAGTCCGGCGGTCTGGCCCCACACGCGGTTGAGCGCGATCTCGTCGGAGACGTCCTGCCGGGAGACCCACTTGGTCGAGCCGTCGGGGTTGGTGGCGCACTGCCACGGCACCACGGTGGTGTTCTGCTCGCAGCCGAGGAAGGCGTGCGTGTAGGTGTGGTTGATCCAGCGGAAGTCGTTCCGCTTCGCGACGAACCGGTCGGCCAGCGGGTCCGCGCCGTTGTTGTCCGTGCGGAAGTCGACGGTTCCGGCGGCGTTGTACGCCATGTCCAGGGTGAAGCCGCGCGCGCTCTGCCAGGAGGCGGCGTGGTCCACGTCGGCCGCCGTCATCCGGATCGGGTCCGGCACCGCGTTGGGATCGGTGCAGTCCACGTCGCCGGGCGTGCAGTTGAGCGTGGAGTTCCAGCGGTCGTCGGCCGCGAACACGTCGTCGACGTGGACGGCGAAGTAGTTCCGGGAGGCGCCCAGGTGCGTCCCGCCGGTCATCCACTCCACGATGCCGCGGGCGAGCAGGCGGAACTGCTGCTGGTACTGGTTGTAGACGAAGGTGACGACCAGCTCGCGGCGCCCGTCGTGCCGGTACTCGCCGACCAGGGACCCGCGCTTGGTCGTCCCGGGTATCGCGGCATCGACGTACGAGGTGAAGTCCGCGCCCGCCGCCGGTGTCGACAGGTAGGCGTAGCTCTCACCCACGGAGGGCGAGTTGTCCTCGAACGGCACGGCTCCTTCGAGGTAGCCGAACGGCCCCGAGAGACCGGCGGCGGTCGTCTGGGCCCGCACCCCGTCGAGGCTCCCCGCGTATCCGCCGAGGACGGCGTACTGGAGGCCGACCTCGGGCCGGGCGTAGGTGTACGCGTCCACCTGCGGGACGTCGAAGGCCCGCTCGTAGTTCGCGAGCGCGCTCATCTCCGCGGAGCCGGCCGGGAACGGGTTGTCGTTCGGCAGGACGACGGCCTGGAACTTGGCCCGCTTCCGGCTGCCCACGGTGTCCGCGAGGTAGCCGGCGTCGATGACGGGACGGTCGGCGCGGTTGAGGTCGACCTTCGTGTACGGCGTTCCCGCGGCGTCCAGTTCGGCGGCGATGGCCTCCGTGGCCGGGCCGCCGTCGGTCACGACGAGGACCCGCAGGTCGATGCGCGGGTCCACTTCGGCGGCCTGCGCCGACGCGCCCGGCAGGACGAGGGCGGCGACGAGCGCGCCCGTGGTGAACAAGGTGGTGCTGGTGAGCCGCTTCATGCGGTGGTGTCCCCTCCCGGAGCAGGGGTGGGTACGGCTCCGAGGAGCGGACGCACCCCCTGGTGGGCGCCGGCATCCCCCTCGAAGGCCGGTCGTCCACGCATCCGTCGCGTCAAATGGTGAGGTATCTGTGGAGCTTTTGTGGTCCCGCCGCGAAAGGTGGCGGAAAAACGCGGGTGCCCGGGACGGTGGTTCCGGTGTGACAATCGGCCCGGAAGGCACGCCGGTGCCAGGCCGCCCCTCGCACCCGGGGATCGAAGACCAGGTGGGAGGGGAGGGAGGGGCGTTGGCGGGCCGTGGGGCCACTGAGGCGACCGCCATTGGTGTAGACCGGCGGGCCGGGCGGGGAATGGCCTGTTTCCGGACACGCCCCGACCGGTCGTCGCTCGCTCAGGCGCAGAGGACGCGGGTCTCGGGCGTGTAGACCGGACCGCCGCTGGTGCTGGAGCTGTCGCTGAACTCGGCGTAGAAGTACGAGTAGAAGCCGATGTTGCCGTTGCAGCCGGAATCGGCGGCGACCTGGAGGGTCAGGGTCACGGTCCTGCTCTGGCCGGGCGGCACGGTGGTCCCGTAGTTGGCGCCGAGGTTGGCGGGGCCGGTGCCGGAGCAGGGGGTGCTGCCGCCGGGGCCGGCGAGCGAACAGCCGGTGAAGGAGTACTTCAGGTCCGGGCGCTGGGTGGTCAGCCAGGTGGGGTCGATCGTCTGGTAGACGAACCAGATGTCGTGGGTCTTGTTGTTCGTCAGGGTCATGGAGAGGTTCACCGTGCCGCCGGGAGTGGTCGTGGCGGCGTCGGTGCTGAACGACAGCTCGGCGGGCGGGTTCGACTCGGCCGCGCTCGCGGCCGGCGCCAGGCCGAACACGGTCAGGAAGAGGGCGAGGACGGCGGTGAGGCCCAGGCGCCTCGTGAGGTGGGATCGCATGGCCCGGGAGGCTAGGGACGGGCGCGGCCCGGCGTCTGCCCCCGCGCGGGCGGCCCGGGCGCCCGGCGGCCGAAAGCGCGCTTCCCGTGAAGGAGCCGCGGGGAAAGCGTGAGGGGCCCCGGCCGCCCGCATCCGCGCACGCCGCGACGGGTGCGGCCCTTCGCCGCCGACCGGCCCGGCTCCCCGTACGCCTCCGAGAGGTGGGCTACACCATTGGCGCGTACGCGGCAGTTCCGCACGCCCGGCGTGCCCGCCGCGTCGGCCCGACACCGCTCGCTCCCGGCCAGGGGGCCGATTCTCGGCGCCCCGCGCACGTCCTTCCGGTGGGGGGCCCGTGTCCTTCCGCGCCGGGGCGCAAGTCCCGCCATGTGGGTGAAACCTTCTCGCCGCTCGCACCGTCCTCTCACCCGGGAGAAGGACCTGGAACAACGGGGAGTGGGCAATTCCATGGGGCGGAACAAGTACACAGCGCACATGGCCGTGGTCGCCTCCGCGGTCGGGCTCAGCCTGGCCGTGTGGGCCGCCACCGCGGTCACGCAGGCGGAGGCGGAGACGGACGCGGGGAGCGGACGCCCGACGGCCGGACGGTCACCGGCCGGACACACCGGGGGACCGGCGCAGGCGCCGCCGAGGAGGACGCCGGAGAGCATCGCGCACGCCGCCGAGGCGGGCGGCACGGCGGTGAACATCACGATCGACGACGGACCCGACCCGCGCTGGACGCCCCAGATGCTGGACATCCTGAAGCAGTACGGGGTCAAGGCCGTGTTCTGCATGGTGGGCCCCGAGGCGAAGCGGCACCCCGGGCTCGTCAGGAGGGTCGTCGCCGACGGGCACCGGCTCTGCGACCACACGATCTCCCACGACACCTCGATGGACAAGAAGTCCGTCGCGTACCAGAAGCGGCAGATCCTGGACGCGAAGAAGATGATCGAGGACGCGGCCGGGGGAGCGAAGGTCGAGTACTACCGGGCGCCGGGCGGCGCCTTCACCCCGGACAGCCGGCGGATCGCCGCGGCGGCCGGCATGCGCCCGCTCGGCTGGAACGTGGACACCAAGGACTTCGAGCTGCCCGGCACGGCCTCGATCGTGAACACGGTCAAGAACGAGCTGTCCAACGGCCCGACCATCCTCTTCCACGACGGCGGCGGCGACCGCGGCCAGACCGTCGCGGCGTTGAGGCAGGTGCTGCCGTGGCTCGAGCAGCAGGGCCACGCCTTCAGCTTCCCCGTACGGACGGCCCCCTGAGGTCCGCGCCGGGGCCCGGAGGCGCGAGGGAATCCGCGCCGGGGCCCGGAAGCGGGAGGGAATCCGCGCCCGGACCTGGAAACGCGAGGAGGACCGTCCGGCGGGTGCCGGGCGGTCCTTCCGCTGTTCGGGCCGTCCTCCAGAGCGCGGTACGGCGGCCCGAGCGTCTTCCGAGGTACGAGCCCTAGGACTTGTCGCGGTCCAGGGAGTCGCGGACGCCCTCGACCTTGCCCCGGGCCTTCTCGCCCACCTCGCGGGCCTGGCCCTTCATCTGGTCCGCCTGCCCCTCGCTCTTCAGGCGCTCGTTGCCGGTCGCCTTGCCGGCGGTCTCCTTGAGCTTGCCCTTGGCCTTGTCCATGTGGCTCTCACCCATGACTTTTATGCCCCTTTTCTGGTCGACTGGGGTACTTCGGTCACGTTAGGCGGGTTCCCCGGATTCCGCGCGTCAACCATCTAGTTCCGCATCCGACGCCCGGACCTTTCCGGACCGGGTGAAATCCGCATGCACGTGCGGACGAAAGGCTGGCAGCATGCCGGAATGGATCACGCCATCGAACGTCTGGTCGTCCGGCACACCCGCCGTCTCCCCGTCCCGGCCGGCCCCGCCGGAGACGGCGCCGGGGCGGCACGGCAGCTCGACACCGCCCTGATGTCGGTGGGGTTCAAGCTCTCGGCCGGCCTCCACGAAGCCCTCTCCGGCCTCACGGAGGAGACGGTCCTCGCGACCGCCGCCCGCACCCTGGACGCCGTCCGGGAGCTGGCCGGCGACCACGTCCGGCACAACGCCTACTTCAAGGACTTCCCGGCCGGCGTGCCCGACACCCAGGACTTCTGGGCGCGATGCGTCGCCGAGGCCCTCGCCGACCCGGCCGCGCGCAGGACCGTGGCCGAACGGCTGCGCACCGGCGTCCTGAACCTGCTCGACCTGCCGTCCTACGGCACCTACCGGCACACCTACGAGGAGATGCTCGCCGCCCACGACGAGCTGATCGCCGCGGCCGGCGACCGCGTGACCGTCCTGCACCCCGGCCGCCCGCTCGACGAGGAGTCCACCGCCCTCTACCTGGCCCTCGCCGGAAGCACCACACCGCTCGGCGACGACCACCTGCGCGACCTCGCCGTCCTCGCCGCCCACCACGCCCACGGGCCCGGGCCCGGGGAGATCCCGGTCAGGGAGGTCCGCGCCGTCGTCAACCGGGCCCGGCTCGCGGCAGGCGCCGACCCGCTGCTCGACACCGTCACCGACGTGCTCCGCCTCGCGTGCGCGCTCGCCGACGGCGACGTCACCCTGCGCGAACCGACCCGCTTCCGCGCCCTGTCCCGGCCGGTCCGCCGCGCCCTGCTCGGCGGCCTGGACGCCGTCGTCGCCGCGGGCCCCGCCAAGCTCGCCGACGTCTCCGCGCACCGCGAGGCCTGGAAGCGCCTGGGCGAGCGGCTGCACCCGCACGAGTACCCGCGGTGGCCGCACGCAGCCGAGGTCTTCGCCGTCGCCCGGGGCGAGAAGGCGGCCCCGTCCTTCGACAGCCGGCTGGAGGAGCTGCTCGGCCGGGGCGACGTCACCGGCGCCGCCGCACTGCTGGCCCCGGCCCCCGGCAGGCTCCTGCGCGCCCTCGACCGGCTGCTGCGCACGGCCGGGAGCCCGGAGGAGCTGGACGCCGTCGTCACCGCGTGCGAGCGGGTCCTCCCGGGGGTCTCCGGCCGCGTCGTCCTGTCCCTGCGCGAGCACCTCCGGAACCGGACGGGCGAGGGCGGGGAGCACCGGGTGTTCGTCAACCGCACCGGCGGCGCCTGGGTCACCGCCGACACCAGGCCGCCGCTGCCGGACGCCGTGCGCGAGCGCCTGTGCGCCGCCCTCGACGCCGAGACCCGGCGCCGGCTCCCCGCCCCGGGCCGCCTCCTCGTCGACCCCGCCGCCCTGGACGTGGCGCTCCCGCTCGGCGGCCGGGCGACCGCCGACGGCCTCGGCGTCCTGCCGCGCGGCTCCGTCTCACCGGTCGAGGGCGACCTGCTGCGCTTCTTCACGTACTGGAAGCAGACGAGCCGGAGCACCGACTACGACCTGTCGACCCTCGTCCTGGACGCCGACCACCAAACCGTCGCCTGGCTCTCGTACACCGCCCTCAACGCCGTCGAGGGCACCCACTCGGGCGATGTCACCGACGCCCCCGAGGGCGCCTCGGAATTCATCGACCTGCGGCTCGGCACCGTACGCGGCACGTACGTCGTCCCGCAGGTGAACATCTACTCCGGCGAGGGCTTCGAGGAGGTCGAGGAGTCGTTCTTCGGCTTCATGCTGCGCGACGCCGAACAGAAGGGGCGCCCGTTCGAACCGCGCACGGTCCGCATGAAGTCGGACCTGCGCGGCCCCGGCCGGGTCGCGCTGCCGCTCGCGTTCGAACGGGACGACGACGGCCGCTGGCACGCGCGCTGGCTGCACCTGTACCTCAAGGGCAGCCCGGCGGCGAACCGCGTCGAGGAGAACCGGGTGTCGGTCGCGGTCCTGCTCCGGGGACTGCTCGCCCGCACCCCGCTGACGGTCCGTCACCTCGTGGACCTGATGGCGGCGGAGGCCGTGCCGGCGACCGAGTGGGACGGTACGACGGTGCCGGACGGCCCCGTCACGTACATCGGTCTGGAACGCCCCGCCGACCTGCCCCCGGGCTCGCGGGTGTTCACCCCGGAAAACCTGCGCGACCTGATCCCCGCCTCACTGCTACGGTCGTCCCGGGCGAGGCCATGAAGAGGCTTCCTTCTCACCATTCGATGAAAATAGTCTCTTCGCTCTCCTCGCCCCTTCGCTTCCACGGCGGGCCCCCGTTCGGACGGTAGGGACGGGGGCGGCCGTGACCGCCGGCGGTCCACCGCGTTGGTGAGGGCATGACCTCAGCACGACGCATCTCCTCCGTCCTCGCCGTCGCCGCCGCCTTCTCCTGCCTGGGCGCGTCCGCGGCGAGCGCCGCCCCCGCCGCCGGCCCGCTCGGCCCGCCGATCAACCCGGTCACGGAGCTCGACTCCCTCGCCGCGACCGGCCTCCCCGAGGAGCAGGCCGGGAAGCTCCCCGGCATCTCCGAGCAGCTGGGCGGACTCCAGCGGATCCACGACCTCCAGCAGCTCCACCAGCTCACCGACCTGGCCGCGCCGGTCACCGGAGTGCTCCCCGCCGTCTCCGTCTGACCCGGCCGGACCCCCCCTCGCGACGGCACCGCGCCACCCGCGCGGTGCCGTTCGCGCGTCCGGACGGGGTTCCGTGGGTCACCAGCCGAAGCGCCGGTTCACCAGCGTCGCGAACTCCTCGAAGGACAGCACCCGGTCGCCGTTCATGTCGGCCTCGTCGAACAGGGCCGAGGAGTCGGCGTCGGTCCCCACGCCCCAGAAGGGGATCACGCCCCGCGCGGCGAGCGTGGGGCCCTTGGACCGCAGGGCGTTGATGACCTCGGTACGGGTCAGCGTGCCGTCCCGGTCGAGGTCGAGCGCGTCGAAGAGGGTCCGGGCCTTGTCGCTCATGGGGTGTCCTGGCTCCTGGGTCGGTGGCCGCCGGGCGGCCTCGGGTCCTGTGCGGAAGGACGCGGCGCGGGCGCGGCGGGTTGCCCCGGCCCCCGAAGGCGCCGGAAAACACGTGGACCCCGGAGGCGTTTGCGCGGAAGACTCCCTTTTCCCACCTTCAGCAGGACAGAAAGGGGGTTGGGAATGGGATCATCCGAAAAGCGTGAAGGATTACCCTCCAAGGGTTCGGTGTTCCTCGCGCTGCGCCACTACGGACGGGAACTGCTCCGCCTGCGGTGGCTGACCGCGCCGGCCATGCTGCTGCCGGCGCTCGGCAACATCGGCATCTTCTACGTCGCGCCGCTCGTCGTCGCCAAGCTCGTCGGTCAGGTCGCCGGGGACGGCGCCGGCGACCTCGGCGCACACCTTCCGTACGTCCTCGGGTTCGCCGGCGTGCTGCTGCTCGGCGAGGCGCTGTGGCGCGTCGGACTGCACTGCCTGAACCGCCTCGACGCCCGGGGCATCGAGAACCTGTACGTCGTCGGCATGGACGAGCTGTTCGCCAAGGACACCTCGTTCTTCCACGACAACTTCGCCGGATCGCTGACCAAGCGGGTCCTCGGCTTCGCCTCCCGCTTCGAGGTGTTCGTCGACACGCTGACCTTCTCGATCATGGGCAACTTCGTGCCACTGCTCTTCGCCTCGGTGGTGCTCTGGCGGTACGACCCGCTGCTCGTGGTCGGCCTCCTGACGCTGATCGCCTTCACGGGCGTGTGCGTCGCGCCCCTGATCCGCCGCCGCCAGGCGCTCGTCGCCCGGCGCGAGCAGGCGATCGCCCGGGTGGCGGGCCACGTCGCCGACAGCCTCACGAACATGGACACGGTCCGGGCGTTCGCCGCCGAGGAGCGGGAGGCCGCCGAACACCGCTCCCGCGTCGCGGAGTCGCGGCGGCTCACCCTGCGGTCCTGGGACTACGGCAACCTGCGCATCGACACGCTGGTCGCGCCGATGTCCGTCCTGACGAATGTCCTGGGACTCGTCCTCGCCGTCACCCTCGGCGGGGGAGAGCACGGCGTGGAGGCCGTCATCGTGGCCTTCACCTACTACTCCAACGCGACCCGGATCATGTTCGAGTTCAACCAGATCTACCGGCGCCTGGAGAGCGCGATGACGGAGGCCGGGCAGTTCACCGAACTGCTCCTCGAACCGCCCACCGTGCTCGACCCGGAGGACCCGGAGCCGCTGGAGCCCCGGGGCGCCGGCGTCCGCTTCGAGAAGGTCGCCTTCGCCCACGCGGGCGCGAAGCCCCTCTTCGACGGGCTCGACCTGGACGTGCCCGACGGGGCGAAGATCGGCTTCGTCGGCAGGTCCGGCGGGGGCAAGACCACCCTCACCCGGCTGCTGCTGCGGATGACGGACGTCGACGGCGGCCGGATCCTCGTCGGCGGACAGGACATCGGCCGACTGCGCCAGGCCGACCTGCGGAGCATGATCGCCTACGTGCCGCAGGACCCGGCGATGTTCCACCGGAGCCTGCGGGACAACATCGCCTTCGCCCGGCCGGACGCCACCGAGGCCGAGATCCGCCGCGCGGCCGGGGCGGCGCACGTCACCGAGTTCGTCGACGGGCTCCCCGACGGCTTCGACACCATGGTGGGCGAACGGGGCGTGAAGCTCTCCGGCGGCCAGCGCCAGCGGGTCGCCCTCGCGCGGGCGATCCTGCGCGACGCCCCGATCCTCCTCCTCGACGAGGCCACCAGCGCCCTCGACTCCGAGAGCGAGATCCTCGTCCAGGAGGCGCTGTGGCGCCTCATGGAGGGGCGGACCGCGCTCGTCGTCGCCCACCGGCTGAGCACGGTGGCCGGCATGGACCGGCTCGTCGTCCTCGACCGCGGACGGATCGTCGAGCAGGGCACGCACCATGCGCTGCTCGACGCGGAGGGCGCCTACGCCAAGCTGTGGCGGCACCAGTCGGGCGGCTTCCTCGACGACACCAGGGAGGGGGCCGAACTGGGCCGGTGACGGGCCGGGGCGGGCCGGGGACGGGCCCGGGGATGGGTCCGGGCGGGTTCTCCACAGGCCGCCCGGGCCCGGCCGGCCGGGGTTTTCCACAGGTTGCGGCGGACGGGACCGGGGTGTCGGCGCGGACGGATACGCTTCACGAATGGTCCTCTCCGACGCTTCCCCAGAGATCTCCGAGCCCGCCCGGGTGCTCCACCGTGTCTTCGGCTACAACTCCTTCCGCGGGGAGCAGCAGGAGATCATCGAGCAGGTCGTCGGCGGCGGCGACGCGCTCGTGCTGATGCCGACCGGTGGCGGCAAGTCGCTCTGCTACCAGATCCCGGCCCTGGTCAGAGACGGCACGGGCATCGTGATCTCGCCCCTCATCGCGCTCATGCAGGACCAGGTGGACGCGCTGCGGGCCCTCGGGGTGCGGGCCGGGTTCCTGAACTCCACACAGGACCCGTACGAGCGGCAGGCCGTCGAGCAGGCGTTCCTCGCGGACGAGCTGGACCTGCTCTACCTGGCTCCCGAGCGGCTGCGGACCGAGGGCACGCAGCGGCTCCTGGACCGGGGCCGGGTGTCGCTCTTCGCGATCGACGAGGCGCACTGCGTCGCCCAGTGGGGCCACGACTTCCGGCCCGACTACCTCGCCCTGTCCATGCTGCACGAGCGGTGGCCGAAGGTGCCGCGGATCGCGCTGACGGCGACGGCCACCGAGGCCACCCACGCCGAGATCGCGAAGCGGCTGGGCCTGGAGGACGCCCGGCACTTCGTCGCCGGCTTCGACCGGCCGAACATCCAGTACCGCATCGTCCCCAAGAACAACCCGACCAAGCAGCTCCTGGAGCTGATCAGGACCGAGCACGCCGGGGACGCCGGAGTCGTCTACTGCCTCTCGCGGTCCTCCGTCGAGAAGACCGCCGCGCTCCTGGTGGAGCAGGGCGTCGACGCCGTGCCGTACCACGCCGGCATGGACGCCCGCACCCGCGCCGCCAACCAGGCCCGCTTCCTGCGCGAGGACGGGGTCGTCGTGGTGGCGACGATCGCCTTCGGCATGGGCATCGACAAGCCCGACGTGCGGTTCGTGGCCCACCTCGACCTGCCGAAGTCCGTCGAGGGCTACTACCAGGAGACCGGCCGCGCGGGCCGCGACGGCGAGCCGGCCACGGCCTGGCTGGCGTACGGCCTCCAGGACGTGGTCCAGCAGCGCAAGCTCATCGACTCCTCCGAGGGCGACGAGCAGCACCGCCGGAGCCTCGGCCTGCACCTGGACGCCATGCTGGCGCTCTGCGAGACCGTCGACTGCCGCCGGGTCCGCCTCCTGGAGTACTTCGGGCAGAAGGGCGAGCCCTGCGGCAACTGCGACACCTGTCTGACCCCGGCCGAGTCCTGGGACGGCACGGTCGCCGCGCAGAAGCTGCTGTCCACGGTGTGGCGGCTCGCCAAGGAGCGGCGCCAGAAGTTCGGCGCGGGACAGATCGTCGACATCCTCCAGGGCAAGCGGACGGCCAAGGTCATCCAGTTCGACCACGACGCCCTCTCGGTGTTCGGCGTCGGCTCCGACCTGGGCACCGCCGAGTGGCGCGGGATCGTCCGCCAGCTCCTCGCCCAGGGGCTGATCGCGGTCGAGGGGGACTACGGGACGCTCGTCCTCACCGAGCAGAGCGGCGAGGTCCTGGGCGGGCGCCGCACCGTCCAGATGCGCAAGGAGAAGGCGGTCGCCCCGGCCCGGAAGGAGTCCGGGAGCCGCTCCGGCAAGGGCGCCCGCGTGCCGGTCGACCTGCCGGCCGAGGCCGTGCCGGTCTTCGAGGCGCTCCGCGCCTGGCGGGCCGCGACCGCCCGCGAGCAGGGCGTGCCGGCGTACGTGGTCTTCCACGACGCCACGCTGCGGGAGATCGCGACCCTGCGCCCCACCACGGTCGAGGAGCTGGGCACCGTCGGCGGGGTCGGCGAGGCCAAGCTGACCAAGTACGCCGAAGGCGTCCTGGAGACCCTGACGGAGGCCGGCCCCACGACCCCGGCCGGGCAGGACCCGGCCGCGTCCGCTCCGGCCGCACCCGCCCCGGCTCCGGCCGCGCCCGCCCGGAAGGAAGCGGCGTCCGCGCCCGCGTCCGCCGCTCCGTACGACGACGAACCGCCCTTCGACTTCGACGAACTCGAACCGCCGTGGGACGAGGAGGAGTAGCCGGACCGCCCCCTCGGACCGTGGGGTGAACCGGCGCGGCGGACGTTCCGGTCGCGCCGGTTTCGGGGTCCCGGCCGTCCCGTTCGTCCGTTTGCGGAGCGGTGGACATGGCGTTTCAGTGAGAGGGATTCCCCCCACGCTTCTCTGGAGCAGACATGTCGATGGCGTTCGGTTCACCTTTCGGTTCCTCCGATCCGTTCAGCGAGATGCTGAACCGGTTCTTCGGCATGTCACCGGCCTCCTCGCCCCCGGCCGTGCAGCGCGTGCCCATCGGAAGGCTGCTCACGGAGTCCTCGCACGAACTGCTCAACCTGGCCACCCGCAAGGCCGCCGAGGACGGCACGTCCGACCTCGACACCGAGCACCTGCTGTGGGCCGCCACCCGGGTCGACCCCTCCCGAGGGCTGCTCGCCCGGGGCGGCGTGGACCCCGACGCCCTCGCGGACCGGATCGCCCGGGTGCTGCCCGGGGAGTCCGCCGAGCCCTCCTCGGAGCCCGGCCTCACCCCGGCGGCCAAGCGCACCCTCGCCCTCGCCCACGCCCGCTCGCAGGCCGCCGGCGTGTCCTACATCGGTCCCGAGCACATCCTCGGCGCCCTCCTCGGCGACCCCGACTCCGGCGCCTCCCGCTTCCTGAGCGCCGAGGACCTGGACGCCTCGAAGCTGCGCGGCGCCGCCGACCGGGCCGCCTTCGGCGGCGAGAGCGCCCCCGCGGCCCCGAAGGAGCCGGCCACCACCCTCGACGAGTTCGGCCGGGACCTCACCGAGGAGGCGAGGGCCGGGAAGCTCGACCCCGTGGTCGGGCGGGCCGAGGAGATCGAGCAGACCATCGAGATCCTCTCCCGGCGCTCAAAGAACAACCCTGTCCTCATCGGCGAGCCCGGCGTCGGCAAGACCGCCATCGTCGAGGGCCTCGCCCAGCGCGTCGTGGCGGGCGAGGTGCCCGACACCCTCAAGGACAAGCGGGTCGTCTCCCTCGACCTCTCCGGGATGGTGGCCGGCGCCCAGTACCGCGGACAGTTCGAGGAGCGCCTGAAGAAGGTCATCGAGGACGTCCAGGAGGCCCGGGGCGACATCGTCCTCTTCATCGACGAGCTGCACACGGTCGTCGGCGCCGGGGCCACCGGCGAGGGCTCGATGGACGCCGGCAACATGCTCAAGCCGGCCCTCGCCCGCGGCGAGCTGCACGTGGTCGGCGCGACCACCATCGACGAGTACCGCAAGCACATCGAGAAGGACGCCGCCCTCGAACGCCGCTTCCAGCCCGTCCTGATCCCCGAGCCGACCGTCGAGGAGACCGTGCAGATCCTCGAAGGGCTGCGCGACGCGTACGAGGCGCACCACCGGGTCCGCTTCGCCGACGGCGCCCTCACCGCGGCGGCGGAACTCTCCGACCGCTACGTCAGCGACCGCTTCCTGCCCGACAAGGCCATCGACCTGATGGACCAGGCCGGCGCCCGGGTCCGGCTGCGCAGCGGCGGCCGCTCCACCGAGGTGGTCAGCCGCGAGGACCGGCTCGCGAAGCTGCGCCGCGAGAAGGACCAGGCCGTCGCGGGCGAGGAGTTCGAGAAGGCCTCCGACCTCAAGCGGCGGATCGCCGAGGTCGAGGGCGAGCTCGCGGGCATCGAGGAGCGGCGCGAGGGCGTCGTCTCCGTCACGGCCGCCGACATCGCCGACATCGTGTCCCGCCGTACCGGCATCCCCGTCTCCCAGCTCACCGCGAGCGAGAAGGAGAAGCTCCTCAGGCTGGAGGAGGAGATGCACGCCAGGATCGTCGGCCAGGACGAGGCGGTCACGGCGGTCTCCGAGGCCGTGCGCCGCAACCGGGCCGGCATGGGCGACCCGAACCGCCCGGTGGGCTCCTTCCTCTTCCTGGGACCCACCGGCGTCGGCAAGACCGAACTCGCCAAGACGCTCGCCGACCTGCTCTTCGGCGACGAGGACCGCATGATCCGGTTCGACATGAGCGAGTTCCAGGAGAAGCACACGGTCGCCCGGCTCGTCGGAGCGCCTCCCGGCTACGTCGGCTACGAGGAGGCCGGCCAGCTCACCGAGAAGGTCCGGCGCCAGCCCTACAGCGTGGTGCTGTTCGACGAGATCGAGAAGGGGCATCCGGACGTCTTCAACACCCTGCTCCAGATCCTCGACGACGGACGCCTCACGGACGGTCAGGGCCGCACGGTCGACTTCCGCCACTGCGTCGTCATCATGACGTCCAACATCGGCGCCCACCGCATCCTCGACCACCAAGGGGACGCGGCCGAGCTCAAGGACCGGTTGATGGAGGACCTGCGGGGACGCTTCCTGCCCGAGTTCCTCAACCGCATCGACGACATCATCGTCTTCCACAGCCTCACCGAGGAGGACCTGTCGGAGATCGTCGGCCACCTCCTGGACCGCAGCAAGCACCGCGTCCACGCGCAGGGCATGACCCTGGAGGTCACCGAGGCGGCCAGGAAGCTCCTTGTCGCCCACGGCTACCAGCCGGCGTTCGGCGCCCGGCCGCTGCGCCGCACCATCCAGACCGAACTCGACAACCGGGTCGCCTCCCTGCTGCTCGGCGGCGACGCCGAACCCGGCGACACGATCGTCGCCGACGTGGTGGACGACTCGATCCACTGCACGGTCCGCAAGGGCGACGCCGGGGGCGGCGCGCACCGCGAGGACGCGGAGAGCCCCGCCGCGGCGGCGTAGGGCGCCCGCGCGGGCGGTCCGGCCTTCCGGGTCCGCCCGCGCCTCCTCCCGGCGGCCGGCCTCAGGCCACCGGCACGGTCTCCAGGCGCTCGTCCCCGCAGTACACGTTCATCGACGTGCCGCGCAGGAACCCGACCAGGGTCAGACCGCTCTCCGCCGCCAGGTCCACGGCGAGCGAGGAGGGCGCCGAGACGGCCGCGAGCATCGGGACGCCCGCCATCACCGCCTTCTGCACCAGCTCGAAGGAGGCCCGGCCGCTCACCATCAGGACCGTCCCGCGCAGCGGCAGCAGCCCCGACCGCAGGGCGTGGCCGACGACCTTGTCGACGGCGTTGTGCCGGCCGACGTCCTCCCGCAGGCACAGCAGCTCGCCCTCGGCCGAGAAGAGCCCGGCCGCGTGCAGCCCGCCCGTGCTGTCGAAGACCCGCTGGGCGGCCCGCAGCCGGTCGGGAAGGGCCGTGAGCACCTCCGTGCCGATCCGCAGCGGGTCCTCCGCGACCGACCAGCCGGCCGTCGTGCGCACCGCGTCCAGGCTCGCCTTGCCGCACAGACCGCACGAGGACGTCGTGTAGAAGTTCCGCTCCAGGGAGGCGTCGGGGGCGGCCGTGCCCGGGGCCAGGACGACGTCGACCACGTTGTACGTGTTGCCGCCGTCGGAGGTGGCCCCCGCGCAGTACCGGATCCCGGCCACGTCCCCGGCGGCGTGCACCACGCCCTCGCTCACCAGGAACCCGGCCGCCAGGTCGAAGTCGTCGCCCGGGGTGCGCATCGTCACGGTCAGCGGACGCCCGCCGACCCTGATCTCCATCGGCTCCTCGGCGGCCAGCGTGTCCGGGCGGTAGGAGGCCCCTCCCTCCCGCACGCGCAGGACGCGCCGCCGCGCGGTCACTCGTCCCATGGTTCTTCCTTCCCGCGGCACCGGCCCCGGCTCCGCGCCGGGCTCCGGCCCCCTCTGACTCCGGCCCGGGGACCCGGACGCCGGATCCCCGGGTCCACGGTGTCACGCCGCCCGTACGGGGGCACCCGCGGGTTCCGGCCGCGCCGGACCCAGGCCCTCACCCGTATGCCACTCGGCCCGGAAGAGCCCACCGCGCCGGACCCGGGCCCTCACCCGTGTGCCACCCGGCCCGGGAGACCCCGCCGCGCCGGGCTGCGCGGTGGAACGCGCCCGCCTACGCTGGCGCTGTCTCGCGGTGTCCTTCGTCCCACCTGCCCTTCCCGTTCCGTCCAGCGGGGCCGTTCTCCGGCGGGAGCGCCATGGCCGTACCCCAGACCGTCCTCACGTCCCCCTCCCGGGCGACCTCCACCGGCGACGGGAGCCCCGGCTTCGAGCGGGGCGGCCACGCCGTCGCCCCGGAGGTCTGAGCCGTGCGTCCCCGGCTGCTCGGCGCCGTCCCCCGGCTCGTCGGATCGGCACTCCTCGGCGCGGCGGCCGGCGCCCTCGTCGCCGTGCCGACCCACGCGCCCCTCGGCGTCCTCGCCGGCATCGCCGCGGCGGAGACCGCCTTCGTCGTCACCGGCTGGATCGTCCTGTGGCCCATGGACGCCGCCACCACCCACCACAACGTCCGCCGCGAGGAGTTCCGGCCCGTCGTCGAGGAGTTCGCCGTCGTCGCGACCTCCCTGGCCGGCCTGGTCGGCATCGTCGTGCTGCTCCTGGTCGGCCGCACCGACCTGAGCCACGCGGCGGCCGCGACCGCCCTCTGCGGCGTCTTCATGTCCTGGGCGGCGCTCCACCTGATGTACGCCACCCGCTACGCGTACCACTACTACGCCCTGGAGCCGGGCGGCGGGATCGACTTCAACACGAAGGAACCGCCCCGGTACGCCGACTTCCTCTACTTCAGCTTCAACCTCGGCATGACCTACCAGGTCTCGGACACCGACGTCTCCACCACCGGCCTCCGGGCGGTCGTCCTGCGCCACTGCCTGCTGTCGTACGTCTTCGGAGCCTGCATCCTGGCCACCACCATCAACCTGGTCACCGGCATCGTCACCGGCTGAGCCCCCCCGCCCGCCTCCGGCGCGGCGCCGTCAGTCGACCGAGACCACGGTCGCGGTCGCCGGGCCCCCGGGCGTCTCGTACGTGACGGTGTCACCGGCGCCGTGGCCGAGCAGTGCCCCGCCGAGCGGGCTGTCGCCGGTCACCAGGGCGGGATCGAGCGCGTCGGGCAGCTCGGCGATCCGCACGGTGCTCTCGGTGCCGTCGTCGAACCGCACGGTCACGCCGCTGCCGACGCCGATCGTGCCGGCGGCCGGGGGCGCGGCGGCGGACGCCTCCCGGAGGCGGTCCTCGATCTCCCGGATGCGTCCGTTCAGCCGGTCGGCCTCGTCGGCGCGCATCAACTCGTCCGCCTGGTCGGCCCTGTCGCCCGTCTGGTCGCCGCCGCCGTCCCGCAGGGTGGCGGCGACGGAGTCGCGTTCGGCGCGCAGCTCGGCGAGCTCCTCGTCGAGCGCCTCGCGGGCCTCGGCGTCGACGGGCTCGGGTCCATCGGTCATGACTGCTCCCGTTCGGGCGATGATCAGGGCGAAAGCCAATGAAAGACGTAAATGTCCCAAGTCGATATTTACCGACGTTATCAGGCGCGGCGCGAGTGGAACGCGAGGACCGTCCGTACGGCCTCGTAGGGTGGCGCGGGGAAGATCCGAACGACAGGGAGAAGCGCACGATGGCCGTCATCCACCGCACCACGATGCAGCCCACCAAGCTGGAGCTGCTCACCGCGTGGCTGCCCACCCGCCCCTGGTACACCGGCGGCGCCGACGGCCCCCGGCCGGTCCGGGCGGGCGGCTTCCGGCTCGACGACCCCGAGGGCGAGGTGGGCATCGAGTTCATGGTGGTGACCGACGGCACCGGCCCGGACGCGATCGCCTACCAGGTCCCCCTGACCTACCGCGCGGCCCCGCTCGCGGGCGCCGAGCACGCCCTCGTCGGCACCTCCGAGCACGGGGTCCTCGGGAAGCGCTGGGTCTACGACGGCGCCCACGACCCCGTCCTCGTGGAGCGGTTGTACGCTCTGCTCGACGGCCGCGCCGAGCCGCAGGCCCAGAGCACGACCGACACGCCCGACCCCACCGTCGCCGTCTCGCCGCTCGCCCCGGCCGGCGCGGGAGCGGACGCGGAGCCCGTACGGGTCGAGGAAGGGCCCGGCCACACCGACGTGGTGCTGCGGGAGCCCGGCGCGCCCGAGCCGCTCGTCCTGCGGCTGCGGCGCGTCCTGCGGACCGGGGACGACGGGCCGGCCGGCGGCGACCGGGGCCGGGTGACCGGCGAGTGGCAGCGGCCCGACGGGACCACCGCCCGGGGCACCTACGCCGCGGCGCTCACGGCGCTCACGGTCTGAGGGCCGTCGCCAGCTGCGCCCGGGAGCGGACGTCGAGCTTCTGGTAGATGCGGGTGAGCCGCGCCTCGACCGTCTTCACGCTCAGGTACAGCTTCGCCGCCGCCTCCTGGTTGCTGGCGCCCTGGCCCACGAGCCGGGCCAGGCGCAGCTCCGCCTCCGTGAGGGAGGAGAGCGCCGGAGCCGTCTCCTCGCCCCCCGGGCCGCCCGCGGGGCCCTCGCCCGCCGGGGTCTCGCCCGCCAGGGCCAGCCACGGCGCCGCCCCGGCCCGCTCGAACACCGACGCCGCCTCGTGCAGGGCGGCCTGCGCCGCCGACCGGCGCCTCCGGCGGCGCTCCACCCGGGCCAGGGCGATCAGCGCCCGGCCCCGCTCCAGGGGCAGCCCGGCCCGCCCGAACTCCCCGGCCGTGCGGGTCAGCAGCTCCGCCGCCTCGTCCGTACGCCCCTCGGCGGCCAGGCACAGGGCGTACGCCCGGTCGCAGCCGAGCAGGACCGTGGACCGCCCGAGGCGCTCCGCCACCGGCCGCACCTCCGCGAGGAGCGCCAGGGCCTCGCCGGCGGCGTCGTTCGCGAGGAGCGCCTCGGCCAGCTCCTCGTGCCAGCGGAGCATCGACGGGTCCACGGTCGACTGGGCGCGCTCGTCGGCCTGGACCCGGCGCAGGGTCTCCAGGGCGGCCGCCACGTCCCCGTTGACCAGCTGGACCCGGCCGAGCGCGTACCGGCTGCGGGAGAGGAAGACCCGGTCGCCCTCCTCCTCCGAGGCCTGCACGCTGCGGCGCGCATAGCTCGCGGCCCGCGCGAAGCTGCCGCCCGCCGTCTCCGCCAGCGCGAGCGCGTACCAGGCGGGGCCGGGGGAGAGCCCCGCCTCCAGGGTGAGGGCGAGGGACTGCCCGGCGTGGGCGAGGGCCGCCGGGCACGGGCCGATCCGGGACTCGATCTCGGCCAGCGTACGGAAGAGCTCGATGGCGTCCTCGACGGAACCGCGCCGCTGCACCAGCGGAAGCAGCGCGCCCAGCTCGTCACGGGCCTCCACGAGCCGGTCGTCGAACAGGGCGTGGCGGATCGTCAGGATCTGGGCGGCGTTGCGGATGCCGAGCGGACGCTCGGCCAGCTCCAGGGCCCGCGCCCGGTCGAGCACGGCCTGCGCGTCCGGCGAGCCGAGCGCCCGCTCCATCCGCGCCTGCACGGTCAGCGCCTGCGAGGCCGTGCGCGGGTCGCCGATGGAGGCGGCCAGCGCGGCCGATTCGACCGCCGCCGTCCGCGAGCGCTCCGGATCGCCGTCCGCGAGCACGTACTTGAGGGCGAGCCGGAGCTGCACGGCGGCCCGCAGGGCGGTGTCGCCCTCGGAGTCCTCCATGGCGTGGACGTACATCTCGTCGAGGCCGGTCAGCCCCTGGCCCGCCGTGTCGAGCACGGCGAGCCGCGCCCGCACCCGGTCGGCGGGCACGGCGTCCCGGGCGAGCAGATCGGTCGCGGCCCGCATCGCGAGGTCGGCGCGGGCCGCCCGCGCCGCCTCCTCGGCCGCGTCGACGAGCCGCGCGATCCGCCGCGTGCCGTGCCGTCCCGGCGTCGTCTCGGCCGCGAGGAGGGCCAGTTCGGCGGCGAGCGCGCTGTTCCCGCGCCGCCGGGCCAGATCGGCGGCGGCCGCGACCTCGGCGGCCAGCTGCTCGTCCGGGCTCTCGGCGGCGAGCGCCCGGTGCCGCACGGCCTCCACGGGGTCGTCCACGACCTCCGCGAGGGCCGCGTGCCCGGCGCTCCGCTCGGCCCAGCAGGCGTCGTGCACCAGGGTGGAGGGCAGCAGGCCCGCGGTGAAGGTCACCGAACCGTCCTCGGCCAGCGACACCAGATCGGCCCGCTCGGCCGCCGCCAGGTCCGCCTCCGCGTTGGGCCGCCCGGCCCGGCGCACCAGCGTCGCCGACGGGCGCAGCGCCAGGGCGGCGAGCAGCAGCGTCTCCCGTACGGCGGGGGGCGCGGCGCCCAGGAGCTGACGGGCCAGGTCGCGGGCGCGCCCGGAGAGCGTCAGGGCCTCGGCGTGGTGCACGGGCGTCCGCGCGTCGGCCAGCGAACGGCCCACCGCGAGCGCGAGCCGCGGATTGCCGCCGCTCGCCCGGTGGATGCGGCCGGCCATCCGGGACGGCAGCCGGTGGTGGATGAGGAGTTCGGCGATCTCGTCGGCGTGCAGCGGCGGGACGCGCAGCACGTCCGCCTCCGACGGCACCCAGAGGTGGCTGGCGTGCGGGTCCTCGGACCGGTGGGGCTCGGCGTACGGGGCGCGGGCCTCCCCGTACGGCTCCGGGGTCTCCACGGCCACCACCCGCAGCGCGGGCGGCGCCAGGTGGAGGGCGAACCGCAGCAGGTCCGCGCTGTCCGGGTCCACGTGCTGCACCCCGTCGACGACGAGCAGGACGGGCCCCCGGCAGGTCAGGGTGCGCAGGATCTGGGCGATGCCGAGGCGCAGCGCGATCGGGTCCCAGCCGTCCGCGTCGATCGGCGCCTCGCGGCAGAGCATGGCGACGGCCGTGCGCTGGGGGCCGGGCAGCTCGTCGAAGACCCCGGAGGCGAACACGCCGGTGGTGTACGGCCCGGGGGAGTGCGGACCGGTGCCGTACGCCCCCGTGGCGTGCGCGCCGACGGCCGGGGCCGGGGCCGGGACCTGCGCGCCGGGGGTCCTGGGGGAGCCGACGGCGGGGAGGACCGGGACGGACGGCCCGGGGCCGGGCGCGTCGGACGGATCGGGCCGGACGGCGCCGGGCCCGGACCGGGTCGCCGTCGCCGCCGCGGAGGCGACGAGCGCGGCGGCCGAGGCACCGGGTATCTCGCGGTCGGACGGCAGGGACGCGAGCCACAGCACGGTCTCGCCGCGCGCCTCGGCGCGTGCCGCCCCGGCGAGCGCGACCTCGGTCTTGCCGACGCCCGCGGGCCCGGTGAGCAGGGCGCGGCCCCGCGTGTGCAGGGCCCGCTCCAGCCGGGCGAGAAGCTCTTCGCGGCCCACCGGCGCGGGGTTCGTCCCCACGCCCGCGGGGCGCAGGGCGACGTGCGGAGCTGTCGTCACTGGTCCACCACCTCCGGCCGCTCGGGCCCCCGGCCCACGAGCCCCGTGCGCAGAGAATACGGAGCCCACCGGCGGAGTCCAGGCCCCTTGTCCGGCATACGGACAGCGCGCCCCGGTCGCGCACACTCCCACAACGCCAGGACGCGCCCGTGGTGTAGACCACGAGCGCGTCGCTGACCAGCAATGATGCTGATGTGGGGGGTGGGTCGAAGGTGGTGCGGTGGTGCGTTAGAAGGTGAGGCTCCACGAGTTGATGTAGCCGGTGTCACCCGTGGCCACATCGCGCACCTGGAGCTTCCAGGTGCCGTTGGCGAGCTCGCTCGACGCGTCGACCGTGTAGGTCGCCACGACGTTGTCGGCGCTGTCCGAGGACGACGACGTCTTCAGGTTGCGCACCGTGCCGTCGGGGGCGACCAGGTCGACGACCAGGTCTCCGCGCCAGGTGTGCCTGATGTCCACGCCGACCTTGAGGGCGGCGGGGGCGTTGCCGGTGCGGCCGGAGACGGTGATCGGGGACGTCACGGTGGTGTTGTCCGGGACCGTCACGCGCGTCGTGCTGGTGTAGACGTTGCCGGCCGGCGGCGTGGTGGTGGTGACGGCGTTGACCGTCTTCGCCGCGTCGGCGATGCCGGTGCCGCAGCCGCCGGTGCAGGTGCCGGGCAGCGGACGGGCGTTGGTCTTGATCGCGGACTCGATGTCGGCCGGGGTGAGGGTGCTCTTGGCCGACTTCAGGAGGGCGGCGAGGCCGGCGATGTGCGGCGCCGCCATCGAGGTGCCCTGGTAGGGCTTGTAGTTCTCGGTCGACTGGACCGTCGTGCCCGAGTTCAGCGTGGAGAGGATGCCGTTCTCGGGAGTGGTGACGGTGCCGGGCGTGTCGGTGGCGCGGCGGGTCTCGCCGCCGGGCGCGGCCACGTCCACGAGGGTGCCGTAGTTGGAGTAGTACGACCGGTTGCCCTCACGGCTGGTCGACGCCACGGCGATGACGTTCGAGCAGTTGGCGGGGGTGAAGCCGGAGGTGTTGGCGTTGCTGTTGCCCGCGGCCACGACGACGGTGGTGCCGCGCGAGACGGCGCCGTTGATGGCGGTCTGGTAGACGCTCGGGCAGGTCGAGCTGGCGCCGCCCAGGCTCAGGTTGATGACCTTCGCCGGGGTCGCGTTGGCCGGGACGCCCGGCACGGTGCCGCCGGAGGCCCAGGTGATGGCGTCGGCGATGTCGGCGGACGAGCCGCCGCACTTGCCGAGCACGCGCACGGGCTGGATCTTCGCGTTGTACGCGATGCCCGCGATGCCCTTGGTGTTGTTCGTGACGCCGGCGATGGTGCCGGCCACGTGGGTGCCGTGCCAGGAGGAGCTGGAGGCCTTGGAACCGCTGCCGCACTCGTTGTCGGTGGCGTTCCAGTCGCCCTCGTCCTTGGCGTCCGCGTCGCGGCCGTTGCCGTCGCGGGCGTCGCCGGAGGTCGAGATGAAGTCGTAACCGGAGACGACGTTGGCCGCCAGGTCCGAGTGGGCGGCGTAGCCGGTGTCGATGACGGCGACGGTGACGCCGGAGCCGGTCGTCTTGTCCCAGGCCGCCGGGACGTTCATGCCGCCGGTGGCCTCGAAGAGGTCCCACTGCTTGGCGTACTCGGTGTCGTTCGGCGTGACCGCCATCGCGTAGGCGCGGATGTCGGGCTCGACGGAGGCGACGGCCGGGTCGGCACGGAAGGCGTCCATGACCTTCGTCACGTCCTGCTTGGTGGCGCTGTCGCCCAGGTCGACCAGGGCGCCACCGGCGGCGAGGCGACGCTCGAAGGAGAGCTTCTCGCCCGTCTTCGCGGCCTTCTCGGCCGTGTCGCTCTTCGCGGCGGCGTTGGAACCCGCCTCGGCGGCCTGGTTCCTGTAGGTGACGATGAGCTTTTCGACCGGGGCGCTGGGGAGCGCCTGGATCGCCTGCGAAACCGGGGCGGGCTTCGGGGTGGGAGCGGCCGGGGCGGCGGCGAACGCCCCGGAGGTGGTGGCAGCGGCACCGAGGATCGCGGCGCTTGCGACCACGGATATGACTCTCCGCCTGGAACCGTTCAAGGTGTGGCCCTTTCGAGTACGACGTAACTGCGGAGCAGTGGCGGCGGCGCGGGACACACGGGGCGAAGTGGGGTCGCGGTCCGGCGTTCCCTGGGCTTGGGGGGCCCGTGCGCCGCCACCGGCGCGACGGCCCGGGTCAAGGCCGTCACCGGCGGATGCCACCCTTCACATGCACCTGTCATGGTGCGACTCGGAGGATGATAACTGCCGGTGCGGAGGACAGTAGGGAACGGGGGGATGAACCCGATACGGGGAAAACCCTTGTCACCCCTCGGGGGTGGCGGGGGGTCGGTGAGGGGAGGGGGGAACGGGCCCGCCCCGGGCCCGGCGGAGCCCTTCCTTCAGCCCAGTTCGAGCGTGGTGACGCCGAAGACGCGCTCGCGGGCCACCGGCCGGACGGGCCCGGTGTACATCCGGGCCGTCTCGAACGTCGGCTCCAGACCGCGCTCCAGGGCCAGGCGCGCCGCCGCCGGATTGACCTCCGGCATGTCGACCGCGATCCGGTCCGAGCCGAAGTCCCGCGCCTCGGCCGCGAGTCCGTCGAGCAGGGCCGCCGCGTCCGCCGGGGTGTCCGCGAACAACGGCCCGATCCGGGCCTCGTCCCGGGCGGGACGAACCACTCCGTACCCGGTCAGACGCCCGTCGACGACCCGGGCCAGGGCGCGGTGCCCGGGGGTCGTGAGCCAGGCGGAGAGGAACCGCGGCCGGCTCGCGTGGTGACAGGCGTCGTCGTACGCCGCGAGGGCGGCCGGACCGATCCGCCCGGCGGCCACCAGACCGGTCGGCGGGCCGTCCGGGGCCGGGACCTCGCCCACGTACCGCGCCGTGCGGTACGCCGTCGTGAAGCCGGAGCGCCGGTAGTTGGCCTGCTGGTCGGGCACCCCGTCGAGCCCGACGGCCCGGCCGCCCGCGTGGCCGAGCGCGGCCCGCCAGGTGGCCAGGCCGTGGCCGAGGCCGCGGAGTCCGGGCCGTACGAGGTAGAAGCCGAGGAAGGCGTAGGCGTCGTCGTAGTCGACCACCGAGACGGCGGAGACGGGCTCCCCGTCGATCCGGCCGAGGAAGAAGCCGCCGGGGTCCTGCGCGAAGAACGCCGTGGCGTCGGAGAGCCCCGGGTTCCACCCCTCCTCGGCGGCCCAGGAGCGCACCAGCGCCCAGTCCTGCGGCGTGGCGGGGGAGACGGTCAGCGAACCGGGGGCCATGGGGATGTCCTTCGACGACCGGGGAGGGGCGGGAGGGCGCGGAGCGGGCCGGACGACCCGGCAAAGGCCGGGCGGATATCGGGGCAAAGCGCGCCGAGCATAACGCCCCCCGGACCGCCGTCCGTTCCGCACCGATCGAATCCGGCCGCACGGGCGGCGGGACCGGGGAGGCGTCCGTGTCTCCCGCCGCCCGCACCCGGGGGCACCCCGCAGCCCTTGGGGCCGGGAGGTGTCCCGAGCCGTCCCGCCCTCCCGCCGTCGCGCGCCGGAACTCCGCCCCGCCGTCCTCCGCCCGACGCGGTGCGCGGCGCCGGACGCCGCTCCCGGGGCCGGTCCGATCGGCAGGACGCCCTCCGGGAGAAACCCCCGGCTCAGTGCACCAGGCGCAGGCGCGCGGCGGCGACGCCGAGGCGGACCGTCTGGCCCCACGTGAGTTCGAGGGCGTCCGACTCGACGCCGTCGCCGAAGGCGATCAGACGGTCCGACTCGACGGTGAGCCGCAGGCCCCGGCCGGGACCGAGGAGCCCTTCGACACGGGTGGTGCCGGTGGCCGGCGACGGCCAGGCCTCGCGGACGAACCAGGCGAGCCGGGGGTCCGACGGCGCGGGCAGCGCGAGGGCGCTGGAGCGCTGCTCCCACAGGGAGCGCAGCCAGCCCGTGGCCCCCGTGCCGGTGCCGACGAGGACGCCCGACGACGCCTGGGCCTCGGCGGGCGCGTCCGTCCCGTCGAGCCCGAGCGTGTAGCGGGCGGTCTGGTGGCCAGGCGGCCCGACGTAGATCTCGTTGAGCGCGAGGAGCCGCTGCGCGTCGTCGGTGACGGCCTCGACCATCGTCAGCTCGTCGACCGCCGCGCCCTCCTCCGCCGCGTACGGCAGCAGCCGCCGCGCCCGGGAGGCCCGGTGCCGGACCAGGACGCCCGGGTTGCGTCCCGGGTCCGCGTCGACGCCGACGACGGGCTGCCCGGTCAGGTACTTCGCCGCGTTGGCGACCAGGCCGTCCTGGCCGACCACCACCACGACGTCCTCGGGTCCGAACAGGAACCGGTCCAGATCGGCGCGTTCCACCCGGGTCCGCCGCCACGTCAGCGGCACCGCGGCCGCCACCTCGGCGAGCGCCCGGCGGGCCCGCTCGTGCCGCTCCCGCACGTCCTCGATCGAGCGGCCGCGCGCGGAGAGGAAGAACGCGGCCTGCCCGTGCGTGCCGTGCCGGGCGAGCAGCTCCTCGTACTCCGTCGTCCGGTGCACGAGCACCGCGCGCGGCGCGAGGCTCACGACCGGGCCCCGCCCGTCCCGCCGGCCCCGCCCTCGCCGCCCAGCCGGGCGAGCAGCCCGGTCAGCACGTCGGGGGAGAGCGTCAGGTGCTCGATCCGCGGCAGGTTCTCGGCGGCCCGGTGCACGGCGAGGGCGTGCAGGACGGCCGGATCGGCCTCCGCGTGCGCCCGCAGCCACGCGGACTGCGCCCCGGCGCGCGCCTCGCCGACCTCGCGGGCGGCCTCCGCCTCGGCCCGGGCGAGCCGGACCTTCCGTACGGCCTCGGCCTCGGCCCGCACCGCGTCGGCGGCGGCGTTCTCCTCGGCCTCGCGGCGCGCGTTGGTGCCGCGCTGCTCGACCAGCCGCTCCTCCTGCCGGGCCAGCTCGATCCTGCTGGCCAGCTCGTTCTCGGCGATGGCGCGTTCCCGTTCGACGGCGACCGCCCGGCGCTCGTAGGTGGCCCGGTCGGCCTCCTGCTGGATCTGCTCGCGGGCGGGGGTGCGCAGGGCGCGCTCGACCTCGGGTTCGGGGCGGATCGCCACGACCCGGACGGCGACGACCTCGATGCCGGTGTCCGGCAGGCGCGGCTCGGCGGCGAGGCCGGTCGCGATCCGGTCCCGTACCGCCGCCACGCCGTCGACGAGCGCGGCGGCGAGGGCGGTGCGGGCGAGGACGTCGAGGGCGTGCTGCTGGGCGGTCTCGGTGAGCAGGGTGGCGATCTGCTCCAGCGGGGTGCCGCGCCAGGCGCCCGTGTCGGGGTCGACGGAGAAGTCGAGCCGGGTGGCCGCCGCGCCCGGGTCGCCGATCCGGTACGTGACGGTGGACTGCACGCTCACGTCCTGGAAGTCGGCTGTGCGGGCGTGGAAGGCCATCGCCAGCTCCCGGTCGTCCACCGGGACCTCGGAGAGGGCTGCGGTGCGCGGCCGGAACCAGAAGCTGAGCCCCGCGCCGTCGTGGACGAGCCTTCCCCGTCGCTGGTGGCGGATGTGCGCGGTGGGCGCGGAGCGCAGGTGGCGCCAGCCGGCCCGCCGGGTGATGTCGGCCATGGAATCCCCCTTGTCGTCATGTTGACGATAGAGGGTCGGTCCACTTGTCGTCAAGGTGACGAATGCGGGGGTCGCCCGCCCTCACCCCGCGAGCGGGACGCCCGCGGGTTCGGCCTCCGGCACGGCGAGCCCGGCGACCCGGGCCGCCGGAAGGCCCCCGGCACCCCGCGCGACGGCACCGCCCTCCACGAGAGCACCGGCCCCGGTCCCGGTCCCGGCCTCCGTCCCGGCCCGGGTTCCCGCCCCGGCCTCCCCCGCCCCGCCCCCGCCCTTCGTCAGGAGCACCACGCCCCGCGCCGCGATCAGCGACGCGCCGGCGGCGGCGAACCAGCCCCAGGCGCCGGCCCGGAAGGTCTCGCCGAGGAGGGCCACGCCGATCACCGCGGCGGCCGCCGGGTTGGAGAGGTTGACGACGGCCAGCGGCGCCGCGAACCCGCCCCGGTAGGCGGCCTGCGAGAGCAGCAGCCCGCCCGTGGCGAAACCGGATATGAGCACCGCGAGCAGCGCGGTCTGCCACCAGGTCGGCTCGGCGCCGGGAAGGTCGAGGGCGAGCGCGGCCGTCAGGGTCTGGGTGAGCGCCGAGGCGACGCCGGAGGCGATGCCGGACGCCGTGGCGTGCCCGAGTCCGCGCCCGGCCCGCCCGCCGTTCCCGTGGTGGCGGCCCGACGCGAGCGCGGCGATCAGGAACGCCGTCGCCGCGGCGACGACCAGCGACTCGCGCAGGCTGAGCGCCTCGCCGGGGGCCGCGGGCCCCGTGACGGCGACCAGGCCGACGAGGCCGGCCAGGGTCCACAGGGCTCCGCGCCACTCGGTACGGGTCACCCGCCGGCGCGCGCAGTACGCGCCGAGCGGCAGCGCCGCCACGAGGGTCAGCGCGCCGAGCGGCTGGACCAGGGTCAGCGGCCCGTAGTGCAGGGCGGCCACGTGGGCGAGGGCGCCGGCGGCGTTCAGGCCGACCGCCCACCACCACTGTCCGCGGGCGAGCAGCGCGCGCAGCGCCCCGCGCCCGTCGGCGGCGGCGGGGGACGCGGCGGCGAGCCGGGACTGGGCGACGGCGGCGAGCGCGTACCCGGCGGCGGAGACGAGGGAGAGGAGCACCGCGAGCGCGGTGCCGGCGGCGGGGTTCATCGCAGGGCTCCGACCGGGAGGGAGGCCGTCACGGGCGGGCGGCGTACGGATGGGGGCGTCGCCCGGTGCCCGGGGACGCGGACGGCGAGCAGCGCGAGGCCGAGGAGCGCGGCGGCGGCGAGCGCGTCGAACCAGTAGTGGTTGGCGGTCCCGACGACGACGAACAGGGTGAGCAGCGGGTGCAGCAGCCAGAGCACCCGCCACCGGGAACGCGTGGCGGCGATCAGGCCGACCGCGACCATCAGGGCCCAGCCGAAGTGCAGCGACGGCATGGCGGCGAACTGGTTCGCCATCGAGTCCGTCTCCGGCACCGCCCCGTAGACGGAGGGGCCGTAGACGCGGGCGGTGTCGACGAGTCCGGCGGTGGCGAGCATCCGGGGCGGCGCGAGCGGCATCAGCAGGTGCAGCGCGAGCGCGGCGGCGGTGAGGAGCGCGAGCACGCGCCGCGACCACAGGTAGTGGGCCGGGCGGCGCAGGTACAGCCAGGCGAGGAAGGCGACCGTGGCGGGGAAGTGCACGGTCGCGTAGTACGTGTTCGCGGCCCGGACCAGTGGTTCGCCGTGCATCAGGAGCTGTTGGACCGTTCCCTCACCCGGCAGGCGGAGCGCCCGCTCGGCGTCCCAGACGCGGTCGGCGTTCCGGAAGGCGCGGGCCTCGTGGCCGTTGGCGAAGAGCCGGCCGAACTTGTAGACGAGGAACAGGACGGTGACGAGCAGCAGCTCGCGCAGGAGGGGCGGTCGCGAGGCCGCTCCCGGGGCCTCCCCGTTCGTTCCGTCCCCCTCCCCGATGTCGGATCCGGCGGGGCCGGGCGTAGGCGTCGCCCCGGGTCCCGCAGGACGTGGTCCTCGTATCCCACGTGTCCCGGCAGCCATCGCGCGGCCCTCTAATCCGTCAAATCGGCAACAAACGGAGGCAGCCTAGATCCGTTTTCAGCGAGACGCAAGCGTCTCGATACGTTTGCGTCTCGATTGTGCACCCCCTACTCTCGTATGTGCAGAGGCAGACCCGTACGGGAGAGACGCCAGGGCCGTACGGGAGACACACAGCGGGGACACGAGGTGTCCGCCCGGGAGGGACCGATGTCCACACAGGCCGCGACCGCCGCAGCCCGGCGCAGCAAGATCACGCCGGAGCGCGAGACCGAGCTCTACGACGCGGTGCTCCGCCTCCTCCGCGAGGGCGGCTACGACTCGGTGACCATGGAGGGCGTCGCGGCCCTCACCAAGTGCGGCAAGGCCACGCTCTACCGGCAGTGGGGGACGAAGCCGCAGCTCGTCACCGCCGCCCTCGCCCGACGCCGCTGCGTCGTCTTCGCCGGCATCGACACCGGCACCCTCGCCGGCGACCTGCGCGAGGCCGCCCGCATCGCCGCCTCGCACCAGGAGCGCGACGCCGGCCTCATGGAGGCCGTCGCCCAGGCGTACATCCAGCACCCCGACCTGCGCGCCGCGTTCCGCGAGACCGTCATCGCCCCCGAGATCGCGGCCATCGACGCGATCGTGGCGCGCGCGGTCGAGCGGGGCGAGGTCGAGGCCGGCAACCCCGCCGTCGACTTCGTGGCCCCCTCCTTCCTCGGCATGCTCCGCATCGAGCGGATCTGCGAGGAGCGGTTCACGGACACCTCGACCATGCGGAGCTTCGTCGACGCCGTCCTCCTCCCGGCGCTGCGCGTCGCCGGGTGAGCCGGGGTGCCCTCCGGCACCCTGGGCCCATGACCGCCCGCACCCCCCGCCGTCCGCGTCCGCCGCGTCTACGAGACCCCGTCGCCCGACGACGGGGTGCGGATCCTCGTCGACCGCCTCCGGCCGCGCGGCCTCGCCAAGGCGGACGCGCACGTCGACGAGTGGCCCGAGGCGCTCACCCCCTCCACGGAACTCCGCCACTGGTACCACGGCCCCGAGGGCGAGGACGAGGAGTTACGCCGCCGCTACCGGGCCGAACTCACCGCCCCGGCCGCCGCCGAGGCCCTCGCCCGTCTGAAGGACCTCGCGCACCGCGGAACGGTCACGCTCCTCACGGCGACCAAGGACCCGTCGGCCGACCACGCGTCCGTACTGCGCGAGGAGATCGAGGGGACGGGGGAGCAACGGACCCGACGGACGCCGTCAGGAGGCGCCCCGGCGCAGCCGCGGCGCCTCGACGGCGGCGTCGACCACGACGGAGCTCCCCGCCCCGCCGCCCCCTTCCGTACGGTCGGCCAACTCCCGCGCCCAGGAGACGAGCCCGCCGACATCGACCCCGTACGGACCGGCCGGCGAGGTCCGGACCCCCGGCGACCCGGCCGCCGAGCCTTCGGCCGCCAGCCGGTCGGCGCCGCGCCGCAGCAGACGCGCCCCGCCCGCCGTGTTGCCCCGGGCGGCGTGCGTCAGGCCCACGGCGAGCTGGGCGAGCCCCTGCCACAGGTCCCGCTCCGCCTCCGGACCGGACTTCCAGGCGTCCTCGAAGACCTCGTGCGCGTGGAACGGCATCCCCGCGTCGAGCAGCCGCTGCGCCTCGCGCAGGGTCGCGTCGGGATCCCGTACGACCCCCTCGGGCTGCCGGGGCACCCCCTCCGCCCCGTACGGCAGCGGCCGGCCGAGCCCGTCGCGGGGACGGGCGCTGCGGGCCCGTCCCTCCTCGTCGCGGTCCCTGCCTCGGTCACTCGTGGTCCGGTTCACCCCTCCATTGTCGCCCCCGGAACGATCAGGAACGCTAGGCTCGTCCGACAAGCGCTTCGTGCCGGTCCGCGTGGGTCTCACCGGCCGCGGCGCGCAAGGAGCTCGGGTAGGGGAGTGAGTCACCGGTGTCGTCGGATCCCGAACAGCCGTCGCCCGTCACGCCGTTCGTTCCCGTGGTCCCGGACGGGTCCCACGGCGGACTGCTCGAACGCGCCCCGGAACTCGCCGCGGCCGCCCATGCCGTCGACGAACTCGTCGCCGGAGCGGCGGCGGACGGTCCGGTGCGCGGCGGCATCCTCGTCTACCGGGGAGAGTCGGGGATCGGCAAGACCACCCTCCTCGACGAGATCCACCGCACCGCCCGGGACCGGTGCACCGTCCTGAGGGCCCGAGGCGGCGAGACCCTCACCTCCGTCCCGTTCCACGTCACCCGCCAGCTCCTCCAGCCCGCGCTCGACCGCTTCGACGAGGAGGACGTCCGTCTCCTCTTCGGCGGCCACTTCGACCTGCTCGCCCCCGCGCTCGGTCTCGCCCCGCCACCCCCGCCGTCGGCCGCGCCGGCCGACCCGCAGGGCGTACGGGACGGCCTGGCCAAGCTCCTGGGACGGCTCGCGGACCGGCTGCGGGACCGGCCCCCGGTCCTCCTCGTGGACGACGCGCACTGGGCCGACGCCGAATCCCTGGCGTGGCTCGACGCCTTCACCCGGATCCGGCGGGACCGCCGTCTGCCCGCCCTCGTCGTCCTCGCCCACCGCCCCCTGCCGGAGGAACCGCGGCGCACCGGGGTGCCGGCCGTCCTCGCCGCGCTCGCCGACCGCGCCGTCGTGACCCTGGGCCTGCACGCCCTCACGCCCGGCGCCACCGCCGTCCTCGCCCGGGACATGCTGGGCGGCCACGCGGACGAGCCGTTCTGCCGCGAACTGTGGTCGGTGACCTCCGGCAACCCGTACGAGACGGTCGAACTCCTCGCCAAGGCCCGCGACCGGATGCTCGAACCCGTCGCGACCTCCGCCTCCCTCCTGCGCGGCCTCGGCGCCGAAGCGCGCGGCGGCGGGCTCGTCGCCCGTCTCGAAGAGCTCGGCACCGGTCCGACCCGCCTGGCCTGGACGATCGCCGTCCTCGGCGCGGACAGCACGCCGGACCTGCTGGCGCTGCTCACCGGCATGAGCGGGGGAGAGGTCGCCGAGCACACCGAACTCCTCCGTCAGGCGAGGATCGTGACGACGGGTGCGGACCGGGCGGCACAGACCGAACCGCCCGCCCGGCCCGGACAGGGCGCCGGTCCGGGCACGGCGGACGGCACCGGGGCCGGCACCGGTCCGGGGACCGGCTTCACCGCGACGCCCGCGGGACGGTCCGACCACCTGGAGTTCGCCCACCCCCTCATCGCGTCCGCCGTGTACGGCTCGATGTCACCCGCCGCGCGGACCGCCATGCACGGCCGGGCGGCCTGGGCGCTCACCGAGGCCGGCCACGGACCGGCCGCCGTCTCCCGGCACCTCCTCGAAGTGCACCCCGACGAGGACGAGGACGTCGTCGGCCAACTGCGGGCCGCCGCCGTCGAGCACCTCGCCGTGGGCGCCCCGGACGCGGCCCGGCGCTGTCTGGAGCGCGCCCTGGCCGAACCGCCGGCCCCGGAGTCGTACGCCAGGGTGCTGTACGAACTGGGCTGCGCCTCCCTGCTGACCGCGCCCGCCGCCACCGTCCGCCACCTGAGCTCCGCGCTCGACCTGCCGGGCCTGGACGACGACCTGCGCATCGACGCGACCTACCGGCTCGCGCAGGCCCTCGCCCACAACAACCAGCTCCGGGAGGCCGCGCGGGTCCTCGCCGCCGAGGCCGTCCGCACCCCGCCCGGCACCGACCGCCGCCGCCTGCAGGCCGCGAACTTCATGTACGAGGGGTTCCAGGCCGTGGAGGAGGACGGCCCCGGCCGCTCCCGCCGCCTGGCCGACCTCACCGCGCACTTCACCGGCGCGGACAACTCCGAGAGGGCCCTCCTCACGGTGCGCGGATTCGACGCCATGATGCGCGGCGAACCCGCCGACGAGGTCGTACGCCTCTGCGACCTCGCCCTCGTCGACGGCATACCGGCCCACGGGCTCGGCTGGACCGACCCCACCTGGGGCTTCGAGATCCCGGCCCTCACGGGCATCGCGTACGCGTTCTCCGACCGCCCCGACCAGGCCGGGATCCTCTTCACGGAGGCGGTCCGCGCCTTCGAGATCTCGGGCTGGAGCGGCGCCCACCTCGCCTTCGCCCACACGCTCCTGGGCCTGGTCCACCGGCGCCGGGGCAACCTGCCGAGGGCGCAGCACTACCTGGAGGAGGGCCTGCGCCTGGCCGACCGGGTCGGCAACGGCCTCCCGGTGCACTGGGACACCGCCTGCCTCCTCGTCGACACGCTCGTCGCCCGGGGACGCACGGCGGAGGCGCGGAGCGTGGCCGACCACTACTCCTTCGGGCCGCCGTGGCCGGGCGCGATCGTCCTGCCCGACGGCCCCAGCGTCCTCGGCCGGCTCCTGCTCGCGGAGGGGCGCGTCGAGGAGGCGGTGGCCACCCTGGAAGCCGCGTCCGAGGCCCTGGTCGGCCGGGGCCGCCACCACATCGTGTGGGCGCCCTGGCCCCTGGACCTCGCACGGGCGCTCGCCCCCACGGACCCGGACCGCGCCGCCGGGCTCGCCGCCGAGGCCCGTGCCCACGCCGAACGCATCGGCACTCCCACGGCCCTCGGCGAAGCCCTCCGCTGCGCGGCCCTCGTCGCCGACCCGCCCGAGTCCCGCCGCCTCCTCACCGAGGCCGTCGCCCACCTGACCGCGTCCCCCTCCCGCTACGAGGAGGCCCGAGCCCGCCTCGACCTGGCCCGCGCCACCGGCTCCCAGGCCACCCTCGCCGAGGCGACCGCCCTGGCCACCACCTGCGGCGCCTCCCTCCTCCCCTCCGACGCGGTGACAGCCCGTGCGTCGTCCCACCCTCCGGAGTGAGGTAATGTTTCCCCTGCACGCCGACGCGGGGACACCCCGCCGACGACGCGCATCGGGACGTGGCGCAGCTTGGTAGCGCACTTGACTGGGGGTCAAGGGGTCGCAGGTTCAAATCCTGTCGTCCCGACTGGAGACAGTCGCGGATCAGGGGCCGTTTCAGAGCGATCTGAAACGGCCCCTCGATCGTCTCCGGGGACCACTCCGGGACCAACCCGCCTTGACCGGGTGGACCATGATCACGGTGGCCGGGCAGTCGCTCCGCGAGACAACCGGCTTGTGCGAGCCGGATCGCGTCGGCGCCGCAGGCCGGCCCCGGCGGCCGGGAACGTAGTCGGCCGGACCGCCGCGCAGATCGGTGCTCAGTTGGTCGCCCTCGACCTGGAGGGTGTGGTCGAACCGCAGTGAGTGGCGGGCCGTGGCGTCGCTCACGACGCCGTCGACTGCGGCGCGCAGGACTCCGGAGACCTCTGTCGGCTTTCCACTCGGCCGGCTGTCCCCGGAGCGCCTTCGCGCTGTCGGGGGCGGGGCTCCGGGTCGACCGGAGCCCCGCCCCCGAGGGTCAGCCGGTGGGGAAGTCGTCGGTGGTGCTGATCCGGCTCTTGATCAGTGCGCCCGACTCCGTCAGCACGCCGCTGCTGCTGTAGTCGGTGCCGTTGCAGGTGCCGGCGCGCAGTGCCGCGCTGGACTCGGGCGCGTCGGAGTAGGTCCAGTTCGCGTAGCCGATCTTCAGCTGGTCGAGCAGGTCCAGCCAGGCTGTGGTGCTCGCCCGGTCCAGCGTTCCGCCACCCGTGGCGCTCACCGTCCCGAACTCCGTGACGAAGAGCGGAAGTCGGGAGGACGCTCGGCTCACCGTGGCGCGGTAGTCGTCCTTGTGGCTCGCGGCGTAGAAGTGGAACGCGTACATGATGTTGGTGGCGTTGACGGGATTGTTGACGATCTCGCTCTCGTTGGAGCCGTCCGACACGCCCAGCGAGGACCAGCCGCGGGTGCCGACGATGATGACGGCGTCCGGGTCGGCGGCCCGGATCACCGGGATGACCTGCTCGGCGTAGTTCTTGATGGCCGCCCAGCTCACGCCGTTCGGCTCGTTGGCGATCTCGTAGATCACGTTCTTCTTGGCGGCGTTGCGGGCCGCGACGGACGCGAAGAACGTCTTCGCGCGGTCGAGGTTGTAGTTCGGGTCGCCCGGCGTCAGGGTGTGGAAGTCGATCATCGCGTACATGCCCCGCGCCTCGGCCGTGTCGACGAGGCCGTTCACGCGGTTGGTGAAGCCGGCCGGGTCGGTCTCGTAGCCGCTCTCCTGGACGTACATGGCGATGCGCAGCAGGTCCGACTTCCAGTCCTTCGCGAGCGCGTCGACGGACGCGGTGTTGTAGCACTTGCTGAACCACTGGATGCCGTGCGTGCTCATGCCCCGCAGCTGGATGGGTCGGTCGTACTGGTTGCACAGCTTCACGCCGCAGACGCGGAGCTGACCGTTGACGTCCACGGGGGTGCCGGTGCCCGGGCCCGGCGTCGGCTCCCCGCCGCCCGGCGGAGGCTCTTCGACGCTGCCCGTGCAGGCGACGCCGTCGAGGGTGAACGCCGTCGGCTTCGGGTTGGCGCCCGTGAAGGAGCCCACGAATCCCAGGTCGGTCGACGTGCCGGTGCCCAGCGCGCGGTTCCAGTCGGCAGGGGTGGCGGTGACCGTCGAACCGGACTGCGCCCAGGTGGCGTTCCAGCCCTGGACGACCTTCTGCCCGGCGTCGGGCATGGTGAACTTCAGGGTCCACCCGCTGACCGGCTCACCCAGGTTGGTGATCTTCACTGCACCCTGGAAGCCGCCCTGCCACTGGTTGGTGACGGTGTAGTCGACCTTGCAGCCGGCGGCGGCCGCCGCCGGGGGGTTCGACAGGGCCGTGAGCCCGAGGGCCGTCGCGCCGGCCGCGATCCAGGCCAAGAGGCGTTTCACCGTGTTCCTCCTCGTACGGGTCGGAAGGAGCCGTCTCGAGCACTCCCGTGGTCCGCCGGTGTGCCCTGGTCGGCCACGAAGGAGGCCATCCAGGTCAGGGCGGAGTTCCAGTTGATGGTGAGCTCGTTGGTCGACCAGGACTGGATGTCGTCGATGAAGCAGAACTGCCCGGTGCAGCCCCGCAGTTTGCCCTGGGCGAGCGGGTCCTGAATGCTCGAGTTCGGACCGCCGGAGAGCGAGCCGGCGGGCGGCTTGGGCAGCTTCGGATCGAGCTGCCGGGCATACCAGCGACTGTGCTGGTTCTGCACGCTGACCTCGCCGTAGTCCGTGACGTACGAGACGTTCAGGGCGTTGCGCCCCAGGATGTAGTCCATGCTCTGGACGGCTCCGTCGCGGTACTTCGCGCCGCCCGTGATGTCGTGGGCGGTGGCCAGGACGACGGCGTTGTTGAGCACCTGGTGGGTGGATCCCCAGTCGTACCTGTGACCCTCAGGGGCGTACGGCATGCCGTACGGGTGGGCCTTCAGGGTGGCCAGGTAGCGGTCGGCCCCTTCCCGTACGGACCGGCGGACCTCGTCGCGGCCGGGCAGCCGGTTCGG
The DNA here is from genome assembly GCF_042900925.1 of Streptomyces sp. NPDC012825. Classification (NCBI taxonomy): domain Bacteria; kingdom Bacillati; phylum Actinomycetota; class Actinomycetes; order Kitasatosporales; family Streptomycetaceae; genus Streptomyces; species Streptomyces sp. NPDC012825. Next base: position 69,035 of record NZ_JBIBBZ010000018.1, on the reverse strand, counting down.
GACGGTGGCCAGGTCGAGGCGGGCGGGGACGGCCGTACGCGCCCAGTCGAAGCTGATCGGCCCGAAGACGTCGGCGGTGTGGACCGGGGAATTCAGGATGTGGTCCCGGAACTCCCGGCCGCCCGTGGTCAGATACAGCTCGGTGGCCGCCCAGTAGAACTCGTCGCTGACGTCGCGGTCGGCGTACGTGCCGCCGCCGATGCCGTCGCTCTCGGAGGCCAGCACGTCGGGGTGGGCGAGAGCCGCGGCCCACGCCTTGCGGGCTGCGGCGAGCGCGGTGGCGGCGAACCGGGGGTCGTACGCCCTGTAGAGGCGGGCCGCCTGGGCGGCGGTCGCCGCGAGGTTCAGGGTGGCCGCGGTGGTCGGCGGGTGCAGTTCGCGCTTCTGCGGGTCGTCGGAGGGCAGCAGGGGCAGGCCGGTCCACTGCTCGTCGTGGATCTTGTGGTGGACCATGCCGGCGAGCGGCTCGCCGTCCGGCACCTGCATCTTCAGCAGGAACTCCAGCTCCCAGCGAGCCTCGTCGAGGATGTCGGGGACCTTGTTGCCGCTCTCCGGAATGTCCAGGGTCCCGTCGCCCAGCTTCTCGGCGTGTCCGGTGCGGGCGATGCGGGCGCGCTCGTAGGTGCTGAGGAGCTGCCAGACGGAGATGCCGCCGTTGACGACGTACTTGCCGTGGTCGCCGGCGTCGTACCAGCCGCCGGTGGCGTCGAGCGCGTAGTCGCACACGCCCGGCTGGCACGGCACGTTGCCGTCTCCCTGGTTCGGGGCGACGTCGATGTGCCCGGCCTCGCGGCCGTATCCGGGCCGCAGGTCGTCGCGGATCCCGGTCCCGCTGCGCTGGGTGTAGTAGAACTTCGCGGCGTCCAGGCGGAGCTTCTCGTACGCGGCGGTGCCGATGTCGAAGGGCCGGCTGGTCTCGCCGTCGGCGACCAGGGTGAGGTCCGACCCGGCCCCGCGGTGGCCGCCGAAGTCGATCGTATGGACGTTCTGTCCGGAGGAGGGGTCCACCCCGCGCGGCACGGTGCGGCCGCTCGCGACGACAGTGCCGGACGCGTTCTTCAGCTCCCAGGGCAGCGGCTCGGTCGCCCCGGTGACGAGCGTGGCGTTCTTGGGGCCGGCCGGCAGGTAGGCGACCTGGTTGACCCGGACCCGGGGACCGGTGTCGGGCTTGTACTCCTCCGGTGGTACCCCGCCGAGCAGCGACACGTCGTCGAGGCAGAAGCGCCAGGGTGAGGCACCACCGCCGAGCTGGAAGGCGACCTGGCCCTGCGGTGTGTCGACCGGTGAGGTGAACGTGTAGGTGTACGTGTTGCCGGAGACGCTCAGCTGCGGGGTGACCTCGTGGTACGCGTCGTACGGCGCCACTTGGAGCCCCACGACGGCGCGGACGGAGTTGGCCTCGGGGGAGCCGGTCGCGCTGAAGCGGAACCGGTACGACTCTCCCTTGACGAGCGTGAGGTCGTTCTGGCCGACGGCGGCGTCCCAGCGGTTCGCCGTCCCCCCCGGCACGTCGGCGCAGAGTCTGCCGTCGGCCGGTCCGACGGTGACGTTGCTCGTCCACCACGAGTCGGTGCCGGTGTCGAAGGCGCCGTTCCTGACCCGCTCGACCTCGTCCGCTCCCGCGGGACCGGCCGGGACCGCGGTGAGCCCCGCCGCGAGCAGGGCTGTCAGGGACAGCAGGGCGGTTCTGCGTTTGTTCACGTCTCGGCTCCTCACAGGAGACAGGGGGAGACCCGTGAATGGGAGCGCTCCCATCGGGCGGGGTCATACTTGTGGCTGGCGTACTGGGCCGTCAACGCCCCGGACAGGACCCGTTGCACGAGAACGCGCCAACGACTCCTCGCCCCCGGCACGCACTTCGGGTCCTCGAAGGCGGGCGGGGCGACCGCGGAGACGCATCGGTCGAGCGCGCGACGGGTCGTGAGATCGGGGCCCTCGGGGCTGTCACCGTGTTGGGACGCGGTTCGGGCACACCGACGCCGGAGGAGGTCGCCGTCCGCGCGGGAGCGGGGCGGGGCACGGTCTCCCGGGTGATCGGCAAAGCGTCGGGTGTCAGGAAGTCCACCCGTCGCGCCGTGCGGCGTGCCATCGGTGAACGGGTCCATGTGTCGGCCTCGCGGCGCGCTCACCGGCCGGCGGCGGGCGGAAGGCCATCGCCGTGATCACCGGACCGCCCGACATGCACGTCGCCCGGTGCAGGCCGCGGGGCTGTCGGGAGGCGCTGGCCGGCTTCGGAACCGGCCGGGCGGACGGACCCCCGCCGACCACCGTCCGTCAGTCGATGGAGGAGATCGCCGGACCGTGGTACGGCTGCTCCTCGAGGAGGGGAGGAGCCGGAGGCGGCCTGATGTCATGCGCCCCTCCGAACCCGGCTGATGGCGCGCGGATCGGCCTGAGGGTCCGCGCGCGGCTCGCGGGCTCGGCCGACCGGGCGTCCGGGACCTTCGACGCGTTCGACGCCGATGGGTTGTCAGCGGTCCGTGACTCTCTTACAGTCCCCTCCGAAGTCGCGAATGGGAGCGCTCCCAAACCCAAGCCCAGGCCCGGGACCCCCGAACCGGCGCCCGGGATCCTCGAGTCCGCGCCCGGGATCCCCCGACCCACGCCCGGGGTGCCCACGACCGGAAAACGAGCCGCAAGGAGGAAAGCAAGAGCCCGAACCACCCCCGCACAGGTACAGGAGACATCCATGGTTCGACGCAAGAAACGACTGCTCTCGCTGGCGGCGGTCTTCACGACCCTGCTCGGCGGAATCGGTCTGGTCCTGCTGGGGCAAGGCAGCGCCCAGGCCCATGGCGTCACGATGATGCCCGGATCGCGCACCTACCTCTGTTACCTCGACGCCAAGACCAGCACCGGCGCGATGGATCCGACCAACCCGGCCTGCCGGGCCGCGCTCGACGAGAGCGGTGCCTCGTCGCTCTACAACTGGTTCGCCGTACTCGACTCCAATGCGGGCGGACGCGGACCCGGTTACGTACCGGATGGAAAGCTGTGCAGCGCCGGTGACCGGTCGCCGTACGACTTCACCGGGTACAACGCCGCCCGCGCGGACTGGCCCCGGACGCACCTGTCATCCGGGAGGACGATCCAGGTCAAGCACAGCAACTGGGCCGCGCACCCGGGCTCCTTCCGGGTCTACCTCTCCAAGCCGGGACACTCGCCGACGACGGAACTGGGCTGGGACGACCTGGAGCTGATCCAGACCGTCACCAATCCGCCGCAGACGGGCTCTCCCGGCACGGACGGCGGGCACTACTACTGGAACCTGAACCTGCCGTCCGGCCGCTCGGGCGACGCGGTGATGTTCATCCAGTGGGTGCGCTCGGACAGCCAGGAGAACTTCTTCTCCTGCTCCGACATCGTCTTCGACGGCGGCAACGGCGAAGTCACCGGCATCCGCGGCTCGGGTGGCACCCCGACCCCGACTCCCACTCCCACCCCGACCCCGACTCCCACCCCGACCCCGACTCCCACCCCGACCCCGACTCCCACCCCGACCCCGACTCCCACCCCGACCGATCCGCACACCGGGTGCATGGCCGTCTACAACGTGACCAACGCCTGGAACGGTGGCTTCCAGGGCTCCGTCGAGGTGATGAACCACACCACGACGGCACGCGACGGCTGGGCCGTGCGGTGGAAGCCCGGCGCCGGCACGAAGGTCACCAGTGTCTGGAACGGGGCTCTGACCACCGGATCCGACGGCACGCTCACCGTCGCGAACCTCGACTACAACCGGATCGTCCCGCCGGACGGCGGTGTCACCTTCGGCTTCACGGCGACCTCGACCGGCAACGACTTCCCGGTCGGCTCCATCGGCTGCGTCACCCCGTAGCCGCCGCCGCGTGAGAGCGCCGCTTCCCACCCCGCGCGGGAGGCGGCGCTGCTCCGCGCGGTGGCCGGGCATGCCGGGGTTCGTGCCGGTCGACACGACGTCCGGCCTGTCCTCGATGGCCACTCGGCCCGTACTCGCCGAGCTCACCGCACACATCCGGCTCGCCCACGGGTTTCCCGTGCGCTTCGACTCCGCCGGCGGGGTCGAGATCGCGCGGCGGATGCGCGAGGGAGCCGAGTCCGACGTGCTGGTGCCGGCCGAAGGCGCGCCGGCCGCACCGGCCGCGGAGGGGTACGTACTCGGCGGCACGATACGCCCGCTCCGGGTCTCCCGGATCGTCGCTGCCGTGCCGGAGGGAACACCGGCACCCGCACTGCGCTCGGCCTCCGACCCGCGAGCCGCGCGGAAGATCCGAGTGCCTCCCGGAGCGCCTCCGACACGCGCCCCGGGAGATCCCCGCCCGTCACGGCAGCGGCAGACCCCGCGCCGTGATCCAGAGTTCGTACCACTCCTCGTGGGTGAGGCGGGGTTCGGTGGTGGCGGCGTCGCGGCAGGCCCTGATGCGGGTGGGGCTGGTGGTGCCGATGACGGGGACGATGCGGGCCGGGTGGCGCTGGAGCCACCACAGGACGATCGTCTCCGGGGTCGTGTCCCTGGCCTCGGCCAGGCGGGTCACCAGGGCGGCGGTGGCGTGTTCCTCCGCGGTCTCCTGGCGGCCGGTGAAGCGTCCCTGGGCGAGCGGTGCCCACGCCTGAAGGGCGACGCCGTGGGCCAGGCAGTGTTCGACGGTGCCCGCGGGGAAGCCGTTGGCGGCCGAGGCCGGGGTGTTCACGAGGACCCCGTCCTCCAGCCAGTCGCGCCTCGCCAGGCTCATCTCCAGCTGGTCGACCGCCAGCGGCAGCGAGAGGTGCGCCTGGAGGCGGGCGATCTGCGGGGCGTTCATGTTGGAGACGCCGAACCGGCGGACGAGGCCCTGCGCGTGGAGGGAGTGCAGGGCCTCCGCCACGTCCTCGGGGTCCGCCAGCGGGTCGGGGCGGTGCAGCAGGAGCGTGTCGAGCACGTCGGTGCGCAACCGGGACAGGGTCTCCTCGACCCTCCGCACGATCGACGCCCCCCGCAGGTCGTACAGGCCCGGCCGTTCGCCGCGGGCGAGCACGATGCCGCACTTCGACTGGATGCCGATGCGCGCCCGGAGCGAGGGGTCGCGGGACAGGACCTCGCCGAAGACCGCCTCGGCCTTGCCCCGTCCGTAGATGTCGGCGTGGTCGAAGGTGGTGATCCCGCTGTCCAGCGCGGCCGCGACGGCGTGCTCCGCGGCCTCGACGTCGGCCGCCGTGTACGACTCGGCGTCCCAGGGGCCGCCGAGCCCCATGCAGCCGAGGACCAGCCGGTCCGTGGTCGGGGGTGTGGTCACGAGGAGGCCTCCTGCGGGGCGCGGGGCGGCCCGGCCCTCGACCGGCCGGCGCGCCCGACCGGTGGTGGGCCGCCGGTGGGTCGGCCGGTCGCATCGTAACCCGGGCCGTACCGCGCGGAACGCGGTCGTGTGCGGGCGCGTGGCCGGGTGCCTCGCCGGTGTCGTGGGCGCGGCCGGCGGCAGTCACCGGCGGAGAACGTTTCCGGGATCCGGCAGTGAACCCCCGTACCGCCGCGTGACAGCATGGACCGGCCCGCGCCGGAGCGCCGTGGGGTCCCGTGACCGGACGTCAGGGTCGGTGCCGGGCAGGGGGCTCGGACAGCCGGGGGGGAGACCATGACCGTAGTGCCCCAGGTGAACGGGCGGTCGCACGACGGCGGCCACATGGTCGTCTGCGGGGACGACGCGCTCGCGCACCGGATCGCCGTCGAACTCGCCGACGTGTACCGGCGGGCCGTCACCCTGGTCGTACCGCCGCCGGCCGGTTTCGAGGGGGTGGCCGGTCAGCCGACGAGCCTCTCCCGGGCCTCGGCGCTGCTCGGGCGGATGAGCGCGGCGGTCGGACGGCCCGGCGGACTGCCCGGGGACGTCGCGCAGGGCGCGGGAGTACGGGAGACGACCGCCGCCGTCCCCGACGAGCAGACGCTCTCCGAGGCCGGCGTGGCGCGGGCCGAGGCCCTCGCCCTCCTCTACGAGGACGACGAGGCCAACATGCGGGCCGCGTTCCTCGCCCGCCGCCTCAACCCGAGGATCCGGCTCGTCCTGCGGATGTACAACCGGAACCTCGGCCGGCGCATGGCGGACCTGCTCGACCAGGCGACCGACCTCACGGTCCCCGAGAACGTCCGCGGCCGGCACGACACCTCGACGACCGTCCTCTCGGACGCCGAGGTGTCGTGCCGGCCGAGCTGGAGCGGATCCTCGCCGTCCTCGGCCGGCTCCTCACGGACCGCGAGACGGTCCTCGCCGTCAACGAGGAGTGCATCGCCTCCGCAGCCCGGGACGACGCGTCCCGCACCGCGCCGCCGTTCCGGCTCCAGGGCTCGTACCGCACCATGAACAGGATCGCGGCCCGGATCTCGCCCGCCATGAACGACGCCGAGCTGGCCGCCGTGATCGACGACCGCTACACCGCCGAGGCCCGGACCCTCACCGGCGGGGCGGAGGCCGACCTCCTCCGCCTGGCCGGACTCCGGGGCACCCTCACCCCGGAACAGGCCGCCCGCCGGGCCGAGGTGAGCGCCGCGTACGTCCGCGCGCGGGCGCTCGGCGGGTCCGGATTCGGCGCAGGGTCCGGGTCCGGCTCCGGCTCCGGGGACGAGCCCCTCGCCCGCGCGGTCGCGGTCCTCGGGCTGCTCGCCGACCGCGTCGCCGCCGTCGAGGCGGCGATCGACCGGGCGGCGGACCCGGGGAACCCGCCGCGGACCCCGCGCCACCCGTGAAGGCCCCCCCGCCGTCAGCCCGCCCAGCGTCCCGTCATGAACGTGACGGCCAGGACGGTGCTCAGCGGCGCGACCAGACACAGGTACGCGAGCGTGACCCACCGCCGTCGCACGCTCCAGACGGCGAGGCCGACCCACAGCGGCCACCACAGGAGGGTGCTGCGGGCGACGGACATGTACCAGTACGAGGTGCCGAGGGCCCACAGCGTCAGCCCGATGTACACGGCCTCCGGCCAGCGGCGCCGCACGACGAGGACGGCGAGCAGCAGCACGCCGAGCACCATGGCGACGAGATCCGCCTGGAACTGGGCCGCGTAGCCGGTGGCCTGGACGTGGTCGAAGGCCTCGTGCCAGGTCTGCGACCAGGCCTCCCAGGGGGCGCGGAAGTGGCGGTACCAGCCGCGTTCCTGCGCGTGCTTCCACGCCAGGGGGTCGCCGGTCCGCCCGTACAGGTACCAGAAGTGGAGGAGCGCGGGCAGACCGGGCAGGACGAGCCAGGCGGCGGCGCGCTTCCGGCCGGCCCCTCCGTCCCGCCGCGTCGTCAGGAAGAGGACGACGAGCGCGGCGGCGAGGAAGAGGCCGCTGACGCGGACGGTGGTGGCGCCGGCGGCGAGGACCGAGGCGAGGAGCCACCGCTGCCGCCGGGCCGCGAGCCAGGCCGGCAGGGCGAGGGCGAGGAAGAGGGACTCGCTGTATCCGGCGGCCAGGAAGACCGCGCAGGGCGACACCAGGAGGAACAGGGCGGCGCGGCCGCCCGCGCGGGAGCCGGGCAGGTGGAGTTCGGCGATCCGGGCGAGGGCCACGGCGGCGACGGCCCCGGCGACGAGGGAGACGAGCAGCCCGGCGACGGTCCAGTGCGGCACGAGGACGTGCACGGCGCGCAGGACCAGGGGGAAGCCGGGGAAGAACGCCTCCCGGTTGTCCCCCTCGCCCGGCCCCCCGGGGAAGTAGCCGTCCCTGGCTATGTTCAGGAAGTGCCCCCAGTCCCAGTGCTCGAAGGGCGCGAGGACCGGCTCGGGCACCCGGGCGTCGCCGGACGCCGGGAACAGCAGGCGGGTGCAGTACGCGGTCGTCCACACGGCCACCCGCGTCAGCAGGTACAGCCACAGGACCTCGCGGTCGACGGGCCGGAACCGGAACGGTACGGCCCCGGGCGGGACTTCCGCGCGGGCCGGACGCACGACGGGGTCCGTCCGTACGGTGGCACGCCGGGGGGAGGGGGGCGCCGAGATCGGCATGGGCGAGGTCTCTCCGTGAGGACGCGGATACGTGGGTACGCGGGTACGCGCGGGCACGCCCGTGGGACGGTACGGGCGGACGCGGGGGTACGGGGGATACGGGGGAGGGCGGGGCGGCCCGGTCGGTGCGGGGCCGCTCCGGAGGCACGGACGCGGGACCGGTCGGGCGGTCGTGCGTGTCCGGGAAAAGAGGAAGGGGTCAGCCCTGTGGCGGTGTCGTCGTCGCCGTGGTCGCCGTCGCCGGCGGGACCACCGGCGTCGTCGTCCGGCCGGGGGCCGTCGGCGGATGGGTCCGTCGTCCCTCCGTCGTCGCGCTGCCGGGACCCGGCGGAGTGGCGCTCTCCGTCTCCCGGGGCAGGGGCCCGGGAAGGCCGGAGGAACTGGGACCCGGCTCGGGCACGGAGGGGCTCGTCGCGGGCAGGGCGGGCCCGGCGGGGCCGGGGGCGAGCGAGGCGGCCGTGGCCACGCCGAGGACGGCGACGACGCTCGCGGTGACCGTGGCGAGGGCCACCCGGCGCCGGTGGACCCGCCTGCCGCGTTCGGCGATCCGGGTGACCGGAAGTGTCGTGGCCTCCCGGCTGCCGTGGTCGGCGGCGGCCCGGAACAGGGCCCTCAGGGAGGGATCGGTGTGGTCGTTCACCGGGATCCGGCCTCCTGCTCGGTGTCCTGGAGCCGGTCGGCGAGGGCGGCGCGCCCCCGGCCGAGGTGCGTCTTGACGGTGCTGGGGGACAGCCCGGTCTCGCCCGCGATCTGCTCGACGGTGAGGTCGCACAGGTAGTGCAGGGTGACGGTGCGCCGCTGCTGGGCCGGCAGGGTCCGCAGGGCGTCGACGAGGACCACGTGCTCCGGCCCCGGCCCGGCCGTGTGGGACGGGGCCGCCCGCCGGCTCCAGGCGTCGGCCGTACGCCTCCGGAAGCGCCACCGGCTCACGGCGAGACGCCAGGCGACCGTGCGGATCCACGCCTCCGGTCCGCTGTCGCCGTCCAGCCGGCGCCGCCGGTTCCAGCCCTTGACGAACGCCTCCTGGACAACGTCTTCAGCCTCCTGCAGATCGCCGAGCATGACGTAGAGCTGCCCGGTGAGCCGCCCGACCGACTGGACGTAGAACGCTTCGAACTCTTCGACGGTCAACGGCAACTCCCGGGTCTCTCGCTTCACCGGGCATACGCCTGGCACGGCCCCGACGGTCGACACGGTTTCCGAAGAAGGTACGTGAGCCCCGTCACACCGCGGAGCGGCGCGGTCGTTCACCGACCTTAGACGACGCCCCTCGCGGCGTGCCTGCGCACCGGATCGTCCACGGTGACATCCGATGGCGCGTCTGGACGTGGCTCCCGCGGATTGAAATGATCTCGGCCCTCACCCGTTCCCCTCGCAAGAAGGCCAGAGCATGCCGACTCCGCATCACCCTCCGAAACCCCGCTCCCATCACCGTGTCCGCTGGGTCGCCGTGCTCGCCACGGCGGTCCTGGCCCTACCGGTCCTCAGCGCCCCGGCACTGGCCGCGACCCCCGGAGACCCGGCCACCGCCTCCTCCTTCAACCTCAAGCCCGGGCCGGACCTGAGCAGTATGGTGACCGCGTTGAAGGCGGCCCTGCCGACAGAAGGCGTCCAGGACCTGCTCGACGACGGCAACCGCATCGCGAAGACCGACGCGTCGTGTCCCACGGATCCGTTCGGTACCGGTGACAACGGCGCGGTGCTCGCCCCGGCCCGCAAGCTCTGCTGGGACACGGGCGACGCCGGGACCGAGGAATGGATCCCGCAGGGCATCACGGGCGTCTCGGACGCCCAGGCCGACGAACTCTGGGGAACCCGCAAGCCGCTGGTCACCGCCTGGTACGACAAGGCGAGCACCGGCCTGTGCGCGGCGGACCCCGGCACCTGCCCCGACAAGGGCGCGCGGCTGTCGTTCCTGGACCCGGAGACGCCCGTGACGGGCACCCCCGACGGGCGCCGGTACCGCCACGTCCTCCTCGTCGAGCCGTACGTCAACTCGTACGGCAACGCCTCCTACCGGGCCGTCGACGTCCACGCCGGAGGCATCGCCTGGTACAAGTACCACCTGTACGTCACCGACACCCTCAACGGCCTGCGGGTCTTCGACATGCGCTCCATCCTGGACCTCAACCCCGACCGGAACGCCTCGGTGGACGACACCACGCTCAACGGGCTGAAGAGCAACGTCACGGACGAGAACAAGATCGGCCGGCAGAGCAGCGTCTACTACGGCCACACCTACCGGTACGTGATGCCGCAGGTGGCGTCGTACAAGTTCGTCGCCGCCCAGGGCAACTCGTCCGCGGCCACCTGCGTGGCCACCGGCGCCCCCAAGGCGTCGTACATCTCCGTCGACCGCAGCGCCCCCGCCGCTCCCGCGCTGATCATGGGCGAGTACTGCAACTCCGACACCGACCACCCGGAGAAGGGCCGCGTCGGCGCGCTGCCCATCGACGACACCACGGGCCTGCTCCAGCAGACCGGCGAAACGGTCACCGCCACCTCGGCGTACTACCTGCCCCGCGACCTCACCCAGGGCGCCGCCCGCTACGACGGCATGTACTACTTCAACCGCAGCTACCTCGACAACAGCGGAAGCCTGCGCCGGGCCACCGTCACCAGTGGTCGCCTGGTGGACTACGGCAGCAACATCACCAACGCGGTGGGTCCCGAGGACCTCTATGTCGAGCACGGCCAAAGCGTGTCCGGCGCCACCCAGTACCTCTGGTCGCTGACCGAACACCGCGCGGACACCACGGCGGGCTGCACCGACAAGGGCTCCCCGTGCGGCCGGGTGATCTACGCCCACCGACTGAGCGACGTCCTGGCCCGCCCGTAACGGCGGGGCGTCTTCGAGCGGGTCGGCCGGCCCGGCCCCGGGCGGCGTGCGGGCCGCGCCCCTCCCGGGGAGGCGTCCCGCACGGGCTCCGCGCGCTCTGTGCTCGGACTCCTCCGCAGTCGCGGAAGCTATCATCGTCCATGATTGTTTAAAGTGAAACTACAGGTTTCCGGAGGGGACGAGGATGAGCGACAAGACGGAGGCCGGGACCGGGGTCGAGGTGCTGTCCGCCCGGGACGTCCCCCTGGGCGGCCCGCGGGCGATGACCGTACGGCGTACGCTCCCGCAACGGGCCCGGACCCTCATCGGGGCCTGGTGCTTCGCCGACCACTACGGCCCCGACGACGTCGCGGAGTCCGGCGGCATGGACGTGGCCCCGCACCCGCACATCGGTCTGCAGACCGTGAGCTGGCTGTTCAGCGGCGAGATCGAGCACCGCGACAGCCTGGGCAGCCACGCGTTCGTACGCCCCGGCGAGCTCAACCTCATGACGGGTGGCCACGGCATCAGCCACTCCGAGGTCTCCACCGCCCGCACCACGGTCCTGCACGGCGTACAGCTGTGGGTCGCCCTCCCCGAAGAACACCGGGACACCGCCCGCGACTTCCAGCACCACGCCCCCGGGACCGTCCGCCTCGACGGGGCGGACATCAGGGTCTTCCTCGGCTCCCTGGCCGGCGAGACCTCCCCGGTGCGGACCTTCACGCCGCTGCTCGGCGCCGAGATCCTCCTCGACCCGGGCGCGACCGTCACCCTCCCCGCGGACCCCGCCTTCGAACACGGCCTCCTCGTCGACGAAGGAGAGGTCCGCCTGGCCGGCGCCCTCCTGCACCCGACCGAACTGGGCTGCGTCGCCCCCGGCTCCGACACCCTCACCCTGACGAACGAGTCGGCCACCCGGGCCCGCACGGTCCTCCTCGGCGGACCGCCGTTCGAGGAGGAGATCGTCATGTGGTGGAACTTCATCGCCCGATCCGGTGACGAGATCGTGCAGGCACGGAACGACTGGGAGAAGGGCGCGCGGTTCGGCGAGGTACACGGCTACGACGGCGCCCGCCTGCCGGCCCCGGAACTGCCCACCGTTCCGCTGAAGCCGCGTCGACGAGTGCGCTGAACCGGGGAAACCCATAGCCGGGCATGCCCTGCTCCCACTGACGGCCGCTGAACTCGAGAGAAGGCATGTCGAATCTCGTATTCGGGCCTGTGTGTCAGGGTTCGATCGGATCGATACCGGGCGTCGCGGAATCCAGATGTCGAACTCGCCCGGCTGTTCGGCCGAGCCGCCCTCGCGGGCTCAAGGGGTCCGGGCCTGCCTTCGGACCGGACCCCTCGGCGCGTACTGCTCCGCGCTAGGCGGCTCGACCCGCCGGGTGGAAGTTGATGCGTTCACGGACGACGGGGAAGCCGGCCTTGGCGAAGTTCGCGGCCATGGGGAAGTTGCCCCGGTCCGTCGCTCCGCCGATGAACTCCGCACCCTGCGCGACGAGGAAGTGGGTGCACTCCGCGAGGAGGTCGTAGGCGTAGCCGCGACCGCGCTGTTCCGGGACGACTCCGATGAAGCCGATGGTCGGGCCGGAGGGGTTGTGGGCCGGGATGTGGATGCCGGCCAGGTCGCCCTCCGGCGTGTACGCCGTCTGCCACCACTCCCGTGGGGAGGGGCACCAGTGGAAGAAGTCGAGTTCCTCCCGGGCGGCTTGGTCGAGGCCGCCCTCCTCGGCGGCCCTGAGCGCGTGGGCGTCCAGGGTGACGGAGTGGATGCGGCGCAACGCGTCGAAGAACACGGCGTCGTCGGGTTCGGCGCTGAAGCGCAGGCGTCCGGGCCGCTCGGGCAGACCTCGCTCCGGGGTCCAGCGGTACAGGAAGCGTTCCACCAGGAGTTCGTACCCCGCGGCTCGTGCGGCGGCGAAACGCGCCTCGGCGCCGGCGCGCAGGTCGGGCCTGTCCCGCCAGCCGCCGGGCAGGTTGATCTCGAGTTCGACCTGCCAGGGGGCGGAGCGCAGGAGTGCGGCCCCCGCCTCCTCCTCGCCCTCGGCCACGTCGAACCAGTTGATGTTGACGGGCTCCGCGTCGTCGGGGCCGCCCCACCACGCACCGCGTGCGACGACCTCGCCGTCGCGCAGGGCGACGCGCTTCCAGTCGGGGCGGAACCGGGTGCGCCGATGGCCTTCACGGGCGCCCAGGGGGTCGGGGTGTGCGTCGAAGAGATGGGCGTCGCTCGCGGAGAGCGCGCGGATGACCGTATCGGTCATGGATTCCTCCGGGATAAAGGCTGCTCGGAGCGCTCCCGGTCAGAACTCACGAACCACGCCGGGACAGCGAAAAGAGGGAGCGCTGGAAAGGTGTGAACCGCACGGCACTCGCCTCCTTCCATCCGTCTCTGGGCGTGGAGCCACACATTAAGTGATCTGCTGCGGGCCCGTCCACGGATTTCCCTCGGACCGTCGAGGGAACCTTCCCATCCCGCAAGGGCCTGGCCGGACTGGACGACCACCAGGTCCGGTGGGGCATCGGGAGGGGATCAGTCGGGCTGCGCGGCCGAACGCGGGTCGGAGGTGTCGATACGTCCGGCGAACCGACGGACCTGGTCCTCGACGGGTTCGTTCCCCGTGACGGCCATGGTGTAGTGGCGAAACGCCGTCGCGAGGAACGAATCCTCGACGCGGAACCGCATCGTGACGCAGGCCTCCTCGTCACGGCTGCCGACCGAGACGCCGAGCCCCCGGGGCGGGGGCAGGCAGTTCCACCGCCGGTGCCAGTCGAGGGCGATCAGTTCCCGGGCGAGGAGGCGTGCGGCGGTGTCGACCGGCTCCTCCCAACTGCGGTCGGCGGCGAAGCGGTCCAGCTCGGCGTCGTACCGGTCGGCGTCGAAGTGGGAGTCCGGCGGCAGCGGCACCCGGATGTCGTTCGTGTTCTCCCACGTCCACACCACCAGACCACCGCACCGCTCGACGGTCACGAAGACGCCCCCGCAGCAATCGGTGACGCAGTGATCGTTCGACAGCTCGACCCGCCGCGGTTCGTCACCGGCCCTCAGCGGCCATGTTTCGGGCGGGCCGATCAGCATCTCGTGAAAGAGGCTCGAATCGCTGTCGGGGTGGATCGTCTCCACGACGTCCACCCCGTCGACCAGCAAACGGATCCGCGCCGCCGCTCGCCATGACTCCGGATCTGCGGGGACATGGCGAAGGGAAAGGACGTTGAACGGCTCGGACGGCTTCATCTCCTCATATTCGCACTCTCGGAACCCGACCTCCCGATGCTCGCGCGAATCCGTACACCCTTCCCGGCCCGACCCGGCATCGACCGTATAGGGCGGACGGTTCGCGTCCACTGCGTACAGTCCATGCCCGTCGACACCCTGATGGCGCGGCCCGGCGAAAAGGGTTTATCTTCTTGCGCATGGATCACCAGGGGGAGTTCCGTCGGGCAGCGCTTGAGGCGGGCATTCCGGACGACGAGATCGGCAGGTTCAGTCGGCATCTTCGTTTGTCGATCGGGTTGTTCGGGGGCAGCGGTGGTTCTCCGGTCGGGCGGTTCGGTGGGTCGCCCCGGCTGCCGGTGGGCATGGAGTGGCCGTCGGCCGGGGACGTTCCGTTGCCCTTGTTCCTTTCCGTCGATTGTGGGGCGCTGCCGAGAGTGGACGGCTTCGACCTGCCGGCGGACGGGACGCTGCTCTTCTTCGTGCGCCAGGAAATGGACCATGAGGACAGTTCCGGAAAGTACGCGCGGATCGTGTACGTACCGGACGGCACTGAAACCGTGGTCGCGGAAGCCCCCATCTCCGCGTGTGTCCGCGAGCAGATCGACCTCTGCGCCGAGCTCAAAGCCGAATTGCCCCTTTGGCTCCAGGAGGGTGACGAGGACGAGGGCTGGCACGAGTACTGGGAGGATCTCGAATGGGAGGACATGTCGCCCTTCCAGCAGCAGTTGTTCCGGTCCATGGAGCATGACCTGCCGCACCTGGACGAACTCCGTGCTCTGGCCTACGACCTCTGGCCCTCTGGTGCCGGTATCGCCATCGGCGGGTATGCCGACGACGAGGTGATCGGCAGCATCGCGGAGCAGACCCTCGCGGGGCGTGAGAAGGCGGGCGAGATCCCCGCCGTCCCGATCGCGCAATGGTATTCCCGCCTGGAGGAGGAGAAGCACCGGCTGACGAGCGAATGGATATCGCTCGCCGGTGAAGCCCGGGTCTACGAGGAGTACCGCACGAGTTTTGTGATCCGCCACGACGACCTGGCCGCCGCTCGGGTGGACAAGGCGCTGGCCGTGACCGATTTCGAGGCCCCGTGACCGGATCCGACGCACCTCTGTGACCGATGGGCCGATGAGCCCTGTTCGCAGAGGCCGTCCCGGCGTCCGCGCCGACGGTCGACCACTTGCCCGTGTCGACCACCCGGTTGCCGAGGATCATCCGGCCGGACCTGCGCCGGCGGTCAGTCGACGAGCGCGGTGGCTTCGATCTCGACGAGGACGCCGGGTGCGAAGAGGCGGTCCACACCGATGAGCGACGACGGGGGGAAGGGGGACGGCAATCCGATCTCGTCCGCGACGGCCTCGGCCCCCGCCGTGAAGGCCTCCATCTTCTCCGGTTCCCACTGTGTGACGTAGAACGTCAGGCGCAGTACGTCGTCGAACGTGGCGCCGGCTCCGGCGAGGCCGCGCGCGGTGTTCCGCAACGCCTGTGCGACCTGCCCGGAAAGGTCTCCCGCCGCGACGGGCGTCCCGTCGGCGAGGCCGGAGATCTGCCCGCTGACGTGGACGTGCCTGCTGCCGGTGCCGACGGCGACGTGATGGTAGGGCGTGGGCTGCAACAGGCCCTCGGGAGTGAAACGTTGAACGGGCATGACGGTCTCCTTCTCGCGAAAGACGCTGGTATACCTTTGATACCTAAGAGACGCAGCAAACTTCAACGAGACCAGGTTTCATGAGCGATACCGCCGCTTCTCCCGAGAGCGAATTGAGCATCCCGGCACCGCACCGGGAACTGCTCGACCAAGTGCTGGACAAGTGGTCGCTGAGCGTGCTCGGTGAACTGTGCGAAGGGCCACGTCGGTTCAACGAGCTGCGCCGGGCGATCCCCGCCGTCACGCAGAAGTCGCTGACCGCCACCCTGCGCAGACTGGAACGCAACGGCATCGTCGAGCGCGAGGTCGTGAACGACAGGCCTGTCGCGGTGGAATACCGGATCACTCCGCTGGGAAAGACCATGCGCCCGCCTGTCGACGTCCTTCTGGAGTGGGCGCGTACGTACATGCCCCGGATCGAACGGGCGCGAGAAGTCTTCGACAGCAGGTGAGGCGTTGAGCGGTTGGTGTTCCAGCCGGATATTCGTGCCCTGAGCCGAACGGCACGCGGCCGAAGTGGACGCCGGTCGACGCCACCGCCATCGGCGTACACCCTTTCCTCAGCGGTGAGTTGCTGGTCGTGGCGCACGTCGTGCGGCCTTCGCGACAGGGGCTGTTCCGCCCGTACCGCACCGAACGCACCACGGGACGACCGCTTCCGGTGGGGCGGAAGGGATTCTCTTTGCCGAAGTTGCGGATGTTTCGTCTCGAGATTGTCGGTCAGGCGGAGAACGACCCGATACCGAGGAAGCAGGAGGGACACGATGATCACCCGCGAGCAGATCCCGACCGTGCTGGACCGCCCGGTCTGCGACGCCGAGGGCAACAAGATCGGCGACGCCAAGCACGTCTTTCTCGACAACGCCACCGGCCGCCCGGAGTGGGTCAGCGTCGAGACCGGCATGTTCGGCACCAGCGAGTCGTTCGTGCCGATCAAGGACGCCACCGTGGTCGAGGGCCGCCTCCAGGTCCCCTACGCCAAGGACAAGGTCAAGGACGCCCCCAACGTCGACGTCGACTCGGGCGGGCACCTGTCCGGGGACGAGGAGCAGCGCCTGTACGAGCACTACGGCATCGCCTGGGACGAGGCCTGGCACCAGGCCAATCAGCCCGGCGAGACCGGTTGGGCCCACGCCTCCGCGACCGAGAGGACCGGTGGGACCGGCATCTCCGGCAGGGCCGCCGGCGGCGACGAGGCGATGACCCGCTCCGAGGAGCGGATGCGCGTCGGCACCGAGCAGCAGGAGGTGGGCCGGGCCCGTCTGCGCAAGTACGTGGTGACCGAAGAGGTCCAGCAGACCGTCCCCGTCCGGCACGAGGAAGTCCGCATCGAGCGCGAGCCGATCACCGACGCCAACCGTGACGAAGCCCTGTCCGGCCCCGAGATCTCCGAGGCCGAGCACGAAGTGACCCTCTACGCCGAGCGTCCTGTCGTGGAGACCGAGGTCGTCCCGGTGGAGCGGGTGCGTCTGGGCACCGAGGGGCACGTCGAGGAGGAGACGGTTCGCGGCCAGGTCCGCAAGGAGCGCGTCGAAGCCGACACCCCGGACCGCGACACCCGCCACTGACAACCCTCTTCCTTCAACGGAAGAGAGCGAACCGGCCCCCGGGGTAGCCCCGGGGGCCGGTTCGCGTACCGTGCCACCTGTTCGGTGAGGAGACGCATGGCCCGGGACCCCCGTCACAGGGGTCGGCAGCGGGGCGACTCCCGGCCCCGGAACTCCCGGCGAACCCGCTGAAGGCCCGGCGCGATCCCCGCTGTACCGGACTTTCCGTCTCCCCGATCACGCGCCCTCCTCCTCTTCCCGACGGACGGAGAAGGCGCCCGCGGCAGCGGCCAGGACCGCTGCCTCCGCGGCCCGTTCCGGGAGTCGAGGATCCGGATCGGCACGCAGGAGCACCAGTTGGTGGTAGAGCGGGGCCGTTGCGGCGATCAGCAGGCTCCGGGCGTCCGTGTGCCGGGCGGGGAGTTCACCGCGCTCGACGGCCCGCCCGACGAGGACCTCGCACTGGGCGTACCGGTCCGTCCACAACTGAGTCTGGGCCCGCGCGGCCTGTTCGGAGTGGAACGAGGCGGCCATCAGGGCGACGGCGAACGAGGGCCGTACGACCAGGGATTCGTGGATCTCCTGATTGAGGGCCGTCAGATCGCCGCGCAGGGAGCCGGTGTCCGGCGGCTGCCAGTCGATCTCGCCGGCGGCGGCGATGACGTCGGCGAGCAGGCCGCCGACGTCGCGCCAGCGCCGGTAGACCGTGGCGCGGTGCACCCCGGCCCGCGTCGCGACCCCCTCCATCGTGAGCCGTTCGTGGCCGCCCTCGGCGAGTTCGGCGCGCACCGCGGCGAGCACCTGGGCGCGGACGCGGGCGGTGCGACCGCCCGGACGGCGGTCCGGCGTCGTGTCCAGTGGGTCTGTCATCGGCAGGCGGTGTCCGGTTGATCGGAGCGACAGGGCTGTGCCAGCATCTTAATGCGACAGTCGTCGCTCCAGGCTCGTCAGAGAGGAACCGCCGCCGCGATGCAGCCCGTTCCCGCCGACCCCACCGTGCTCCACCCGATGCCCGAGCACCCGCGCGTGGTTCTGCTCAAGCCCCTGGTGAAGTCGCCGCTGATCGAGGTCGGCGACTTCACCTACTACGACGATCCGGACGACCCGACCGCGTTCGAGACGCGCAACGTCCTGTACCACTACGGTCCCGAGCGGCTCGTCATCGGCAAGTACTGCGCACTCGGGACGGGCACCCGGTTCCTCATGAACGGCGCCAACCACCGCATGGACGGCCCCTCCACCTTCCCGTTCCCCACCATGGGGGGCTCCTGGGCGGAGCACTTCGACCTGATCACCGACCTGCCCGGCAGGGGCGACACGGTCGTCGGCAACGACGTGTGGTTCGGCCACGGCGCCACCGTCATGCCCGGCGTACGCATCGGTCACGGCGCGATCGTCGCCGCCGGTGCCGTGGTCACCGGCGACGTTCCCGACTACGGCATCGTCGGCGGCAACCCCGCCCGGCTCATCCGTGTCCGCCACGACGCCGCGGACGTCGCCCGGCTCCTCGCCGTGGCGTGGTGGGACTGGCCCGTACGGCACATCACCGGGCACGTACGGACGATCATGTCGGGAACCGTCGCCGACCTGGAAGAGGCCGCCGCACGGCTCGACTCACCGGCTGCGCAGTAGGAGCAGGGCGGTGTCGTCCGTGCGGGTGTGCCGGAGGCCCGTGTGGTGGAGGAGGCTGTCGGCCAGGTCCTCCAGGGGACGGTCGGCGTTGCGGGTGAGGTGGCGGGTGAGGGCGGTGATGGAGTCGGTGATGTCGGTGCCGGGGGTTTCCACGAGCCCGTCGGTGTAGAGCGCGAGGAGCGACCCCGGGGGCAGCGGAACGGTGGTGACGGGATAGTCGGCCCCGGTGCACGGGTGGATGCCGAGCAGGGGTCCCGGCTCCACGGGGAGCGCGACGGTGTGCGGCGACGGGGCGGAGCTGTGCAGGAGCGGGGGCGGGTGTCCCGCGCTGGCCAGGTGGAGGCGCCGTTCGGCGAGGTCGACGTGGATGTACAGGCAGGAGACGAACAGGTCGGTCTCGAGGTCGGTCAGGACGCGGTTGGTGCGGGCCAGGACGTCGCCGGGCGCCGCTCCGGCGGTGGCGTGGACGGCGGTGCGGACCTGACCCATGAGGGCCGCGGCCTTGATGTTGTGGCCCTGTACGTCTCCGATGACGGCCGCCGCCGCGGTGTCGCCGAGGCGGATCAGGTCGTAGAAGTCGCCGCCGATGTCGACGCCCCGGGCGGCCGGCAGGTAGCGGGCGGCGACGGCCAGACGGGGAACGGGAGGCAGGGTGACCGGCAGGAGCGCCTGTTGCAGACCGTGGGCGAGGTCGTGCTTGGCGTCGTACAGCAGGGACCGGTCCATGGCCTGGGCGATCAGCCCGGCCAGTGACACCAGGACGGCGCGGTCGCTCGCGCCGAAGGAGCGGGGACGGTCGTAGGACAGGATGCAGCAGCCGACACGGCGGTCGGAGACGAGCAGGGGCAGGAACGCCCAGGCCTGTTTGCCGCTGAGCGCGGGCGCCTGCGGGTGGGCGCGGGTCATCTCGGCGGGATCGGCGTAGAAGGCCGGGACGCCGCTCCGCAGGACGTGGCCGACGGGGGTGACGCCGGTGTCCAGGGGCAGACCGTCCAGGCGGGCGATGGTGCGCGGGTCGTAGCCCCGCTGCCCGAGGATCCTCAGACGGCCGGCGTCGGCGGCGGAGACGACCATGCCCTGTGCTCCGAAGGCGGGCAGGATCTGATCGGCCACCGTGTTGACGACGTCGGCCACGGTGACGGTCTGGCTCAGGGCGGCCGCCAGATGGATCAGCTGGTGGATCCGCCCCGTACCGGCGGCCTGCGGCGGAGGGTCCGGAGCCGGGGTGACGCGGGGCGACGGGGCGTCGGCCGACCGCTCGCGGAGGCTGGGGGAGACGAAGGCGCTGATGCCGCTGTCACCGGGGTAGAGCCGGATGTCGAACCAGCGGCCGGACGGGCCCGGCGCGGTGTAGGCGACGGGTTCGCGGCCGAAGACGGCGGCGCGGTAGTGGTCCTCGTGGACCGGGGCGTCGAGCCAGGGCACGGCCTGCCACGGCAGGGTGCCGAGGAGGTTGTCGGCGCTGCGGCCGAACAGCCGGGCGGCGGCCTCGTTGAGGTAGGTGATACGGCCCTGCAGGTCGAAGCCGAGGGCGCCGACCGGCAGCCGCTGCAACAGGTCGTCGGCGGCGAGCCCGGTCTGTGCCGGGTCCGGACCGGGCCGGAGCAGGGGCACGGAGCGCGGCTCCCCGGGGACGCTCCAGGCGGCGGGCGCCCGGTCCAGCACCTGGGTGATCCGGTTGGCACTGGACAGGACGTGCCCGCGTCCACGACGGGTCAGCGAGGGCGGGTGGCTCTCGGGCCACAACAGCGCCAGGACCCCCCACCGGCGGGTTCCGCGCAGGGGGGCGAAGGCCAGCGCGAACTGGTACGGCAGCCCGGCCGCGGCGTTCGGATACAGACGGGCCATGTCCTCCTGCCGCCCCACCCACACCAGGCGGTCCTCACGCACCGCCTCCGACAGCGGGCCGGCGGCCGACACCGCCACCCGCCACCACGGCGCCACCGCCTTCACCGGCAGCCCGCACATCGTCATCAGGCCCAGCACCGGCTCGTCCGGGGACAGCAGGTACACACCCGCCGCCACCGCTCCGGTACGCCGCACCGTGCCGCTGAGCACCTGGTCCAAGGACACCCAGTCGCCGGACGCGACACCGTCATCACTCACATACAAGACATTAAGGCGTCGGAGAAGAGAAGGTCCGACCGGAAGACCGCGCGGGCATGTCGCATCGGACGGGGGAGCGCGAGACGCGTGGCGTCCAGCGGTTCGGAACGACGGGAGGAGTTCCGGCGGGGAACGTCCTCTGCCGCGCTACGCGCCGTCCGGCGGGTCTTCTCACCGCGCCACGCTCGACGTCCGGCGGCGCGGTGATGTTCTCCGGGCCGTACGGGAGGCGGTGCCGGCCGCGCTCAGGCGGGCACCGTCGCTTCCCGGTCGGTGGCGGGCTCGCGGGCGGCCGGGCGCCGGGGCTCGGGCCGCCAGGTGGTGACCAGGGCCGCGGCCAGGAGCAGCTCGGCGATGTCGCCGCCGTAGTACATGATCTCCGCGCCCGCCCGGACCTGGGGGACGGGAGCGCGGACGTCGATCCAGAAGCCGCCGTACATCAGCTGGGAGACGACCGCGTGGGCCGTGATCGCGAGGCCGAGGTAGACCAGCCGGACGCGTACTCCGGGCCGGGAGGGGGCGGGGTCGGGACCGGCGATGACGTGGGCGAACAGGTATCCGGACAGCAGGAAGTGCACGTGCAGCGGCCAGTGGGCCGCCGGGGTGGCCGCGATCGCGTTGTGGAGGGGGGTGAAGTAGAGGACCGCGAGGCTGCCCGTGGACAGCGCCAGCGCGACGGCGGGGTGCGTGAGCACGCGGGCGGGCGGGCTGTGCAGCACGCCGGTCACCTGTCGTCCCCGGGCCGCGGGCAGAGCGCGCAACAGGAGGGTGACGGGGGCGGCCAGGACGAGCGCGAGCGGCGCGTACATGCCGATGAGCATGTGCTGGACCATGTGCCCGCGGAAGTCCTCGTGCGCGAAGGGCGCCACGGGCGGCAGCGACGCGACGCCGAGCAGGAGGACGCCGGTCAGGAACCATCCGGTCCGCCGGCGGCTCCAGCCCAGGGCCGGGTTGCGGAGGCGCGCCCGCCGGACGAGCAGCAGATAGGCGCCGACGGCGGCCGACAGGACGAGCGCGGGCGGCAGCCACTCCGGGAAGCCGCCGCCCGCGTCGTGTCCGGGACCGTGGACGTGGTGGTCCATCAGGCGGACCGGCCCTCACGCCGCCCGGCGGGGGCGTCGTGGTCGGAGAACCCGCCGCCGCGCCGGAGCAGGTGGCCGCCGGCGACCAGCAGGGCGCCCAGGATGAGGAAGCCGACGTCCCACCAGACCTGGTCTTCTCCGGCGTGGACGTGGTGGATGCCCAGGACGTGGTGGTCCAGGACGCCCTCGACGAGGTTGAACAGCCCCCAGCCGACGAGCACCCAGCCCCACAGCACCCGGGAGGTCCACACCCGCAGCCGGTTCCGGGTGACCCGCGAGTACAGGACGGCGAGCCCGAGGAGGACCGCCAGCCAGCACACGGTGTGGAAGACGCCGTCCCACAGGGTGTTCATCTCCAGGCCGGAGACGGTGCGGGGGTCGTAGTACTTCACCCCCATGCGGTCCTCGTCGGTGCTGGAGAGCATGTGGTGCCACTGCAGGAGCTGGTGCAGCAGGATGCCGTCGACGAAGCCGCCCATCCCCACGCCGAGCAGGATGCCCGGCAACCGGATGCTCACAGGCCGCGCCGTACCGGCCCGGGATTCGCCCGTCGTGGTGGCCATCGCTCGCTTCAGCTCCTGGTCCTGGGGCCTGTTGGAAGGTGTCCCGGGGCTCGTCCGGCCATGATCCGCCGGACATGCCCCGACCGCACCTTCCCCCTTCCCCGGCATTCACGCGCGCGCGTGCCCGCCATGCGGCCCAATCCGCTCTCGGCCTCCTCGCCGACACCGCCCTCGGGCTCGGCCCGGTCCGGCGTCGCGTCCGCGGTCACGCCGAAGGCCGGGGATCAGTGCTCGCAGAGCGGGAACTCCCGTTCGCAGAGCTGCTCGTTGTGCTCGTCCGGCGTACTCGGGCCCGTCCGGGGTGAGGTGGACGGCGGCGAGCTTGACGACGACCCGGAGGCCGCGGCCGCGCAGGCCGATCCGGGCGGACGCGTCGGGGTCGGCGTGCGGTGGCGGGGAGGGTACGTCGGCGGATGCGGGACCCGCTCCCCGCGACCGACGGGGCCCTCGGCCAGGAATAGGCCCGGGCCCGCGCCGGGTTGCCACGGGCATGACGATCAACGCGCCGCAACCCGAGGTCCTGCGCTACACCGCCTTCTCCGGCACCCCCGACGGCGGGAACCCCGCCGGTGTCGTTCTGGACGCCACCGGCCTGGACGACGACGCCATGCTGGCCGTCGCGGCCGGCCTCGGATACTCGGAGTCCGCGTTCCTGACCGCGCCCCCGGAGGGTCTCGGCGGCGAGGGGGAGCGGGCGTACACCATCCGTTACTTCAGTCCCAAGGCCGAGGTGCCGTTCTGCGGACACGCCACCGTCGCGACCGCCCTCGCGCTCGCCGAGCGGACGGGCCCCGGGAAGCTGCTGTTCGCGACGCCCGCCGGCACCGTGCCGGTGGAGGTGACCGAGCAGGACGGGACGCTCCGGGCCACCCTCACCAGCGTCGAGCCGCACGTCGAGGGGATCACCGACGCCGACCTCGCGGAGGCGCTCGCCGCGCTCGACTGGCCGGCCGCCGACCTCGACCCCGCCTTCCCGCCCCGCGTCGCCTTCGCCGGAGCCCGCCACCTCGTCCTCGCGGCGGCGACCCGCGCCCGTCTCGCCGACCTCGCGTACGACTTCGCGCGCCTCGAAGCCCTGATGCACCGCCTGGACCTGACCACGGTCCAGCTGGTGTGGCGGGAGTCGGCCACCGTCTTCCACGTCCGCGACCCGTTCCCCGTCGGCGGCGTCGTCGAGGACCCGGCGACCGGCGCCGCGGCCGCCGCGTTCGGCGCCTACGCACGCGATCTCGGCCTGGTCCCCGAGGACGCCGTCCTCACCCTGCACCAGGGCGAGGACCTGGGACGCCCCGGCGAACTCACGGTGACGCTGCGCGCGGGCGACCCGCGCGTCCGGGTCAGCGGCGCGGGAACCCGTATCGGCTGACGTACCGGCACGGGCCCCGGGGCGTGCGCCGTCGCGTGGAGCACGGCCCCCGGGCCCGTCAAGTGTTGCGTGTGCCTCACCGGTGGGTGCTGTTCAAGGAGAGGTCTCGGCGTCAAGCTGAGCGGCGTGCTCCGGACCATCGCGGGCGCACTTCTGATCGAGTCGGAACACGCCGTTGACGGCCAGAGCAGCGAACGGAGAACACTCGTGATTGTCGGAGTCCTCAAGGAAGCGCGGGCAGGTGAGAGTCGCGTCTCGGCCACACCGGCCACGGTCGAACAGATCCGCAAACTGGGGTACGGCGTGGTCGTCGACCCCGGCGCGGGCGTCGCGGCCGGCTTCACCGACGGCGCCTACGAGGCCGCCGGCGCGACCGTCGGCGACGCGGTGGCGGCGGACGTGGTGCTGGGGGTCAACGCCCCGGCCCCGTCCCAGCTCGACCGGGTCCGGCCGGAGGCGACGGTGATCGCCCTGTTCTCCCCGGCCTTCGACCCGGCGATGGTCGAGGACCTGGGCCGGCGCCCCTTCACCGCCCTGTCGATGGACGCCGTGCCGCGCATCAGCCGGGCCCAGTCGATGGACGTGCTCTCGTCGATGGCGAACATCGCCGGATATCGGGCCGTCATCGAGGCGGCGCACGAGTTCGGCCGGTTCTTCACCGGCCAGGTGACGGCGGCGGGCAAGGTGCCGCCCGCCAAGGTGCTCGTCGCGGGCGCCGGCGTCGCCGGTCTGGCCGCGATCGGCGCCGCGGGCTCGCTCGGTGCGATCGTCCGCGCCACCGACCCCCGGCCCGAGGTGGCCGACCAGGTCCGCTCCCTCGGCGGCGAGTACCTGTCCATCGAGTCCCCCGAGACCGAGGTCTCCAAGACCGGCTACGCCAAGGAGATGGGCGACGACTACAAGGCGCGCGAGGCCGAGCTCTACGCCGCCCAGTGCCGCGAGGCCGACATCGTCGTCACCACGGCGCTGATCCCCGGCCGCCCCGCGCCGACGCTGATCACCGCCGAGATGGTGGCGAGCATGAAGCCGGGCTCGGTGATCGTCGACATGGCGGCCGCCAACGGCGGCAACGTCCAGGGCACGGTGAAGGGCGAGAAGACCGTCACGGAGAACGGCGTGACGATCATCGGCTACACCGACCTCGCGGGCCGACTCCCGGCGCAGGCCTCGCAGTTGTACGGCACCAACCTGGTGAACCTGCTGAAGCTGATGACGCCCGACAAGGACGCCCGCCTCGTCCTCGACTGGGACGACCCGGTCCAGCGCTCGATCACCGTCGTGCGCAAGGGCGAGACGGCCTGGCCGCCCCCGCCGGTCCAGGTCTCGGCCGCCCCGGCCCCCGCGCCCGCGGCGGCCGCGGTGGAACCCGCGCCCAAGAAGGCGCCGACCACGGCGAGGCAGAGGTTCGGCGGCGTGGCCCTCGGCGCCCTGGCCCTCTTCCTCCTTGCCGCGTTCGCGCCGGCGGCGCTGCTGCCCCACGTGACGGTCTTCGTGCTCGCGATCGTGATCGGCTACTACGTCATCGGCCACGTCCACCACGCGCTGCACACACCGCTGATGTCGGTGACGAACGCGATCTCCGGGATCATCGTCGTCGGCGCGCTCCTCCAGATCGGCCACACCAGCACGGCGGTCACGGTGCTGTCGTCCGTGGCGATCCTGCTGGCCAGTATCAACGTCTTCGGCGGCTTCGCGGTGACGCGTCGCATGCTCGCCATGTTCAACCGGAGCTGACATGTCTGCGACCATTGCCGCCCAGGCGGCCTACCTCGTCGCCGCGCTGCTGTTCATCCTGGCGCTGGCGGGACTCTCCAAGCACGAGACGGCACGGCTCGGCAACGCGTTCGGGATGCTCGGCATGGGCGTCGCGCTCGTCGCGACGGTCGTGCTCGCGGTCGACGGCGACGTCAGCACCGCCGGCCTCGGCCTCATGGCCGTCGCGATGCTGGTCGGCGCCCTGATCGGCCTCCAGCGGGCCCGCGGCGTCGAGATGACCGGCATGCCCGAACTGATCGCGCTGCTGCACTCGTTCGTCGGTCTGGCCGCCGTCCTGGTCAGCTGGAACGGCTTCCTGAACGTCGAGCACGACCCCGACGGCCACGAGGCGAAGGCCCTGGACGCGCTCGGCACCCTCGGCATCCACCACGCCGAGGTGTTCATCGGCCTGTTCATCGGCGCGGTGACCTTCACCGGCTCCGTCGTGGCGTACCTGAAGCTCGCCGCGAAGATCGACTCCAAGCCGCTGGTGCTGCCCGGCAAGAACGCCCTGAACCTCGGCTCGCTCGCCCTGTTCGTCGCCCTGACGGTGTGGTTCGTGATCACGCCGGAGCTGTGGCTGCTCATCGCCGTGACGGTCCTGGCCCTCGCCCTCGGCTGGCACCTGGTGGCCTCGATCGGCGGCGGCGACATGCCGGTCGTGGTCTCGATGCTCAACAGCTACTCCGGCTGGGCCGCGGCGGCCTCCGGCTTCCTGCTCGGCAACGACCTGCTGATCGTCACCGGCGCCCTCGTCGGCTCGTCCGGCGCCTACCTCAGCTACATCATGTGCAAGGCGATGAACCGCTCCTTCTTCGCGGTCATCGCGGGCGGCTTCGGCATCGAGGCGGCGTCCGGCGCGGACGTCGACTACGGCGAGCACACGGAGATCACCGCCGAGAGCGCCGCCGAACTGCTCGGCTCGGCCCGGTCCGTGGTCATCACCCCCGGCTACGGCATGGCCGTCGCCCAGGCCCAGTACCCGGTCGCGGAACTCACCTCGAAGCTCCGGGCCAGGGGAGTGGACGTACGGTTCGGCATCCACCCGGTCGCCGGGCGCCTGCCCGGCCACATGAACGTGCTCCTCGCCGAGGCCAAGGTGCCGTACGACATCGTCCTGGAGATGGACGAGATCAACGAGGACTTCGCCGCGACCGACGTCGTCCTCGTCATCGGCGCCAACGACACGGTCAACCCGGCCGGCGCCGAGGACCCCGGCAGCCCGATCGCCGGCATGCCGGTCCTCACCGTCTGGGAGGCCGGCAAGGTCATCGTGTTCAAGCGCTCGATGGCCTCGGGGTACGCGGGCGTGCAGAACCCGCTCTTCTTCAAGGAGAACACCTCGATGCTCTTCGGCGACGCGAAGGCCCGGGTCGAGGACATCGTCGGCGCCCTCTGAGGCACGACGAGGGGAGGGCCTCCCGGCCGGGAGGCCCTCCCGCTCCACCGCACCGTCCGGCGACTACCGTCGCGGGCATGGTCGAACACGATGTACTCGGCGCCACCCGCGAGGCCTACGACGCCGTCGCCTCCACCTACGAGCAGATGTTCCGCGACACGCTGCGGGACCTCCCCCTGGACCGCGCGATGCTCGACGCCTTCGCCGAGGTCGTCCGCGAGGGCGGGGAGGGACGGGTGGCGGACCTGGGCTGCGGACCCGGCCACGTCACCGCCCACCTGGACGGTCTGGGACTGGAGGCGTTCGGCGTCGACGCCTCTCCCGCGATGATCGGACTGGCCCGCCGGGCCCACCCGCACCTGCGGTTCGACGTGGGCTCGATGGCCGCCCTCGACATCGCCGACGGCGCGCTGGACGGCGTGCTCTCGCGCTGGTCCGTCATCCACATCCCGCCGGACGAACTCCCCGCCGTCCTGGCGGAGTTCCACCGCGTCCTGGCCCCCGGCGGCCACCTCCTGATCGCCTTCTCGGGGAGCGAGGGCCCGTCGCACCCGACGCAGGTCTTCGACCACGCGGTCGCGCCCGCCCACCGCTGGTGGCCCGACTACCTCGCCGCGACACTGCGCGCGTCAGGGCTCACGGAAACGGCCCGGATGACCCGCGAGCCGCGGCCCGCCGACCGGCGGCAGTTCCAAGAGGTCCACCTGCTGGCCCGCAAGACCTGAGCGGTGCGTCCGTACGCGTTCCCCGACGAGGTGCCGCCCGCCCCCGGCCCCGATCACCGGACGCGGCCGTCGGGGCGCCCGGTCCGGGGTGGTCCGGTCGACCGGCGCGATCCTGGGCAGACGACGGTCGTGCCGGGACCCGCCCGCGCCGCCGTCGCCATCAGGAACGGACAGCCGCATGAACCTCCTCGACCGCATCGCCTTCCGCACGGCACGGGCCGCCGCCCGCCGTCGCGGGGACCGGCCGGCCCTGCACCCCCGGGGGACGGCCCTCGCGGGACGCCTCACCACGTCCGGCCACCGGGAGCCCTGGGGCGTGCCGTGGCTCGACGCCCCCGGCTCCGCCACGGTGACGGCCCGCTGGTCCCGGGGCGCCGGGCTGCCGCACCCGCTGCCGGACGGGCTGGGCCTCGCGCTGCGGGTGGAGGACGCCGGCGGGCCGCGCCGCCCCCTGGACCTGCTCCTCACGACCGGCGGCCGAGGCCGGTGGACCCGTCACGTACCGTTTCCCCGCACGTCCGCCACGGCCGGCCCGTACTCCAGTCTCCTGTCGTACGTCGTCGGCGGGCGGCGGGGCGTGCTGGCCGCGTTCCCGGTGCCCGGTTCCCCGCGGATCCCCGCCGACCCCGCGACGGTGGGGGCCGCCGCGGCCGGGCGGCCCGTGGTGTTCCAGCTCTGCTTCGGGGCGGGCGGCACCTGGCGGCCCCTGGCCCGGCTCACCCTCCACGGCGAGGCGCCTCCGGCCACCCGGGAAGCCGGCCCGTTCGACCCCTACCTGAACTCCCTGCCCGGCTTCCACCCCGTCGACCGCCTCCGGTCGCTGCGCCTCGCCGCGTACGCGGGATCACGGGCCGGACGGCACGTACCGCCGCCCTCCTGAGCGGGCTCGCGGGCGGTGCGCCTCACTCGCCGTTCTTCTGGAGCAGACAGTCGTACCCGAGCTGCAGGGTGTCGGCGAGCGCCAGGGCGGTGAGGCCGCCCGTCACGGTCCGCGTGGCACGCGGCCACAGCAGGCGGGCACCGGTGAAGGTGGCCGTCAGCCACACGCTCAGACAGAACGGGCAGGTGATCAGCTCGCCCACGGTCGACCTGACGGCGCCCCCGCGGGGACTCTCGCTCACTTCCGCGGGGCCCGTCGCCGACTCGTACCGCGTGAAGGGCGCCCGCAGGGGACTGGTGACGGACCCCTTGGTGAGGAGCCGGCTCAGCCGGAACACGGCCGCCGCCGTCAACGGGAGGTCCCAGGGGTCGTGGCGGTCGGGCAGCTTCGTCCCGCGCCTGCGGACCGCCGCGCCCCAGGCGGCCGTGTAGGCGCCGAACGCGACGACGGCCCCGAGGTGCCCCCCGAGCCGGCGGTCCTCCTGCGGCGAGTACGCCTCGCCCAACCGTCGGAACGTTTTCTTGAGCTGGTGCACGAAGGGCCTTTCCCTGTACGTCGTGGTTCATGGGGACGGTCTCCGCCGACGGCGCCGGCGGTCGTGTCCGTTCGGTACGGCCAGGACGTCAGGCCCGGTCGGGGGAGGGAGCCGCTTCCGGGGCGCGCAGCCTCACCTCGAGCCGGCCGCCGACGACGCGGGTGTCGAAGGAGGGCTGGGGGGCCGTCGCGGGGCCCTTCACGTTCCAGCCGTCCTCCAGGCGGAAGACGCTGCCGTGCCACGGGCAGCGCACGCAGCCGTCCTCGATCGTTCCCCGGGACAGCGGACCGGCCGCGTGGCTGCACGCGTCCGCGAGGACATGTACGCGGTCCGCGCTCTCGCGCACGACCAGGACGGGCACGTCGCCGACGTGTCGCCGCACCGCCTGCCCGAGGGGGAGGTCGGCGACCTGTCCGAGCGCGTGCCAGCCGGGTTCCACGAGGTCGGGGACCGAGGCGGCGCGGTTGACGCCGGATCCCTGCCGGTAGGCCAGATGACCCCCGATCGCGCCGCCGACGCCGACGGCGGTCAGGCCCGCGAACGCCAGCGCCTTGCCCCGGAGGGTGCGGCCCCGCGCCCGCGCGACCAGGGAGGCCGTGTAGAGCCCCACTCCCGTGGCGTTCGCCGCCGCGTGCACCAGACCGACCCGCATCTGACGGCGCCGCAGCTCGGCCCAGTCGACCCAGCCCGCCACGGCCGCGGGGGCCGCCGCCGCGAGTCCCACGCCGATCAGCGCGCCCGCCGCCCGCCGCTGCCCCGGCATCAGGTCGAGCACCGCCGCCGAGAACCAGGCCCCGATCGGCACCTGCACCATCACCGGATGGACGGGGTGGCCCAGCCAGCGCCCGTGCAGCGCGTCCCTCCCACGGCCCAGGGGAATCGCCCGGACCACCTCACCGAGGCGCTCGGCCGACCCGTCGAGGGCGGTGGCGCGCTCCAGGCGATCCATGGCCCGCAGCACCCTGCCGGGACCCGAAGCCGAGGGCAGGACGCGTTCCAGCGCCCGCCGGACGCTTCCGCCCGCGGGGGCATGGGCGTCGAAATCCGAGGCAGAAGTCATGAACGTCGTATAACCGGCACGTGGTCGGCGAAACGGATCACGGTCGTTGTTCAGTACGACGGACGGCAGAGGACCCCGACCCGGGCCGGGGCCCCACGACGGACGGCAGGGCCCCGGCCCGGGACCGGCCGCCGCTACGCGTTCTCGTCGTCGTCCGGCTCCCGCTCCCCCTCGGCCTGCGACGGTGTGGTCCGCTCCGGTTCGACGTCCCGGTGCTCCGTCCCCTCCGGGCCGCTGTCCTCGGGCCGTTCCCCCTCGGCCTGCGACGGGGTGCTCTGCTCCATGGCTCCGTTCCTTCCCTCGGCGCGGTTCGTACGGTCGCGCGGCAACCGCGTACGGGTGCCCCGGGGGCGGTTACCCACTGTCGCGCGGTTCACCGCCCCGCATGGCCGACACCGCCCCGGGTAGAGGCCGGGACATGGCAGACAGGAAGCGCTACGCGGTGGCCGCCTCGGGCAGTTGGACGGACGAGGAGGACGGCCGCCGTCTGCCCGCCGGTGAGGTCCACGCCTGGGAGCAGGGCATGAACCAGACCGTGTGTGGACTCTCCCTGCACCGTTCCCGGCTGACGCGGCTGTCGCACGTCGTCTGGACCGACGTGTTCCCCGAATCCGGCGGCGCCGCCGACCGGGTGCGGCGGGTCTGCCCGCGCTGCGCGTCCGTCGCCGGACGCCGTGGCCCCGACGCCCGCCCGCGGTGGCAGCGCGTGAACCCGCGTCCCTGACCGGGGCGGGAGCTCGTCGGCGCCGAAGATTTCCGGCAATGGTTCGGAGATCGAGCGTATGAGCGGAGCGTAAGGGGGCAGGCGCGAAGTACAGCAAACAGATAGAAACCCTTCCAGCACGCAGGAGGAGCCTTGAGTGACTTCCAGGACTCGGACCGGCAGGACCAGAGCAGGGCGGCGGAAGTAGCGCGAACCGCTCAGGACAAGGCCGGAGAAAGCGCTTCGCTGGTGGGCGGAAAGGCCGCGGAAGTGGGCGGCACGGCGAAGGAACAGGCCGGCAACGTCGTCGGCGAGGCCGCGGCCCAGGCCAAGGACCTGGCGGGCGAACTGCGCAACCAGTTGCAGGGCCAGGCCGAGACCCAGACCCAGCGCCTCGCGGAGAACGTACGACGCCTCTCGCACGAGCTGCGCGAACTGGGCGACAACGGCAAGCCGGACTCCACGATGGCGGACCTGGCCCGCCGGGCCGCCGACGGAGGCCACCGGATGGCCTCCCACGTGGAGAACCGAGGCCCCGACGGCCTGGTGAGCGACCTGCAGAGCTTCGCCCGCCGACGTCCGGGCGTCTTCCTCGCCGGCGCGGCGCTGGCCGGCTTCGTGGTGGCCCGCGCGGGCAAGAGCATCGGCGCGGCGTCCTCCGGTGGCACGGGTGGCACAGGCGGGGAGACCCGCTCTCCGGAACCGTACGCCGGTACGTACGAGACGCACGGCACGTACGGGACGGAGCGCCCCCTCACGGATCCCGACCCCCTGCCGCGCGCCACGCCGGGCACGTACGAGGACCCGCTCGACACCTACGGCCAGTCCCAGCCCCCGCACGTCACGCCGGCTCCGCCGAACCGTCCGCCCGCGGGCGGCGGACAGACGTACGGCGGCCCCTCGCGTCCGGCGGGGGGGATCTGATCATGGCCCTCTCCTTCCAGGAGCGCCCCACCTCGGCGGCCGTGCCGCCGGGTGAGGCGCCCGAACCGTCGATCGGCGATCTGGTCAGCGAGATCGGTCAGGACCTGTCCCGCCTGGTCCGGGACGAGATCGAACTGGCGAAGGCCGAGATCAAGCAGGAGTCCGCCAAGGCGGGCAAGGCCGTCGGCATGCTCGGCGGAGCGGGCTATGCCGCCCACCTGGTGGCGCTGCTCGGCAGCCTGACCGTCGTCTTCGCCCTGGCCAACGTGATGGACCTGGCCTGGGCGGCCCTGATCGTCACCGCCCTCTGGGCGATCGTGGGCGGTGTGCTCTACTCCGTCGGCCGCAAGCGCCTGCGCACCGTCAACCTCAAGCCGGAACAGACCGTGGAGACCCTCAAGGAGGACGCCAAGTGGGCGCGACACCCGACGAGCTGAGGAACGACGTGGAAGAGCGGCGGGCCCATCTGGCCCACAACGTCGACCGCCTGGCCGACCGGATCACCCCGGGCAGGGTCGCGCGTCGCAAGGCCGATTCGATACGGCACCAGGTGAGCGGAGTGAAGGAACGGGTCATGGGCAGTGCACACGACTCGGCGCACGGCGCGTCCGAGGGTCTGAACCGGGCGGCGAGCAGCGTCGCGGACACGGCGCGGGAGGCGGGGGACAGCGTGAGCGAGGCGGTCCAGCAGGCTCCGGCGCGGGTGCGCCGGCAGACCCAGGGCAGCCCGTTGGCCGCCGGTCTCATCGCCTTCGGCGCGGGCATGCTCGCCTCGGCCCTCCTGCCGACCACCGAGGCGGAGGAGCGCCTGGGGCAGCAGCTCAAGGAGCACTCCGACGAGCTGCTGGAACCGGTGAAGCGGACGGCCATGGACGCGGCGCAGGAGGTCCGTGAGGAGCTGCGCGGCCCCGCTGCGGACGCGGTCGAGTCGGTGAAGAGCACCGCTCAGGAGGCCGTCGGGACGACCAAGGAGCACGCGCAGGACGCGGGCCGGGAGACCGCCCAGGAACTGCGGCAGACCGGCCGTGACGCCGCCGACGACATCAGGCACACCTCGGGCGGCGGGGGACAGTCGGGATACTGAGAACCGCGTCGTCGCACGGAACAGTGGCGGCTGCCGGCCCACGGGCCGGCAGCCGCCACTGTGTGTATGTGTATGGAGGGGTGGTGTCCGCGGCGTGGTGCGACCGTCGCGGTCAGCCGACGAGCGCGAAGTCGATCTCGGAGCGGGCGCGGGCCAGTTGACGGCGGGAGGCGACCAGAGCGGCGTCGGCGTCACGGGTGCCGGTGGACACGCACAGGGTGTAGGTGACGTCCTCGAGCTGACGGCGCACCTCGGCCGAACCCTGCTCGGCGTACAGGGCCCGCAGCGTCTCGTACTGCTCGACGAGGTTCTCCAGCACCATGGGGTGGGCCATCAGCATCAGCCGTCTCCTTACTCCGAACGGGGTACATCCCGTTTCGCGCGTGTGCCCCGGACCGCGCGGCGGAAACCGTGCGGTCCGGGGTGTCTCGGAGGGATGGGACGTTCGCGTCCGCGCCGGTGGGTCCGGCGCCGTGATCAGGACCGCCCGTGGGCGGCGTCAGTGGTCGCCGGGCATCCCGCGGCGTCCGCGCGCGCCGGAGCCGCCGCGCGTGTCGCCGGCGCGGTCCCGGGCCGCGGAGGCGGCGGCGAGGGCGAGGAGGGTGGCCACGGCGCCGGTGATGAGGTTGCTGGTGATGGAGCGGGTGTGGGCGACGTCCCCGGCGACGACCCAGGGGGCGACACAGGTCCAGATGCCGATGGCCGCGGCGGCCCAGGCCATGGAGTGGGTGCGTTCGTAGGAGTTGCCGAGGCCGCCGAGCAGCAGCATGTAGGCGATGCCGGCGATGAGGTTGGTGACGGCGAGGGTGGTGAAGCCGTTGAAACCGGCTATCCAGGGTGACGCGGCGAGATACAGACCGGTGACGAGGGCCAGGGCCTCGATCATCTGGGCCCGCGGGGTGGCGGCGGCACGGTCGTGCCGGGCCCGCAGCTCCATCAGGTCGGGGTGCTCTTCGATGGGCGCGCGATGGGTCGACGCCATGATGACCTCCAGAAGGACGGTGCTTGTCCAGCACTTACCCGTAAAAACGGCATAAACGCCCCAATCGGAGCATTCTTGGCATTCTGTTGGTCGATGTCACCCGGCGGCGGGGCGTGCGGGAGCGTGCGGCACGTCGCCCTCCGCGCCCGCCAAGTGGGTGCTTCCTGCCCGTGGCAGTCGAAAAGCGCAGGTCACAGCCGATGGGATGAAGTGTTTTAAGCCGAGTGCCCGCATTTGTTCGGTTCGCCGAAAAAGTTGGTCTACGGTCGCCCTGCACGTGTGCTTTCCTCCAAGCCCTTCGCAGGAGTTCCCATGACCGTCTCCACGGAGCCGCCCACCCTCGTACCCGTGAAAGGAAGAGGCCCCGGGCGGGTCGTCGTGGACTGGGCGACGACGACCGACCACAAGAAGATCGGGCACCTCTACCTGATCACGTCGTTCGCGTTCTTCCTGCTGGGAGGCCTGCTGGCGCTCGTGCTCCGGGCGGAACTGGCGCGGCCGGGTCTGCAGATCGTCTCGCCCGAGCAGTACAACCAGGTGTTCACCCTGCACGGGACGGTGATGCTGCTGCTGTTCGCCACCCCCACGTTCGCCGGTTTCGCCAACGCGATCATGCCCCTGCAGATCGGCTCGCCCGACGTCGCCTTCCCCCGGTTGAACATGTTCTCGTACTGGCTGTTCCTCTTCGGCGGCCTGATCGCCTTCGCGGGCATCTTCACCCCCCAGGGCACGGCGGACTTCGGCTGGACCGCCTACACGCCCCTGAGCGGCGGGGAGCGTACGCCGTACGTCGGCGGCGACATGTGGATCATGGGTCTGGCCTTCGCCGGTTTCGGCACGATCCTGGGCGCGGTCAACTTCATCACCACGATCATCTGCATGCGCGCGCCGGGCATG
Organism: Streptomyces sp. NPDC012825; assembly: GCF_042900925.1. Classification (NCBI taxonomy): domain Bacteria; kingdom Bacillati; phylum Actinomycetota; class Actinomycetes; order Kitasatosporales; family Streptomycetaceae; genus Streptomyces; species Streptomyces sp. NPDC012825. Next base: position 34,177 of record NZ_JBIBBZ010000018.1, on the reverse strand, counting down.
ACGATGTTCCGGATGCCGATCTTCACCTGGAACGTCCTGCTGACGTCGGTACTCGTCCTGCTGGCCTTCCCCGTCCTGGCCGCGGCCCTGTTCGCCCTGGAGGCGGACCGCAAGTTCGGGGCGCACATCTTCGATCCGTCCAACGGCGGGGCGCTGCTGTGGCAGCACCTGTTCTGGTTCTTCGGGCACCCGGAGGTCTACATCATCGCGCTGCCGTTCTTCGGCATCGTCAGCGAGATCCTGCCGGTCTTCTCCCGCAAGCCGCTCTTCGGTTACATCGGTCTGGTCGCCGCGACCATCGCCATCGCGGGCCTTTCGGTGACGGTGTGGGCGCACCACATGTTCGCCACCGGGGCGGTCCTGCTGCCGTTCTTCTCCTTCATGACCTTCCTGATCGCGGTCCCGACCGGCGTGAAGTTCTTCAACTGGATCGGCACGATGTGGAAGGGCTCGCTCTCCTTCGAGACCCCCATGCTGTGGTCGATCGGCTTCCTCGTCACCTTCCTCTTCGGCGGTCTGACCGGCATCATCCTCGCCTCGCCGCCGATGGACTTCCACGTCACCGACAGCTACTTCGTCGTCGCCCACTTCCACTACGTCGTCTTCGGCACGGTCGTCTTCGCCACCTTCGCCGGCTTCTACTTCTGGTGGCCCAAGATGACCGGCACGATGCTCGACGAACGCCTGGGCAAGGTCCACTTCTGGACCCTCTTCACCGGCTTCCACGGAACGTTCCTCGTCCAGCACTGGCTGGGTGCCGAAGGCATGCCGCGCCGTTACGCGGACTACCTGAACGCCGACGGCTTCACCGCCCTGAACACGATCTCCTCCATCGGCGCGTTCCTGTTGGGAGCGTCCACCCTGCCGTTCTTCTACAACGTCTGGAAGACCGCCAAGACCGCCCCCCGCATCACCGTCGACGACCCGTGGGGCTTCGGCCGCTCCCTGGAGTGGGCCACCTCCTGCCCGCCGCCCCGGCACAACTTCGTCACCCTCCCCCGCATCCGCTCCGAGTCGCCCGCCTTCGACCTCAACTACCCCGAGGTCGCCGCCCTCGACCACGCCAAGGGGGACAAGCGGGACGTGTTCGACGACTCCGGCGCCGCCACCCACGGCGGCCCCGACGCCGGCCGGGACGCATGACCGCGTACGGTTCCGGGGAGCCGCGGGCCTCCGCGAGCCGAATCGGCGACGGCGCACGCGGCGAACCGCGCGCCCTGACGGCGGAGGCGGCCGCGGGCATCGCCCGGCTCGAGGGGTACCTCCTGGCGCGGCGGGTCAGGACCGAGGCCGCGGAGGCCGGCGACGTCTTCGCCGACCGGTTTCCGTGGCTGGGGCCCCAGGAGCGGTCGGAGATCGCCCGCGCGTTCGCGGGGGAGCACCTCGCCGTGCGACGCCGCATGCTCCGGGACACCGTCGCGCGCGCGGACGAACTCCGCCGCGAGTACGGCGACCGCTACGACCGCCTCCGCCGTCGGCTGCTCGCCGCCGCGCTGGGCGCGGCCGGTGCGGCGACGGTCGTGGTGTCACTCGCGGTGAGAAGCGCCGGCTGACTTCTGCCGGGCCGCGCGGTCCGACCACCAGACCGCCGCGGACACCAGGCTCAGGACGACCAGGACGCTTCCGGCCACGATGCAGAGCATGCGGTCCGCCGTGTGGACGGCGGTGTTCTGGGCGCCCAGGACGAACGGCGAGGCGATCAGCCAGGCGCCCGCGACGCCCACGACCGCGTCGGACCACAGCCCTCCGCCGCGGTACAGGCGCGTGCTCGCGGCGAAGGCGACCACGAGCCCCACCACCAGCTCGTTCACCTGGGCGTCCTTGGGCCCGTCCTGCGTGGCCATCGGGAACAGCAGGACCACGACGGAGGTGACCAGCATCAGCAGGCCCAGGATCTGGTCGTGCGCCCCCTGGCGCAGGACGTGGGACCGGTCCGGGACGCGCGGGACCGTTCCCCGGTCGACGTGGATCGCCATGGCGCTCATCTCCTCGGGAAGGGTCACCCGCGACTACCCGGTGGGTCCGGCCCCACTCTCCCGTACGACGGTGTGAATCGTATGAAAAGGGTGAAACGGGGCACGCGCGCACCACGGGGACACGAGCGCACCCACGAGGAGGCCGGCATGGACCCGTCCGGCTCGGACCGCCTGGAGATCGAGTTCATCGGCAACGCCACCCTCCTGCTCAGGTACGGCGGGCTGACCCTGCTGACCGACCCCAACTTCCTGCGCGGAGGCCAGTACGCCTATCTGGGGAACGGCCTGGTGAGCCGGCGCCTGCGCGATCCCGCGCGCGAGGTCGACGCGCTGCCCGCCCTGGACGCCGTCGTCCTCTCGCACCTGCACGGGGACCACTTCGACCGCGTCGCGCGGCGCGGCCTGGACTCCGGCCTCCCCTTCCTCACCACGCCCCACGCGGCCCGCCGGCTGAACACGCTGCACGGCTTCCGCCGCGCCCGCGGCCTCGGGACCTGGGAGGACACGGTCCTGCGCAAGGGGGCCACCCGGGTCCGGATCACCGCCCTGCCGGCCCGGCACGCCGGCCACCCCGTCCTGCGGCGGCTCCTTCCGCCCGTCATGGGCACGCTGCTGCAGTTCGGGGAGGTGGACGGACCCGGCGGCGTCAACCTGTACCTCACCGGCGACACCCTGCTCTTCGAGGGGCTGGACGAGATCCCCCGGCGCTTCCCCGGCATCGACCTCGCGGTCCTCCACCTCGGCGGCACCACCCTGCCCGGCGGCATGCTCGTCACCATGGACGCCGAACAGGGCGTCGAACTCGCCCGCCGCGTGGACGCCGCCCGGCTCCTGCCGGTGCACTACGAGGAGTACACCGTGATGAAGTCGTCCCTCTCCGCCTTCCTCGACGCCGCGCGCCGCGAAGGCCTGGGCGAGCGCCTCGTGCACTGCCCGCCCGGCGGCACCACCGTGCTGACCGCGCGGCACCCGGCCCCGTAGGACATCGGCCGTCAGCCCGCCCGCAAGGCCGCGGGCCGGGAGCGCGCGGCGGTCGGCGGCCCCGTGGCGTCCGCGGCCCGCGGCTTTTCACGCGGGTCCCACGGGCTTCCTACAGGCTGGTGAGCAGCTGCGGGGACAGGTTCTTGATCATGGTGTTGGTCCAGCGCATCTGCCGCAGTGTCCGGGGGTGGCAGAACGAGGCGAGCGCGAGGAGCCGGTGGTCCCTCAGGGCCTGTGCGGCCTGGGCCAGCATCTCCCAGTGCAGCGAGTTGTGCGCCGCGGCCAGATGAGCCTCGCGCAGGTCGCGCAGGAGCAGCAGCCCGGGATCGGACGGACCGCCCGCGGGGTCCGGCGCCTTCTTGCGGGGCGCCGCGAACAGGTCGGGGGAGGAGCCGCCGGGCGGACCGTCGAGGCCCGGACCCCGGAGGTCCGGGCCGTCGGAGTCGGGCCCCTCGGAGTCCGGGTCGCCGGAGTCCGGGCCGTCGAGGTCGAGGCCGTAGTGGGCGGCCGTGTCGGCGAGGCGCCGGACGTGTTCCCGGGACCAGGTGGCGACGTCGGTGGCGACGTGATGGACCTCGTGTTCGGCGCGGTGCCGCTCGGCCAGGGCCACGAGGCCGTCGACGAGGTCGCGTTCGCCCTGGTGGAGGGCGCGCAGAACGAGCGTGACGCCGTTCACCGGTCGTCCTCCTTCGTGTCGTGGGCGGGGTGCGGCTCCTGGGTGACGCGCGCGGCCGGCCCTCCGACGGTGGCCGGCACGCCGCGCGGGGACGCCGGGGCCGAGGCGGCGGTGGTAGGCGCCGGCGACGGGGTCCCGTCACCGCGCTCGACGAGGGTGAGCGAGGCCGCGGCCGTCTTGAACATCGGCTGCTTGGACGCGGGGTCCCAGTCGGTGATCGTGGTCTCGTTGGCCGCACGGCCCGGGGTGTCGGGGCCCGGACCGTCGCCGGCGGGGGTGTCCCAGTACCCGTAGTGGAAGGGTACGAAGAGCACTCCCGGCCGCAGACCGGTGACGCGCAGCCGTCCCCGCAGGGCGCCGCGGGGGGTGCGCACCTCGACCAGGTCACCCTCGCGCAGGCCGGTCCGCGCCGCGTCCTCCGCGGAGGCCTCGACCCACACGTCGGGGGCCGCCGCGTTCAGCTGGGGCGCGCGGCCGGTCTTGGTGCGGGTGTGGAACCGGTAGACGGTCCGGCCCGTGGTCAGCTGGAAGGGGTACTCCTCGCTCGGGCCCTCGTGCGGCGGCAGATAGGCGGCGGCCTTGATCATGGCCTTGCCGTCGGGGTGGAGGGAGCGGTACTCCACCGCCCCGTCCGCCGCTCCGGTCACCAGGTCCTTGCCGTAGTTCTCGCACACGTCGGAGGATCGAGGCGGCCTGCACCCAGCGCTGCACCGCGCCGGGCTCCACGCCCTCGGCGAGGTGGGTGTCCACCCGGACCGGCCACGGCTCGTGGCGCCCGTGCGGTACGCGGCCGCCCCAGGGGTCGGCGATCCGGTCCACCGAAGACTCCATCACGACCTCCACCGGGCGACCTGCGGACCGGTCACGGATGCCCCTCGCCCCCGGCCCTCTAACGCGACCGCTCCGGAAGCCACCCCGGTGCCGCGTCGGAGACCGCCGGAGCCCCTCGACGGTCCGGGCGCGGCGGTCCGGGGCCCGGCGGACCGGACGCGGCGGACCGGGCTCGGCGGTCCGCCGGGCGTCCGGCGGGACACGTCCGGCCGCGGTCCGCGGCGCGCGCTCCCGTGGCGCCGTCAGGCGTCCGTCGTATCGGCCCGGCGCCGGCGGCAGTACAGGAACACGTGCGGTTCCGGACCGGCGTGCGGATGGGCCGGGGTGAACAGCGTCTCCTCGCGCTCCAGCACGTCGAGACCGGCCTCCTCGGCCACGGCGACGAGGTCCGGCGCGCCGAAGCTGGTCACACGCACGGGCTGTCCCATGAAGACGCCCTCCACGCCCTCCACGTCCAGCGGCACGGTGGCCAGGACCAGGAGTCCGTCCGGCACCAGCGCCCGCGCCAGCCGCCGGACGACGTCCGCCTGTTCGCTCCGGTCGAGCTGGAGCAGGGAGAAGTACACGCAGACCGCGTCGAACGACGCGACGTCGAGCGGCAGTTCGCGGACGTCGACGCACCGGAAGGAGGCGGACGGCACCTGACGGGCCGCCAGTTCCACCATGACGGGGGAGACGTCGACGCCCAGCACCTCGTGACCGGCGCCCGCGAGCGTCTCGGCGGTGGGCCGGCCCGTGCCGCTGCCCACGTCCAGGACCCGGCTGCCCGGCGCGAGCCGACCGAGCAGCCACTCCAGCGAGCGCCGGTGCGCCTCGGAGTCGGCGAACGCCTTCTCGTACGCCGCTCCCAGCGCGTCGAACACGACTGCCGCGGGGGGCCGTTGCTGCTCGTCGGTCACGGAGGTCCTTCCGGTCGGGTCGGGCGGATGTCGTCGCATCGTTCCACCGGCGGGCGGGCGCCCACAAGGGCTCCCGGCCCCGCCGCCCCGGCGGTCGGAACACCGGCACCGGCCGCTCGACCGGGTCCGGCACCCGACCCCCGCGATTCCCGCCGCGCGGGGCCGGCGGGACGCACCGCGAGCCGGGGTTGTGGCGGTCCCCGAGGGAGGCGACGGCCCGGTCGGAGCTTCTGCGCGACCTCACGTCCACCGTCCTGGCCGACACGGCGCTCAGGGTGAGGCGGACGTGGCGCCCCTCGCTCCGGCGACGAGCGACTTTTGATAATGAAAACCGTTGTCATATACTGGCCCCATGGCACGCAACGAACTCCGCCCGGTCGTCAAGCTCCGCTCCACCGCGGGCACCGGCTTCACCTACGTCACCCGCAAGAACCGCCGCAACGACCCCGACCGCATGGTGCTGCGCAAGTACGACCCCGTCGCCCGCCGGCACGTCGACTTCCGCGAAGAGCGCTGACCCCGGCCCCTCGCCCCACCGTCCGAAAGGTTCCCGCCGTGAAGCCCGGCATCCACCCCGCCTACGGCCCCGTCGTCTTCCGCGACTCCGCCTCCGGCACCGCTTTCCTGACCCGATCCACCCTGACCAGCGACAGGACGATCGACTGGGAGGACGGCAACACCTACCCGCTCGTCGACGTCGAGATCTCCTCGGCGAGCCACCCCTTCTACACCGGCACCGCCCGCGTCCTCGACACCGCCGGCCGCGTCGAACGCTTCGAGCGCCGCTACGGAGCCCGCTGATGGCGCACGTGCGCGAACTCCCCGTCGTGATCGTCGCCGGGCTCCACGCCGAGGCCCGCAAGGAGGTCGTCGACCGCCTCCTGCGGGCCGTCCCGGGGAGCGTGGCGCTCCACCACGACCTCTCCTCGGCCCCCGACGGCACCGTGCTCCGGCTCGTACGGGACGCCTCCGGGCCCGTCTCCCGCGGTGAGACGCCGCTGGTGAACGACTGCGCCTGCTGCGCGCTGCGCGAGGACCTCGTCCCCGAGCTGGAACGCCTGGCCGGCGACGGTCTCACCCGTCTCGCGGTGGTCGAGCTGTGGGACTCGGTCGAGCCGAAGGCCATGGCCGAGGTCGTCGCCGGACACGGCGGGGACCGCCTGTCCGTGACGGGCGTGATCACCGCCGTGGACCCCGCGCTCGTCCTGCCGTACCTCGCCAACGGCGACGACCTCGCGGAGGCGGGGCTCGCCGCCGCCCCCACCGATCGGCGGACCGTCGGCGACACCTGGGCCCGCCAGCTGGAGTACGCCCCCGTCCTCGCCGTGGTCGACAGCGCGGAGGCGGACGACGAGGACCGCGCCCTCCTCGCCCAGCTGCACCCCACCGCCCGCCGCGTGCCGGCCGCCTCGGCCGACCTCGCCCGGGCCGCGTTCGCGGGCTTCGACGTCGAGGCCGCCGCGGCCGCCCAGCACCCCGCGTGCGCGCTCCTGCCCCAGGAGGCCGACGAGGCAGGCGTGACCACCTTCGTCTGGCACCGCCGGCGGCCGTTCCACCCCGAGCGCCTCTACGAGGCCCTGGAGGACCTGTGCTGCGCGGCGGCCCGCAGCCGCGGCCGGTTCTGGCTCGCCGACCGCCCGGACACCCTGCTCGCCTGGGACGCGGCCGGCGGGGCGCTGTGCGTGGAGAGCGCGGGGCCCTGGCTCGCCTCGCTGCCGGACGCGGCCTGGGAGATGGTCCCGCCCGTACGCCGGGCGGCCGCCGCGCTCGACTGGCACGCCGACCACGGCGACTGCTGCCAGCACCTCGTCTTCACCTCGCCCGGCCTCGACCGGGACGGCCTCGAACGGCTCCTCGACTCCTGCCTGCTGACCGACGCGGAGTACGCGTCGGGGCCGGAGGAGTGGAAGCGCCTGCCCGCGGCCTTCGCCCCCCTCCTCGACGCCGCCTGACCCCGCCGCACGACACGTACGACCCGCCCGTCCAAGGAGAGACCCCCGTGGCCCGACGCCCCGAGCCCCGCAAGCCCGTCAAGACCCGTCCCAACCCGCTGGACGCGGCCGGGATCACGTACATCGACCACAAGGACACCGACCTGCTGCGCAGGTTCATTTCCGATCGCGGCAAGATCCGCAGCCGGCGCGTCACCCGCGTGACCGCCCGGCAGCAGCGGGCCCTCGCCGCCGCGATCAAGAACGCCCGCGAGATGGCCCTGCTGCCGTACGCGAGCCGCTGACGCCGGTCGTGACCGGGCCCGCTCACCCCCCGGCGGGGAAGCGGTCCGGCGCGAGCGTGGCGAGGAGGGAGTCCAGGGCGAGTTCCGTCGACACGGCCATGTCGACCGCGTCGGGCGCGAGGAGCCACTGGACCTGGAGGCCGTCCATGACGGCGATGATCGCGCTCGCGGCCGGCTCGACGCGGGCGTCGTCGTCGGCGAGGCCGCCCGCCTCGCGCAGCGCGTCGGCCACGAAGGCGCGCAGCCCGGTGTAGCGGTCGCGGAAGTAGGTCTGCGCGGGGTGGTCGTCGGTGACGGACTCGGCCGAGAGCACCGCGTACAGGCGCACGATGCCCTCGCGCTCGGCGTTGCGGCGGGCGGTGTCGACGAGGTGGCGCAGGAACTCCGTCCCGCGCGGCCGCTCGGGCCCGAGCTGCTCGATGTCGGACTGGTCGCGGAGCTCCAGGACGCTGGTGAGCAGCTGGGCCTTGGTCCGGAAGTAGTGCAGGACCCCGGCCTGGGTGAGTCCGGCGCGGTCGGCGATCTCCTGGATCGGCGCGTTGTGGTAGCCGCGGGCGGCGAAGGTGTCCATGGCGATGTGCAGGATGTCCTGCCGCCGCTGCTTGGCCTCCGCGCTGCGGGGCGTACGGGGCGGGCGCTTCGTCTTACCTACCGGGTTGTCGCTCACGCGCGCCAGCATAGGTGCCCCCGGAAGCCGGGAGACCGGCTCGGGAGGCGCTTCGGAGGAGTGTGAGGCAGACCACTTACTAAGTACTTAGCGGGTGTGCTTTCATGTGGCCGTCACCATGACGGCACGCCGTCACCATGACGGCACGCCGTCACCACGACGGCACACTGTCGTCACGGCTGGAGGGGATCCCCATGTCTGCCCTGTCGCCCGCGCTTTCCGCCCCGCCGGCCCGGCCGGAGGCGGCGGACGAGAGCCGCCGGGCCGCGCTGGTCGAGGCCCTGGACCTGACGAGCAAGGTGCGGCTGCTGACCGGGGCGACCCTGTGGGCGCTGCACGGGGAACCGAGGCTCGGACTCCACCCCGTGGTCACCTCCGACGGCCCGCAGGGCGTGCGGGGGACCGGTGAGGTGCCCGGCGAGACGGGCCTCCTCGCCCCGGCCCCGAGCGCCACCGGCGCCACCTGGGACACGGAGCTCGCCGAGCGCCTCGGACGCGTCTTCGCCGCCGAGGCCCGCCGGAAGAAGGTGGACGTCGTCCTGGCCCCGCTGGTCAACCTCCAGCGCACCCCGGTCGCCGGCCGCCACTTCGAGTGCCTCTCGGAGGACCCCCTCCTCTCCGGCGCGCTCGGCGCGGCGATCGTGCGGGGACTCCAGGGCGAGGGCGTCGCCGCCTGCCTGAAGCACTTCGTCGCGAACGACTCCGAGACGGACCGGACCAGGTACCGCGCCAGGATCGACCCCCGTACCCTCCGCGAGGTCTACCTCGCCCCGTTCGAGCGCATCCTCGCCGAGACCGGGCCGTGGAGCGTGATGGGCGCGTACTCGGGACTCGACGACGGCACCGAGTCGGCCCCGCTCCTCGAACACCGGCGGATCCTGCGGGGCGTCCTGAAGGACGAGTGGGGCTACGACGGGGCGGTGATCAGCGACTGGGCAGCCGCCCGCACGACCGCGGCCACCGCCCTCGCCGGCCTCGACCTGGTGATGCCCGGTCCCGAAGGACCGTGGGGAGACGCCCTCGTCGAGGCGGTCCGCCGCGGCGAGGTGGACGAGGCGGTCGTCGACGACAAGGTCCTGCGGCTCATGCGGCTCGCCGCCCGGGTCGGCAAGCTCACCGAGCCCTGGACGCCCGGCGAGCAGCCCCCGCCCCTGCCGCCCGCGCCCGCGCCCGCACCGGTCGGCGAGGCGGACTTCGCCGCGCTGCGCGAGGTCCTCACCCGGGGCACCGTCCTGTTGCGCAATGAAGGGGCCCTTCTCCCCCTGGACCCGGGCCGGCTGGGCAGCGTGGCGCTGATCGGGCCGAACGCCGTCGAGCCGTACCTCCAGGGCGGCGGCAGCGCCCACGTCCCCGCCGTCCGCACGGTGGGGTACGCCGAGGGGCTGCGGGCCGCCCTGCCGGACGGGGTCGGACTGACCGTGCACCGGGGCGGTTCGTCCCGGCGGCACGCCCCCTTCGCCGACCCCGCGCTCCTCACCGGGATGCGCGCCGCGTACCTGTCCGAGGACGGCACGCCGCTGGGCGAGGAGGTCCGCCGCACCGGCGACTGGGGGGTCTTCGGCGTGCCGGACGGCGTCACCGACGTGGTCCTGACCGGCCGGATCACCCTCGCCGAACCGGGCGAGCACCTCCTGGAGTTCGGCTGCGCCGGACGCTTCACGGTCACCCTCGACGGCACACCGGTCCACACCGGCGAGGACGACCGGGGCGTCGAACTGATCCTGGAGTCCCGCCACAGCCACCCCGGGACCCACCGCCGCACCGTGCGGGTGGACGCCGAACCGGTGCGCCTGGACCTGAGGATCGACCTCCGGGTCGTCGACGCCGACGCCTACGGCCGCTTCGTCACCGCCCACGTGCGCCACCTGCCGCCCGGTCCCGGCGTCGAGGACGAGATCGCCGAGGCCGTCGCAGCGGCCCGCGCGGCCGACGTCGCCGTGGTGGTCGTCGGGACGAACGAGGAGGTCGAGTCCGAGGGCTGGGACCGCCCCGACCTGGAACTGACCCCGCAGCAGCACCGCCTCGTGCGCGCGGTGGCCGCGGCCAACCCCCGTACCGTGGTGGTGGTCAACGCCGGCGCCCCGGTCCTGCTGCCCTGGGCCGACGAGGTCCCCGCCCTGCTCTGGGCGTGGCTGCCCGGCCAGGAGGCCGGACACGCCCTCGCCGACGTCCTGTTCGGCCGCGCCGAACCCTCCGGCCGCCTGCCCTGGACCCTGCCCGCTCGCGCCGAGGACGTCCCGGTCCCCGACGCCGTCCCCGCCGACGGCGTCCTCGACTACCACGAGGGCCTCCACATCGGCCACCGCGGCTACGACCGCGCCGGCACCGAACCCGCCTTCCCCTTCGGCCACGGACTCGGTTGGACCACCTGGTCCTACGACCATGCCGAGGCCCTCGCACCGTCCGCGCCCGCCACCGGCCCGGCCGACGGGCCCCGGATCGCGGTGACCCTCACCAACACCGGCCTCCGGACCGGACGGGAGGTCGTCCAGGCGTACCTGGAGGCCCCCGACGACGCCCCCGGCGAACCCGTCCGCGTCCTGGCCGGGTTCGCCGTCGCCGAGGTCCCCGCGGGCGGCACCGCGACGGTCACCCTGACCCTGCCCCTGCGGGTCTTCCAGACCTGGGACGAGGAGCACCGGACCTGGCGCACGGCCGCCGGACGCCGCCGCCTGCGCGTCGGCCGCTCCAGCCGCGACCCGCGCCTGACGCTCGACCTCGACCTCGACCTCGACCTCGGCTGACGCCCGTACCCCACACGCCACGTTCCGCACGGACGCACCACCCCCTCGTGTCAGGTCCCCCCACCGAAGGAGAGCCGCACCGTGTCCCACCGAACGACCGCACGGACCCGCGCCGCGGGCGCCGCACTCGTCCTCGCCGTCGCGTGTCTCGGCGCCACCGGCGCCGGCACCGCCCGGGCCGCCGACCCCACCGCCCAGGTCTGGGTCACCACCCCGGACGGAACCCGGAAGCTCGCCGCCGAGACCGTCCCCTTCACCGGTACGGTCCAGCCCGTCGACATCCGCGTCGATCCCGGCAGCAGGGGACAGAGGTTCACCGGCGCCGGTGCCTCGGTCACCGAGGCGTCCGCCCACCTCGTCCAGAGCCTGCCCGCCGACAAGCGGGCCGACCTGATGAAGTCGCTCTTCTCCCCGAGCGAGGGCATCGGACTGAACTACCTGCGTCAGCCGCTGGGCAGCACCGACTTCAACTCCGGCGGCTTCTACACGTACGAGGACACCAAGGGCTCGTTCTCCCTCGCCCGCGACCAGCGGGAGATCATCCCGGTCGTCAAGCAGGCGACCGCCCTCAACCCCTCGATCCGCTTCATGGGTTCGCCCTGGTCGCCGCCCGCCTGGATGAAGACCGGCAACTCGCTCAACGGCGGCGGCCTGAGGACCGACCACCACCAGGCGTACGCCGACTACCTGGTCAAGGCGATCAAGGCGTACGGGCAGCAGGGCATCACCCTCACCGACCTCACGGTCCAGAACGAGCCCGAGTTCGCCACCAGTTACCCGTCGATGTCGATGACCCCGGCCGAACAGGCCGCGTTCCTCAAGGTCCTCGACCGGACCCTCACCGCCGCCGGACTGCCCACCAGCGTCCTCGCCTACGACCACAACTGGGACCACCCGAACTACCCGCTGGAGGTCTTCGCCGCCACGCAGGGGATCCAGCGCGTCATCGGGGCGGCCTTCCACTGCTACGGCGGGCAGCCCTCCGCCCAGCAGCAGGTTGTCAATGCCGGGAAGCGCGTCTTCTTCACCGAGTGCTCCGGCACCGACAGCGCGAACACGGCCACCACCTTCGCCGACACCCTCCGGTGGCACGCGGAGAACCTCGTCGTGCAGAACATGCGCAACGGCGGCGAGACCGTCGTCAACTGGAACCTCGCCCTCGACCGGAACGGCGGTCCCCACCAGGGCCACTGCACCAACCGCTGCAACGGCGTCGTCGAGATCGAGAACGGCGACGTCACCCGCAACGCCGAGTACTACGTCCTCGGCCACGTCAGCAAGTTCGTCAGGCCCGGCGCCACGCGGATCGGCTCCACCAGCCAGGGTGCCGGAGGCGTGCAGAACGTCGTCTTCCAGAACCCGGACGGCTCCTTCGCCGCCTACGTCGTCAACACCGCGAGCAGCGACCGGCGCTTCTCCCTGACCGAGGGCGGAAGGTCCCTCGTCCACACCCTCCCGGCCGGCGCCGTGGCGACCGTCGTCTGGACCGGCGGCGGCACCCCCGGAGGTCCGGTCGACCCGGCCGCCTGGTACCGCGTCGCCAACGCAGGCAGCGGCGCCTGCCTGGACGCCGCCGACTGGGGTACGGCGGACGGAACCGCGCTCCAGCAGTGGGGCTGCACCACCGGCACCAACCAGAAGTGGCAGTTCCGCCCCACGGGCGACGGCTACCACCAGGTCGTCAACCAGTTCAACTCCCGCGTCTGGGACGTCGACGGCGGCCCCGGCGCCACCGCCGCCGGCGTCAGGGTCCACCTCTGGAGCTACGTGGGCGGCACCAACCAGCAGTGGCGGCCCGAGGCCGTCGGCACCGGCGGCCGGTACCGCTTCGTCGCCCGCCACAGCGCCAAGTGCCTCGCCGTCGACAACGCCTCGACCGCCCACGGGGCCCGGCTCTCCCAGCAGCCCTGCGACGGTTCGGCCGCCCAGACGTTCACCCTGACGGGCTGACCCCGGCACCGCCGCCTCCTTCCCGTCGTCTCCCCGCCCCTTCCCCGGAACCGGCCGTGGCGAGAATCTGTCCCTGGGGAAAGGGGCCGTCACGGCGCCGGGGAGGGGGCGGGGATGAACGCGTGGGTGGTCCCGGGGTACACGGAGACCCGGGAGCTGGGGGCGGGCGCCGGCGGGCGCGTGGTGCTCGCCGTGCACGACGCGACCGGCACGCCGGTGGCCGTGAAGCACCTGGGGAAGCGGCTCCGCTCGGACGAGTCGTTCGTGCGCGCCTTCCGGTCCGAGGCCCGGCTGCTCGGCGCGCTGGACACCCCGTACGTCGTGGGGTTCTACGAGTACGTCGAGGCGCCGCACGGCGCGGCCATCGTGATGGAGCTGGTGGACGGCGTCGCGCTGAGCGCCCTCCTCGCCCGGGAGGGCGCGACCGGCCCCGAGGCCGCGCTCGTGGTGCTCAAGGGCTCGCTCCTGGGCCTCGCCGCCGCCCACCGGGCGGGCGTCGTGCACCGCGACTACAAGCCCGGGAACGTCCTGGTCGCCGCCGACGGCTCGTCCAAGCTGGTCGACTTCGGGATCGCGACCGGACACGACAGCAGCCCCGGCGTCGCCGGGACGCCCGCCTACATGGCGCCCGAGCAGTGGAACGGCGCCCCCGCCTCCCCGGCGGCCGACGTCTACGCGGCGACCGCGACCTTCTTCGAGTGCCTGACCGGACGCAAGCCCTTCGCGGGCGACAACTTCGCCGAACTCGCCCTCCAGCACCTGGAGGCACCCGTCCCCGACGGAGAGGCGCCGGAGCCGCTGCGCCCGCTCATCCGGCGGGGACTGGCCAAGGCGCCGCACGAACGGCCGGAGAACGCCGCCGCGTTCGTCGGCGAACTGGAGTCGGTCGCCACCGCCGCGTACGGCCCGGACTGGGAGGAGCGGGGCCGCGGCCGCCTGGCGGCCCTCGCCGCGCTCCTGCCGCTGCTCTTCCCCTCCTCCGGCGGTACGGTCCGGGGCGCGACCGCGTTCGCCACGACCACGCTCGTCCGGCCGAGGGCGCCGCGCCTCCGGCGCCGCCTTCCCCGCGGCCTGCCCGCCGGGGCGGCCGCGCTCGTCCTGGCACTGCTGCTCGCCCTCGCCGCGCGGGCCGGGGGAGGGGAGCCGGACGGGGACCGGGCCGCGCAGGCCTTCGCGACGACGTACACCGCACTGAGCACGCTCCCGCCGGACCCGGGCGCGCCGCCCTCTCCCTCCTCGGCCCCCACGCCCACACCGACACCGACACCGACCGCTACTTCGACGGATCCGGAGCCCTCCGCCCCGCCGGACGCCCCCTCACCGACGGACGGCACGCCGACCGCGACGCCCACCCCGGCCGCTCCGGCCACGGAGCCGACGTCGACCCCGCCGACCTCGCCGGCCGCACCCACCGGCTCCCCTCCGACCACCCCGCCCACCGCACCACCCACCACCCCGCCGACCACGCCCCCGACGACGCCGCCCGCCTCCGTGACGGCCGTCTCCGTCACCGGCCTGCGGCAGACCGGGTCCACCACCGCCGAGGCCACCGTCGAGATCACGACCGACGGCACGGGGCCGGTGACGCTCCTCGTCGAGTGGTCCACCGGCGACGAGAAGGGGTCGCCGGGCGCGCCGGACGGCTCCGAGACCTTCCGGCGCGAGGGGGACACCCGGTACACCCTGACGCTCCCGCACGCCTTCCGGGGCTCCGGCTGCTACTGGGGAGCGCGCGCGACCACCGATCCGGCCGCCGCGAACGGCGGTTCCCTCCAGCAGGTCTTCGTCCGGCGGTGCGTGATCTCGTGAACGACGACGACTACAGCGCCACCGAACTCGGCAGCCACTGGTTCGAGGGGCCGGTGCCCGGCCCGGAGCCCGACCGGCGGGAGGGCGAGGTCCTGCGCTTCGGCCCCGGGGTGACCGCGGCCGCCGTCCACCGCGCCGGGAACACCCCCACCGCGGTCCAGATCTGGCACGGCACCCTGCCCGGCACCCCGCCGCCGCGTCCGGCCCGCCCCCGGCGGCTCCGCCGCTACGCGCCCGCCGCGCTGGTCCTGGCCGCCGTCCTGCTCCTCCTCGCCTGGCGCGCGTACGGCCCCCGGGCGGCGGTGCGGGACGTCGCGGTCACCGTCCCCGGGCGCCCGCTCGGCTGCGACGGCACGGCGGACGTCGTGGGCGTCGTGCGCACCGACGGCCGGCCCGGCACCCTGACGTACCACTGGGAACGCAGCGACGGGACCCGGTCCGCGCCCCTGCGCGAGACCCTGGCCCCGGGGCAGGAGGAGGCCCGGCTCCACCTCCTGTGGACCTTCCACGGACCCGGCACCCACCGGGCCGCGGCGCGCCTGGTGATCACGTCGCCCGCCGCCCGCACGGCCGAGGGGACCCTCACGTACCGCTGCGGGTAGCGAACCCGGCGACGCGGTCGGAGCCGGCCCGCCTCCGGTTCGGCACGGCGACCGCCGAGGCGCCGTCACGGCCGCGTGGATATCGTCGGACCCGTGCGGCGCGGGCGACCGGGCCCGGCCGCCCCCCGCCCTCCCGCGTCACCCGAAAGGCACCCCCGTGACCCAGCAGGCCCCCGCCCCCGACGCCCCCGAAGTGCGCCGCGTGGACGCCCGGCACCGCTACGAGATCCTCGTCGACGGCGAGCGCGCCGGCCTGACGGCCTACCGCGACCGCGACGACCGGCGGGTCTTCTTCCACACCGAGGTCGACGACGCCTACGCGGGCCGGGGCCTGGCCGGGATCCTCGTCGAGCGGGCCCTCACCGACGTGCGGGCCTCCGGCATGCGCGTCGTCCCCGTCTGCCCGTACGTGGCGAAGTTCCTGAAGAAGCACGAGGAGTTCGCCGACATCACCGACCCGGTGACCCCCGAGGTCCTCCAGTGGCTGGACGCCCGCTTGGGGCGCTGACCCCGGCCATTGGCCGACACGCGAGCGGATGGCTCGAAAACCTATGTTCGGGCAGGTAAACCCTGTTCGGATCAAGATCACTGCATGGAGGTAAAGGCACCGTTCTCATGAGGTGGACCGGGTGCGCCGGCCGTTACTGTTCCCCGGGATCAGGGCGAACCGCCGGATCTCCGCACCCCGTTTCTCCTTGCGGCGGTGTGACGCGCCCGGGCGCCGATCACCGCCTTCGTGGAAGAGAGCCCGTCCGATGACCGTTGACGACCGCCCGGACGTGCGGCTGGAGCCGCCCCGCCAGTCCAGTCTGAGCACCGCGGCCGCCCGCAGGCTCGCCCACACGGCCAAGTCCGCCCCGCAGACGCAGGAGATCACCTCCCGCTGGCTGCTCCGGATGCTCCCCTGGGTGGAGACCAGGGGCGGCGCCTACCGGGTGAACCGCCGGCTCAGTCACACCGTCGGGGACGGACGCGTCGAGTTCGTCCAGGACGGCACCCGGGTCCGGGTCATCCCGCGCGAACTCGGCGAACTGGCCCTCCTCCGCGGCTTCGACGACGAACAGGTGCTGACCGCCCTCGCCGCCCGGTGCGTCCAGCGCGACTTCCGCGCCGGCGAGGTGCTGGCCCGGCACGGCGACCCCGCCGAGGGCGTCCACCTGATCGCCCACGGCCGGATCGGCCAGACCTCCCCCGGCAAGTACGGCGGCGAGGACACCGTCGCCATCCTCGCCGACGGCGACCACTTCGGGGAGAACGCCCTCCTCGGCGTCGGTGCCGCCTGGGACCGCACCGCCACCGCCGAGACCGCCGGCACCCTGCTCACCCTCTCCCGCGCCGACTTCGCCGCCGTCCTGGCCTCGGCGCCCGGTCTCCATGCCCATGTACGGGAGTTCGGCTCCCGGGCGGACCGGCCGCGGAACAAGTACGGCGAGGCCGCGATCCCGATGTCGTCCGGCCACACCGGCGAGGTCGCGCTGCCGGGCGCCTTCGTCGACTACGAGCTCGCGCCGCGCGAGTACGAACTCTCCGTCGCCCAGACCGTCCTCAAGGTCCACTCCCGCGTCGCCGACCTCTACAACGGCCCGATGAACCAGACCGAGGAGCAGCTCAGGCTCACCGTCGAGGCGCTGCGCGAGCGCCAGGAGCACGAGCTGGTCAACAACCGGGAGTTCGGCCTCCTGCACAACGCCGACTTCAAGCAGCGGATCCAGCCGCACTCCGGCCCGCCCACCCCGGACGACCTCGACGAGCTGCTCACCCGCCGCCGGGGCACCAGGTTCTTCCTCGCCCACCCCCGGACGATCGCGGCGATCGGGCGCGAGCTCAACGCCCGCGGGATCTACCCCGAGCAGGTCGACCTCGACGGCCGGCGCGTCCGGTCCTGGCGCGGGGTCCCGATCCTGCCCTGCGACAAGATCCCCATCAGCGCGGAGAACACCAGCTCGATCCTGGCCCTGCGCACCGGCGAGGACGACCAGGGCGTCATCGGCCTGCGGCAGACCGGCCTGGCGGAGGAGTACGAACCGGGCCTCTCGGTCCGCTTCATGGGCATCGACGAGCAGTCGATCATCTCCTACCTGGTCACCACCTACTACTCCGCCGCCGTCCTGGTGCCCAACGCGCTCGGCGTCCTGGAGAACGTGGAGATCGCCCGCAGGCGCTGAGGCCCCGGCGCCCCGCGCGCACCCGCCCGTCCAGCACGGCCCGGAGCCCCCGGGCCGGGCGAGCACGCCCGGAACCGGGCGGCCCGCCCATCCCTCCAAGGAGTCACGGATGCCCGAGCCCGGGTCCTCCCCCCTGCGGCCGAGCCTGCCCACGGCCGCGTCCCACGCACTCACCCTGCCCACCGTCCCCGCCCCCGGGGGCATCCCGGCCGCCCCGCCACCCCTGCACGAAGACATCCCCGAAGCGCCGCCCCGGCCCGCCCTCGAACGGATCCTGCGCGGCCCCAGCGGCCTGGGCACGGCGGGCCTCTCCCTCGTCCCGCGCACGGAGCCCCCCGCACCGCGAAAACCGGCGGACCCGGCGGAGGGGCGTCCGATCCCCGGCCTCTACTTCCACCCGGTGCCGGAGCCCGACTCCGCCCGCGTGGCGGAGGTCAGCCGCCGCATCAAGGAGTGGGCGGTGGACGAGGTCGACCTGTTCCCCGACGACTGGGAAGGGGAGTTCGACGGCTTCCTGGTCGGCCGCTACATGGTCGCCTGCCACCCCGACGCCCCGACCGTCGACCACCTGATGGTCGCCACCCGTCTGATGGTCGCCGAGAACGCGGTCGACGACTGCTACTGCGAGGACCACGGAGGTTCCCCCGTCGGCCTCGGCGGCCGTCTCCTCCTCGCCCACACCGCCCTCGACCCGCTGCACACGACATCGGCCTACCAGCCGCAGTGGGCGGAGTCGCTCCACTCGGACGCCCCCCGGCGCGCGTACCGCTCCGCCATGGAGTACTTCGTCCGGCAGGCCACCCCCTCCCAGGCCGACCGGTACCGGCACGACATGGCCCGGCTGCACCTGGGCTACCTCGCCGAGGCCGCCTGGGCCGAGACCGACCACCTGCCGGAGGTGTGGGAGTACCTCGCGATGCGGCAGTTCAACAACTTCCGCCCCTGTCCCACCATCACCGACACCATCGGCGGTTACGAACTCCCCGCCGACCTGCACGCCCAGCCGGCCATGCAGCGGGTCCTCGCCCTCGCCGGCAACGCCAGCACCATCGTCAACGACCTGTACTCGTACACCAAGGAACTCGACAGTCCAGGCCGCCACCTGAACCTGCCCGTGGTGCTCGCCGAGCGCGAGTCGCTCTCCGAGAAGGACGCCTACCTGAAGGCGATCGAGGTCCACAACGACCTCATGCGCGACTTCGAGACCGAGGCCGCCGCCCTGGCCGCCGCCTGCCCCGCCCCGAGCGTGCTGCGCTTCCTGCGCGGCGTGGCCGTGTGGGTCGACGGCAACCACCACTGGCACCGGACCAACACCTACCGCTACAGCCTGCCCGACTTCTGGTAAGAAACGGAAACCTCAGTGACCAGCACCGACACGACCACCGCCGCCGCGTTCGTCCCCGGCCCCGCGACCCCCTACCAGGGCGACATCGCGCGCTACTGGAACGC
The DNA here is from genome assembly GCF_042900925.1 of Streptomyces sp. NPDC012825. Taxonomy (NCBI): domain Bacteria; kingdom Bacillati; phylum Actinomycetota; class Actinomycetes; order Kitasatosporales; family Streptomycetaceae; genus Streptomyces; species Streptomyces sp. NPDC012825. The sequence goes on along the minus strand of NZ_JBIBBZ010000018.1, from coordinate 15,192 downwards.
CGAGGCCCGGCCCGTGAACCTGCGCCTCGGCGACGTCGACGGGCTCTACCACCACCACTACGGCATCGGCGACGTCGACCACGCCGCCCTCGGGGACCCGCAGGACAGCGCGTACGAGAAGAAGCTCGTCGCCGAGCTGCACCGCCTGGAGTCGGCGCAGACCGAGGTCCTCCTGGACCACCTCGGGGACATCGGGCGCGAGGACGTCCTCGTCGACGCCGGCTGCGGCCGGGGCGGTTCGAGCGTCATGGCCCACCAGCGCTTCGGCTGCAAGGTCGAGGGCGTCACCCTCTCCTCCACGCAGGCCGAGTTCGGCAACCGGCGCGCGAAGGAGCTGGGCATCGACGACCACGTCCGCGCCCGCGTCTGCAACATGCTCGACACCCCCTTCGAGAAGGGCAGCGTCGCCGCCTCGTGGAACAACGAGTCGAGCATGTACGTCGACCTGGACGACCTCTTCGCCGAGCACTCCCGGTTCCTGAAGGTCGGCGGCCGGTACGTCACCATCACCGGCTGCTGGAACCCGAAGTACGGCCAGCCGTCGAAGTGGGTCTCGCAGATCAACGCGCACTTCGAGTGCAACATCCACTCGCGCCGTGAGTACCTGCGGGCGATGGCCGACAACCGGCTCGTCCCGCAGGCCGTCGTCGACCTGACCCCGGCGACCCTGCCCTACTGGGAGCTGCGGGCCACGTCGTCCCTGGTCACCGGCATCGAGGAGGCGTTCATCGAGTCGTACAAGGACGGCTCCTTCCAGTACGTCCTGATCGCGGCCGACCGGGTCTGACCGGGGTCGCGCCACAAGAACGCGCCGGGGGCGACGGGACCGACCTCCTACGGTCCCGTCGCCCCCGGCGTCCGTCGTTCCCGCCGCTGGGGCCTGTCCGGTGGAACAGGGCCTAGGCGGTGTCCCCGAACGCCCTCAGGACGCGCTCGGCGGCCAGCGTCGCCGTCAACTCGCCGTCTTTGACCTGCCGTTCGAGCAGGGGCGCGAGCTCCTGGACCGCCGGGTTCGTGCGCAGCCGGTCGAGGAGTTCCTCGCGGACCATGGTCCAGGTCCAGTCGACCTGCTGGTCCTGGCGCTTGGCCGTGAGGCGGCCGGTCGAGTCGAGCAGCGCGCGGTGCCGCTCCAGGCGCCCCCACACCTCGTCGAGGCCCGAGGACTCCCGGGCGCTGCAACTGAGCACCGGCGGCGTCCAGAACGCGTCGGCGCCGTGCATCAGCCGCAGCGCGCCCGCCAGTTCGCGCGCGGCGGCCCGCGCGTCGCGCTCGTGCGGGCCGTCCGCCTTGTTGACGGCGACCACGTCGGCCAGTTCCAGGACGCCCTTCTTGATGCCCTGGAGCTGGTCGCCGGTGCGGGCCAGGGTCAGCAGCAGGAAGGAGTCGACCATGTTGGCGACGGCCGTCTCCGACTGGCCGACGCCCACCGTCTCCACCAGGACCACGTCGTACCCCGCCGCCTCCATGACGACGATCGACTCCCGGGTCGCCTTCGCGACCCCGCCGAGCGTGCCGGCGGTGGGGGAGGGGCGGACGAAGGCCGCCGGGTCGACGGCGAGCCGCTCCATCCGCGTCTTGTCGCCGAGGATGGAGCCGCCCGTACGGCTCGACGACGGGTCGACGGCGAGGACCGCCACCCGGTGGCCGAGCCCGGTCAGCATCGTCCCGAACGCGTCGATGAAGGTCGACTTGCCGACCCCGGGCACCCCGCTGATCCCGATCCGCACCGCCCGGCCGCTGTGCGGCAGCAGCTCGGTCAGCAACTCCTGGGCGAGGGCCCGGTGCTGGGGCCGGGTGGACTCGACGAGGGTGATCGCCCGGGCGATCAGCGCGCGCTTCCCGTCGAGCACCCCCTTCACGTACGTGTCGAGTCCGATCACAGGTCGTGCCCGAGGCCGGCGGCGAGGCGCGTCACCAGGTCGTGGGCCGCGTCCGGGATGACGGTGCCGGGCGGGAAGACCGCCGCCGCGCCCATCTCCAGGAGCGTCGCCACGTCCTGCGGGGGAATCACCCCGCCGACCACGATCATGATGTCCTCGCGGCCCTCCGCAGCCAGCTCCTCCCGGAGCGCCGGCACGAGGGTCAGGTGACCCGCGGCCAGCGAGGAGACCCCGACGATGTGCACGTCCGCCTCGACGGCCTGGCGGGCGACCTCGGCCGGGGTCTGGAACAGCGGGCCGACGTCCACGTCGAAGCCCAGGTCGGCGAAGGCCGTGGCGATCACCTTCTGGCCGCGGTCGTGGCCGTCCTGGCCCATCTTGGCGACCAGGATGCGCGGACGCCGCCCCTCGGCCTCGCCGAAGGCGTCGACCAGGGCCCGGGTGCGCTCCACGGAGGGGGACTCCCCTGCTTCGTTGCGGTACACACCGGAAATGGTACGGATCTGGCCCGCGTGGCGCCCGTACACCTTCTCCAGGGCGTCCGAGATCTCGCCGACGGTGGCCTTCGCGCGGGCCGCGTTCACGGCCAGTTCGAGGAGGTTGCCGTCGCCGCCGGCCGCCCGGGTGAGCGCGGCGAGCGCGTCCTGGCAGGCCTGCTCGTCCCGCTCCTCGCGCAGCCGCCGCAGCTTGGCGATCTGCTGGGCGCGGACGGAGGAGTTGTCGACCTTGAGGACCTCGATCTGCTCGTCGGTCTCCACCCGGTACTTGTTGACGCCGATCACCGGTTGCCGGCCGGAGTCGATCCGGGCCTGGGTGCGGGCCGCGGCTTCCTCCACGCGCAGCTTGGGGATGCCCGCGTCGATGGCCTTCGCCATGCCGCCGGCGCCCTCGACCTCCTGGATGTGCTGCCAGGCGCGCCGGGCGAGGTCGTAGGTCAGCTTCTCGACGTACGCGCTGCCGCCCCACGGGTCGATGGTCCGGCAGGTGCCCGACTCCTGCTGGAGGAGGAGCTGGGTGTTGCGGGCGATGCGCGCCGAGAAGTCGGTCGGCAGGGCGAGCGCCTCGTCGAGCGCGTTGGTGTGCAGCGACTGGGTGTGGCCCTGGGTCGCCGCCATCGCCTCCACGCAGGTGCGGGTGACGTTGTTGAACACGTCCTGGGCGGTCAGCGACCAGCCCGAGGTCTGCGAATGGGTGCGCAGGGAGAGGGACTTGGTGTTCTTCGGGTCGAACTGCCTCACCAGCTTGGCCCACAGGAGGCGGGCCGCGCGCAGCTTGGCGACCTCCATGAAGAAGTTCATGCCGATCGCCCAGAAGAACGACAGGCGCGGGGCGAACGCGTCCACGTCGAGCCCGGCCTCGCGGCCCGCGCGGATGTACTCGACGCCGTCCGCGAGGGTGTACGCCAGCTCCAGGTCGGCCGTCGCGCCCGCCTCCTGGATGTGGTAGCCCGAGATGGAGATCGAGTTGTAGCGCGGCATCCGCTGCGAGGTGTAGGCGAAGATGTCGGAGATGATCCGCATCGAGGGTCCGGGCGGGTAGATGTAGGTGTTGCGGACCATGAACTCCTTGAGGATGTCGTTCTGGATGGTCCCGGCCAGCTTCTCGGGCGGTACGCCCTGCTCCTCGGCGGCCACGATGTAGAGCGCGAGGACCGGCAGGACGGCGCCGTTCATCGTCATCGACACCGTCATTCTGTCCAGCGGGATGCCGTCGAACAGCTGGCGCATGTCGTAGATCGAGTCGATGGCGACGCCGGCCATGCCGACGTCGCCGGTGACGCGCGGGTGGTCGCTGTCGTAGCCGCGGTGGGTCGGCAGGTCGAAGGCGACCGACAGGCCCTTCTGGCCGGCCGCCAGGTTGCGCCGGTAGAAGGCGTTGGACTCCTCGGCGGTGGAGAAGCCCGCGTACTGGCGGATCGTCCAGGGCTGGTTGACGTACATCGTCGGGTACGGGCCGCGCAGGTACGGAGCCATGCCCGGTCGGGTGTCCAGGAAGTCGAGGCCCTCCAGGTCCTGCCCGGTGTAGAGCGGCTTGACGCCGATGCCCTCCGGGGTCTCCCAGAGCAGGTCGCCGCCGGCCGCCTTCTTGACGGCCGCGCGCCACTCGTCGGGGCCGCCGGCGGCGGCGGGGGACCCGAGTTCGATCCCGGAGAAGTCGGGGACGGTCATCGGGACACTCCCATGCGGTCGAGGGCGGTGGAGAGGAGGGCGACGGCGTCGCAGCCCGCGAAGAGGTACGTGTCGACACCGGCGTACCGCGCGGGGCGGCCGGCGAGCAGGACGTGCTCCGCCCCCGCCGCGCGCAGCTCGGCCGCGGTCTCCTCCGCCCGCTCCTCGTACAGCGCGTCGCTGGAGCACAGGCAGGCCTCGCGGGCGCCGCTCTCCTCGAACGTGCCTCCGGTGACCGGCTCGACGCCGCCCGCCTGGAAGAGGTTGGCGGCGAACGTCAGCCGGGCCGAGTGCGCGGCCGCCGGGCCGAGCGCGGCCAGGTAGACCTTCGGCCGGGCGCCGGTCGCCGCGAGGTGGGCGTCGGAGCGGGCGCGCAGCGCCTCGTACGCCTCGTCGCGCCGGACGCGGGGAAGTCCGCCGGAGGGCGGCTCGGGCGCGGGGGCGCGCTCGACGGGCTTCTCCGCGAGGTGCGGGAACTCGCTGACGCCGGTGATCGGTTCGCGGCGGGTGGCGAGCTTCTTGCTCCGGGCGGCCCAGGTCCCGGCCAGGCGCTCGCCGACGAAGCCGGAGCGCAGTGCGGTCTCCTGGCCGCCCTCCCGCTCGATCGTGCGGAAGAACTCCCAGGCGGCGTGGGCCAGTTCGTCGGTGAGCCGCTCCACGTACCAGGAGCCGCCGGCCGGGTCGACGACCCGGGCGAGGTGGGACTCCTCGATGAGGACGGTGGAGGTGTTGCGGGCGATGCGGCGGGCGAAGGCGTCCGGCAGGCCGAGCGCGTCGTCGAAGGGCAGCACGGTGACGCTCTCCGCGCCGCCGACCCCGGCGGCGAGCGTGGCGATCGTGGTGCGCAGCATGTTCACCCACGGGTCGCGGCGGGTCATCATCACCGGCGAGGTCACCGCGTGCTGGCGCTGCGCGCCCGCCTCCGGGGCGCCGGAGACCTCGGCCACCCGGGCCCACAGCCGGCGCGCCGCGCGGAGCTTGGCGATCGTCAGGAACTGGTCGGCGGTGGCCGCGTAGCGGAACTCGATCTGCCCGAGGGCCTCCGCGACGCTCAGGCCCGCCCCGGTGAGTCCGCGCAGGTAGGCCACGCCCGTCGCGAGGGAGCAGCCCAGCTCCTGCGCGGCCGAGCCGCCGGCCTCGTGGTACGGCAGGGCGTCCACGGTCAGGGCCCGCAGGCCCGGGTACCCGTCGGCGCAGCGGCGCGCGAGACCGGCGACGGACACGAGGTCGTACGCCTGCCGGCCCGTGCGGGCCTCGTGGCCCAGCGGGTCCGCGCCCAGGTTGCCCCGGGCGGCGTCCGGGGCGATGCCCCGCTCCTCGTACAGGCGGAGGAGGCGCTCGGCGGCGGCCGCGGTCTCGTCGCCCGCGTCGAGGACGACGGGCGCGAGGTCGAGGTAGACGCCGTCGAGGACCTTGTCCAGGGAGCCGACCGGGATGCCCGTGCCGCCGACGCCCAGCCAGAGGGAGGTGACGCCGTTCTCCAGGTCGGAGAGGACCGCGCCGTTGTCGGCGGTCAGGTGGCGCTGGCGCACGTCCCAGCCGCCGGTGGTGTTGCCCTCGGCCCGGCCGCCGCGCACGAAGGGCGCGAAGCCGGGCAGGCCGGGGTCGGGCGCGGCGTCGCGCGCGGTGTACAGCGGGCGCGTGTCGAGGCCGTCCTCCAGCAGGGTGGACAGGGCGTCCTCGGCTTCGGGGCCGGAGAGCTCCTTGCCCGATTTGCGCAGGACGCCCGCCACGAGGTTTTGCCACTGCTCATGTGGCGCGTCAGGGAATTCGGACGCCAGGGAAAGCCCGTCGTCAGGCAGGACCGTCATGCTCGGATGCTAGGGGAGATCGACAAGAGAGCAGGAGAGCGCACGACTGTGACCTTCTTCTCTTCACCCCTCGTGAGTTAGGTTAGGCTTGCCTAAGTGTTCGGTTCGGCCTTTCCGTCCCCTGCCCCGGGAGAACTCGCATGCGCCCCTCCAGCCCCCGCGCCGCCCGCCCCACCCCCGCCGAACGCGTGCGCTCGATCCTGACCGCGGCCCACTCCATGACCGTCGTCACCGACGGGGGCGAGCAGGAGGTGCACCGCCTCGACGGCACGGGCCCGATGGGCCACATCCACCTGCACGACCCCGCCGAGCACCGCCCCGCCGGGAGGACCGCACGCCTCCCCGTACGCCTCGAACTCACCGACATCGCCCCCACCCCGGTCCGCGACCGCCTCCGCGCCCGCGTCACCCTCACCGGACTCCTCGACGCCCCCTACACGTCCGAGGCCGCCCGGAGCACCTGCATGGAGTTCGGCCAGGCGCTCCTGGAGGACGCCGACGGACGCACCTTCGTCGCGCTCGACGAACTCCTGGCGACCGAGCCCGACCCGATGGCCGGCTGCGAGGCGGCCATGCTCACCCACCTGGTCGACGAACACGCCGAACTCGTCCCGCTGCTGCTCCGCCTCGTCCGGCCGCTTCCCGGCCGGGACACGGTCCGCGCCCTCCCCGTCGCCCTGGACCGCTACGGCATCACCCTCCGCCTCGAACACCGCACGGGCCACCGGGACGCCCGGCTGGCCTTCCCCACCCCCGTCACCGGCGTCGACGAGGCGGGCCCCCGCATCCACGCGCTCCTCGCCGCGGCCCGCCGCTCCTCCCACCCCAACCGCCTGCCGGCCTGAACGGCCCCGCCCCCGCGCTCCGTCGAGATGCCGAAGCGGGGGCGCGGACGAAGAATGGACGGGTAGGCCCGCACGCCGGCGCCGGAACCGCTCGGGGATCCCCTACCGGGACACGGCCACGCCATGAACGCAGGAAGCCCGGTCGAGGGCCGGACGCCACCGCAGAAGGGCGCCCTGTACCGCACGGGCCACTGGTGCGCCCGTCACTTCGTCGTCGTCATCGTGCTCTGGCTGGCCGCCGTGGCGGGCCTCCAGCTCCTCGACCGGGCCGTCGGCGGCCAGTACTCCGACGACTTCGACCTCCCCGGCGTCCAGTCCGCCCAGGGCCTCGACGTCCTCAAGGCGCACGACCCCGCGGCTGGCGGCTACGGCGCCCAGATCGTCCTGAACCGGCCCTCCGGCCCCCTCACGGACGAGGCGTCCGCCGTCAACTCCACCGTCACCGCCCTGGAGAAGCTGCCCGACGTCCTCGGCGCCCAGAACCCGCTGCCGCCACCGGGCACCGCCCCGCCCGCCACCCCCGCCGGGACCCCCGACACCGGACCGCTCTCCACCGACGGCAAGACCGCCTACATCACCGTCCGCTTCAGCGTGCCGCCCTCCACCCTCGGCACCGACTACCTCAACGGCGTCGACACGGCCGTCCAGCCGCTCCGGGACGCCGGCGTCACCGTCGAGTACGGCGGCACCCTCGGCGAACTGGCCCGCCCCCAGGCCGACGACCGCACCAGCGAGGCCATCGGCTTCGCCGTCGCGATCGTGGTCCTCGTCATCGGCTTCGGCAGCCTGATCGCCGCCGTCCTGCCCCTCGTCACGGCGCTCCTCGGGGCGATCTGCGGCCTCGCCCTCCTCGGCCTCATGGCCGCCGCCTTCACCTTCGGCACCGTCTCGCCCACCCTCGCCACGATGATCGGCCTCGGCGTCGGCATCGACTACGCGCTCTTCCTCATCACCCGCCACCGCCAGAACCTCATGAACGGCCGCGATCCCGCCGACGCGGCGGGCCTCGCGACCACCACCAGCGGCCGCGCCGTCCTGGTCTCCGGCTGCACCGTCGTCATCGCCCTCTCGGGCCTCTGGGTCTCCGGCGTCACCTTCATCGGCAAACTCGGCCTCGCCGCCGCCTTCACGGTCGTCACCGCCGTACTCTCCGCGCTCACCCTCGTTCCCGCCCTGCTCGGACTCGTCGGCCGCCGCGTCGACCGCTACCACGTCCGCAGGCCCGTCGCGGAGACCGACGCCGAACCCGGGGCGCCCGCCCACGGAACCTGGCACCGCTACGCCCAACGGGTGGAGAAGCGCCCCTGGTGGTTCCTGACCGGCGGCGTCCTGCTCCTCCTCGTCCTCGCCTTCCCGCTGCTCTTCATCCAGCTCGGCCACATCGGCGACGGCGCCGACCCCGAGTCCTTCACCGACCGGCGGGCCTACGACCTCGTCTCCACGGCCTTCGGCCCCGGCGCCAACGGCCCCCTGACCCTCGTCGTGGACCAGTCGGCCGTCCCCGCCGACGACCGGGCGGCCCTCGCCACCAAGCTCCAGCAGTCCCTCGCCGACGTCCCGAACGCCGCCTCCGTCACCCCCCTCCAGCCCACCTCCGACGGACAGGTCCTCGTCGGCACCGCCTACTCGGTCGCCTCCCCGCAGGACGAGCGGACCACCGAACTCACCGACCACCTCGTCGACGACGTCCTGCCGCAGGCGGTCGCCGGCACCGACGCGCAGACCTACGTCACCGGCACCACGGCCGCCCAGGTCGACTTCCTCGACCTCGTCTCCAGCCGCCTCCCGCTCATCATCGCCGTGGTGGTCGCCCTCGCCTTCCTCGTCATCCTGATCGTCTTCCGGGGCCTCCTGGTCGCCCTCAAGGCCGCCGTCCTCAACGTCCTCTCCATCGCCGCCTCGTACGGCGTCGTCGTCGCCGTCTTCCAGTGGGGCTGGGGCGGACCCGCGCTCGGCGTCTCCGGCAAGGTGCCCATCGAGAGCTACGTCCCGATGATGATGTTCGCCATCGTCTTCGGCCTGAGCATGGACTACGAGATCTTCCTGCTGTCCCGCGTCCGCGAGGCCTGGCTGCGCACCGGCGACCCCAAGGCGGCGGTCGCCCACGCCCTGGAGATCACCGCCCGGGTCATCACCTGCGCCGCGCTCATCATGGTCAGCGTCTTCGCGGCCTTCGTCGTCTCCGACAACATCGTCGTCAAGATGCTCGGCCTCGGCCTCGCCGCCAGCGTCCTCATCGACGCCACCGTGGTCCGCCTGCTCCTCGTCCCCGCCGTGATGACCCTCCTCGGCCGGCACGCCTGGTGGACACCGCACCGGCTGGACCGGATCCTGCCGCACCTGGACACCGAGGGAGAGGGCGAGGCCACACCGGAACGGACCCCGGCCGCGGGCGGACCTCCCGGATCTCCCGGACCTTAGGGCCCGGCCCGCCCGGCGGTCGGGCGGTCGTGACCCCCGCCGCGCCACTTCGACACCCGCCTCGCCGCCGACGGCTCGTACACCTACGCGGTGGGCACCGAGGAGCAGCGCGCGACCGTCGAGGGCGTCCCGGGCGTCACCTTCCTGCCGCTGTCCGCGGCCACCCCGACGGCCAAACACCTGCTGATCCTGCGGAACACGGTGGACGGGCCCGGTTTCGACGGGGCGATCCAGCGGGTGCCGGTGGGCAGCGACCCGGCCCGTACCGCCGGGATCACGGGCGCCCACCACCCCCGTACGGGCTACTGCGACCTGTCGACGCCGACCTCCTCCGGTCCGGACGGCTGCCCGGTCGCCTGATCCCCGGCGCGCCCCCGTGCCGCGGCGGGCCGGCCCCCGTTCAGCTCCCCGAGCAGTTTCCAGGTGCGGCGCCGGTCGTCCTCGCCGTTCATCTCCGTCGCGGTGAACACCACCTCCGTCGCCCCCGCCTCGCGGTAGCGCCGTATCCCCGCCGCGACGGTCTCCTCGTCGCCGATCAGGGCCAGGTCGGCGGCCCGCTCGGCCCCGGAGAGCCCGATCACCCGCTGATAGGAGGGGATCCGCTCGTAGAGCGCGAGGGCCTCGGCCGCGGTCTCCCGCACCGCGTCCGGGGCGGACGTGACCACGCCCGGCACGAGGGCCACGACCCGGGGCGCGGGGCGGCCCGCCGCCTCGGCGGCGGCCTGGACCGCCGGCACGACGTGCTCGGCGAGCGCCCGGGGCCCGGCCAGGAACGGCAGGATCCCGTCGGCGAGTTCACCGCTGACCCGCAGCGCCTGCGGTCCCATCGCGGCGACCAGGACCGGCACCGGCGGTTCGGCGCCCGGCACCGCCGCCGAGTACGGGGTCGTGGCGGTCAGGAGCTCCCCGTGGAAGTCGGCGTCGCCCGTTTCGAGCAGCGGACGCAGGGCGGTCAGGAACTCCCTGAGCAGCCCGATCGGCCGCTCGTACGGGATGCCGAAGCCGGTCTCGGTCAGGTGCCGGGTGCCGAGGGCGAGCCCGAGGTGGTAGCGGCCGCCGGTGGCGGCCTGCGCCGTCTGCGCCTGGGACGAGACGACCAGCGGGTGCCGGCCGAAGACGGGGATCGCGGCCGTCCCGACCTGGAGGCCCGGCACCTCGCGCCCGACGATCGCGGCCAGCGAGGGCGAGTCGTACGCGAAGGACTGGCCGAACCACGCGGAGTGCAGGCCGGCGTCGCGCGCCTCCCGCGCGAGCCGCACCGTGTCGTCGATCGGAAGCTGACGTGAGGTCGAGCCGAGCGTTGCTCCGAGAGTCATGCATCCGGCAACGGGCCCCGCCCGGAGGGGAATTCCCGTTCCCGTGTGACGAACACGTGTCGTGGGGGAGCGCGGGGGGAGCGGGGGACCGGCGGCCCGCCGCACTCCGCGAGGGACGATGGGGGCATGAGGACTCTCGCCGAAGTGGACGCACTGGCCGACCGCGCGCACGCCGGACAGGTCGACAAGACCGGCGCCCCGTACGTCGCACACGTCCGCGCGGTCGCGGCCGGCCTGGCGCCCCTCGGCCCCGAACTGGCCATGGCCGGCCTGCTGCACGACGTCGTCGAGGACACCGACTGGACGGCGGAACGGCTCCGCGCCGCCGGGATCCCGGACCGGGTCGTCGCCCTCGTCGAAGCCGTCACCAACCGGCCCGGTCTCACGTACGAGGAGAAGATCCGCCGGATCACCGCCGACCCCGACGCCACCCTCGTGAAGATCGCCGACAACGCACACAACAGCCGCACCGACCGGTCCGCCGCGCTCCCGCCCGACCAGCGGGAACGGCTCGCCGCCAAGTACCGCGCGGCCCGCGCCGTCCTCTGGCCCGCCGCCGACCCCGACCGGATCGCGACGATCCTGCGCGTGGTCAACCCGGACCTCCTGGCCGAACTGGACGGCCCCGCCCCGGGTGCCGGTACGCCTTCCTGATCCGGTACGGACCGGCCCGGTACGGCCTGGCACAACCCGGCCCGGCCTGACCCGATCCGATCCGGCCCGGTAGAGCCCGGCCCAGTGCAACCCGACCCGCCCGGACCCGCTGTGACCCGGCTCACGGGAACCCGTTCCGGGCGCCGGACAGACCACAGACGTGAACACCGACACGCGCGCACGCATCCGGGACGGGGATCCCTCGGCCTTCGCCGAGCTCTTCGACGCCCACGCCCGGGGCGTCTACAACCACGCCTTCCGGCTGACCGGCGACTGGTCGGTCGCCGAGGACGTCATGGCGGCGACCTTCCTGGAGGCGTGGCGGCTCCGGAGCAAGGTCGACCCCGACGGCGGATCGCTCCGCCCCTGGCTGCTCGGCGTCGCCACCAACGTGGCCCGCAACCACTGCCGGGGCAACCGCCGTTACCGGGCGGCCGCCGCCGCGTACGCCGCGGCCGTCCCCGAGGCCTCCGTGCCCGACCACGCCTCCGAGGTCGCCGGACGGCTCGACGACCGCCGCCGCATCGCCGCCACCCTGCGGGCGCTCGCCACCCTGCGCCGCACCGAACGCGAGGTCCTCGTCCTCTGCCTCTGGGAGGGCCTCGCCTACACCGAGGTGGCCCGCGCCCTGAGCGTCCCCGTCGGCACCGTCCGCTCCCGGCTCTCGCGCGCCCGCGCCCGGCTCCGCGACGGCGCCGAGGACGAACTCGCCCGGGAGGGAAGGAGATCCGATCCGCCGGAACGGGAACCCGCCCCCCGCTCCCGGCAGACAACAGGTGACCGCGCGACCGCGGTCCGGCCCGCGCAGGAAGGAACCCGATGAACCCCGAACCGACCGACCCCCGTACGGCGAACCGCCACGGGACCGGGGACCCCTCGGTGGTCCTCCCGGCGATCGGGGAGCGGGACCTCCCCCCGTGCCGCCACCAGTTCCACAAGGAGCGCCTGATGAACCGGATCCACGAGGACCGCCGCGCCGCCGCCCCCCGCGCGTCCCGCGACCCCTTCCTGCGGAAGGCCGTCCTCCTGCCGGCCGCCACCGCGCTCGCCGGCGCGCTCGCCGTCGGCGTCCTCGTCCTCGCCCCGGGCGGAACCCCGGCCACCGGCGACGACCGCGCCACCGGACCCGCCCTGACCACCACCGTCGGCGCCGTCGACGCCCACGGCGCGCCCCGCCTCCTCGACCGCATCTCGCTCGCCGCCGCCGGGACCGAGGCCCCGCGCCCCCGTGCCGGCCAGTACGTCTACATCGAGACGCTGAGCGCGTCCACGTACGTGAAGACCGTCGACGACGTCAGCACCCTCGTCGGCGAGCCCCTGCACACCCGGCAGTCGTGGCGGTCGCCCGACGGCCGCAAGGGCCGGCTGATCGAGCCGGGCAACACCGGCCCCGAGGGCATCACCCTGGAGGGCACCGACGAGCGGGGGAACGTGCCGGAGCCGCACCTCGGCGCGCCCTCGCACGACTACCTCGCCACCCTGCCCACCGACCCCGACGAGCTGCTGCGGAAGATCTACGAGGAGACCGAGGGACAGGGCAACGGCAGGGACCAGCAGGCCTTCACCACCATCGGCGACCTGCTCACCGAGAGCTGGCCGACCCCCGGACTCACGGCGGCGCTCTACCGGGCCGCCGCGAAGATCCCCGGCGTGGTGACGGTCGACGGCGCCACCGACGCCGCCGGCCGCAAGGGAGTCGCGGTCGCGCGGCTCGACGAGTTCAGCGGACAGCGCACCGAGTGGATCTTCGACAGCGGGACCCTGACCTTCCTCGGGGAGCGCACGGTCCAGGTGGTGGGCAGCGACGGCGAGGACGGCCTCATCAAGCCCGGGACCGTCGTCTTCACCCACGCGATCATGGTCCGGGCCTTCGTCGACGAGATCGGGGCGACGCCCTCCGCCACCGGCTTGCCGGGGTAGACGACGAACAGGTCGTCCACCGACCGGGCCGTTGCGGGTCGCCTTCACCGGACCGGCTGTCGGCCGGGGCCACGCAGGCGTTCCGCACCCGGCACCCCGACTGCGGGGCCCCGGTCGAAGAGGCGTACCTGCCGCAGGTCCTGCCATGGCTGCCGGCGGTGAGGTGGACATCGTGCCGACCTGCTGTCCGATGCATGAGGAGGGCATCGTCATGGGGTTGGCCCTGGTGAAGGAGGTACGCGTGCTCGCCGCGCCGACAGGGCACCCGTTCGCCCGCCGTGCGACCGTTTCCGTCGAGGATCCGGCTCGCGTGATCGTGCCGCAGATCCCGAGACGCTGCCGGAATGCCTGCGACAGGACCGGGCGCCGTGCCGGCCCCCGCCGGGAGGCCGATCGCGCTCGGTCCGTCGGCCATGACGCTCGACGAGACGCTGACGCCGGTGGGCGCGGGGGAGGGGGCTTCGCCGTCGGCACCCGCACAAGGTGCTGTTTCACCCGCCCCGATGTCGTTCACGTCCCCTTCGAGGACGCCGCGCCGGTGGACTGGGACCTGGTACGGCCCACCGACGGTGCGACGGCCCGTGTTCGTGCCTTCGGTGAGGCAGCGTTCCACCCGGTGCAGGCACCCGCGTGAAACCCCTGAGGTCGGAGACGGCCCGGACGCCGTCCGGGCAGAGCGCACAAGCGCCGGATCGACGACCCGCGACCCCGGCACTCCCGGCGAAACCGACCGTGCTTCGTGTCCGCGGAAATGAGTCGTTCCGAGATGCCGGGGACCCCTGCCGGGCCGTGTCCGTTTCTTACCCGAGTGCCACGCACCGGCACAGTGCCGCCGAACAGCGAGGGAGGTTCGGGTGTCAGCAGGGCAGCAGGGCCGTGACGGTCTTTCCTCCGTCTGCCCGGCGAGTGACCGCGGTACTTGTGGAGAGTCGGGTGATCATCGGCCAGCCGAACCCGCCGGCACCGCCGTTCAGGTCGGGGGTGCGCACGCGTGGGACGTGGGGGCTGGAATCGTGTACGGCCACTTCGATGCCGTTCGGGCCGGTGGCCAGGACCAGGGCGCAGGTGCCGCCGCCGTGACGGAGAGCGTTGGTGACGAGTTCCGAGACCACCAGGACCACGGTTTCAGCGGCTTCGGGCGTGAGTGAGGGGACGAGCCCCTCGAGGAAGTGTCGGGTGCTGTCGCGGGCGGCGGCGATGGATCCGGGAAGACGGCCGCTCACGACGTCGACGCTCATCATGTCCATCAGGACCCCCTGTCTCTGGTTTCGCCCATGACCGTTGCTCCGCGTCCATCACGTCTGCCCCGTACATATGGTCATCAATCAGGCATACCTGCTCTTCGGTCCCGTGGAAGTGTCGCTCGACACCGGTTATCTGTCTGTCCGGCAAACAAAAATCTGTGTTCGCCGTAGTAGACATTCGTCTTCAGCGCAGCTATGTTTTCTCTTGTAGGCGAGAAGGACAGCAAGGCCTGGCAGAGATGAACTGCCGGCAAGCGGTATCAGCGGTACACGCAGTAGCAGGACGGTACGGCGGTGGAGTTCCGGAGCCGGGGTTGTGCAGGACGGCGACGGAGCTGGCGGCCGGACCGGGTGGCCCGCGGTGATCAGGGGCCACCGACGCGAGACCGCGGTCATGGCAGATGCGGCCTCGTGAAAGCAGTACCCGGCAGTGAAGTCAGTGAGCGGTACCCCAGCAGTAAGCAGTTGGTCACCGAGGAGAGAACGGAGGGGCGAAGCGCCATCGGGATCGCCCGGACGCAAGCACTGGGTCCGGGTACCGCAGGACATCGTGAGTGAGGTGGTCTCCGGTCGAGCAACCGCGATCCCCACGATCCCGACAGCAGCCGGGTCGGGTCCGTGGACACAGGAGGCCGGCGCAGTGTCAGGGCCGGCAGGTGGTGTAGTAGTTCCTTCGGGGCCCTGGTGCCGTACGGCACCAGGGCCCCTCAACGCGTTCCGGAGAGAGGTGCAGGTGACAGCAGACGACACGCGCGGGCGTCTCGACGACGACGACTATCCCGCCTACACCATGGGCCGGGCCGCCGAGATGCTCGGCACCACCCCCGCCTTCCTGCGCGCCCTGGGCGAACACCGCCTGATCACCCCGCTGCGCTCCGAGGGCGGCCACCGCCGCTACTCCCGCTACCAGCTGCGCATCGCCGCACGCGCCCG